>NZ_JBAVFV010000001.1:0-10843 GCF_049684335.1 Trichococcus sp.
CCTTAATATACCTGCCGAGGAAGAATCCAATGAGATATTTATGGATCCTCTATGTCTAGGTGACATAGAGTTTTTTGTTTTTACAAGAAATTCTATCATAAAATCCAGGGGGTGAAATATAAGATGAGTGAAGCTGCTATTGCAAAAAAACAACTGTTGGTTGAAGAACTGACAACAAAAATCCAAGAATCCGCATCTGTAGTCGTTGTTGATTATTTAGGTCTTACTGTTGAACAGGTGACTGAATTAAGAAAACAATTGCGTGAAGCTGGCGTAGAAATGAAAGTTATCAAAAACTCTCTAATGGTACGTGCTGCTGTCGCTGCAGGTTTGGAAGGAATGGAAAGCATTTTCAAAGGACCTACTGCTGTTGCATTCAGTTCTGAAGATGTTGTTGCTCCAGCCAAAATTATGGCTGAATTCGCAAAAACTGCTGATAAACTAGAAATCAAAGGTGGTATCGTTGAAGGTAACGTTTCTTCTAAAGAAGAAATCGAAGCTTTGGCAAAACTACCAAACCGCGAAGGTATGCTTTCTATGTTACTTTCAGTATTACAAGCTCCAGTCCGCAACTTTGCGTTGGCTATTAAAGCTGTATCCGAGAAAGACGGCGAAGCTGCATAATTTGCAGTTCTGTTGAAAAATGAAATACAAGCTTCCTTTCGGAGGCACAAAAAAACTTAAACCAAAAACGGAGGAACACAAAATGTCATTAAACATCGAAGCAATCATTGCTGACATCAAAGTAGCAACAGTTTTAGAATTAAACGACTTAGTAAAAGCTATCGAAGAAGAATTCGGCGTAACAGCTGCAGCTCCAGTAGCAGCAGCAGGTGCAGTAGCAGCAGCTGAAGAAGAGCAAACTGAATTCAACGTTGAATTAACTTCAACTGGCGATTCAAAAATCAAAGTAATCAAAGTTGTACGTGAAGCTACAGGCCTAGGCTTGAAAGAAGCTAAAGCTCTAGTTGACGGCGCTCCTGGCGTTATCAAAGAAGCTGTATCTAAAGAAGATGCTGAAGCATTGAAAGCTCAATTAGAAGAAGTTGGCGCTTCTGTAACAATTAAATAATCTTTTTTCAAAAGATTATTTTTACAGAAACACAATTCTTGATTGTTTAAATAGACTAGCCAGGATAAGCAATTATCCTGGCTTTTCTTATATTTTCCTTGCAGTATCGGACTTCCGTCAGAAGGAGTTGGAAATATGTCAAATCATTACTACACAAAGAACCCTGAAACCGAAAGCAAGGAAACTTCCTGGACGTTCCTATTGAGGGGTCGTGAGTTCCGTTTCATCTCGGACAGCGGCGTCTTCTCCAAAAGAACGGTCGACTTCGGTTCGCACTTATTGATTGAAAGCTTCCGCTTGAATGAGGAAGTGGCCGGGGATATCCTGGATGTCGGCTGCGGTTACGGTCCGATGGGGCTTGCGCTCGCGCATGCTTATCCTGCCAGACTGGTGGAGATGGTAGACGTAAACGAGCGGGCTATGTCTTTGGCACGCAGAAATGCGGAAGCCAACAACATCCGCAATGTGAAAGTCTACGAATCGAATACCTACGATCAAGTACCTGAAGGAAGGCAATTCGCTGCAATCGTCAGCAATCCGCCGATCCGCGCCGGGAAACAGGTCGTCCATCGCATCCTGTCGGAAGCACACACGCATCTTTTGCCGGGTGGCATGATGACCGTGGTCATCCAAAAGAAGCAAGGCGCGCCGAGTGCTGAACAGAAAATGCTGGATGTCTTCGGGAATGTCGAAGTCATCGCACGCGACAAAGGATATTGGATCATCCAATCGGTCAAGGCCTGATGCGCGTCCCGGATTGCTCCGGATACGGGCAGAAGGCTGTTGACAAATGAAAACCATGTGTGTAGAATAGTAAGGTAATATAGACGCATAAGATAATTCAGAAAACGCGACTGAAATATTGTCCAGACGCGCTTTTCGAGGCAGAAAACAAAAGAAAGAGTAATTTTCTCAGAAATTGCAACCTTCTTTTGGTTTTTTTTTGCCAAAAAAACGTTGCGGAATGTATATGTAACAAAAACGTAACACTTGTTGCGAAAATGCAACATAAGAGTGTGTTGTCGCTAAAGGTCTAAATTTAAGTAGGGGTGAAGAAGTTGTTAGGGCATAATGAAAAATTCGGGAAACAACGTACCCGCAGAAGTTATTCGCGTATCAGTGAAGTGTTAGAGCTTCCTAACCTGATTGAGATTCAATCGGATTCTTATGAATGGTTCCTGGAAACTGGGATCAAAGAGATGTTCAAGGACATCACGCCGATCGAAGATCACACAGGGAATTTAGCATTGGAATTTGTCGATTATGAATTCCATGATCCAAAATACACTGTTTCAGAAGCACGTGCACATGATGCCAACTACTCGGCACCAATTTATGTAAAACTACGCTTGATCAACAAAGAAACAGGCGAAATCAAAGACCAAGAAGTTTTCTTTGGTGATTTCCCATTAATGACAGACATGGGTACCTTCATCATCAACGGGGCGGAACGTGTTATCGTCTCCCAATTGGTTCGTTCTCCAGGCGTGTATTTCCATAACAAGATGGACAAAAACGGAAAAGAAAGCTTTGGAAACACATTGATTCCTAACCGTGGCGCATGGTTGGAATATGAAACAGATGCGAAAGACATCTCTTACGTCCGTATCGACCGCACCAGAAAAATCCCGTTGACCGTATTGGTCCGCGCATTGGGATTCGGTTCGGATGATCAGATTCTAGAAATCTTCGGCGACCACGAGAGCTTACGTTTGACTATGGAAAAAGACGTGCATAAAAACGCATCGGACTCCAGAACAGAAGAAGCGTTGAAAGACGTCTACGAGAGACTTCGTCCAGGCGAACCGAAAACGGCCGACAGCTCACGTAACTTGCTGAATGCCCGTTTCTTCGATCCAAGAAGATATGATATGGCTCCTGTTGGACGCTACAAAGTAAATAAAAAATTGAATGTCAAAACACGCTTGTACAACCAGATATTGGCTGAAACTTTGGTCGATCCTGAAACAGGTGAAATCATCGCAGAAAAAGGGACTGAATTGGACCGCGGCATGATGGAACGCTTAACGCCTTATTTGGATAATGGTTTGAACCAAGTGACGTTGTATCCTTCTGACGATGGCGTTGTGACCGATCCGGTCGTCATGCAAGTAGTGAAAGTCTACTCTAAGAAAGACCCTGAGAAAGTCATCAACATCATCGGGAATTCCGAAATTGCTGACGATATCAAACATCTGACGACTGCCGACATCTTTGCTTCCATGAACTACTTCTTCAACCTTAATGAAGGATTGGGAACAACGGATGACATCGACCACTTGGGTAACAGACGTATCCGTTCAGTCGGAGAGTTGTTGCAGAACCAATTCCGTATCGGTTTGTCACGGATGGAGCGTGTCGTGCGCGAAAGAATGTCCATCCAGGATGTTTCTACCGTAACGCCGCAACAATTGATCAACATCCGCCCGGTAGTGGCTGCAATCAAAGAATTCTTTGGTTCTTCCCAATTGTCCCAGTTCATGGACCAAACGAATCCATTGGGCGAATTGACGCACAAACGTCGTCTTTCAGCCTTAGGACCCGGTGGTTTGACGAGAGACCGTGCCGGATATGAAGTCCGAGACGTTCACTATTCCCACTATGGCCGTATGTGTCCGATCGAAACGCCTGAGGGCCCGAATATCGGGCTGATCAACAGCTTGTCCAGTTATGCAAAAATCAACAAATATGGTTTCATTGAAACGCCATACCGTCGTGTCGACTGGAACACGCACAAAGTTACTAATATCATCGACTACTTGACCGCTGACGAAGAAGATAACTTCACCGTTGCGCAAGCTAACTCGGTCCTATTGGAAGACGGAAGCTTCGCCAACAATATCGTCATGGCCCGTTATATCCATGACAACTTGGAAGTTCCGATCGAGCGCGTCGATTACATGGACGTTTCTCCGAAACAAGTAGTTGCTGTCGCGACAGCCTGCATTCCGTTCCTGGAAAACGATGACTCCAACCGTGCCTTGATGGGTGCCAACATGCAACGTCAAGCTGTTCCGTTGATCAACCCGCAAGCACCGTTTGTCGGTACCGGGATGGAATACAAAGCCGCTCATGACTCAGGTGCAGCCCTGTTGTGCCAGAATGATGGTGTGGTTGAATATGTGGATGCCAAAGAGATCCGTGTCCGTCGTGACAATGGTGCTTTGGATAAATACGAAATCATCAAGTTCCAACGTTCCAACTCAGGAACTTGCTATAACCAACGTCCGATCGTAGCTTTGGGAGACCGTGTCGATGTCGGAGAGACATTAGCGGATGGCCCGTCTATGGAAAAGGGCGAAATGGCTCTTGGACAGAACGTTTTGGTTGCCTTCATGACTTGGGAAGGTTACAACTACGAAGATGCTGTTATCATGAACGAACGTCTTGTACGTGATGATGTGTACACTTCTATCCATATCGAAGAATATGAATCAGAAGCACGTGATACGAAGCTTGGACCTGAAGAAATCACCCGCGAATTGCCTAACGTCGGCGAAGATGCTTTGAAAGATCTTGACGAGCGCGGCATCATCCGCATCGGTGCGGAAGTCAAAGACGGAGATATCCTAGTAGGTAAAGTCACTCCTAAAGGGATGACGGAACTGTCTGCGGAAGAGCGTCTGTTGCATGCCATCTTCGGTGAAAAAGCGCGCGAAGTGCGTGATACATCGCTACGTGTTCCTCACGGCGGCGGCGGTATCGTCCACGATGTGAAGATCTTTACCCGTGAAGCAGGGGATGAATTGTCACCTGGTGTGAATCTGTTGGTGCGTGTCTATATCGTTCAAAAACGTAAGATCAACGAAGGGGATAAAATGGCCGGACGTCATGGTAACAAAGGGGTTGTATCCCGTATCATGCCTGAAGAAGATATGCCATACATGCCAGACGGCACTCCTGTTGACATCATGTTGAACCCTCTAGGGGTACCATCGCGTATGAACATCGGACAAGTATTGGAACTTCACTTAGGTATGGCTGCCCGTTCGTTAGGCATCTACGTCGCATCTCCAGTATTCGATGGAGCGGATGAAGATGACGTTTGGGGTACGGTGGCTGAAGCCGGTATGGCGAACGATGCCAAAACGATCCTTTATGATGGCCGTACAGGTCAACCATTCGATAACCGTGTATCAGTCGGCGTCATGTACTATCTGAAACTGTCCCACATGGTCGATGATAAATTGCATGCTCGTTCAACTGGACCATACTCTTTAGTTACACAACAGCCGTTGGGTGGTAAAGCTCAGTTCGGTGGACAACGTTTCGGAGAGATGGAAGTTTGGGCACTGGAAGCTTATGGTGCTGCCTATACATTGCAAGAAATCTTGACATACAAATCAGATGATGTTGTCGGTCGTGTGAAAACATACGAAGCGATCGTCAAAGGCGAAACAATTCCTCGTCCAGGTGTACCTGAATCATTCCGCGTATTGGTGAAAGAATTGCAAGCACTCGGATTGGATATGAAAGTGCTTGATGAAGCAGAAGAAGAAATCGAATTACGCGACATGGACGAAGAAGACGATGTTGTGAATATGGAAAGATTAAATAAACAATCTGAAGCAATGAAGAGAGACTAATTCGTGTTCCCGGACGCTGCTGAGGCGTTCGGGTGCATGTTTGATCAAAGCGCATTGCCTCACGAGAAACGCAGATAGAGCATTTTGGGCAGCTCAAAGAATAAAGGGAGGTTGGCCCCTTGATAGACGTTAATAAATTTGAAAGTATGCAAATCTCTTTGGCTTCTCCTGATAAGATCCGTAGCTGGTCTTACGGGGAAGTTAAAAAACCAGAAACAATCAACTACAGAACACTGAAACCTGAAAAAGAGGGTTTGTTCTGTGAGCGGATTTTTGGACCGCAAAAGGACTGGAAATGTTCATGTGGTAAATACAATGGTATCCGTTACAAAGGGATCGTTTGCGATCGCTGTGGCGTTGAAGTAACCCGTGCTAAGGTCCGTCGTGAAAGAATGGGCCATATTGAATTGGCTGCTCCTGTAACCCATGTATGGTACTTCAAAGGGATTCCTAGCCGTATGGGACTTGTATTGGATATGAGCCCGCGCGCATTGGAAGAAATCATTTACTTCGCTTCATACGTTGTCATCGAACCAGGTGACACTGTCTTGGAATCGAAACAGTTGCTGACGGAAAGAGAATACCGTGACAAACGGGCGCAATTCGGAAACAGTTTCCATGCGGCCATGGGTGCGGAAGCCATCAAGCAATTGCTTGATCGCGTCGATGTCGATACTGAATGTGAACAATTAAAAGAAGACTTGAAATCCGCGACCGGACAAAAACGTACGCGTGCCATCCGTCGCTTGGACATCTTGGATGCTTTCCGTTCTTCAGGAAACAAACCTAGCTGGATGATCATGGATGTAATCCCGGTTATCCCTCCAGATTTGCGTCCGATGGTTCAATTGGAAGGCGGCCGTTTCGCAACAAGTGACTTGAACGACCTTTACCGTCGTGTCATCAACCGTAACAACCGTTTGAAACGCTTGTTGGACTTGAACGCACCGAACATCATCGTTCAGAATGAAAAACGTATGCTGCAGGAAGCTGTCGATGCTTTGATCGATAACGGTCGTCGTGGCCGTCCTGTAACAGGACCAGGTAACCGTCCATTGAAATCACTTTCGCACATGTTGAAAGGGAAACAAGGACGTTTCCGTCAAAACTTACTGGGTAAACGTGTCGATTACTCCGGACGTTCTGTAATCGTAGTTGGACCTTTCCTGAAAATGTACCAATGCGGATTGCCGAAAGAAATGGCGATCGAGTTGTTCAAACCTTTCTTGATGAAAGAATTGGTTGCCCGTGATATCGCAAGCAACATCAAAAATGCAAAACGCAAAATCGACCGTATGGACGATGATGTATGGGATGTATTGGAAGATGTCATCAGAGAACATCCCGTATTGCTGAACCGCGCACCGACGCTTCACCGTTTGGGTATCCAAGCTTTTGAACCGGTACTTGTCGAAGGTAAAGCAATCCGTCTTCACCCGTTGGTATGTGAAGCCTACAATGCCGATTTCGATGGTGACCAAATGGCCGTCCACGTACCGCTAGGTGAAGAAGCGCAAGCAGAAGCGCGTCTATTGATGCTGGCTGCACAGAACATCTTGAATCCAAAAGATGGTAAACCAGTTGTAACACCATCCCAGGATATGGTCTTGGGTAACTATTACCTGACTCTGGAAGAAATAAATAAAGTCGGCGAAGGAATGATCTTCTCCAATGCCGAAGAAGCTGGCCTGGCTTATGAAGGTGGCTTTGTCCATCTGCATACAAGAGTAGCGATCAGCACGAATTCATTGCCTAAGAAACCATGGACAGAATGGCAAAGAGGCCGTCTGTTGGTGACGACAGTCGGTAAAATCTTCTTCAACGAAATCATGCCTGACGAATTCCCGTACCTGAATGAGCCTACCCAATTCAACTTGGATGTTGCGACTCCGGATAAATATTTTGCCGAACCAGGCGAAGATATTCCGGCGTTCATCAAAAAACAAGAAATTGTCGGACCGTTCAAGAAGAAATACCTTGGGAACATCATTGCTGCCGTATTCAAGAAGTTCCAAGTAACGGAAACTTCGAAGATGCTGGACAAAATGAAGGACCTGGGTTACAAAATCTCGACTCGTGCAGGTATCACTGTAGGGATCGCCGATATCTTGGTATTGGAATCCAAAGCGGAAATCCTGGAAAGAGCCCACAAAAAAGTCGATAACATCATGAAACAATTCCGTCGTGGTCTGATCACTGATGATGAAAGATACACCAGCGTCATCATGACCTGGAACATGGCTAAGGACGAAATCCAAGTCGAACTGATGAAGACATTGGGACAAGAAAACCCGATCTTCATGATGAGTGATTCCGGAGCCCGTGGTAACATCTCCAACTTTACCCAGTTGGCGGGTATGCGTGGTTTGATGGCCGCTCCAAACGGTAAGATCATGGAATTGCCGATCACTTCGAACTTCCGTGAAGGACTAAGCGTTTTGGAAATGTTTATCTCTACCCATGGAGCTCGTAAAGGGATGACCGATACAGCCTTGAAGACAGCCGATTCAGGTTACCTGACACGTCGTTTGGTTGACGTGGCGCAAGATGTCATCATCCGTGAAGATGATTGCGGAACCGATCGTGGTCTGATAGTCCGTTCCATCCGAGAAGGCAATGAAGTCATTGAAGACTTGGAAGAGCGTCTGATTGGCCGTTATACTCAAAAAACAGTTGTCCATCCTGAAAACGGCAAAGTTCTTGCTGTACATAACCAATTGATCACAGAAGATATGGCGAAAGAAATCATTGATGCCGGTATCGAAGAAGTGACGATCCGTTCCGTGTTCACGTGCCACACTAGACACGGCGTCTGCAAACGTTGCTACGGCCGCAACTTGGCTACTGGTTCAAATGTTGAGGTCGGTGAAGCAGTCGGTACAATCGCTGCCCAATCCATCGGTGAACCAGGTACTCAATTGACCATGCGTACATTCCATACGGGTGGGGTTGCCGGAGACGATATCACACAAGGTTTGCCGCGTATCCAAGAAATCTTTGAAGCGCGTAATCCGAAAGGGCAAGCTATCATCACAGAAGTTACCGGGGAAGTTGTCTCCATCGATGAAAGTGCGTCCGATCGTTCCAAAGAAGTAACAGTCAAAGGTATCACGGATACAAGAACGTATACCATCCCTTACACTGCACGTACGAAAGTGGCTGAAGGCGACATCGTTCACCGTGGTGATCCATTGACTGAAGGATCCATCGAACCTAAGAGCTTGCTGCGCGTCCGCGATGTACTGTCTGTTGAGACTTACTTGCTGCGCGAAGTTCAGAAAGTATACCGTATGCAAGGGGTAGAAATCGGCGACAAGCATATCGAAGTTATGGTCCGTCAAATGTTGCGTAAAGTCCGCGTTATGGATCCGGGTTCAACAGATATCCTGCCAGGTACACTGATGGATATCTCAGATTTCGAAGACCGTAACCGTTCTGTCATCAACGCTGGGGAAGTTCCAGCAACAGCCCGTCCAGTCCTGTTGGGGATCACAAAAGCGTCCTTGGAAACAAACAGCTTCTTGTCTGCTGCTTCCTTCCAAGAAACGACTCGTGTCCTGACGGATGCTGCGATCCGCGGCAAGAAAGATTCCTTATTGGGTCTTAAAGAGAATGTTATCATCGGTAAGATCATTCCTGCTGGTACAGGTATGGCCCGCTACCGTAAGATGGAGCCGAAAGCCGTCGAAGCCGAAAGTGAGAGCGTCTATAGCATCACTGATACAGCTGAAACAGGTTCTAACCTATCTGATTACAGAGGATAAAATGATGAACGTCCTGGAAAAGCAAATTGCTTTTCCAGGACGTTTTTTTGTTGGTTGGAGGCATGGTGTTCTGGGGTTTGGGTTTGGCGGGGAATCTCATGTTATCCGCGGACGTTTTTCCCCGCCAAGGTAGTTTCGGCGGTTTTTATGACTATGATTTGAACTGATTTTCCCCGTCAAAATGGTTTTGACGGGTTATTTCTGTGCATAAATGCATTCCTAAAATGGAATCAAAGAGGCATTAACGGATCAGCATCATCTGTGCGAAGTGCACCACAACAGCAGAAGCGGCGAGGAAGGGCCCGAAAGGCAGTCTGCGCTGCAAGGAGCTGCCTTTCGCCATGTGGGTGTGCAGAAAATAGGAACCTGCGGAGAAGCTGGCCAACAGGATGATGAACAAGGTGGGCTCCAACCCGAAAGTGAAGCTCAAGATCGAAAGCAGTTTGATATCGCCGCCCCCGATCCCGTCAGGAAGAGCGAGACTTGTGAAAAACAACAAGGAAAAAATCACAAAGAAACTGATGACGGCTGCCGGCCAATCCGCAACCGGAAGTACAACTTGGCGAAACACGACACCGAAAAACAATAAGAGCTGGAAGCGGTCGGGAATCAACAGATAGAGATAATCGGCAATCGCTATGACCAGCAACAGGGAGAACACAAAGGCGAGAGCGAACAACTGCAGCATGTCTGTTGCGTAGAAATAATAGAGAAGACATGCCAATAAGCCCGAGATGATTTCCGAAGTCAAGTACAGCGCATCTATTTTTGTTGCGCAGTACGCACATTTCCCGCGGTGGCATACATAAGAAAAGATCGGAAAAAGATCTTTGGTCTGCAGAGTGTGCTGGCAAGCGACGCATTGTGAGCGTGTGGTGGTGAAGTTTTCTTTGATGGGGATACGCGTTCCCAGGACAGTGAAGAAGGAACCGAAAATGGCTCCGAAATAAAAGATGGATACATAAACAACGATGTTCAAAACAATTCCTCCTTGACGAACAAACTGACTATAATATCCGCAACTATTCTGTGGAATCTTTTGGTCTGCGGGTTCGGAAAAATTTGGCAACCCATTTTTAAAAATATTCCTTTTATTGTTGACAGAGCGTCTGTCAGATGGTAGACTGTTTAAGTTGTCAAATTAATCTTTTGTCCCGATGGAAAATAGTTGTTGACAGATGATTCTGGATTTGATAATATATAAGAGTTGCTACTGCAGTTCGAAAACGTTTGAAATATCGTCAAAAAAATATTTCGAAAATACGTTGACAACGAGCTAGCCAAGTGGTATTATAAATAAGCAATCACGTAACACGTGATAAACGATTGACCTTTGAAAACTGAATAAAGAATGAACGAACCAAATGTGCAAGGAGCTTAGACTTCGGTCGAAGCAAACGAAGACGATACGTAGTATCGCA
>NZ_JBAVFV010000002.1:0-85720 GCF_049684335.1 Trichococcus sp.
TTTTGTTTGAAAATAAATAGCTGAAAAATGCGCAAAAAGTCACTCCCATGCTATAATTTAAGTGGAAAAAATTTTTTTAGTTTGCTCTAGCCTGTTGCCGCAGTCCTAGAGCTTTTTTTGCGTCGTAATGCTCGCCTGTGCTCAAGATTTTATAGATTATTCGAATCATTTTATGTGCACAGGCGATGATTGCCTTCATCTTCGAACTTCTACCAGAAATACGAGCGTATAGATTATTGAACCCTTCATCTTTTGATCTCCCCGCAGTGCCTCCGGCCTGGAAAAGGCTGGATTTTAAATATTTATTTCCTTGTGTTGTATGGGAAGATTTTTTTATTCCAGCACTCTCGTAAGATCCTGGGCATACTCCCGCCCACGATGCTAAGTTGCCTTGTGATTGGAAGGCCTCTACATTTGGGCCAATTTCACTCAAAATCACGCAGGCAACAATAGCACTGACTCCGGGAAGTTCAATAAGGAGACTATACTCTCGCTCAAATCTCTCTAAAACATATTGCTTGATAACAGCCGTGATTTCCTCTACTTGATTTACCAAATGACGGTAATGTTCCAAGGATTGTCCCAGTAGGAATCGATCTTCAATGGACAATTTACCGTCCATCGCTTCAACTAGCTGATCCACAGTAGCTTTGACTCTCCCCTGAATTTTGGGAAGAACCGTTTCTTCTGCAATGACTTCCCCGTTAATGAACATCTCCAATAAGGCCATTCCAGTAAGACCATAGATATCCGAAAGATAGCTCGTTAGCTTAATGTTGGCCCGTTGTAAAATATTATGAATTTCATTTTTACATTGGGTGATCCGTTCAGTATAGGATTTACGGCGTCTTGTCAGAAGCCGCAATTGTTGAACTTCCTCGCAAGGAATGTAGGATGGCTGAATCAGACCACATCTACCAAGTTGGGCAATCCATTCCGCATCGTTCATATCCGTTTTCCTGCCAGGAAGATTTTTAATGTGTTGCGGATTCGCCAGAATCAACGTCAGATTGCTGTCATAAAAAATATTAAATATGGGAATCCAATATTGCCCCGTGCTTTCGAAAAAAACGTGTGTGACATTTTGAGACTGAATCCATGCCAATGCTTCTCTTAGTTTCTTTGTTGTTGTACCAAAGGTACGATGCTGTTTTTTTGGTTTGTTCGTGTCTAATGGGCCATCAAGGATACAACAGACAATGGACTTTTGATGCACATCGATTCCACAACAGGTTTCAACCATAACTTCCATGGAAATCCCTCCTATAAAAAAATGAGAAGATAACGGATTTCATCGAAATAGATCTGTAATTTTGTTTCCATACTCATAGGTATATTCGGTTTTTCTCAACAAGATGAAATCATTCAGTTTTTTGTACGGGTTCGGCAAAACACCGTTAAGAGCTTGAATTTGTGTTACCTTCAACTAAATTATAAGGGGCAACTTATTTTCTGTCATGGATTTGTTCGCGCAGCGAACTTGGAGTTTTTTGTGCAATGGGAAAGCTTTTGTGATTGCGTGGACTGCCGCACGGACTTCAGCCAATTTCGCTTCATCTGTGTGGTTTTGGATAGTCTCCACAATCAATTCAGCAACCTTGCGTGCTTCCGCTTCCTTCAGGCCTCTAGTTGTGATGGCAGGTGTGCCGATACGGATGCCGCTGGCTTTATTTGCGCCAAGCGTTTCAAATGGAATCGTGTTTTTATTGACAGTGATTTCAACGGTATCCAACAGTTTTTCTACTTGTTTTCCGTTCAAACCGCTGCTTGTAACATCCAACAGCAATAAGTGGTTGTCTGTTCCGCCACTGATGACGCGCAAGTCGGATGCATTAAAGACATCAGCCATTGCTTGGGCATTTTTGATGACTTGCCCGATGTATTCAGTGTACTCTGGTGTTGCAGCTTCAAAGAATGATACAGCCTTGGCAGCGATAACGTGCTCAAGTGGTCCGCCTTGGATCCCCGGGAAGACAGCGCTGTTCAACTTTTTGCCGAATTCTTCTTTGGCTAAGATGACGCCGCCGCGCGGGCCACGAAGTGTTTTATGTGTAGTCGTAGTTACGATGTGAGCGTACTCAACCGGATTTTGGTGATGTCCAGTTGCGCAAAGTCCTGCGATATGAGCCATGTCCACCATCAAATAAGCACCGACTTCATCAGCGATTTCTCTAAAACGTTTGAAATCGATTGCGCGTGGGTAAGCGCTGGCGCCTGCAACAATCAATTTTGGTTGTTCTTTCAAAGCAATCTCTCTGACTTTGTCATAGTCGATCGTCTCGGAATCTTTTTCTACGCCGTAAGCTACAAATTCATAAGTCTGGCCGCTGAAATTCACGGATGCGCCATGGGTCAAATGTCCGCCGTGACTCAAGTCCATTCCCAAAATTTTATCGCCGGGTTGAACCAAAACACGGTAAGCAGCCATATTCGCTTGTGAACCGGAATGTGGTTGTACATTGGCATATTCTGCACCGAAGATTGCTTTTATGCGATCGATCGCCAAGTTTTCGATGATATCGATAAATTCGCAACCACCATAGTAACGACGACCAGGGTAGCCTTCAGCATATTTGTTGGTCAAGATGCTGCCTTGTGCTCTCATAACATCTTCAGATACAAAGTTTTCGGAAGCAATCAGCTCGATTCCGTTCTCTTGTCTTTCGCGTTCTTTATCAATTGCTGCAAATAATTCTTTATCCATGTTTGCACCCTTCCATCACATTATTCCAAAATTTTAAACATTTAAAAAATGTAAGTTGAGTATAGCATAATTTTTCAGGAAATAAAGCATATAAGCTCCTGGAATTGAATATTTTGTATAAAAAGTAAGCTAAAGACGGATAATACACGATAATTCTGCTTATTTTTTCGGATATTTTGAAGAAGCCGCTTTTTCCAGACGATTCATGAATGCTTTCCCAAGGCCGGCAAGGTCATAGCCTTCCGCCAAGATCACATCGATCGGTTGATCATCGAGATACCGCAATCCGGCATAAAGACGCTGCGATGCAGCTGCCACATCATCCTTCAATCCCAATGAATAGGTAGCCAGCGCTGCATCCTTATGCGCAGCCAGTTGTTCTTCCGATGCCAAAATGCCGATTTTCTTGCCTTCACCGCGGTACACTTCAATGATAGCTTCCCAATCATCGGCCGTTCCATCAATCAGGACGACCGGTTGCGCGGGGGCATAATGCTGATATTTCATCCCTGGCGCTTTCGGTGCCTCTGCTTCATTTTTTATTTGCGCACTTCCTGCCAGTTTTCCGATGATCGGTTCCAATTGCACTTCCGTGATGGCACCCGGACGTAAAATGACAGGTCCTTCGGCATTGGTCAAGTCCAGAACGGTTGATTCCAAACCGATCTGCGTTTCGCCTCCATCAAGGATGCCTGCAATTTTCCCTGAAAGGTCATGCATCACGTGCTGGGCGGTCGTCGGGCTCGGTTTGCCTGATGTGTTCGCGCTCGGCCCCACCAAAGGAAAGCCGGTTTTTCTGATCAATTCAAGCGTTTGTTCTTGGGCAGGCATCCGCAACGCAACGGTATTGTGGCCTGCGGTTACGGTCGGCGCAAAAACGCCTTCTTTCATCGGGAAAATCAAAGTCAACGGCCCTGGCCAAAAAGCCTCCATCAAGGCTTCTGCTTGGGGCGGCACAAGGGCTACATATTGCGCAATCTCCCGATTGGATACATGAACGATCAGCGGATTGTCGCTGGGTCTTCCTTTTACTTTATATACATTTTTGACGGCTTCATCATTTGATGCGATAGCACCCAGACCGTAAACTGTCTCTGTCGGAAAGGCAATCAATTCTCCAGCTTTCAGCAGTTCGGCCGCCTCATCGATCGTTGAGGCGGCATATATTTTTGTTTCCATAATAAATAAATGCTCCTTTCTGAATGTTTGGACACGCAGCAGCGCTGTTCAGGTTAAAAAAATAGCCGGGGCAATTGCCCGCAGCCATTTTTTGCCCATGGATAACAGGCGACTCTTTTCTTATTTTACTATGAGCATGCGATCGAGGCCGGACAGATCTTTTTCGATCGTGACCGTTTTATCCGGGAAAGCTTTTTTGTAGAGTTCCAATAATTTTTCGCCTTGATTGAACCCGATTTCCATGAACAGGCATCCGTCTGTTTTCAAATGGAACGGAAGCGTGAACGCCATCTTTTGGTATAGGTCCAATCCGTCGTGGTCAGCGAACAAAGCCGAGTGCGGTTCGTAATCCAAAACGGAGCGGTCCATCAAGCCGATTTCATCTTCGCTGATGTAAGGCGGGTTGCTGAGGATACAGTCGAAAGTCTCCAACTGCACCGGCTCCAGCAGATCCCCTTGCAGGAAACGGATGTCCACATTCAGATGCTCAGCGTTCTCTTTCGCGACGGACAATGCTTCTTCAGACAGATCAGTGGCTGTAACTTCATCCTGCGGGCGTTCCTTTTTCATCGCAATGGCTATAGCACCGGATCCTGTTCCGATATCGAGGACCTTCTGCGGCCCTTTCCCCTCCAGGCATTTTAGCGCCCGTTGCACGAGCTCTTCCGTTTCCGGACGCGGAATCAACGTAGCCTCCGTGACTTTCAAGGGATAGCCATAGAACCATTCGACGCCTACGATGTACTGGATCGGTTTGCCCCCGACGTACTCATTTATGTCGCTGAAATACTGCTTGTATTCTGAATCCGTTATCGGATCGGCAAAGCGCATCAACAAATCCGTTTTCGTCCAACCTAAACGATCCAAAAGCAGCCTTTCAGCAGCCAACGGACTTTTTTCGTTCTGTTCCAAAAAAAGCGCGCCATTCTGCAATGCTTGCTGGTAAGTGAGCTCCTTAGATTGACCCATTGTTCAAGGACTCCAATTTTTGCGTCTGATCTGCCATGATCAACGCATCGATAACTTCATCCAATTTTCCGCTTAAAATCGTATCCAACTTTTGCAAGGTCAAACCGATACGGTGATCCGTGACACGGTTTTGCGGGAAATTGTAGGTGCGGATCCGTTCGGAACGATCGCCTGTACCGATTGCGGATTTACGCGTCGCATCGTATTCTGATTGTGCATCTGAAGAAATTTTGTCGTAGACACGCGTGCGCAAAATTTTCATCGCTTTCTCGCGGTTTTTGATTTGGGATCGCTCATCCTGCATGGCAACGGCGATTCCGGTCGGCAAGTGAGTCAAACGGACCGCGGATGCCGTCTTGTTGACGTGCTGTCCGCCGGCTCCGCTGGCATGGTAGATATCTGTGCGGATGTCTTTGTCTTCGATGTTCAATTCGACATCTTCCGCTTCCGGCAAGACGACAACGGTGGCAGTGGAGGTATGCACACGTCCTTGAGATTCTGTTTCCGGGACACGTTGAACACGGTGTGCACCGCTCTCGTATTTCAGTTTGGAGTAGGCACCGTTTCCGCTGATCATCAGGATGATCTCTTTGTAGCCGCCGATGCCGGTAATGTTCGCATCCATGACCTCGACGCGCCAGCCATGGCTTTCAGCGAATTTACTGTACATTGTGAACAGCTTTCCAGCGAACAAAGCAGCCTCATCCCCGCCGGCAGCCCCACGGATCTCCATGATTATATTTTTGTCATCATTCGGATCTGTAGGGAGCAACAAAACTTTGATGCGCTCTTCAAGCTCGGTCTTCTCTTTCTTTAAGTCGTTCAATTCCTCTTTGGCCATAGCAGCCATGTCATCATCCAACTTTTCTGACAACATTTCTTCTGTGTCGGAGATTTCTCCTTCCACCTCTTTATAGCGATTGAAGGTCGCGACTTTCTCGCGCAGCCCTGCTTCTTCTTTGGTCAATCCCAAGAACCGTTTTGTGTCAGCCTGGACTTCCGGATCGCTCAACAATTCGGAAAGCTCTTCATAACGGATAATGAATGCATCTAATTGATCATACATAACTTTTTCAAACTCCTCTTTTTATGTTTCTGAGTATCTGTTCTAGGCCAAGGGCGGATGGTGGTAATGGTTACGGCAGACGGGAAGATAGGATTCGTTTCCGCCGATTTGGATCTGTTCGCCGGCATATACTGGTTTTCCATCCACGACACGCATGTTCATGATCGCTTTTTTATGACAGTACCAGCAGATAGTTTTGATTTCTTCTATCTTATCCGCGTAGAGCAACAGATATTTGGAGCCTTCGAACAATTCGTTCTGGAAATCATTCTTCAATCCGAACGCCATCACCGGGATTCCCAATTCATCCACGATGCGCGCTAATTGGATGACATGCGCTTTGGATAGGAATTGGGATTCATCAATCAAAATGCAGGCTGGCTTTTTTGTATTTTTGCTGACTTCCAAAAACACATCCGTGTCATTCGCAATCGGAGTGGCTTCGCGCTTCAATCCGATCCGACTCGAAACATAGCCTACGCCATCACGGTTATCGATCGCGCTAGTAAAGATCATCACTGATTTGTTCTGCTCTTCATAATTGTAGGCAACCTTCAGGATCTCGATCGATTTCCCGCTGTTCATCGCCCCATATTTAAAAAATAACTGTGCCATTATGTCCACCTTTCCAACAGCGTCTTGCCTATTTTTCATAAATCGGTCGGAATTTCCTGCAAAAAGAAAGGATGCCCCTGTGTCATCCTGTTTCCGACCCGCTATTATCTCACCTTCATCATTCCGCTCCAGTAAGGTTGGCGAATGATAAAAAAACTGAATAACATCCCGTATAATGATAGTAGGAAATGGCTCCAAAGTCAATAAAATTCACGATCATCAGCTGTCATTCGGCAATCGGAACACCCTTTCCTGACACGATAAGGCATCTTAAAATATTAAATCCTGGCAAATTCTGCTATACTAACGCTATCGAAAAAAGCCTTGTTATATGCTATGATGGCAAGAGATACATAAGTAAGGAGCGAATTTATTTGACTATCCGCGGTTCACTAGCAATCAATATCGGCAAAATCGCCCAGTGGGGTCTTCAAACATTTACCAAAGGCGGAACCAGTCTGCCCGGCAAACTGGCCGTGAAATTGGATCCCGACGTATTGCAACATCTTTCTGAAAATTTTGATGTCGTCATCATCACCGGCACAAACGGCAAGACGCTGACGACATCGTTGACTTATCATGTCCTGCAACAAAAATTCCCGCATATTTTGACGAATCCGACCGGCGCCAACATGGAGCAAGGCATCATCTCTTCATTCCTGGAAGGCTATTCACGTAAAGTAAAAAAGGAAAGGGCCTTTGCTGTTCTTGAGGTCGATGAAGCCAGCCTCGTCAAAGTGACGAAGTTCATTAAGCCGAAGGTCATCGTGAACACGAATGTTTTCCGAGATCAGATGGATCGATTCGGCGAAATATATACAATCTACCAAAAAATGGTCGATGGCGCTGCACTCGCACCGGATGCGGTCATCCTGGCAAATGGGGACAGCCCAATCTTCAACTCCAAAGAGTTGGTCAACAAACAGATCTATTTCGGTTTTAATCACGAGCCCGATGGCGACACCTTGGCGCATTACAACACTGACGGCGTGCTGTGTCCAAAATGCCAGCACATTTTGCGCTATAAATTCAATACATACAGCAACCTTGGAAAATATTATTGTGCCCATTGTGATTTCAAACGTCCGGAATTGGCTTATGCGGTTACCAAAGTGGACAAATTAACGCACAAGAGTTCTTCATTTGAAATCGATGGCCATCCGTTCCACACGAATGTTGCCGGTCTCTACAACGTCTATAATGCCTTGGCTGCCTATTCCGTCGGTAAGCATTTCGGCTTGACTCCTGAAGAGATCCAAGCCGGCTTCTCGGCTGCCCAGCAAAAATTTGGTCGTCAAGAAACGATCACCGTCGACGATAAGGAAATCATCCTGAACCTCATCAAAAATCCGGTCGGTCTGAACCAGGTCATCGACCTTCTGCATTACGAAGAGGAGCCATTCAGCGTCGTATCGATCCTGAATGATCGCCCGGCAGACGGAACCGACGTCAGCTGGATCTGGGACGGAAACTACGAGAAGTTTTTGGATTTTGATATCCCGAAAGTTACCGTCAGCGGCATCCGCCAAAAAGAGCTAACCTTACGCATGAAGGTTGCCGGCATTCCGGAAGAAAAGCTGGAAGTTTTACCGGAAATCACTGATGTCATCAAAGCTTTCAAAAAGGCTCCTACGAAAAAAATCTATGTGATGGCAACTTACACCGCTGTGCTGCAACTCCGTAAAGAGCTGGCGAACCAAGGCTATATAGCGGAAAGGATGAAATAAATGCAACTACGTATTTGCCACTTGTATGGCAACCTACTGAATACATACGGCGACAACGGGAATCTGTTGATGCTCCAGTATTGTGCCCGTGAAAAAGGTATCGATTTCGAAACAGAGATCATCAGTCTGGACCAGCCTTTCGATCCCGAAAAATATGACCTCGTCTTTTTTGGAGGAGGCCAGGATTACGAACAGTTCATCGTTTCCAAAGACATTCAGGACAAAGCGGCAGGAATCAAGGAATATATCGAGAATGATGGCGTGGTATTAGCCATCTGTGGTGGTTACCAATTATTGGGCCACTACTACATGGATGCAGCCGGCAACAAAATCCCCGGCATCAGCGCCTTGGATCATTATACTCTGAGCCAGGACAACAACCGGTTCATCGGCGATATCACGATTCGCAGCGAAGAATTTAATGAGACCTACGAGGGATTCGAAAACCATAACGGACGGACCTTCCTTGGGGAAAACATGCGCCCGCTCGGGAAAGTCGAAAAAGGCATGGGTAATAACGGTGAAGATAAGACCGAAGGCGCCCGCTACAAAAATGTCTTCTGTTCTTATTTCCACGGGCCTCTGTTGGTCCGCAACATCCACCTGGCAAACCGCATCGTCGATATGGCCATTGCCCAACACAACAAAAAGATCGAAATATAAACCAAAAAAGAGGAGCTGCCCTGAAATGGGACAGCTCCTCTTTTTTGATATATGCTCATCGTTATTCCATTGCAAAAGAAAGCACAATCGTCAGCACTACAAATGCCAACAGTCCGGCGACGAACGCCCAGGATTGCCATCTCGCCATATTCAGAGTGCTTCCGATACCGAAACGTTTTTCGACAAATATAGATGGATCTTCTGGATTGTAATACCATACGCCCCACTTCCAGTAGCGCTCTTCATCGGCTTCCGTCACTTCATCCGGCAATTCACCGGCTTCGTTCAGGAACAGTTTTTCGCCGCCTTGGCCGTATTTCCAGGTCAGATAAACGCTGTACCCAACTATGATGACCACGAACGGTATCGTCATACCAAGGATCCACTGGGCGCCCTTGTCCGCGAAGAACAAGGAAAAGAAATGGATGCCGCTCAACAAAAGCTGCGTCAGTACGGTCACGACGAGGAAGTAATAGGACCAAGCCTGGCGGAACAATTTACTCTGCTTGCTGGAGAGATCTGACAGATAAGGCGAAATCTTCTGTTTCGATTTGATGAAGGAATAGTGACTGAAAAACATCATCGGAATCATCAACAATTGAATCGCCGGAAGCATAAATACATTCATATAGGTTTTATCGACGATCCGATCGGGCTCATTCGAACTGTTCCAGTGGACCGGGAAGCGCTCGGGAATCAAGTCATAGAAATAAAGCGTCACCGCTACGGTCACCAACAGGATAAACAATTGCGCCGAAACGAAGACCGAATGGGAGACCACCTTCAAATCTTTTTGATAGGCCGTATCGATGACGATTTTGGCTTTTTTCGGTTCAATCCGGATGCCGTTCGCTTCTTTCCAACTGCGGAGCTGTTTCCGTTTCTGCAGGTACAGCAGGAAGGAAAGGAAGATGAAAATGAACATCGCAACCGTCACATAAATGCTGGTGAACATTTCCGCTTTCTCTTCATCATCCCAGAGAAGAAAGAAAAAGATTGGCGCAGCGAGCAGTATACTCCCGAATATATTTTGATAAAGGTAAGCCTTTTTAAGTTTCAAAACGTAAGGGTCCTTCTGATGCGATGTCGGAACAGTCACTCCAAACGGTGTGCCTAACCGGCTATAATATGGCGTAATGCCGTTGACCACTCCAATAATCAAAAACATAATCACCATGAACCAACTAAATATCAGCATCTGCTTTCCCTTCCCCTTCCAACTCTTTCTCGAGTTCGTTCAGCCATCCGTTGAACGTTGCTTCATTAACCTCAAAAATCTGTTTGTCGATCAGAATTTCTTTGAGCTTATCCTGCATCGCCGCTTTCGTGCGTTCATTGGACGCCATTGTCGCGCGTTCGCTGACGAAATAGCCTTTCTGGTTTTTTTCCAGCACGCCTTCGTCGGTCAATAGATTATACGCTTTATTCACGGTATGCATGTTAATGCCCAATTCGCTGGCCAGGCTCCGGACGCTCGGCAATCCATCCCCATATGACCATTCCCGTTTGAGGATGCCAATTTTAATCTGGTACATCAGTTGCGTGTAGATCGGCGTGTCGCTGTTCGGAAGAATTTCGATGAACATTTTTACCCCTCCTGTTCGTTATATAACAAGTATAACACTAGCGGTGGGATTTGCAAGCAGAAAGCGGTGCGCTGACGCCTCCTCCGGTTAAAGCAGGCTTCCCCGGAGGAGAGGGTTAGAGTGATAT
The DNA here is from genome assembly GCF_049684335.1 of Trichococcus sp. Classification (GTDB taxonomy): domain Bacteria; phylum Bacillota; class Bacilli; order Lactobacillales; family Aerococcaceae; genus Trichococcus. The sequence goes on from NZ_JBAVFV010000002.1 coordinate 10,637, forward strand.
GTGTCCTCCGATGAGCAGGTCCCCGCCGGAGGACCTGCTATAGTTTTCCTCTCTTCTCCGGCGAACGACGGCGTCACCGGAGTTCCGCACTATTATTCACTTTCTCCTCCAGCCACCCCGCAAAAAAATTTAGTACAACACAAAAAATGGCATGCGACCGATAACCCCCGGTTGCATGCCATTTCCCCACACTTGTACTCTCTACTAGTAACCTTCTTGCAAAGCCCTGATGCTGTTTTCCGTCACGACCGACGTATCGCAAAGCATGTCGATTGGATGTTGTTTCTTGTTTTGGAAAGCAGTAACCAGATAGACCACAGCCACGATTTTACCGATATAACGACCCACGCCTTCGCGGATCAGGACGGTCTGCCAACTGAGTTTTTCTTCTTTAAAGCAGACAACACGGATGCCGAAAATCATTTTCCCAAGTGTTTGGCCGTTTGTATATTTCGTTGTCAGTATGAAATACCCGACAAAGATCAGCAACTGAAAAAATCCGAAAAAGGTAAAGAAATCGTTCCCTTGCATACTGAATCCGCCCAAAGCGAAAATCGGCTTGATCAAAAGCCCCACCAATGCCTGCACAATCAGCAAGTCGACGAGGTAGGCAAACAACCTGATCCAGAAGCCGGCGAATACATAATCCGGATAGCGGTGAAACGGGCGTTCCTGCTGGTCGGAAAAGCGCTCGGCTTCCTCCCAGGCTACTTTCTTTTTGCGGATTTCTTCCAAGCGTTCTTCATGCGTAGTGGTTTGCTCTTCCATCATCACTCACCTCCGTAGAGATAAAGCAATCTCGGAGCGGCGGTTGTCCCAAAAGTATCACGTAGCAACTGCAGTTCAGAAAGCGTCTGATTATCCTGGCTCGTCAGTTTGGCAGCCGCCTGAGCGAACAACCAAGAAAAATCGGAAAATAGGCCAGGTGTCGAAGTGTAGTCGAAGACTTCCGCATCCTCGAGGTCATAAGCGGCTTTCATCGCTTTCAATGCATCATCCGTGTAGGCTATCTCATCCACCAACCCTAACGCTTGCGCTTGGGTTCCGGAATAAATCATGCCGTTCGCAACAGCACGGACCTCTTCTTCCGGCATGTCCCTTCCTGTCGATACGACGGTGACGAAGCGCTGATAGGCCTCATCGACGTATGCCTGAAGCAAAGCACGCTCTTCTTCCGTCATATCCCGATCCGGCGACCCGATGTCCTTGAGGCTGCCTGACTTGATCGTATTGTATTCGATACCCAATTTTTCAAGAAGGCCAGAGTATTCGATTGCTTGCATGATGACGCCGATCGAACCGGTAGTCGTTTCAGCTGTAGCATAAATTTTATCCGCACCAGCAGAAATGTAGTAGCCTCCGCTTGCGGCCGTTCCTTGCATCGAAGCATAGACCGGAAGTTTCTTCTCAGCAGCAATGCGGTACAATTTATCGTGCGCTTCCGCACTTTCATATACCCCACCACCCGGGCTGTCCACTATCAGGAAAATCCCTTTGATCGTGTCATCCTCTTCGATGGCCTTCAGTTGCTCCAGGAAAAGATCGTGATCATAGCTTGAGCCGTCAGTCAGCATACTCCCTGTACCAGATTGAATCGTTCCTTCGATATGCAGAACCGCGATCCGGTTGCTGGCATCACCGCTTTCCAGAACACTTTCCTGCAGGCTTGTCCCTGGGATCAGATTGCCGGTAAGCTGGCTGAGGGAATCTTCCGTTTGGTCAGCCACACGGGTCGACAGGAATTGCGAGCCGATTGATGCCACGAAAAGCACAAGCGCGATTGCCACCGCAATCCATCTCTTTTTGTTCATCAAGCATTACCCCTTTTCATTTCGATTATTCTTGAACATAGTCCTCTTCCGGTTCTTCTATTTCAGGTTCATCCAAATATAATCCGGAAATTTCTTTGTACCAATCAAAAATATGCATGAACAGTACTTTAAGGACAGCATAACCGGGAATGCCTAAGATGAAACCGGTCAGACCGAACAGTTTTCCTGCCGTAAGCAACACGAAGATGATTGTGACGGGATGGACCTCGAGATTGCTGCCTAATACTTGCGGTGAAATGACGCGCCCCTCGATGAATTGTTCAATCGAGAAAACCAATAGCACTTTTACCAACATCAGTGGAGAATCCACTATCGCAACGATCACAGCGGGCACCATCGCAATGAAGGAACCCATATACGGGATGATGTTCAGGAAGCCTGCGAGTATCCCCAGGACGATGCCGAATTTCATTCCGATGATGGCATAGCCGATGACGAACATCAGCCCGACAAAGAAGGCGACTGTTATCTGACCGCGCACATATTGACTGATCTGCGTGTTGATTTTCTTCAAAAGCTCACCTATCGATTCTCGCAGATTTGTGGGAAAGAATTGCAAAAAAGTCAGTGGCAACTTATCCCCTTCCTTCAATAAATAATACAAGATGATCGGCATCGTGACGATTCCCACAAATGCGTTCGTTAAAATCCCGACGACGCTGCCCAATCCGCTGACCGTGTTCGACAGGACTTCATTCAATTTCGTGGAAACAGAGTTGAAGATGTCCGAGTTAATTTGATTAATCTGATCCTGCAAAGAGGTGAACCAATCATAATTGACCAATTCGATTGTCATGCTCTCGAGCGCCTTCCAATAAGCCGGAAATTCGCGGACAATGCCTATCGTCTGATCGCGGATGATCGGGATCAGAATCGCAAATCCCCAAATCATCATCAGCAGTACCAGCACAAAGGCGATCCAGGTCCCGGCAAATCGTTTGATGCCCCTCTTTTCCATCAGCGTAACCAAAGGATTCAGCATATAATAAAAAATACCCGCCATTATGAGCGGAAAACCGATGACACTAAAGAAGCTGCCTATTGGTCCTAAAAGATAAGATATTTTTGAAAATACCAAAAAGATCAGGAGAATCAGTAAAATGATCAGAAGGACAGTCACGAATTTGTTGTTCAGAAACCATCTTTCGAACCACGACAACCGATTCCCGGATTTCGTTCCTCTACGCGGAGCTCTTTCCATTGGACTCACCTTCAATCTTTCTTCTTATAAGTAATGGTGGTGCCGTCTGTTATTGTCGGCAAAACGTAAGGGGTCAAATAGATGCTTGTTTCCAGGCGTTCGTCGTCCCAATTTTTAAAGATCATGGTTGTGTGGCCAAGCGACTGCAGATTTTTCAAGACATGCGTACCTACATAGGATATGCGGTATTCCTGATCGTCAAATAAAATCCGGTCCCCGTCCGCCAGTTCGAACCATTCCTGCGGCTCCACAAAACGATGGATGACAGAAACCTCCTGCAATGTTGCCGTTGCGCTGTCATCGAACAGGATGATCATCGGTTCTTTTATATCTATTGCTTTTTCTCCAATTTGAATTACTTTGCTTTGCATTGACATATCCCCTTTTCAGACACTTTTTACACCTTCTATTCTATCACAGTTTATTTGGCAAACCATTGATTATGCCATTCAAGCCAACTTTATTTGCTTTGTAAGCTTTTTCCCTGTAATTGTGAAGGGCATTTGTTATAATGGAATTATCATAATATATAGGAGGTCTTTGAATGGAACAAGTTTTATATCTTGGCTCTTACACGAAAAGAGAAAGTAAAGGGGTTCATCAAATCATTTTGGACACCGATAAAAAAGAATTACGTGATTATCGCTTGATTGCGGAAGTCGACAGCCCTACTTACCTGGATTTATCGTCAGACAAAGAAACACTATACGCAATTTCCAAAACGGACGAAGGCGGCGGCATCACTTCTTTTAAGAAAAATGAAAACGGAACCTATGATAAGGTAGCCGAAATTTCTGCCGAAGGATCTGCGCCTTGCTATATCTACTTCGACGAAGACAAAAAATTGATCTTCACTGCCAATTACCACGGCGGATACTTGACTGTCTACAAAGAGAACGCTGACGGCTCCTTCACGATGACTGACCGTGCGCAACATGAAGGTTCAAGCATCCATGAAAACCAAAACATTCCGCATGTGCATTACAGCGCGCTTTCTCCGGACAAAAAATACTTGTTATCATGCGATTTGGGAACCGATGAAGTGTACACCTACACAGTTTCCAATGAAGGCAAACTGACCGAAGTTGCCCGCTATAAAGCGACTCCTGGCACTGGCCCGCGTCACTTGGTTTTCCATCCGAACGGCAAAGTGGCTTACTTGTTTGGCGAATTGAGCAGCGATGTCGAAGTGTTGGCTTATGATGCAGCAGCAGGCACTTTCTCATTATTGCAAGTCATCACGACTATCCCTGAAGAGCATACCGGTTTCAACGGCGGCGCGGCTATCCGCATTTCCGCTGACGGCAAGTTCGTTTATGCTTCCAATCGTGGTCATGACTCATTGGTTGTCTATGCAGTATCCGAAGACGGTGAAACATTGTCATTGGTGGAATATGTACCGACTGAAGGAAATATCCCGCGTGACTTCAACTTGGATCCAAGCGGCCAATTCGTAATCGTGGCTCATCAGGATTCCGATAACCTGACTTTATTCGAACGCGATGCAGAAACAGGCAAATTATCGTTGTTGCAAAAAGACGTCTACGCGCCAGAGTGCGTCTGCGTGTTCTACTAAAATAATCACATTCCCCTCCACGTTCTGATGAACGTGGAGGATTTTTGCTTTCACTTTGTGTATCCTGTCGTAATCAATGCACAAATCATTGAAGCTACCAGCTGAGCAGAATAGTTACCTCTCTGAGTCACTCTCCTGTATACTCGATTTATAGATTATTTGAACGGAGGTTGGAGCTTACATGATTACCGGTTTTCACCATCTCACCGCCATCACCAAAGATGCGGAGAGGAACAAGACATTCTATACAGATATCCTAGGGTTGCGTCTCGTAAAACAGACGGTCAATCAGGATAACTTGACCGATCCCCATCTTTTTTATGGGGACTACAAAGGAACTCCTGGTACGATTTTGACCTTTTTCGAGTTGCCGAGAGTTGGCCAACGTCACGAAGAAGACAGTTTCATCCACGAAGTGCTATTGAAGATTCCTCAAGGCAGTCTGCCGTTCTGGAAAAAACACCTTACCGCGAGGGACATTCGTTTGATTGAGAACGATGACAAAGGATGTACCTTTCTGGATCCTGACGATATGAAAATCAGCTTGGTCGAAGTAGCCGGAACGATTGCAGCCAGTCAGGCGACGAACCACAGCGAGGTGCCCACCGAATACCAGATCATCGGAATCCAAGGCATTCATTATACCGTGTCAGATGTGGAAAAAACCGAGGTCTTTTTCCACGATGTGCTGGGCATGCTGCTGACAGATCATATTGCCCATCCGAGGTCTTCCGCGGATGAAAAAAGTCGGCTGATCCAGTCCACCAGCCTGAAGCCTTCCCGCCTCGGCAGAGGAGCCATCGACCATATTGCTTACAGCGTGCCAGACCGTAAAAATTTGGATCAGATCCTTGAAAAGGCAAAACGAAATGATATTACCGTAGAAAAAATCATCGATCGTGGTTACTTCCAAAGCCTTTATCTGCGCGAGCCGAGCGGATTGCGCATCGAAATTGCAACCGACAAGCCTGGCTTCACATTGGATGAACCATTGGAAAAACTCGGGGAAACATTCGCCCTCCCTGATTTCTTGCAACCACAACGAAAAGCGATCGAATCCACTATCCTGAACAGAAAGAAGTGATCTCATGCAGCATTTCAATAGCGAAGAGCTCAACACAAAACAGATGTACAAATTTTTGACCGGGAGCATCATTCCCCGCCCGATTGCTTGGATCACCACTCAGAATCAGGAAACACAGATCGTCAATGCTGCGCCGTTCAGTTTTTTTAGCGTCGCCTCGAACGTGCTGCCGCTGATAAGCGTAGCCATTCTAAGGAATGACGGAAAAATCAAGGATTCTGCCAAAAACCTGCTGGCTTCCGGACAAGGCGTCGTCCATATCGTCAGCGAAGAACTGGTTGAGGATATGAATAGGACGGCTGCTCAATTGCCTGACACCGAGAGCGAAATCGATCTGACGGATTTGACATTGACTGCCAGCAACACTGTCACTGTACCCGCGATCAAAGAGGCGAAAATACGGATGGAGACAACTGTCCATCAATATGTTCCTCTGACGGATGCGGAAGGCAACGTGCTTACGGATCTGTTCATCCTGCGCGTCGTAGATTTCTTTTTCGATGAATCGGTGTTCAATCAGGAAAAACAGTATGTTTTGGCCAACAAATTGGAGCCGGTCGCTAGGCTGGCCGGCAACGATTATACAAAGCTCGGGGAGATTTTTTCGCTGGAACGTCCTTAACGGATTTTCAGTTTGCAAACGGCGACTCGCAGGCAGCTTTTCCGCCTAACGAAAAAGCTTCATCCGGCAAATCTCCGGATGAAGCTTTTTGGGATATATGAAATTATTCCTTCGGCTGGACGCTTCCTATTTCTGCTTTAACGGCAGACTCGCCGGTCACATCCAGGCTGAAATTTTTAACTTTGTCCATATTCGTGATGACGACGACCATCGCGGAATCTTTGCCGGCTTCCTGCAGCTGCGCTAAATCCACTTTGGCGATCAGTGTGTCCGCAGTCACAGCTTGGCCTTCCTTCACGAAGATTTCGAATGGTTTCCCGTTTAACTCAACCGTATCCAACCCCATGTGCAACAAAAGTTCCAATCCGCTGTCCAACAAAATGCCTACTGCATGCTTTGTCGGAAATACGCTCAATACTTTACCTTTTGCTGGTGAATAGATGTTTCCGTCTGTAGGAATGACCGCGAAACCGTCACCCATCATTTTTTGGGAAAATACTGGATCTGCAACATCTGAAACAGGTACCACTACACCATTGGCAGGTGAATATAAAATTTCCTTCTCAACTGGCAGTTTTCCCTTTTTATCATCCTTCTTAAAAAAGCCAAACATGCTATCGCCTCTTCCTTATTTAAATGAGCTTTTGTGAAAATTGGTATACTTCATTTTAACATAAACAGGTAAGCATTGTGAAATTTTTTTAGCACCGCTTACATTCAAAAATGCTCCTCCATTCCTTAAGAATCCTTGAAAAGGATTGGCTAATCTTTTTCATTTCGCTATACTAGATGATAGAGTATAAAAAAAATGCACTACAGAAAGGATAGTATATGGAATTTATAGAAATACTGAAAGCAATTATCCTCGGCATTGTAGAGGGTATCACTGAATGGTTGCCCATCAGCAGCACGGGCCACATGATCTTGGTTGAAGAGTTCATCCAATTGGATCTTTCGCAGGCATTCAAAGAGATGTTCTTCTATGTTATTCAGCTGGGTGCCATCCTCGCGGTCGTCGTCATTTATTTTCACAAACTGAATCCCTTTTCCCCAAGCAAAACCAAGGAAGAGAAGACACAGACTTGGGATATCTGGAAAAAAGTAGTCATCGGGTGTATTCCGGCAGGGGTCATCGGCTTGCCCTTGAACGATTGGGCGGACGAAAACCTCCTGAACGCGACAGTTGTAGCTCTGGCACTGATCATCTACGGGATCTTGTTCATCCTGATCGAAAACAAGCATAAGGATCGCGAACCAAGCATCACCAATTTCAGCCAATTGACCTATATGAAGGCTTTCCAAATCGGTTTGTTCCAAGCGCTCTCGATCATTCCGGGAACCTCGCGCTCCGGTTCTTCCATCTTGGGGAGCATCGTATTAGGCACTTCCCGCTTCATCGCAACTGAATTCTCCTTTTTCATGAGCATTCCGATCATGTTCGGGATCAGCTTTTTGAAGATCATCAAATTCGGCTTCAGCTTTACCGGGCTTGAATTCGCAGTTCTCTTGTCAGGCATGATTACTGCTTTCCTCGTTTCGATCGTCGCCATCAAGTTTTTGATCGGTTATTTGAAACGCAACGACTTCAAAGCTTTCGGTTGGTATCGGATTATACTTGGAGCAATCGTCTTGATCTATTTCCTGTTTGTCTAAAAAATAATTTTGGCCATCCTTTTGGGGTGGCTTTTTGTTTTGTCATCCAGAATACTTTTTTGCTTATCGATAATCATTATAATCTATCGTCATTCGTTTTCCTTCTGATTTTATTGCTGCATGCAATTTTTGGCCTCTTTGAATTGTGTCTGATATGTGGATATTGAGAATGATATTCATTTCCGTTTGATTATAATGATTATAATCTAGACTTTTTTAGTGCTATCATGAAAGCATATAAGGAAGGAGTGTCAAATCATGAAAGACTTATTTAAGAATAAAGCGATGATCGCAACCACGATAAGTGGCATTCTGATCATTCTTGGCATTTTGTTGCAATGGCAAAACTTTGATATAGCTGCAGCCATCATTTTCGTTCTATCGTTCATCATAGGCGGTTATAAACAAGCAAAAGAAGGATTCATCGATACAGTTGAAAATAAACACTTGAACGTCGATATCCTGATGGTGCTTGCCGCAGTGGGCGCCTCTCTTATCGGTTACTGGATGGAAGGCGCGCTGCTCATCTTCATCTTCTCGCTCTCCGGTTCGCTCGAGGAATACGCGACCGATAAAAGTACCCAAGCGATTACGGCATTGATGAACATTGTCCCTGAAATCGCAAAGCGCATCAACCCGGATGGCTCAACCGAAGACGTTGCAGTCAAGGATCTGAAAGTCGGCGATACATTAATGGTCCCTAAAGGCGCCAGCATCCCTATCGACGGCACGATTGCATCGGGTCAAGGTCTGATCGATGAAGCCGCCATTTCCGGCGAATCCGTTCCTGTCGAAAAAACTGTCGGCGATGATATATTCGGCAGCACGATCAACCTGAGCGAAGCGTTGACGATGACTGTCTCGAAAGAATCCAAGGATACCCTGTTCGCCAAAATTATCCGCATGGTTGAAGAAGCACAAAAGACACCTTCTAAGACAGCAAGTTTCATCAACCGTATCGAAAACACCTATGTCAAAATCGTCCTCATTTTTGTACCTGTCATGATCGCTGTGTTTTATTTCCTCCTGGATTGGGGTTGGAATGAATCATTCTATCGCGGCATGGTGCTATTGACGGTCGCCTCCCCTTGCGCATTGGTGGCTTCGGCCACTCCTGCTGTGCTTTCCGCCATTTCCAATGCAGCAAAGCACGGTATCCTGTTCAAAGGCGGCATCGCAATCGAGAACTTCTCGGCCATGGATTGCATCGCATTCGACAAAACAGGCACGCTGACGGAAGGCAAACCTGTAGTGACGGAAGCCAGCTATCTGGCAGGCACGGATGAAAAGCACATCATGTCCGTTGTGTATGCGTTGGAGCACTCTTCAACCCACCCGATTGCCTCCGCATTGGTCCAGCATCTTGGCACGAAGGACTTTGTGAAGTCCCAGATGGATACGATTAAGGATCTTACAGGTTTCGGATTGGCCGGCGGAGCATTCGGAAGCCAATGGAAAATCGGCAAAAAATCCTTTGTCGTTAATGATGACCAGAATGAGCCTCCCTTCGTAAAAGAAGCTTTCGCGCTCCAAAACGAAGGAAAGACCGTCATCTACATTTCACAGGATGATACAGTCGTGGCCTATTATGCTTTATTGGATACCCCTAAATCTGAAGCAAAAGACATGATCGCCTTTTTCAAAGCCAATGGCGTCCACACGATCATGATTACCGGCGACAATGAAGCAACCGGGCAAACAATCGGTAAGCAATTGGGTGTGGATGAAATCCGCGCAAACTGCCTTCCCGAAGACAAAACTACCATCCTGAAAGACCTGCAGGCGAAATATAATCTGGTCGCGATGGTCGGAGACGGCGTGAACGACGCCCCTGCATTGGCAAACGCCGACATCGGCATCGCTATGGGCGAAGGAACGGACATCGCCATGGAAACGGCGGATGTGGTACTGATGAGGAGTGAACTCGACAAACTGGAATATTGTTATGGATTGTCGAAGAAGCTGAAAAAAATCACCATGCAGAACATCATCTTCTCGATTACCGTCATCCTTATTCTGATCATGTCCAACCTGTTCCAGCTCATCAACTTGCCGCTCGGTGTGGTCGGACACGAAGGCAGCACAATTCTGGTCATCATGAACAGTCTAAGGCTTTTGGCGAAAATCCCTACCCACCACTTTCAAGGCACTGTCACATCGGACGGAAAGGCTTCGAGCACCGGATTAGCGCACGAAAAATAATTTCACTCATGCTAGTGGCATCTGAAAACATGAAAACAGGCATTGATGAGAATTCATCAATGCCTGTTTTTTAATCTAGTCTTTTTTTGATGGGAAGAATGCATCGTACAGCACTTTGACTGCTCTAGCTTCATCCTTTTCGTCGATCCCGAACATGATGCTGACTTCTGATGAACCTTGGTTGATCATTTCCAGGTTGATGTCCGCTTCAGCAAGTGCGGTACAGGCTTTCGCTACTGTCCCGACGGAATTGACCATGCCTTCGCCGACGATCATCAATAAGCAGATGCCACCTTTGACATTTACATCGTCCGCTTCCAATTCATTCTTCAAGCGGTACAACAACTCTTGTTCCTGCTGCATCGTCATCTGATTGGCGCGCAGGATGATCGATAAATCGTCGATACCGGATGGCATGTGTTCAAAGTTCAGGTTGAAATCTTCGAAAATCTGCAGCACTCTGCGGCCGAATCCGACCTCTCGGTTCATCAGGTATTTGCCGATGTAGATGCTCATGAAACCGGTCGAACTTGCGATACCGGAGACGATCTGCTTGTTTTCAGGCTTTGTTCTTGTGATGCTCGTACCTGGAGCAGACGGATTGTTGGTATTTTTTACGACCACCGGGATTCCGGCGCTGAAAGCCGGCTGCAAAGCTTCGTCATGGAAGACTGAAAATCCGCTGTAGGATAATTCACGCATTTCGCGATAGGTCAATTGCTTGATTTTTTTCGGGTGTTTGACCATTTTAGGGTTTGCCACATAAATGGCGTCAACGTCCGTAAAGTTTTCATATAGGCTAGCTTTGACACCGTTGGCGACGATTGCGCCGGAGATGTCCGATCCCCCTCTTGAGAAGGTAAGCAATTGTCCATCCTTCGTGTAGCCGAAGAAGCCCGGGAATACGATGACTTCTTTCGAGTCACGCAAAGCATACAGATTCTTGAAGGATTCCGATAATACACGCGCGTTTCCTGGATTGTCAGTGACCAATAGGCCTGCATCCTTCGGGTTGACGTATCTGGCAGGGATGCCCTCTTTATTGAAAAATGCAGCTACAAGGATGGCGCTGTTGTCTTCACCGCTTGCTTTGTAAGCATCCAGTGCATACAATTCGTTGTAGAATTTCGACTGGATCAGTTTCTCATAGTTTTTGGAAATGATGGCCATAACGCTTGGATCGATCTCCAATTCATCGACGATATCTTGATATCTTTTCAGGATTGTCTTCAGGGTTTTTTGGTGATCTTCTTTATTTTGTACCTCATTGGCCAACTTGATCAGCAGATCCGTAACCTTCTCGTCCGAGTCATTGCGCTTCCCGGGTGCTGAAACGACCACAATTCTTCTGTCTGCGTCATCTTTCACAATCTGCAACACTTTTTTCAATTGAGTTCCATTCGCAAGAGAACTCCCGCCAAATTTGATAACCTTCAAACCGAACACTTCCTCACTTGGTTTTTTAATCTTTTTTTAATTTTGTAATTGTATTTTCATTTATGCTTTAGAATATCATCATATCATGGCTATGGCAATTACCTTTTCAAACTTTACATCATTTGTAACATATTTGTATTGTTAATGCTATGGCCATTTGCAAAAAAAGGAATATACTATGAGTTAACTTAATGTGGGAGGTTTCAAATCAGTGAAAAAAAATAATCCTTGGAGGATCGTAGTCGGATTATCCGTAATCGCAAGCATCAGCTCTGCTTTGTTCAAGTCAAATCGCAATGCCGGGAAGAGTCAATCAGCATCGTACACCCCTTACATCGGCACATGGAAAAACGACGCACAGTCCTTGAAGGTTGAAATTACTGATAATCTGGAGATTCTCCTAAACAACAAAAAATTAAAAGCAACCCTTGAAGAAGCCAAACCCAACGAACTGGTCTTCCGCGACCACTTCGGCTATTATCTGATTCTGAAAAAAGATACGTCCCCTACGCTGACCATCTACGATGAGGCAGAAGAACAAGAATTCTACTTCAAACGTGAAACCGATAAATAACGAATTGCTTATGTAACGCCGCCCCTAATAAGGGCTTTTTTTTTTGAAATGGGTGACTGTGAACGGATGTATAACATGAACATGGATAAATTTCGTTTATTCATGTTCATGAACAAAGCAAGGGCTGCCTCAAAAACGAGGCAGCCCTTGCTTGCATTTAGTTAACTTCGATCAGGACTGTGGTTTGATCTTCCAGATTTCATCCGCGTAACGCAGAATCGTGTAATCCGATGAAAACGGCCCTGAGCTTGCAATATTCATCAGTGCCATGCGGTTCCATCGGTCTCTGTCAGAAAAGGCCACATCCGCCTCATATTGCGCTTGCAGATATCCATCAAAGTCCTTCAGCAGGAAATACTCATCGTTGTACATGACCAACGAATCGAAGATATCCCGGCCTTCAGTCTCGACACCTGGAATCGTGCCATCAATAAGCAGATTCAGGATACGTTTCAAACGCGGATTCTTTTCGTAGATATCTCTTGAATTGTATACGCCATTGCGATAGTATTCTTGCACTTCGTCACTCTTCAGGCCAAAGATGAAGATATTGTCGTCACCGACATTATCCCTGATTTCAACATTGGCACCATCCAATGTTGCCATTGTGATGGCACCATTCGACATCAACTTCATATTGCTGGTACCGGAAGCTTCCTTACCGGCAAGAGAAATCTGTTCGCTGATATCGGCTGCCGGGATGATCAACTCTGCCAACGAAACGCCATAGTTCTCAACGAAAACAATCTTGATTTTGTCATCGATGGAAGGGTCATTGTTAACGAGATCAGCAATCGAATTTATCAATTTGATTATTTGTTTTGCATAATAATAGCTAGGGGCAGCTTTTGCACCAAAGATGAAGACGCGTTTCTGCAGATTAGCATTAGGATTATCCTTCAGTTGCAGGTATCTGTCTAAGATGTGCAGAACGTTCAGCAATTGGCGTTTATAAGCATGCAATCGTTTGATCTGCACATCGAACAATGCAGTCGGATCAATTTTGATGCCCATTTCTTGCTGTACATAAGCTGCAAAACGTACTTTGTTTGCCAGCTTGACTTGTTCTAGCTTATCCAGGACATTTTTATTGTCGCGGTGCGCCTTCAGAATTTTGATGTCTTCCGGATCGCTCTTCCACTCCGTCCCGATTGTGTCGTCAAGCATCGCAGTCAGATTTTCATTCGCGATCTGGACCCAGCGCCTTTGCGTGATTCCATTGGTTTTGTTGTTGAATTTTTGCGGATACATCACATAGAAGTCATGCAGCGTATCAGCCATCAGGATGTCAGTATGTAATCTAGCGACGCCATTGACGCTATGGCTGCCGATGATGGCAAGGTTGGCCATTTTGATTTGTCCATTTGCGATGATGGCAGTGCGCTGCGATAATTCTTCTCCGTATAAAGGCGTTTTCTTGTCGATATGGCGGCGGTTGATTTCCTGAATAATCTGGTAGATACGCGGCAATAAATCTGAAATCATCGTTTCCGGCCAACGCTCCATTGCTTCCTGAAGAATCGTATGGTTGGTATAGCTGACTGTTTTCTTCGTGATTTCCCACGCTTGGTCCCAAGTCAACCCCTCTTCATCCAACAGGATCCGCATCAATTCAGGTATTGCCAAAGTTGGGTGCGTATCGTTGATGTGGATGGCGATTTTATCCGGGAAAAGGCTCCAGTCCAGATTTAATTGCTTGAAATAGCGGACGATGCTTTGGATGCCGGCAGAGGAGAAAAAGTATTCCTGCTGAACGCGCAATAGACGCCCTTCATAGTTGGAATCATCCGGATACAATACTTCGGTGATACGTTTGACTTCTTCACGTTGCTCTTCCGTCGAAAAACGCGCTTCATCACCATACGGTATTTCTGCAGACCAAAGTCGCAGATTATTGACGACGCCGTTATTGTAGCCGACTTGCGCTGTATCGTAAGGAACCGCTAGGATATCACGGGTATTTTCGTGACGCACACGCAATTTGCCGTCCCCATCCTGCGTAAAGCTGACCTCTCCGCCGAAACGTACGATGACGGCTTTATTCTCTTTTCTGACTTCCCATACGTTCTTGTTGCGGAGCCAATTCTCAGGCAATTCAATCTGATAGCCGTTGATGAATTTTTGTTTGAAAAGACCATAACGGTAGCGGATTCCGTTGCCGTTTCCGGCAAGGCCGGTCGACGCGATCGAATCCATGAAGCAGGAAGCTAATCTGCCGAGTCCGCCGTTTCCTAAAGCCGGATCGACTTCAGCACGCGCCACTTCATCCAAATCCAAGCCCATATCCTCCATGCCTTGTCTGACGCAGTCCAGTATCCCCATATTAAGGAGATTGCTTTTCAGCATCCTTCCGGGCAGGAACTCCATCGAAAAGTAATAGATTTGCTTTTCCTTTTTGTTGTTGTACTCCGTGACTGTTTGAATCCAATCCTCGGAGTAGAGTCCGCGGACCAAGTCCCCCAAAGCAATGTACTGTTCCGTTTTTGAACCCGCCTCATAACCGTAAGCGAATAATTCCTCAAATTTCTTTTGATATTCTTTTTTGAACTCTTGAACGTCAAATGCCATATATGCTTCCAACTCCTCTTATTCGTTGACTAATGACTGATAGACATCCAGATAATCCTTAGCCGGTTCTTTCCAGCTGAAATCGCTGCTCATTGCTTCGCGAACCATTTCGGCCCAGGCTTTCGGTTGGTTTTCATATACATCCAGCGCACGATAGATGGTTCCGAGCAATGCATACCCACTGAAATCAATGAATGTGAACCCGGTGCCTTCACCCGTGTAGGAATTATAAGGGACCACGGTATCTTTCAAGCCGCCCGTTTCATGCACAATCGGCAAAGTGCCGTAGCGCAAGGAAATCATTTGCGACAAGCCACATGGTTCGAATGCGGAAGGCATCAGGAACAGATCTGCGCCTGCGTACATCTGCTGTGCCAAGGTGATGTCAAAATCGATGACCGCAGCAAAGCGATCAGGGTATTTTGCAGCAAAGTAACGGAAGGAGTCCTCGTATTCCGATTCTCCGGTCCCGAGGATAGCAATCTGCACATCCCGGGCATTCAATAATTCCTCGGTTTTTTCCTGCACAAGTTGATAGCCTTTTTGATCAGTCAAGCGTCCGACGCTCGTGATCAACGGGATGTCAGGATTCACTTCCAATCCCAAACGTTCCTGCAGGGCCGCTTTATTTGCTGCTTTCCCGGTCAAATCGTCGGCTGAGAAATGGAATTCGAGCTTCGGATCCGTTTCCGGATCATTGACATCGTAATCGATTCCGTTGATGATGCCTCTGATTTTCCAACTGTTGTAGCCCAAAGTCCCTTCCAAGCCTTCACCGAATTCCTGTGTCTGGATTTCATTCGCATAGGATGGGCTGACCGTCGTGACGACGTCTGAAAAATTGATGCCGCCTTTCATGAAGTTAACGTTATCGTAATACTTCACGCCAGCTTCATGGTAGATGTTCATGCCGGTCCCGAAAATACTAGTCAGAATTGATGGATCGTACACGCCTTGGAAACGGATGTTGTGGATCGTGATGACTTTACGGATGCCTTGATACGCTTCGACCCAATGGTATTTATCCACAAGGAGAACCGGAACCATGGCCGTATGCCAATCATTCACATGCACGACATCCGGAATGAAATCAATTTTTTCCATCATTTCGCAGATCGCCAAAGAGAAAAAACCGAATCTTTCGGCATCATCCATTTGACCGTACAGGGATGGACGATTGAAATAGGCTTGATTATCGATGAAATAATAAGTCACGCCTTCCAATTCCAATGTTTTCACACCACAATACATGCTTTTCCAACCGACTTGTACGCGGAAGTGCAGTAATTCTTTGATGTCTTCTTTGTATTTTGCAGGCATGGTCGAGTAATAGGGAAGCACTACCCGGATATCCACGCCTTGTTTGACTAACTCCTTCGGCAATGCGTACGCGACATCACCGAGGCCACCTGTTTTAAAGAAGGGAGCAGCCTCACTTGCGGCAAATAAAATTTTCATCGTGCGCATCCTTCTTTCTAAACTGTGAGTATTTTATTTTTTTCGATCACAACAAGATTATCTTTCGTGCCTTTCAAAGTCACGCCAGCTCCGACAGTCACATTTTTGTCCAGGATACAATATTCGAGGATTGCGCCTTCACCAATCTGTGCACCCTGCATGATGATGGAGTTGCGTACTTCGGCATCCTTAGCGATGTTGACTTTACGGAAAATCAAGGAGTCTTCGACTGTCCCTTCAACAACGCACCCGGTAGCGAACTGGGCATTTTTCACATGAGCACCTTTAGCATAATAGGTCGGTGCTCCGTTCTTCACCTTCGTGATAACGCTCTGGCTTCCGTGGAACAAAGATGAGAACTTATTCTTTTCCAACATTTCCATATTAGCCTTAAAGTAGGCTTCGATTGAATCGATGTTCGCCATATAGCCTGTATATTCATATGTGTTGACTTGGTATTCAGGCAGGTAGTGTTCGATCAGTTTATCTGAATCGAGTTGCACATTTTCCAATTCCGCACGCTGGATCAATTCCAGCATCTTGTCCGCTCTCATGAAATACATATTCATGCTCATCGCAAGGCGCTCAGGATCTTCTGAGGCATCTTTTGCATCAATCAAGTGCAACAAATATTCATCACGATCAATTTTCAATACTTTTTCATTCGGTCTGTTTTCCAGGAAGGCTTTCGGAACGCTCTTATAGACGACAGTGATGTCGCCTTCCTTAGCCAAATGGTGTTGCATGATGGCTTTGATGTCGACATTGGCCAGAATTTTGCTACCCATGATGATAACGTATTCGCCTTGGGAGCGTTCGATGAACTCCTTATGGTTCATGTAGAAGTCTGGAGCATCGCCATTTTTCTCCTGGACTGCTTTCAGCACTTGTTGGGAGTACGTAAAGATCCCGCCGGTCAAGCCGGACTCAAGGTCCCATACGGATCCGCTGCGGATATGGTCATAGATCGAACGGCCGCTTCCTGCGATAAACATACCCACTGATTTGATTTCAGCATGGCTGATGCTCGAAAGATTGAAATCGATCAGGCGATAACGGCTAGCAAACGGTAGAGAAGCAATCGGGCGGACATACGTCAAAGGTTTCAACGCTGTCTCGTCCTCGGTCAAATTTAAAATGGCACAAATACTATTCATCTTCATCTTTCAGTCCTCCTATAACTTCAGCATATCCAACAACTTCGATTTCACCGTTCTTGCCGATGACATTTGCATTGTCGGCGATTTTTGCATTCTCCCCAATGATGGCATGCTCAATTGTAACATTTTCACCGATCGTAACATTTGCCATAACCAGGCTATCCCGTACGACTGATCCATTGCCGACGCGAACGTTCTGGGACAAGATCGAATGCGTGATTTCACCTGCCACGTAGCATCCATCAACGATCATGGAGTCCGTCACGTTGGATGACTCTGTCAAGAACTGTGGAGGGGATACCGGATTTTTCGAATAGATGCGCCATTCTTCATCCCGGATATTCAGGGTATGATTTGGATCGAGGAATTCCATGTTCGCTTCCCAAAGGCTTTCGATGGTGCCGACATCTTTCCAATAACCGTCAAACGCATAAGCAAAACAGTTTTCGCCGTTTTCAAGATAGGCTGGAATAACGTTTTTACCGAAATCTTCCATTTCGCGTTGTTTAGCTTGATCTTCCACCAAATATTTACGGAGCACCTGCCAATTGAAGATGTAGATTCCCATTGATGCCAGATTGCTTTTCGGTTCTTTCGGTTTTTCATCGAATTCGATGATGCGGTTAGTCTGATCCGTGTTCATGATCCCAAAACGAGGTGCTTCTTCCATCGGAACAGGGATGACGCCGACCGTCAAGCTGGCCTTGTGCGCAATATGGAAATCCAACATGTTGGAGTAGTCCATCTTGTAGATATGGTCACCGGACAAAACCAACACGTATTCCGGATTGTATCTGTCGATATAGGCGATATTCTGGTAGATGGCATGAGCAGTCCCCTTGAACCACTTTTCGCCATCTGCACTCGAATACGGCTGAAGGATAGTCACTCCACCGTCTCTGCCAGTCAGTCCCCACGACTCACCGTTTCCAATGTGTTCATTTAATTCCAAAGGTTGGTACTGTGTCACTACCCCAACTTTATTGATTCCTGAGTTAGCGCAGTTACTTAGAGCAAAATCGATTATTCGATATTTTCCGCCGAACGGAACGGCCGGTTTGGCTGTTTCGCGCGTTAATTTCCCAAGCCGAGTCCCTTGCCCTCCGGCTAATATCATTGCTACCATTTGATTTTTCATAGTATCAGGAAGAATGCTTCTTCCTTTCCCCTCCTTCTCATCATAACTATCTGTAGATCTATTTATTAACACCAAAAACGCGTTTTGGTTTGATGAACAAAACTCCTAATGCGGGTAACGTAAATTCGATTGAGAACGGTTGGCGATTCATGCCGTCGAGGCTGGTGATCATTTCAGGAAGATTTTCTGTCCAAGTACCACCGAATTCCTGCATTTCCGTATTCAACAACACTTCGTAGTGGCCTTCATATGGCACGCCCACTCGGAAATTGAGACGTTCAACAGGTGTGAAGTTGCACACGACAATCAGGAAATCGCGCGGCTTTTCACCTGTTCTAATGAAGGAAAGCACCGATTCCAAGCTGTTGTCAGCGTCGAGAATCTCTAAACCGGTATTGGCATCATCGACTTCATGCAAAGCTTTCGAATCTTTGTATAGATGATTCAACGTTTTGATGTAATGCTGGAACTCTGGATTGAACTCGTTGTTCAGGACACCCCATTCAATTTGGTCGTAGAAGCGCCATTCCAGGAATTGTCCGATTTCATTACCCATGAAATTCAATTTCTTCCCTGGATGAGCCATCATATAGGCTTGCAGCGTACGTAAGCCTGCAAATTGTTTATAGCGGTCACCTGGCATTTTAGCCAGCAGGGATTGTTTACCGTGGACCACTTCATCGTGGGAAATCGGCAAAATAAAGTTTTCATTGAATGCATACATGAATGAGAAGGTAATCAGATTGAAATTGTCTTTTCGGAACAATGGATCCATTTCGAAGAAGCGCAAAGTATCATTCATCCAGCCCATATTCCATTTATAGTTAAAGCCTAGCCCACCTGTATCGACCGGTTTTGTGACATTGGCCCAAGCAGTGCTTTCTTCCGCAATCATGTAAGTATCCGGCTGGCGCTCGAAGACTTTTGTATTCATCTTCTTCAGGAATTCGATCCCTTGGCGGTTATCATTGCCACCGTCTTCATTCGGTGTCCAAGGACCTTCATCATAATCAAGATAAAGCATATTCGAAACGGCATCGACACGGATTCCGTCAAAATGGAACTCTTGTAGCCAGAAAATGGCATTCGAAATCAGGAAACTGTGCACTTGCGCTTTACCCAAGTCAAAATTCAACGTTCCCCAACGGTTGTTGATGGCGCGATTCGGATCGGCATATTCAAAAGTCGGCGTGCCATCGAAATTGGCTAACGCATAGTCATTTTTGCAGAAATGTCCGGGAACCCAGTCCATGATGACCCCGACCCCTTCTTTATGCGCTTCTTCCACGAAATCCCTTAATTCCAGCAAGTTGCCGTAACGGCCAGCCACCGCGAAGTACCCGGTGATTTGATAGCCCCAAGAAGCTTCTAGCGGATGTTCCATTAATGGCATGAATTCAATGTGCGTGTAACCCATTTCCTTCACATATGGAATCAGCGACTCAGCAAGATCCTTGAAGGAATACCAGCTGCCATCATCATGTTTTTTCCAAGAACTGAAATGCACTTCATAAATGTTAAGTGGTTTTTGATAGATGGACTTTCTTTTTTTGTTTGCGGACCATCTGCCGTCTTTCCATTTTTTCTCTGGCATGTCGAACACGACAGAGGCGTCTTTTGGCGGAACTTCATAAGCAAAAGAATAAGGATCGATTTTATATTTCTTTTTGCCGTTCTTATCCTCGATATAATACTTGTAACAGTCGCCTTGGGCTGCATCCTCCGTAAAGAGCGACCAGCCACCGGTTTTACCGATTTTTTGCATTTCTACGGGTTTCCACTCAGTAAAATCTCCGACTAACGAAACGTTTTTTGCATTAGGCGCCCAAACAGTGAAACGCCAGCCTTCAACCCCATCTTCGGTCCGTTTTTTACTTCCTAAAAAGCGATAGCTTTCAAGATGTTCCCCGATGTTGAACAAATACATCTCTTTTTCCAACTCTTTAAGTATGTTCATTTTTGCACTCATCCAGACACTTCCCTTACAATTATATTGCCGCAACAAAACGATCTGATAATGATTTATTTAATCATGCAAGACCCTTTCATTAATATATATCCATAATACCATTTTAAAGATGATTTTGCCATAAATCATGATAAATATATTGAAACCTGATTTCCTTACTGATAGTAATAATCTATCATCCTTAATAGCCTTTTTACATAAAAACAACATTGTAAACGCTACGCAAAATCAAGACACAAATATCACTATGTAGAATCCACTTAATTTATAAAAATGAATAATTAATTAGATTTAGATGAGATTGCGTTCGATTAAGCCTACTGCCACAATACTTTTTCAGCGTCCACTTACAAAAAGGAATATGAAAACACACAAATATATTTTGTTATTAATTTCACAATTAGGATATTCGTCCCAACAATGAATGTTGACGCTTACATTTACATAGTAAAAAAATCCTGATTTGCAAAAATTGTGCCATGATTTTTACAATTCAGGATTATTTTTACTTGATATTTACAAATGTTGTGCCAACAGTTCCACTGTGGGCACATCTGCCGGCGCCCAGTCCAGCTCAAGCAATTCGGAGATGTTCACCCAACGCATTTCTGCATGCTCCGACAATCGAGGTTCGCCCTCGTGTAATTCACAGAGCAGCGTCGTCAATTCAACTGTTCCAAAATCATATGGATGCTTGATTGTAAGAAGTTTGTCTTTGACCAGTATCCGGCAGGAAAACTCTTCCTCCATCTCCCGGACAAGTGCTTCTTCTGCCGTTTCATTTTCCTCAATCTTACCCCCAGGGAATTCCCATAGGCCAGCCAACGCTTTACCCGGGCCTCTTTTGGCACAAAAAATGCTGCCCTCTTTTTCTATTACAGCTCCCACTACTTTGATCATGCGGCGATTAAATCCTCCTGATTACAAGAATATTTTATTAATGACCCTTCCATCCGTGGCTTCCGGAAATTTCAGTCCAATTGCATGCAGGAAAGTCGGTCCTTCGTCTATTAGCCGGCCCTTTTCGACAACAGCGTCTTTGTCGATTCCGGGTCCGGAAACCATCAGCATCGTGGCATATTTTTTCTTTTTCGGACTGAAGCCGTGCGTTGCGCTATGCAATCTTCGGTCGGGAAGGTTTTTAGCGGTACTCTCCATGAAAGGATAGAGCACGTCACTCTCAAAATAATAACCCGCCTTCGCTTCCAAAATGAATAGGCAATTCTCATCTGCCCCCATTTTTCTGGCTTCTGCGGCCGAATGGATGGTTTCGATCCTGCCTTCGATTCCTTTCAACGCATCCAATATCATTTTGTTGGTGATGGTGACATCTTTCCGGTAAATATAGCAAGCTCCATCTGCCGCTTTTGCCAGCACTTTCCAGTCCTTGATATTCCTCTTGCGATCCAAAGTCTGCCACCCTTTATCTAAAAACAGGTGGTTCGGGCGGATGACTGTATGCGTATCAATCTGATAATGATCGCCCAACACGGCCAACACGGTATTCTCATAAATGTCCATTTCTTTCATCGCTTCGATGATCTGACCAAGGTGGCGATCCATCCGGATGATAGCTTCTTTCGCTTGGTCGCTCAAGACTCCATACTGATGACGCATGCTGTCCAGATCGACCAGATGCACAGCCATCAGATCCGGCTGTTTCGTCTTGATCGTATCGACTGCTATCGCCGTCACAAATTCATCCAACTCCGGTTGATCAATGCCGTTTCGCAATGAGCTATATTTTTTGTTCATCTCCAACGCATATTTTGTGCTGGATGCAAAAGCGGAAACCATTATCTGGTTTTTCCAGGGCCTGTTCGGAAAAATTTCTGCGAGGTTATAGTCTATGGAAGGACTCTTCCCCGTCACCGGCCAAAGCAAAGCACATGTTGTATAACCAGCCTTCTTGGCAACATCAAACAACGTGGCCTTCTTTATTTCTTTGGCATACCAATACCAATCTGGTGACAGCCTTTCCGATTGCCGGTGTGTATTGTGGATGATTCCGTGCCGATTCGGATACATCCCTGTTGCGATTGAAGTATGGGCTACATATGTCAAAGAGGGATAGACCGACTCAACCTCTTTGACAAGTGCGCTTCTGTCCAATATTTCCTGGAAATGGGGCAGCGTCTTGGCAAATTCTAAGTCACTGGCACCAAATGCATCTAATGAAATGATATACAGTTTTCTCTTTACCATAATATACCCTCCTATTCTGTTATTTTACCATATATTGGTAGCCGCATGGATACAGCAAAGTATTTAATTTCAATATTCTAGTGACTGCGGAGGCACGTATTTCGTCACCGCCTTTTCAAAAACATAAACAGCGTGATTCTTTAAGCTTCGATTCACTCAAAATGCTATTCTTTTTTTGGACAGTTAGGAGTAAAATGGATAATGTGCAATATCTAACAATACAATAGTGGAATCATTAAATTCGCTGACCTCCGCCGCCACATGAGCAGTTATCAAAAAAGGAAGCGATTACATTTATTGTTTACGCTATTCAAGAAAGTGTGGAACTGCAAACTATGACAATCACATTCTCGGATTTTATCGACAGCATCCAGACGAATCCCATCCTCCTGATAATTGTGGTATTGACGTTGGGTGTCATCTTGGTGAACGGCTGGACCGATGCACCGAACGCAATTGCAACTTGCGTATCCACTCGGTCCATTGCTCCTCAGAAAGCCATCCTGATGGCCGCCGTATTTAACTTTTTGGGAGTCTTCGTGATGACCTCCGTCAACGCTACAGTTGCCCAAACGATTGCGAACATGGTCGATTTCGGCAACGACCCAAAACAATCCATCATCGCGCTTTGCGCCGCTCTTTTCGCGATTGTCCTTTGGGCAACGGCAGCTTGGTACTTCGGAATCCCAACCAGTGAGAGTCACGCCCTGATTGCAGGCATATCTGGTGCTGCGATTGCATTACAGGGGGGCTTCGGAGCCATCAATGGAGCGGAATGGATCAAAGTCATCTACGGTCTGTTCCTCTCCACGATCCTAGGCTTTGGCTTCGGTTTTAGCGTATCAAAGCTCACCACTGCCATCTGCAAAAATAAAGCCCGGCAAAAAACGGGACCGTTTTTCCAGAAAGGCCAAGTGCTTGGTGGAGCGGCTATGGCCTTTATGCACGGTGCCCAAGACGGTCAAAAATTCATGGGAATTTTCATGTTGGGAATATTCCTAGGGCAAGGCAACAGCGATACAACCCAATTCATCATCCCGCTTTGGATGATGATTCTCTGCTCATTGGTAATGGCCTTGGGTACCTCGATTGGTGGTTATAAGATCATCAAAACGGTGGGCATGAACATGGTGAAACTGGAAGGATATCAAGGCTTCAGTGCTGACGTTGGTGCTGCAGCTTGCCTTTTGCTCTCATCTATCTGGGGTTTGCCGGTCAGCACCACACATACAAAAACGACTGCCATCATGGGCGTCGGCGCAGCTAAACGGCTATCTTCCGTAAATTGGATCACCGTCAAAGAAATGGTTTGGGCTTGGGTTCTGACGTTCCCAGGCTGCGGTTTGGTTGGGTACCTGATGGCGCTTATTTTCATGAATATATTCTGAGGAGATTACAACTATGCTGATGAGAAAAAAAACAAAAGAATATAGCTACTACCAAGAATTCATCGAAGTTTCCGCAATGGCCGTTTCCGCAGCCAAATTGATGACCAGCATTTTGGCTGATTACAATCTAGAGACTTTGGAGGCCCGACTCAAAGAACTCCATGAGATCGAGCATGCAGCGGATCAAAAGAAGCACAAGATGATGAGTTACCTATACAGCGATTTTCTCCCTCCACTCGAACGCGAGGACATCATCGATTTGGCCGGGGAATTGGATACCACCATCGACACGATCGAAGACACGCTCATCCACATCGATATCTACCAGATTCAAAAAATCACGCCGGCAATGTTGAAGTTTATGGAGATAATCGAAAAGAGCGCGTTGACCCTGGATGAAGCCATCAATGATCTGATGAATTTCAAGAAATCAAAAATCATTAAAGAAGCTATCATCACCATCAATCACCTTGAAAAGCAGGGAGACTCCTTGTACACCCGTTCGGTCAAGAAATTATTTGTCGAACAGAAGGATGCGCTGACGACAATGGCTACGACGAATATCTACGACCGGTTCGAACGGGCTACCGATTCCTTTGAAGCGGCAGCCAATGTCATCGAAAGGATTGTCCTGAAAAATTCGTAGCATTTTGCGGGGTCAGGCATTCAGTATCTAAAAAAACAAAGAAGCAGCCACCGAATCCGCTGGGATTCGGTGGCTGCTTCTTTGTTTCAGGAATATTTGTTAAAGTTACGGTTCCAAGGGATCTTCCTTGTTGCCGCCTTCAGGGGGTGTTTCCTTTGTGGTATCGCTTTTCGCGGCCGGAGTTTCCGGCACATTTGTTGCACCATCTTTTGGCGGCACAGGCGGGGTGACGGTCGCTTTCGTTGCGACGTTCGTTCCTCCGGGTTTTCTTGGATGGGTCCGTTCAAACCGTTCTTTCCGGCGCTCTTCAATCTGTTTTCTTTCCTGGAGCTGCTTCTCTACCCTTTGCTTGCCCCAAATCGTTTTGCCGAACAGTTTTTTGATTGCCCACAACAGGAGCAGCAACAACAGAACGGCTACGAAGAACGGCATTGCATAGATGAACCAGATTGCTGCATCCTGCAGCCAATAGTAGAAGGAATAAAGCGAATTGATGAACGCATCCTTGACGCGATCCCAGAATGGCGTCGATCCGCCTTGATTGTTCGAAATGCGCGAACGCTCAGAAACCGTCAGATATAAAGCTGTATAATCGATCAGATCATCAATATTGTCCAATTCTGACTGCAGTACTTCCCTTTCGGCTATGGCCGCGCTAAGGTTGTCCTCGATGGCAAGGATCTCCTCGACCGTCTCTGCTTGCTCAAGCAGCGTCAACAGACGCTCTTCCTTGCTTTGCAGGACGCTGATACGGGTGGCCGTGTCCTCATAATATTGCGTTACGTCCTCATTCCCCTGCTGCTCGCTGGTTTTTGTTCCCAGCCCGCCCTCCAGATCATCCAGGAAAGCTGTCACGGAATCTTTCGGAATCCGAATTGTGTAGCTGCCTTGGCGATAATTTTGGCCCAATGAGGAAGTCGTGTAGATCATGTCGCCGCCGCTTGATTCATAAGAGTATTCCACATAGGCTCCATATTTACCGACGATTTCCTTCAGATAAGCGATGGAATCATCATATTTCAACGTTTCATAGGAAAGGTGGACTGTGGTCACTACCTTTTCACCAATCAACAATCCCGTGCCTTCTGCCCCATCCGATTTGGATATTTCCGTCGTTACATTGTCTACTCCAGCAGCGTCCTGTTGCGAAACACTCGTTTCTTCCGTCGTTAAAAATGAACAGCCCACTAGCGAAAATGACAGCAGGGAAAGGATCAATAATTTCAGTTTTTTCAATTGAGGCGCCTCCAATCTTTGCTAAGTTTCCTACTTAGATTATACCGCATGGCGGCCGCTGCGCCTAATAAAGCCCTTACATAATTACAGGTCCGGCTATGGCGGATTTGGCTTGACCCGAGAACAGCTGAGGAAACTAGCCGCTTCTCCGGCGAAGCGGACTTCGCCGGAGCTGACGGCCCAATTTTTCCCGCAAAAAAAGAAAGGGCCGGAAAGGTAAACACCTAAGTGTTCATCTTTCCGACCCTTTCTTCTGATACGGCATGGGTAAACCCATGGATGGGACTGTTCACAGCAGTCACCATCAAACATCCACATCCTGTGGTTGTGCAAGCACGTATGTCCCGTTTGATTTGCAATCACTATGCCGCTTGCGCGGAATGGGCGAACCCACCTGATTGCTCGTCGCCTCATCGCATGTAAAACATCTTATCATGTAAAAACCGAAAAAGCAAGACTTTTATTTCGGTTGCAGACAGTCTGCTGAATAGTCCTTATTCTTTGCCGCGATCATCAAATTTCTCCAGCCAAGCATCAGCAATGAGCCTGTGCCCTTTTTGGGTCGGATGGACGCCGTCATTCGATAATGTTTCATATCCCTCGACAGCACCGATTGTATTCAAATATGCATCCAGCCCGATCCAATCGGCATCGAACTCTTCGGCCAGGCGTTTGACGATTTCCTGTTTCGGATCCAAATCGACCCGCCAAGTTTTGCGGTCTTCCGGATACGGGAAGACGAACGGCTCCATCAGAATGATCCGCGCATTCGATTTTTTCCGCAAGGAAGCCAACAAATGGCGGTAATGCATTTCGAACTGTTCAGCACCCTGTTTGGTCGCGAACACCGTTTCATCGCCTACATTATGCCACGTATCGTTGATGCCTATCAACATAGTGACGACATCAGGTTCGAGCGAAACGCAATCACCGTGCCATCTTTCCGCTATATCATGGATTCTGTTGCCGCTGATGCCGCGGTTGATCAGCTGATAGTGTTCGGCATCGCCTCTGTCCGCAAGAGCCTTCGCTATCATTGCTACATAGCCTTTTCCCAGCGAACCTGGATTGTTGCGGTTGCGGCCGACATCCGTGATGCTATCGCCGATGAAAAGCAATTTGTACTTGGGCGTTTTCTCCATAGGTCCGCCCTATCTGTTCTGGATGACTTCAACCTTGTAGCCATCCGGATCGGTTATGAAGTAGTATCTAACGGAAGAATCAGGCAACCCTTTATAGTCGGTCACGTTGAATCCGGCAGCTACCTGTTTGTCATGAAGGGCTTCAAATTCGTCAACTCCGATAGCGATGTGTCCATAACCATCACCGATGTTATAAGGTTCATGATCGTAATTGTAAGTCAACTCCAACTCATAATCATCGCCTTCCAAACCTAAATAAACGATTGAAAACTTGTGTTCAGGGTAATCCAGCTTCTTTTTTTCTTGGAAACCAAAAGCCTCTTTGTAGAATGCAATCGATTTATCCAGGTGCTGAACGCGGATGCAAGTGTGTAACATTTTCATTAAGTCATCATTCCTCTCATTTATGCTGTCTTTATCATACCGAATTATCAGTTCCTTTACAAAAAATTTGTCGCAAAAATAACCTTGCTATATCCTACAAACTGAATTATTCTAGAAGTTAGTTACCAGTGAGAAGGAGAAAACTCAATGAAGATATGTATCTACTGCCATAATCGCATCCCGAAAGAGGCTTTGATCTGCCCGATGTGCGGTTCGGATGTTTCCGACTCGGACGCAATCCAACAAGATGAATTTCACCAATCCACTTTATTCGAAGATAATACGGAAAATTTTGTCGATCTGACAGCTGATGAGGAGGAAGAAGCGGCTGAAGTGGCTTCGCGTGCTGAAAAACAAGAGTTTTCTTTCAACAACGCAATGAATAAATTCATCCGCTACGTTCGTTTTTTATGGAAAAAAATGAAAGATCCCGCAGAGACCAGAAAATCGCGCAGAGAAAGCCACAATCTTTACGGCTACTTCACCTTCGTCCTATCGGCGTTGCTCTCAGGCGGATTGGTTACGCGGATTGCGGTCGCATTGGCTAATCAATATGATCTGCTTTCGCAGATTTCCTTGCTGCCGACTGTCACTTTCCAGGTCGAACCGATTGTTTGGTTCATGAAGAGTTTCCTTTTGTTCCTGGCATATTATTATCTGTATCCCTTCCTGGCATACCTCATCAAAACATTCTTTCTGCACAGACGCCATGCCTTCCATAACTGGATGACGCAATATGCAGGCATGAATGCTTTCGGTCTGCTGCTGTTGGGCACTGCCTTCGTGATCAGCCTAATTGCCCCGATTTTGATGGCTGTACCTGTGCTGTTGTTGTTCTTGGTCCATCTTTCCAGCTATCTGGTGACGTTCATCGCCAGCTTGTACCAGACAATCAACGAAACGAAAAGGGATACCCTTTACCTTTGCCTCGGCGGCATCAGCGTACATTTGCTGCTGATGATGACGATCGCCTATGTATTATTCCTGAAAATGTAGCATCAACCGGAAAGTATCCGGTCCAGAACCAAAAAGCAACTGCGGCCCACCACTAATAGGTGTCCGCAGTTGTTTTTTTTTACATATCCAAATCGGTAAAGGCGTAGGGAACCAACTCTTTGATCGTCAGCTCCATGATTTTCCCGTGCTTGTCGGAAAGGTAGACAGGCGTTTCGTATCCGCACAATTCCACCATCACCTGGCGGCAGATGCTGCAAGGCGGAAGGAACGTTTCCGTGTCACCGGCGATGGCGATGGCTGCGACGTCGTCTTTGCGGTAGCCTCTCGTAACTCCGGTGAATAAAGCGGTCCGCTCCGCGCAGTTTGTCGCGCCGAAGGAAACATTTTCCACGTTTACGCCTTCGATCACTTCGCCGTCCTTATAAAGGATTGCCGCTCCCACCGGAAAATGGGAATACGGGCTGTATGCATGTTGCATGGCCGCTCTTGCTCTGGAGACTAATTCTTCACTGTTCATCGATGATCCCTCGCTTATCAAGAATGGTTATTTTTCTGATCGGTAAATGTTCGTGTTTACAGTATACCGATTATTCCAGAATTTGCCAAACCGGAAAGGTCATCTATTCATGTTACCTAGCTTCTGTTCAAGCTTTAATCGTTCGGATTAGAGTTCCGGCAAATTCGTCATGTAATCCTCGAGTGCCTGGATCGCTTCCGCCATCAACTCGGCTGTGACTTCATAAGGCAGTCCGTGCGCCGGTGCTTCAGGTTTGGTCGACAGGCGGGCGATTTCCATGATACCCTCTTCGTCCAATCTGTCCATGTGCAGATCGTAGAGGCTCTTCGGAATGTTCAAGTGTTCATAGAACGGAATCAGATTATCGATCTCAGCCCATTTCTTTTCATAAGCCAACTGGACCATGATTCCATAGGCAACTTTATGCCCATGCAGGAAATGATGCGACTCCGGGAAGTTGGTGATGGCATCATGGATTTCATGGGCGATGGTCGTCCTCGCAAAAGCATCCCCCATCCCGCCGACCATGCCGCTGATGGAAGTGATGACTTCCGTCAGCTTCACAAAAGCTTCGGTCACTTCGCCGGCTTCCAGGCTGGCGATCGCCAACTCGGCGTGATCCAGGATGCTTTGTCTGCAGATGTATGCCGCTTGGCGCGCCATCATCAGCATCGGTTGTTGGGCATTCTCAGGCAGCGAAAGGATTTCATCCGATTCGTACCATTTGGCCAGCGTGTCCGCCAATCCGGCCACAAAGAAATTCTTCGGCGAATCGATGATCAATTTTGGTTCCAATAACAAAAGCGAAGCTTGTTGCTGCAGGAAATCGTAGCGGATGAACACGCCATCTTCGGTGTACATGACGCTAAGCGGTGTCCAAGGCGCGCAATTGCTCGCCAATGTCGGGATCATCACATTCAGGATGCAGCCCGCTTTAGCTGCAGCATATTTCACAGCGTCCATGATCTTTCCGCCGCCGATGCCGATGATCGCATCGCTCTTGTGCTGTGCGGCCAACCCAACGATGCGGTCGACTTCTTCATAGCTGCATTCGCCCAAAAAAGCCACTTCTGTGATTACAAATCCTACTTGATAGAGGTCTTCAAGGTAGGGCCGGGCTTTTTGCCAGGATACGGTCCCGTGCACAATCAAAATATTTTTTACGAAGCGTTCTTCCAAACGTTTCGGCAAAGTTGAGAGGACCCCTTCCCTGCATTCGTATTCTTGCGGACCAGTCCTAACAATCAATTCTTTCGTCATAACGTCAATCCTCCCTGAATTTCTAGAACGTACGCGTGAACGGATCGCGGCTGATGCCCGCCGCCAACACCTGCTTAGCGTATTCTTGTGCACCGAACAAGGAATGGTCGCGGTAATTTCCGCATTCCTTCGCGGTCGTTGCCGGAACTACGGTCGTTTCCAATACAATCTGCAACACTTTTTCCAAAGCAACAGCGATTTCTTCCGGAGTGTGTTCACCCCAACAGATCATGTAAAAACCGGTACGGCAACCCATCGGAGACAAGTCGATGACGCCATCCACAAAATCGCGGATGTTGATCGCCAAAAGGTGTTCCAACGTGTGCATAGCACCAGTCGGCAACGCATCCTGGTTTGGTTGCACAAAGCGCAGGTCGAATTTTGTGACGACAGCCCCAGTTTCGTGCACTTCATAGCCTGCTTGGCGGACATACGGAGCCTTCACCAAATCGTGATCCAATTCAAAACTTTCTACTCTAGCCATCTATATTTCTCCATTCTTCAGCTTAAGCGCTGTTGTTTGTTTTTGATGCGTACCAATACATTATACTAGACATTTATGAGATTTTCCTTAAAATTATATCACGTGGTGTGTTATCATGTAGGGACAGTAAAAAACTGAGAATTTGCTTTCGCGCATGAAAGGAGTGCTGCGCCACTTTGATAAGTATCGTTTTCCAGCAGTTGCTGACCATGTTCACCATCATGTTTTTTGGTTTTATTCTGATCCGTACGCATGTCATCACCAGCGAAGGGACGCGTCAGATATCGACCATCCTCTCCTTGTTCGTGATGCCAGCGACCATGATCACTTCTTTCAATGCAACTTTTGATGCGCACCGCTTGAAGTTGTTGTTATGGGCGACACTGGCAGCTTTTCTGACAATTTCCATCCGCGCGTTCATCGTCCATGTCCTGTTGAAAAAAGAGGATCGCATCGACAAATACGCCACAATTTTCCCGAATGCCGGTTTTATCGGCATCCCCTTGGTCCTTGCGACTGTGGGCTATGAGGGCGTCTTTTTCATGTCCGGTTACATCATGGCAAATAACGTCACCCAGTGGACTTACGGCCAATATCTGATTTCGGGCGACAAAAAAGCGATGACCTTGCGGCAAACCCTTATCAATCCCGGAATGATCGGCGCTGCCATCGGTTTGTCCATCTACATCAGCCGCCTGCCGGTCCCTGACTTTCTCTGGAAGTCCGTTGACAGCTTGGCAGCGTTGAATACGCCGCTGGCCATGATCATCCTCGGCAGCTATATCGCCAACAGCAATTTTTCGGAATTGTTGGCTTTCCCGAAAGCCTATTGGACCACTTTCCTCCGTTTGATCGTCACCGCCCTCATCTCAATCGGCGTCATCTATTTGTTGCCGATCAATGACTATATGGTGGAAATCGTCCTGACCATCGCTTCCTGTGCGCCGGCTGCAACGAATACAGCCATCCTTGGCCGTCTGTTCGGCGGAGACTATGAATATGGAGCGCGGCTCGTGGTTCTGACCACTTTACTGTCTTTATTTTCAATACCGATCATCGTGCAATTTGCACAGCTATTGTTCGGATAATCATTTCAGAAAGAAGGTATGCGCATGGAAAAGTTATTAGAAGGTATCGTCAATTTCAGAAGAGGGGATTTTGAATCTCATCGTGAGCTGTTCAAGGGTTTAAAAGCATCCCAGAAACCGCATACCCTCTTTATTTCCTGTTCTGATTCACGTATCGATCCAAATATGATCACCGGAACGTTACCAGGCGAATTGTTCATCGTCCGCAACATCGCCAACATCGTGCCGCCTTATCGGATGACTACTGAATACGTGGCAACAACATCCGCCATCGAGTATGCCGTGCTCGCACTAGGCGTAGAGAACATCATCATCTGTGGCCATTCCAACTGCGGCGGCTGTGCTGCTTGCCTGCATCCCGAAGGCAAACTGGAGGAGTTGCCGCACACCCGCAAATGGCTGGAACTGATCCATCCGGTTCGCGACCGTGTCCTAAAGGAAATCCCGGAATCCGAACCCGAAGCACGGGCTTGGATGATGGAGCAAGGCAATGTCGTGGAGCAGCTGAAGCATTTGATAACTTTTCCTTACATAGCCAAAAAAATGAGGGAAGGCAAGCTGAAAATCAGCGGGTGGCACTACATCATCGAGACCGGTGAAGTTTTCATCTACGACCGCGATAAAGGCGAATTTTTGTTGGGAAACGGTTGAGCAAATTTGAAGAATGAATGTCACGCACAGAAAAAGGACGCATCCCGCAATTAAATCCGGGATGCGTCCTTTTCATTTGATTCGTTTTCCGATCTACACAGAGCGTAAAGGCAGAGCTTTTTTGCCGACCGTTTTCCAGACGATTTGAGCCAACCAGTAATCGACCATGCTGTGGATGACGGTTCCGACGCCGACCAGCAGCATGACGGAAGAAATCAGTCCTTTGTCGTAATAAGCTGTCGTAAGGTTTCCTGCAAAGTAGAACAGGCTCACGACGATAACCTCACAGCCAGCATGCAATACACCCAGAACCAAGCTGAACAGCAACGATTTTTTGATATCATGGGCCATTTCCGGGTGCTTTTGGATATACTTTGCACCGACATAAGAAAAGATCATGTGCGTTGCCGCACGCAGGACTACGACCAACGGAAAGCCGCCCAACATGAAGCCTACAGCAGTTCCAAAGGCAACCGCAACCGCGATGCCGGGCGAAAGGAACATAGCAATCATCGTCGCCACATGGCTAGCCAAGGTGAAGGATGCCGGTTCCAGAATTATTTTCAAAGGGGAAATCATCGGTATCAGAATCCCTATCGCAATCAGTAGAGCAGCTATCGTAATGTGTTTCGTTTGTGTACGTGTATTCATTTGGCCAATCCCTCCAAAGATATTTACAACTGTCTTGACAGTTGTAATATATTATATAATCTTTTCAGGAGTTGTCAAGCTTATTTTCATGCATTTTCACCCGGAATAGAGGATCCCCGCTTCCTGCAGTTCCTTTTTGATGCGCAGGAAGGTGTCTTCATCCTTGCAGGCAAGTGTATGCAGATGCACGCCCCCCGTCAGCGAAGACAGCATCGCTGCTTCATTTGATGCGATTTTTTTCATAAAATCGATGACATCATGGCGCGAGCGGATATGCAATTCACCGGTCAAGGTGCCATAAACGGGATGCTCAACCTGAACATCCACGGCCTCGCCGCCATTGTCCACGATGATGTTAAGTTCCGTGACTGTGTCGGCTTGCGAGTGCTGGCAGGCAATTTTGCCTGTAAACAGGCTCCCTTCGCTCTTGAATGCATTCGCGGACAGATAGCCCCGCGGCGTTGCCAGGATATCGATCCCCTTGGCGCGGATCAACGCGATATCGCCCACGATGACCTGACGGCTGACCGATAACATTTCAGCCAGTTGGGTGGCATTCACCGGTTGATCCGTGGCTTCCAATAATTTGATGATTTCATTTCGTCTCTCTGCTGCTTTCAATAAACTCACCCTTCCGTAACGCGTTCTCTTCTTTATAGTACCTATTTTTGCCCCGGACTGCAAGAATCGAAAAAACAAAAAGCCAGCAACGCGCCGCACAAGGCAGTCATTGCTGGCTTTTCTTATTTGTTTTCGGTAGCGGCCATATAGCAGCCCAACAAGCGGAAATAGACGCTGCTCCGGTGGATGAAGCGCAGGGCTTCATGGACGTTTTCGTCGACGATGTTGCCTTCGAAATCCAAGTACAGCAAGTACTCCCATTTCTCCCCTTCAACAGGTCGGGATTCGATTTTGATCAGGTTGATGTGATACCTTGCGAAATGACGCAGCAGCTTGAACAGGGTCCCGGCTTGGTTGTCCAAAGAGAACACCACGCTAACTTTGTTGCAACGAGGATTCGACTCAAGATCCTTGCCGACGATGATGAAACGGGTCGTGTTTTCACTCTGATTCTGGATGCTCTCCGCCAAGATGGCGAGGCCATGGATCTGTGCGGCCCTTCTGCTGGCGATGGCGCCTTTATGCGCATCTCCGGAGTCCTTCACCATTTTCGCGCTGTCGGATGTGCTGTGGAAAGGAATCTGACGCCACTGCTCATGGTCCTTGAAATAATCGGTGGATTGCTGGAAACCTTGCGGGTGCGAATAGACTTCCTCGATCTGATCCAAACCGGTCCCTTCCAGGCCGATCAGATGCTGCTCGATTTTGATGTATTGCTCACCCACTATGGATAGACCATATTTGTACAACAGATCGAGCACTTGAGAAATCGCACCAGTAGAAGAGTTTTCAACTGGCAGAACGCCGTAATCGATTTCCCCGTTCTGGATACCAATAAACAGCGATTCAAAGGTATGGTAGTTTTTCGGATCGCGGGGCGCTTCCTTGAAATAAGCCAACATCGCTTCTTCACAGAACGAGCCCGTTTCCCCGAAATAACCAATCTGCGCGTGCTCTTTTGGATCGTGGATCGCAAAAATCTGCTCATAATCATTCGAAGCCGCCCGGACATCCTTTTGGACTTCTTTCGAAAGATCCATGATCGTATCCAAGAAATGATGGGTCTGCACCGCAAACTCCTCACTCTTCAGATGGGTAAGATTCCTTTCCACGACGCGCTGCTCACGGCCTTCGTCAAAGATGGGCAAATCATGCACCAGCTTATAATTGCCGATAGCTTGGGAAATGTGCATCCGTTTTTCGAACAAAGCCACAAGCTCCTGATCAATGGCATCCAACTCTTTGCGATAGTCTTCTAAATCCGTCATACTCGCCTTCCACTCCGTTCTCAGTCGTATTTATAGAATTTGGAATCCAACAGCAGATCCAGGATCGCGATCGCCGTCACGGCTTCCAATACAGGAATGGCGCGCGGCACGATGATCGGATCGTGTCTGCCTTCAACCGATAATTCCGCATCCGTTTTGTCCTCGATATTGATGGTCTGCTGCAACTTCGTGATGGAAGCTGGCGGCTTGATTGCCACTTTGTAGATGATCGGCATGCCGTCCGTGATGCCGCCTAAAATACCGCCGTTATGGTTCGTGCGGGTCTTGATCTGGTCACCGTCATAATAATAGGAATCATTCGCTTCCGATCCAAGCATTTCTGCGATGCCGAAGCCGCTTCCGAACTCCAAGCCTTTGATGGCAGGCACGGAGAAAAGAATATGCGCCAGAACGGACTCAACGGAATCAAAGAACGGATTGCCGACTCCTGCAGGGATGCCCAATACACAAATTTCTGCGGTTCCACCAACGGAATCGCCGCTGGCTTTTGCTTCGCGGATCAGATTGCGCATTTCCTCTTCAAGCGACTCGTTCAACAACGGCAGTTCTTTATTTGCAAAGCTTTTCAGCATTTCAGGTGTGACTTCCGTGTTCAGGAAGCTGTCATCCTGGATTTTGGCTACGCTTTTCACGTGGCCGCCGATTGTGATGCCTTGCTTTTCAAGCAATTGTTTCGCGATTGCGCCAGCAAACACTAGCGGTGCCGTGATCCGGCCGGAGAAATGGCCGCTGCCGCGGTAATCGTTGAAGCCGTCGTAACGGACATAGCCAGGGTAGTCGGCCTGGCCGGGACGCATCAATTTTTTCATCTGGCCGTAGTCTTTGGAACGCGTGTCGCTGTTGCGGATGATTGCCGCAAGCGGGCTGCCTGTCGTCATGTCGTTGAAGTAGCCACTCAAGATTTCAGGCTGATCTTTTTCTTTCCTTGGCGTCGTCAAAGCCCCTTGCCCCGGCGCTCTGCGTTTCATTTCCTGCAGAACGTTATCCATATCGATCTTATGGCCTGGCGGCAGACCGTCGATGGTGACGCCGATTGCGGAACCATGTGATTCACCGAAGATGGATACCTTTAATTTATTCCCAAATACACCACTCATAATATCTTGCCCCCTATTGCTTTATAGTCTTCCCAAAAATTCGGATACGATTTTGAAACGCACTCGGCATCCGTAACCGTGATCGGTTGTTCGCAGACTGTCGCAGCAATCGCCAACATCATAGCAATGCGGTGGTCCTTGTAGCTCCAGACTGTTTCTCCACCCTTCAGCGATTTGACGCCGTGGATCAGCAGGCCTTCCGGAAGTTCTTCGATGTCAGCGCCCAGTTTCTTCAATACGCTGGCCGTAGCTTCCAAACGATCGCATTCTTTGATCCGCAGTCTGCCTGCATTGATGATTTCGGTTTTGCCTTCGCTCAGGCAAGCCGTCAACGCGACTACCGGAATGATGTCCGGGCATTGCGCCGCATCGATCAGAGTACCGTGCAGCCCATTTGTTGCCGTGCCGATCAAGCCGTTGCCTTGCTGCTCGAAAGAGACGCCCATTGCTTCCAAAATGGAGACGACAGCGCGGTCACCCTGCAGGGAATCCATCGACAGATCGTCCACCAACAGGTCGTTACCCAATGCGTCTGCGCACAGGAAGAAGGCCGCTTGGGAATAATCCCCTTCGACGCGGTAATCCGTCGCTTTGTAGGATTGTCCACCCTTGATCCGGAAGAGTTGATGGCCTTCGTTTTCGATGGTTACACCGAAAGCGCTCATGACATCCAACGTCAAATCGATATAGCCGATCGATTCAAGCGGCGTCGTGATCGTGATGAGCGAATCCCCGCCCAACAACGGCAGTGTGAACAAAAGACCCGTGATGAATTGCGAGCTGACATTTCCAGGAAATGAGAAGTGCCCCGGTTTCAGGTTGCCGTCCACGACCAAATCAAGTTCGCCTTCAGTGGGTTTGTAAGAGATACCTTGTTCTTCGAAAATATCATAGAAGATAGTCAAAGGTCGTTTGCCCAGATTACCTCTACCGATGAAGCGGCTCGCGCCTTGGAAAAGCGTCGAAATCGGTACGACAAAGCGCAACGTCGAACCGGATTCATTGCAATCGATCAGATGTTCAGCGGTTGTTGCGTTCTCATCAGCTTTTGCTTCTGTAATGCATTGTCCCGCACCAGTGATCGTCAAAGTGCTGCCATCCTGCTCAATGATTGCTCCGAATGCCTTCATGGCCTCCGTAGTTGCGATGATGTCATCCGAAAGCGCGATGTTATCGATCTTGCAGGTGCCGTCGGAAAGCGCGGCACAGATGACCGCACGGTGCGCCAAACTCTTTGAAGGCGGGACAGTCACTGTTCCCGATAGTTTATGTGGCTGTATCGTCAAATCCATGGTAATCCTCCTGTTATTTCTTCGATTTTGTTTCTTCTGTTTCTTCTATAGTATAGCTCTACATGTTCTCCAGTTCATCAAAGAAGGCGATGGTTTCATCCTGAACATAGCTGTTGCCGATTTCCTTCAACAGGATGACTTTCAGATGGTCGTCCAAATTCTTTTTGTCCAACGTCATGATCGCCAACAAGCTATCTAAATCAACTTCTTCCATATGCAGTTCCGTAGGCAAGCCGATTTGTTTCGCCAATGCTTCGATTGCAGCGGCCGTACCAGGTTGTGTGAAGCCTTTTTTCTCGGAAAGGCGTGTGATTGCGACCATGCCGATAGCCACCGCTTCACCGTGCGAATATTTCGCATAATTGGTATAGGTCTCCAAAGCATGAGCAATCGTGTGGCCAAAGTTCAGCAGCATCCGTTCGCCGGTGTCCTTTTCGTCCTCTTCCACGACTCTGCGCTTGATGTCGCAGCACGTGTAGAGGATCTTTTCGATGTGCGCCATCATCTCTTCGCGGGTATGCAGCGTCTGCAGGAAACTGAAGAATTCGGCGTCCTTGATGCAGCCGTATTTGATGACTTCCCCGAGACCGTCGCGGAAAAAGTGGTCCGACAACGTGTTCAGCATTTCCGGATCGATGAACACTTTCTTCGGTTGATTGAAAGCCCCAACCAGATTCTTCCCTCTTGCCAGATCGACGCCGACCTTGCCGCCGATGCTGCTGTCCACTTGGGCCAACAAGGAAGTCGGAATCTGGATGAAAGGCACGCCGCGCAGGAAGCTGGCAGCCGCAAAGCCTGCAAGATCCCCAATGACGCCACCACCCAAGGCAATGATCAGTTCACTGCGGTTGAGTTGGAAATCCAACAATTGTTCATATATCAGGGGCAGCATCTGGAAATCTTTCGTCTGCTCGCCGGCCGGCAAGGCAACAACAAGCGTTTCGAAGCCTGCAGCCTGCAGCCCTTTCTCCAATTGGGAACCGTAGTGCGCATTGACGTTATGGTCCGTGATGATGGCAATTTTCTTGCCGCTGTAGATTTTTTTGATTTCTTCCGGAAGACGGTGGCGCAAGCCATTTTCGATCAGGATCGTATAGCTGTTTTTGCCGAGTCCTACATGTAATTCAGCCATTGTCTCACTCCTCATTAAGATTTCGTTGTTTTAAGGAAAGTTCTTCCTTTATTTTACCGCATCCAAATGCTTTCCTTCAATGGCAATCAATTGTTTTACGACAGCCATCAACTCATCGAACTCATTCGGGTTCAGGCACTGTTGGCCATCACTCCATGCGTTCTCAGGATCGTGGTGGATTTCGACCATCAGACCGTTCGCGCCGGACATGACTGCGGATTTGGACATGGATGGCACCAAGTAAGCTGAACCGCCGGCATGACTTGGATCGATGATGATCGGCAAATGGGATAATTTTTGGATGACCGGAACGGCTTGGATATCCAATGTATTGCGTGTTTCCGTTTCAAATGTACGGATGCCGCGTTCGCAAAGGATGACGTTTTCGTTCCCTTCGGACATGATGTATTCAGCAGACATCAACCATTCTTCGTAAGTTGCGGATAGGCCGCGTTTCAACAAAACTGGCGTCTTTGTCTTGCCGACTTCCTTCAAAAGATCGAAATTTTGCATGTTGCGGGCACCGATTTGGATCATATCGACATCCGCCTCGAACGCATCAACGAATTTTGTTGACATCAATTCGGTTACGATCGGCAAGCCCGTCGCTTCCTTCGCCAATTTCAACAAACGCAAGCCTTCCAATTCCAAACCTTGGAAGCTGTATGGGGATGTACGCGGTTTGAAAGCTCCACCGCGGAGGAAGTTAGCACCTGCAGCTTTTGCGCGTTGCGCGATGCTGATGATCTGTTCTTCGCCTTCAACGGAACAAGGACCTGCGATCACGCCGAAGTAGCCGTTACCGATGCGTTGGCCGTCGATTTCGACAACCGTATCGTCCGGATGGAATTTGCGGTTGGCCTTTTTGTAAGGCTCCTGAACTTTCAATACGCGTTCAACGATATGATGTTGCTGAATAGTGTCCATCGATACTTTCGAAGTGTCCCCTACCAAGCCCAAAATAGTCATTGTTTCGCCGATTACCGGGCTCACGATGACCCCTTTATCCGTTAAGCGTTTTGTCAGTTCGTCGATTTCCTCTTTTTTGGCAGTTTTCTTCAAAATGATGATCATGTCTTGTTCCTCCTAGTATGTTTTTGCTTTTAAAAAAATAAAAAGCGGTGCCCATGTTATATGAGCACCGCGTTAAGCTTCGTTATCCAAAAATGCTGTTGCCTGACAATCCGTCCTGCAACCTATTTCTCGCATCCCTTGATGTTTCTCATATTCGCTCTATGCAATTTTTTCCAAACAAAATATCCAGCGCTAAAATAGAAGCCCCAGAATGTAAAGTAAAAGTTTGTTTGTAAAAGATTGATAGCATGCGTGGAACCCATCGGATGACCTCTTCTCTTGTGTATCATTTAATCAGCTGAACTCATAATGAAAACGTCTGATTTCCATCATTATAACAAACACTCTAATCATTGCAATAGTTTTTTTAATTTTTTTTTAATTTAAACTGGGTATTGAAATTTACATGGCAATAATCTACACTTTCCTAAAAGGAGTGAAACTTGATGCAATTTTTCGGATTATTCGGCGAACATCTGAGCCACAGTTATTCAGAAAGAATCCATTCGACTTTTTTCGATCTGATCGGTATGAATGCCGGTTATAAACATATTGAACTGCCCCCTGACGCGTTGGAAGCGGCGATCGAAGGGATCCGCGTGCTTCAGTTTGTCGGCGTCAACGTGACGATTCCCTACAAACAGACGGTGATGCCTTACTTGGACGAAATCACACCCGAAGCGGTGCGCATCGGTGCAGTCAACACAATCAAGGTAAAAGACGGTAAACTGTACGGTGCTAATACCGATTATTACGGATTCGGAACCATGTTGGCTTCGCACGACATCACAATCGAAAACAACACAGCCATGGTTTTGGGTTTCGGCGGTTCCGCCAAAGCAGTCGTTTTATATTTGCTTGATAACGGCATCAATAAGATTATCATCGTTTCACGAAAAAAAGGCTCCCTGACTGATATCCCGGACGATCCGCGCATCTCCTTGATGAGTTATGATGAGATAGCCGACATTTCAGGCGATCTCATCATAAACACGACACCGCTTGGTATGTTCCCTGACAACATTGGCCTCAGTGCGGTACCATTGGAAGTGATCCGTCAATTCCGCGCAGCCGTAGACCTCATCTACAACCCTCAGGAAACGGAATTCCTCCGTTTGGCAAAAACGGCCGGTCTGAAAACCTGCAACGGATTGGAAATGTTGGTGCATCAAGGTATCAAATCCCAGGAAATCTGGCTGGAACGGCCTTTCGAACTGACATTGAACCAAGAAATCTATGAAAAAATAACATCATAACGGGAATAGGTGAAGGATTTGGGAAAAAATATCATCCTGATCGGACTGCCTGGCGCAGGCAAGACGACTTTAGGGAAATTATTGAGCAATATAATCGGTTACCGTTTCATCGATTCGGATGCCTTCATTGAGGAGAAAACCGGTAAAAGCATCACTGACCTCTTCCAAATCGGAGAGGACTATTTCCGCAGCATCGAGTCGGATGCCTATAAAGAAATTGCCAATTTCGAGGATACGATCGTGAGCACGGGCGGTGGTGTCGTCAAACGCAACGAAAACATCGTGGCCTTAAAAAAGAACGGCACAGTCTACTACATCGACCGGGCAGTCGAAGACATCACGCACGACATCGAAGTTTCACATCGGCCGCTGCTGAAGGACGGATTCGAACGGATCTATGCGCTGAAGGCCGAACGCGAGAGCCTTTACCAAGACGCTGCTGATTTCGTCGTCAAGAACGATAAACCGTTGGAAGAGCTCGCTGCGGAAATCATCGCGCGCCACACTGGAGCAGGAAAGGAAGGCAACGCCCATGACACCCCTGAATAAGGAGCTGAATATCACAATCGTCGGCCTGGGCGTAATCGGGGGGTCCTTCGCGATGGCCCTTCACGATGCCGGCTACCGTAATCTTTACGGAATCGACATCGATCAGGCGACTCTGGACAAAGCCAAAGTTCAGCAACTCATCAAGGAGGGCTATCAGGATGGGAAAGATATCCTGCCGCAATCCGATTTGGTGATTTTTTCGCTCTATCCCCGTCTCGTGCATGATTTCATCGTCACTCATAAGGATCATTTCAAACCGGGATCGATTCTGACGGATGCGACTGGCGTCAAAAAATTCTTCATCGAGGATATCCTATCGGTTTTGCCTGCCTCAATCGACTTTGTCTTCGGTCATCCGATGGCCGGACGCGAAAAAAAAGGCATCGATTTCGCCAGCAGTTCCGTTTACAAAAATGCGAATTATATCCTGACGCCACTCCCGTCCAACAAAGAGGAGAATCTTGCTTTTATGGAAGCTTTGATCATGGAGATGGGCTTCGGTCGGATTACGCGCATCTCTGCCGACTACCATGACGAAATGATCGCTTTCACCAGCCAGTTGCCGCACGCGATCGCAGTGGCTTTGGTCAATAGCGATGTTGAAGGCCGCGAAACAGAAAAATTCACCGGTGACAGTTACCGCGAATTGACTCGGATCGCCAAGATCAATGAGGACCTGTGGAGTGAACTTTTCCTAGAGAACAAAGAGTATTTGCTGAAGAGCATCCAGACGTTCGAGGATCAGCTCGACCTGATCAAGGCGGCCATCAAGAACGACGACAGTGTGGCTCTTAAGCAACTTTTCATAAAATCTACCAAGCGTCGGGAAAAATTTGATAGATAAACACCTATTTGATTTTTGCTCGCTGCAAAAAGGATGCCGTTATGGCATCCTTTTTTGCGGCATAAAGTGGCTTGACAAGTTGCGATTCCCGCTGAAGTCGACTAAAATGAGAGTAGATGATATATGCGCTGAATATATGAAAGAAGGCTGAAAAACCATGCGTGAAACGCTGAAAAAATTCAGTTATGCTGTAATCCTGTTCATCTTTGCGAGCTTCATCCTGATCACTGGGTATGAATTTGTGCGGTTCATCCAAACGAGAGGCACCGAGAAGCAAGCTGAGCATTTTCTGCGGCTTGTTCAAGTCGGCTTCGGACTGGTCGCCTTGCTCTTTCCTTCGCTCCTGCGGAAACATACGCGCATCCTCTTACCTCAGAGAATCACCTTTATCTATGCTGTGTTTCTCTATTTGGCTCTCTTGTTGGGCAGTCTTGGCGGGTTCTATGACACGGTTGCCGAATGGGATACCATCCAGCATGCCTTGAGTTCTGCTTTATTTGGGGTGCTCGGATTTTCCGTCATCGCTAATCTGCAAGAGGGAGGCGTCCAAAGATTGAACCTGACACCGGTCTTATCTTCGCTTTTTTCTTTCTGCCTGGCAACAACAATTGGTGTGCTTTGGGAATTTTATGAATTTTTCGCCGACAGCGTCCTGGGCCAGAATACGCAACGAACCATGACGATCGAGGGCGTCCCGCTGATAGGGCAGGCGGCCTTATTGGATACGATGGGTGACCTGATCGTGAACTGCACCGCCGCAGCGATTGTCGCTACCTTGGGCTACTTCGCCTTGAAGAGCAGCGGTAATTGGCTTGAGGCTTATCTCATCACCTTCGATACGGAAACCAAAAATAACGAAACGGACTAGGAGCAAAAAATGATCACTATACATAACCTTTCACAAGACAATATCGAGGCCGCGCTTGCGTTGAGCGTGGATGATTGGCAGCGCAAATACATCCGCCCAAATGCGGAAATGTTTGCGTTGGCTTATGTCCAACCGCAAGAATTATTCCCGATCTCCCTTTATGCAGGGGAAGATCTGGTCGGCTTGGCGTTCGTCAAAAGAGAGTCGAAGACAGCAATCATGACGCTCGAACAGTTCATGATCGGCCACCCCTTCCAATCCAAAAGTTACGGTTCCGAAAGCCTAAGGGAGATTGCAAAATGGATCGAGACGCAATTCGACTGCACACTGCTGCAGGCATCGATCCAGATCGGCAACCAATGGGGACGTGAAACGCTCGAAAACGCCGGCTTCATGAAGCGCGGAACCGATCTTGAAAAACGCGAAATCGAAATGATTTACATTATGAAATAAAGAAAAGCGAGGAAATAATATGAAACCTGGACAATACGAAGCATACATCAAATGGCGCAACAACATGGTCGATCTTTCGGAGGATCTCGATGAGGACGAGGCGGCGCATACGCTCATCTGGGATGCCGCCGATCCGGAAGCCCGCGACGACTTCAACTTGTTGTTGGCTTTCATGACGCTCGACCAAGTGAGTCACCATGAAATGAAACTGTTGGAGAAGCAATACGACAGCGAATTCATCTGATTTTAAAATCATTGCCACGGTACAGTCGACAAAAAAGGCAAGCATTCGGTTTTTTGACCGAACGCTTGCCTTTTTAATATGTATTTTCTTATCGTTTGATCGCGCCGGACTCGGACCTCATGAAATCTTCAACTTCTTCGGCAGAAAACTGGTTGCAGTCGCCATGGATCGTGTGCTTCATACTGGATGCGGCGATCGCGAAATCGACGGTATGCTCCGCTGTATACCCAGAAAGAATACCGTGCAGAACCCCTGCCGCATAAGCATCCCCTCCGCCTACCCGGTCAACGATCGGTGTGATTGTATGCACGTTTGAGAAGGTCGTTTCCCCTTTGCGCCACATCGTCCCTTGGAGCACATTGTGGCTGGCGGAATGCACCTGACGGATTGTGGAGTAGAAAACTTCGATGTTCGGATATTTTTCCGCCATCTTCTCGTAATAATAAGTCACATCTTCCTGTTCGCTCGTATTTTCTGGAATCCCAATCAGATACAAGGCATCTAATTTGCCTGCAGAAAGATAATCAGTCAACGGCAAGACTTGCTGAAGAAAAGCCCCGCATTCGGCCTGCGTCCATAGTTTGGCGCGGTAATTGATGTCGAAACTGACTTTGATCCCGCGTCTTTTCGCTTCCCGCACCAAATCGACCGACCATGCGGCCCAATCCTTGGTGAGAGCGGCAGTGACACCGGAAATATGGAACAGGTTCACGTCCTCGAATAGCTCGTCGAAATCCCATTCCAAGGCTTCCATGCTCGAGAAACTTGAATGGGCGCGGTCATAGACCACCGAAGCGGCACGTTCGCCAACGCCACTTTCCAAATAGTAGGTGCCGAGGCGTTCGCCACCTTTTCTCAGCAAGGCTGTGCAAATTCCGTAGCTTTTCAGATGTTTCCGGACTGCAACCCCCAACGGATTGGCCGGCACTTTGCTTGCGAAAGCCACTTCATGTCCAAAATTCGCCAGACTGATGCCGACGTTCGCTTCCCCACCGCCGTAATGCCCTGTGAAATTTGTGGAATAGGTCATCAATGTTCCTGGATCTGTTGATAGGCGTAACATGATTTCACCCAACGTCA
This sequence comes from Trichococcus sp., assembly GCF_049684335.1. Classification (GTDB taxonomy): domain Bacteria; phylum Bacillota; class Bacilli; order Lactobacillales; family Aerococcaceae; genus Trichococcus. The sequence goes on from NZ_JBAVFV010000002.1 coordinate 55,519, forward strand.
AAATTTTACTCATCTTCTCGCACGCTCCCGATTATATTAATAAACTCTTTTTCTGAACGCGGTTACATACTTCTTACTGGTATGAAGCAACCGACGTGAAATGCATGATACAAAAAACTCACTATATTTCCAAATAGGAAATCTTGTTTTCTTTTAGGAAATACTTTTGTTTCATTATACGGTTTCCTTTTGGTTATTTCAACACCTATGTGAGCGAATTTCTATTTTATTGGCGTTTGAACAGTGGACCGTCACCTAATATTCTGATTTACCCTGAGAATTGAGGCTTCGGGACATTGGATATGAATTACCGCGCAAAAATAACCCGCCAAAATGATTTTGGCGGGGAAAAACAGTTCAAATCACAGTCAAAAAAACCGCCGAAACCACCTTGGCGGGGAAAAACGTCCACGGATAATACGAGATTCCCCGCCAAACCCGTTTTGGCGGGGAGATCCTGTCAAATTCAAACGCGCGAACTCGAACCAGAGTACCAAATCATAACGCCAAATCAACTAATAAACGTATTCGGCCTTCCCAATTCAGCCAACAGATTTTTTTTCGTTTCCAGCACCTTTTCGATGGTCTTTTCGCGCTCGAAGCGGTACTTAGGCGTGCTGACGCTGAATGCGCCATAGATTTTGTTGTCGACGACGAGCGCCGCCCCGATGCAGATGACATCTAGGTCGTTTTCTTCGTCATCGGTGGCAAAACCCAATTCTTTGATTTTTTTCACTTCTGCCTTCAGAACATCCCGATCCGTTATGGTGTTCGGGGTGTCCGCGACTAGTTCGACCCGCTCCAGGTATGCTGTCAACTCTTCGTCGTTGAAGGCAGCCAGCATCGCCTTGCCCATGGCGGAACTGTATAGATGATTGGTGTTTCCGATGCGGGAATTGATGTTGGCGATCGCTTTTTGTGTCTCCAACTTGTTGACGTAGAGGACCTCATCTTTATCCAGTATACCCAAATGAACCGTTTCATCCAGCCCCGCCTGCAGATTCCGAAGGTAGGGATCGGTGATTTTGATGATGTCCAAATTCGCCAGTCGGTTGTTCGCATAGCGGATCAACGCGCTGCCCAAGCTAAAACGCTTCGTCTGCTCGTCCTTCTCGACATATCCGATCAAAAGCAGCGTGTCCAGTATCTTCAGTGCCGTTGGGCTGGACAGACCCGTGTTGGCTGCGATGGCGGCCAGACTCTGGGCTTCCTTGCTGTTCGACAAATGATCGATGATTTTTGCGGCTTTCAGCAGGACCGTTCCATAAGGTTTTTTCTCTTCTTCCATTTTTGACACCCCTCAACTGTTTCCTATTCAGAAATAGTTTACCCCAAAACCAGCATTCCGTACAGAACCATTTCCAAATAAGCAACACAAAAAAAGCGCCCCATCAAAGAGCGCCTTGTTTTGTTAATCAGTTGTTCGGTATCTCGTTCAGTTCTTCCACAAGCTTGACTTGCCAGCCTTCGCCGTCAATCCAGTTGAGTTGGACGCGCGCAATCGTCTCTTTCTGTGTATCCGAGACTGTGGCGGTGACTTGCTGATCGCCGGCATTGCCGATCCACCATTCGACCATGTTATCGGTGCTGATGCCAGTCACGGCAGCAATGGCTTGCTTGATTTCATTCCGGTCAGCGGAGCCGTCACTGTAATCAGTGACATGTTTCCCGGTTTGGGTTGTGCCGATCGGTTCCCAGTCGCCGGTATAGGCCGTGCTGACATTGTCATCGGTGGATGGAACTTCCTCCGTCTCGGTGTCTGATTCCGATTTCTCCTCTGAACTGTTTGCATCTTTTTCCGAAGATTTTTCGGCTGAAGAGGACGTTTTGCTGGGATCATCCGACTCGGTGATGATCATACTTTTTGAGTTAGTTTGATTACCTGCCGCTACGGATGGTTCTTCATCATTCCCGTAAAAAACATTATATAGGAGCACAAGACCCAAAAATGCGGCGGCGATGATGCCCAAGATAACGAGCAGGTTATTGCGTTTATGATTTCGATGTAAATCTTGTCTGGTCGGTTTTTGATTATTTTCGGACATGCGTTAGCCCCCTTCTGAATAATACAAGTTTAGCATATTTGCGATACGGCTGCGTTAAATCCAGTTTACATCTCTGTGTCACAGTCGGCTATTAGCCTGGCTTTTCTTTTGTTTTGAGGCCTTAATCCTGGCCATGAGCCCGAAAAGGCTGTCCACAATGAAGATCGCCAGTGCGATAGCTCCCGATATCTGTAGCGTCAGGACCAGATGTTGCTGTGCGACTGCATACTCTTTATTGATGAAGGAATAGACCGATTGATAAACGCCCGCCCCCGGAACCAAGGCGATGAAGGCTGGGATGAAATAGATCGTCACCGGGGTCTTCAGATAACGAGCGAACAGATGCGCGATCCAAGCGATGAACAGGCTGGCCAGAAAAGTGGCCCCGACGATGTCCAAAAACGACAGTCCGACAAGGTAGACTCCCCATCCCAAAGCCCCGCCCAACGCTCCATACCGAAGCGTCCGTTTCGGAGCTTCCAAAGTGATGGCGATGAAATAAACAGCTACAAAAGCGACGACCATTTCCAAAATGATGTTCAGAAAATTCACCGGATCACCTCCCCGACGACGATCAAACCGGCACCGATACCGATTGCGATGAATACAGCAATCACAAAGGCCTCCAATATTTTGGCCGCTCCCGACATATAATCCCCCCGGAAAGTGTCACGGATGCCGTTCGTCAGCACGGTACCCGGCAACAAAGGCATGATGGCACTGATGATGATCGTATCCGGCTGTATCGGAAACGTCAACAGCTCGGACAAAATGGCCGTCAGCACAGCGATCACAAAACTGGAGACCATATTCTGGATGAACGGGCGGATTTTCCATTTGGCCGCGATGTGCAGAACCAAGGAAACCGCGGCGCTGACCGGAATCATCGCCAGAAAGTCATAGAAGGTGCCGCCCATCAAAAAGATGAACATTTGGATAAAGCCGATCAGCGCAAAACTCTTCTGGCGACCGCTATATTGGATTTCGTCGATGTTCTGCAGCGCATCGTAAGCCTCTTGAATCGTCAATTTGTCTTCGACGAAATTCCGCGAAACGGCATTGACGCGGGAAACCCGATTCAGGTTCGTCGTGCGTTCCGTAATCCGTTTAACGACCGTAATCGCGTGCATATTCGGACTGTCAAGCGTAGCGACGAGCCCGGTCGTCAAAGCCAACGCTTCGGTCATCTGAAGCCCGGTCTTCTTCAAGATGCGCGTCACCGTATCTTCGACACGGTAAGTTTCCGCGTTGCTTTCCAGCATGATTTTACCGGCCAGGACCGCTGTATCCATGTATAATTCAAAATCCATTTCCGGATTAGGTGTAACCGTCATCCAAATCCCCCTTCCTTTTCAAAACATTATTAGTATATGGAAAAGTTTGTAAACTTTACAAGCTCAAATTAAAGCAGCTAGGCTTACATTTCCAGCAGCTGCATCAATTCTTCCTTCGTCAAGGAGGTGACCGATTGGCCGCCTGCCTGGATGACGGAATCGATCATTTCGCGTTTCTGTTCCTGCAATTCGTTGATCCGTTCCTCGATCGTGCCGGTTGCGATCATGCGGATGACTTGGACGACCTTTTTCTGGCCGAAACGGTGCACGCGGTCGGTCGCCTGACTTTCAACAGCCGGGTTCCACCAGGAGTCGTAGAGAATGACGGTATCCCCGCCAGTCAAATTCAAGCCGGTCCCGCCTGCCTTCAGGGAAATCAGGAAAAGATCCTTTTCACCTTCGTTGAAGCGGGTCGTCAAAGTCAGACGGTCCTGATTCGGCGTCTGCCCATCGAGATAGAAATAAGTATTTCCTGTCTCATCCAGCTTTTTGCGGATGATGGCCAGCATTTTCGTGAACTGGGAGAACAAGACGACTCGTCTGCCATTCTCTTTGGCTTCCGCCAAATACTCCATCAACCTTTCCAATTTTCCAGAACCGCCTGTGTAATCGGCCATGACCAAGGCCGGATCGCAACAAATTTGGCGCAGGCGCGTCAGGCCTGCCAAGATTTTGATCCGGTTTTCGTTCAGCGTATCCGCATCCAGCATCTCTTTCGTTTCCTGGCGCATCAACTGCAGCTGCGACAGGTAAACGGTCTTTTGTTTTTCCGTCATTTCGATGTAGGAAATCGATTCGATTTTCGGCGGCAGATCCTTCAGCACATCCCCCTTCAGCCTGCGCAGGATGAACGGTTTGACTTTTTTGGCAATCTGCGCTGGTTCCATTTTCTTGAAATCCGCTCTTGTTCCGAAAAGTCCGGGCTGCGCAATGCTGAAAATGGTGTACAGTTCGGACAACGCATTTTCGATCGGCGTCCCGCTCAACGCGATCTTATTGTTGGCAGTGAGCGCGGAAGCGGCTTTCGTCGTCTTCGCAGTGGCGTTCTTGACGCTCTGGGCTTCATCCAGGATGACGGTGCGGAAGGATTTCCCTTCATACAGATCCTCGTCACGTTGCAACAGCGGATAGGACGTGATCCAAACCGGAATATTCCCTGCAATTGCGGTCGTTACGCAGTTGCTTCTTTCACTCTTCGTGCCGGTGATGAGTTGCGTCCGGATGCCAGGCGCAAACTGCTTGAATTCCTTCTGCCAATTGTAGAGCACGCTGGAAGGACAGATGACCAAATACGGTTTTCCGTCGCCTTCTCCCAGAGAACCGGCGATGAAGCTGATGACCTGCAGTGTCTTTCCGAGTCCCATGTCGTCCGCAAGGATGCCGCCAAAGCCGTAATGATCAAGCCCCTTCAGCCATTTATAGCCTGTTTCCTGGTAAGGGCGCAAGGTAGCATTCAAATCCTCAGGCAAATCGAAGTCAATCTTTTCGGGTTTCTCCATCCGATTGATGAGTGTCATGAAATCCTCATCCTGGTGGACAATCCCCGCATCGGTATCCACCCCGAAAGCCTTATAGAGCGGCAGTGACATCTCTTTTTTAAGATCCTTCAAAGGCACATCCAGCTGCACGACTGCGTCTGTCAGCTCCTTGATTTCCTTTTGGAGCAAGTTGACGATCTTGCCATTAGACAAGCGGTGATACGACTTGTTCGCTGCAATCTGCCGGACCATCTGCTTCAGATCCTCGATATTGATTTCATCGGTGCTGAAGGTCACATCCAAAAGCCGCGACTGGTTGTTCACCTCGATGGCGACTTTCGGCGGCCTGACCGGTTGGTAAAGCAAGTTTTCGACAGCTGCTGTAGTGAATATTTCGCAATGCGGAGCTAGTTTCTCCAGGCCTTCGTAAAGGAAGGCGCTGATTTGGTCCACATCCTGCAGGAAAAGCGTATCCTCAAAAAGGTAGTCATGTTTTCCTGCGTCCATGAACTTTTTGGCGATGACTCTTTCGGCAACCCGATCCCGGATGACCGATTCCGGTGTCAAATCTATGCGCTCCATGGATTCTTTTGTGACATCGATTTTTGCCTCGCCGTAGTTGAAGAACACCTCCAGAATCAAACGCTCCTTTTGCCAATCCAAATAAAGCTCAGTCTTCAACGGGAAGCTTTGATATTTCCCTTGCACCTCATCGGTCAGCAGCACTCCGACAATTTTCCGCAGTGCCGGAACGGCAATCGCCAGGAAATCGGCTGACTTGTCCGGCGGAATACGCATGCCTTCCTTAGCTGAACGGACAAGCATAGCGTTGACAGTCGCCAAGCGTTCCAACGTACTTTGGTTCAGGAAGTAGATTGTTTCGTCAACCAACAGCAATCCGCTATCACCGAAAAGCAGCACCGTTTTCTCAAAATCCTTTATTTCTGAAAAGAGGAGTCCCCCGTCCGGCAATTCACTGACAGCGAAACTGAGCGGCAGCTTTTTGAATTCCGTCACAAATTGTTCCGGGCGCAGCTTCAGCTCCTGCTTCTGGTACTGATTCGTTTTCAGCGACACATTCGCATTTTCGGCTAATTTCAGCAGTATTTCCTTCATCATGCTGTTCGGGATAATGATTTCCTTGCGGTCCTCAACAGTGCGGAGGTCACGTCCCGAAGTACGTGCGGCCTCGGCGATCTGCTTCAGCAGCACAAAAACGGCATGGTCCGCCTCGGTCAATTCATGTTGTTCCGGCGTATAGATGAACTTTTTCCCGAAAGGAAGCTGGTTGCCGTTCAGAATATCATTGACCACCGACTCGCAATCTTTCACCTGGTACAGGTGGTCGAGCCCCACCTTCATCCGCAGACTGAAATTGTGATTGTCCTGGTAAGGTTGGTATGTCAGCATATATTCCACCTGCAAGGGCACGCGCTCGTAAAAATCATTTTCATCCATCAATTCGTACTGGAGGAATCCCAAAAGACGGTTTGTTTCTGCGACATTGTAGTATTTATCTTGTTGAACAGTTGGGTGCGTCTGATTCCTAGTTAGTGGTGTTAATGCAGCAGTCTTCTGCCTATATTCCTCAGCAAGATGCAGCACCGCCAACATCAGGGCGACCAGATGATAGCAAGGCACTTCCGGATTGTTTTGGAAATAATCACATGAGCATTCGTAATCATCAATCTTACCGAACTTGTCCAGTTTTAATTTCCCTGTGTATGTTGCTTTGTCGTGGATTTTGGAAACGACAACCGTCTCAGCTTCGCCAATGGTGACTTCTTTTACGGCTCCACTTTTATACAGACGTCCCCCTTTCTCAAAGGTCATATAGTTGTTCGTCAGATTTTTGATTTCCCGCTTATTGTATGTCGCATTAATCAGCATTGGTTCACACCCTCACACATATAGTCTCTGCTATTTTACCATAGAGCAAGGTGCAGCATGCTACAAAATTGGTGCCGGGTTTGTTGGATGCGACTGATTGCCCTGGGTCGGTGGGTCATATCCGCGAAAAAAAATGTCACTTTGTGTTGACAACGCACTCAATGTGACATACTATATACCCATTAGCACATCACATTAAGAATTGAGGTGGAAAAATGGAACTTACCGATAGGCAAAAACAGATCATCGAAATCGTCAAGAAACAGCAACCGATTTCCGGTGAAAAGATTGCCTCCATACTAGGATTTGCGCGTGCGACGCTGCGCCCTGACTTTTCGCTGCTGACGATGAGCGGCATCCTTCAGGCCAAACCGAAAGTCGGATATCTGATCAACGAGGAGCACACCAACTCCGTGCTGGTCGAACAGATTGCCAAACAAAAAGTCGAAAAAGTGATGGCCATCTCGGTCAACCTCACTAAAGAAACGAGCATCCAAGATGCCATCATCCAGCTTTTCCTGGAGGATTGCGGTTCGCTTTATGTCACAGACAATCGGGAAATACTGGGGATTGTTTCCCGCAAGGATTTGCTTAAGAGCGCGCTGGGCGATTCCGATCTGAATGCCATCCCGGTCGGAATGGTCATGACGAAGATGCCAAATCTGTACACTGTCTTCAGTGACACGTTCGTTGTCGATGCCACGAAATTACTCGTAACCCATCGCGTCGACAGTTTGCCAGTCCTTTCCCGTTCCGTGTATGAAGAAACCGGGAAAAAAGAGGTCATCGGAAAATTTTCGAAATCGACCGCCAGCAGATTGTTGCTTGATATATTCAACAAAGACCTTTAGGAGGAAAGTGTGCAAATGGACCTTAATGCGATTTACTTAGTATCCGATTCCATCGGTGAAACAGCTGATGTGGTGATCCGCTCTGCCCTCTACCAATTCGAGACGGAAAATTACCAACTGAAGAAATATTCTTACGTGCAGACAACCGAGGAAATCGACGAAATCTGTGCAAAAGCGGCCGAAGATGAGAAAGCAATGATTTTCTATACCTTCGTGAAAAAGGAAATGGCCGATTACATGAAAGAGCGGATCGAACAATCCAATCTGATTGGTGTCGACATCTACAGTCCAATCCTGACTGGTTTGGGGCAACTGTTCCAGCTTCCAGCCAAAGAAAAACCGGGCATCAATCGCCAACTCAATGAGGACTATTTCAACCGCGTCGAAGCCATCGAGTTTTCCGTCAAATATGACGACGGACGCGATCCACGCGGCATCGAAAAAGCCGATATCGTACTGGTCGGCGTGTCACGCACCTCCAAAACGCCGCTGTCGATCTATCTTGCCAATAAGAACGTGAAAGTCGCGAACATCCCGCTCTTCCCGGAATCGAAGCCGCCGAAAGAAATCTTCACGATTGCCCCTGAGCGGATCATCGGCCTGGTAAATTCACCGAAAAAGCTCAATGAAGTCCGCAAAGAGCGCCTGAAAACGTTGGGTCTGCCGCCATCCGCCAGCTACGCCGGCATGGAACGCATCCTCGAGGAACTTGAATACGCAGACCAGATCATGAAACAGATTGGATGCGAAGTCATCGATGTTTCGAGCAAAGCGATCGAAGAAACAGCAGACCACATCCTGCACTACATGGATGTCATGAATATCAGCCGCAAGCAACTATAAACCACTCACAAGGAGGAAAAGTATATGACTATGACGAAGCAATGGGTTTACCGTTTTTCAGAAGGCAAAAAAGAACAAAAGATGTTATTGGGAGGAAAAGGCGCCAACCTCGCCGAGATGACCAATCTCGGCCTGCCCATCCCTCCAGGATTCACGATCACGACGGAATCCTGCATCCATTATTTCGATGAAGGACGGACACTTTGGACTACGATCCAACAGCAGATTGATTCCGCCCTCATTGACCTGGAAAACGCGGTCGGGAAATCGTTCCATGACCCGGCCAACCCGTTGCTGGTATCAGTCCGTTCCGGTGCCGCCTTCTCAATGCCTGGCATGATGGATACAATCCTGAATTTAGGGCTGAACGATGCATCCGTTGCCGGTCTGTCAGAACAGACGCAGAACCCGACATTCGCTTTCGACAGCTACCGTCGTTTCATCCAGATGTTCGCCGATGTCGTGAAATCCGTTCCGCGCATCCATTTCGAGTCGATTCTGGATACAGTCAAAAATGAGAACGGTTACCAGTTCGACAACCAATTGACTTTGGATGACTTGACCGACTTGGTCGCGCAATACAAAGCCGTATACCAACGCGAAACAGGCGAAACTTTCCCACAGGAACCGCTGGATCAATTGCATCAAGCGGTCCAAGCCGTCTTCTCATCATGGAACAATGAAAGGGCTATCCTTTACCGCGATATCCACAACATTTCGCACAATCTGGGCACAGCGGTCACCGTTCAAAGCATGGTGTTCGGAAACCGCGGCAACGATTCGGGTACCGGTGTGGCCTTCACGCGCAATCCGGCGACCGGCGAGAAAAAACTGTTCGGCGAATTCCTGATGAATGCGCAAGGCGAAGATGTCGTGGCCGGCATCCGCACCCCATTGGACATCGACACCTTGGAGGAAGTGATGCCCACCGTCTACAACGAATTCAAGGCTATCGCTGAAAAACTGGAGGAACACTACGCCGATATGCAGGACATCGAGTTCACGATTGAAAAAGGCAAACTGTACCTGCTGCAGACCCGCAACGGGAAACGGACAGCTGCCGCAGCTGTCGCAGTAGCCGTTGATTTGGCCGACGAAGGCCTGATCACGAAAGAAGAAGCCATTATGCGCATTGAAACCGGCCAATTGGACAAATTGCTCCACCCTACTTTCGACACGAAAGCACTTGAGGAAGCTACGATATTGGCGACCGGACTTGGCGCTTCGCCAGGAGCGGCATCCGGGCATATCTACTTCTCCACAGCTGATGCCGAAGCAGCACAAAAAGACGGCCTGCCGGTCATTCTGGTCCGCCGGGAAACCTCCCCTGAGGATTTGGCGGGCATGATGAGTTCGGAAGGCATCCTGACTGCACGAGGCGGCATGACTTCGCACGCGGCAGTCGTGGCCCGCGGTTTGGGCAAATGTTGTGTGGCCGGCTGTACGGCAGCAGTCATCGATGAAGAAAACAAAACCGTCGTCATCGATGCTGTCACGCTTCACCAAGGCGACCTGCTTTCGATCGATGGCGCAACCGGCAGAGTTTACGCCGGCACCATCGCCAAGCAGAACCCGACTTTGGGCGGAAAATTCAGCACCTTCATGGATTGGGTCAATGAAATGAAAGTGCTGCAAGTCAAAGCCAATGCGGACTCCCCGACCGACGTCAAACAGGCATTGTCCCTGGGCGCGGAAGGCGTCGGCCTTTGCCGGACCGAGCACATGTTCTTCCATAAGAACCGGATTCCGGTTGTTCGTCAGATGATCCTTTCCCGGACGTTGGAAGAACGCAAAAAGTACTTGGTTGAACTATTAGAAATGCAACGTCAGGATTTCCAGGACATGTTCGCCCTGTTGCAGGATCGTCCGATGACCGTCCGCCTGTTGGATCCGCCGTTGCATGAATTCCTACCAACAGCGCATGCGGATAAAATTGCACTGGCGGAAGCGATGGGAGGCAGCCTAGCAAACTTGGAGGCACACATCGATTCCTTGCATGAAGTCAATCCAATGCTTGGGCACCGCGGCTGCCGTTTGGCGGTCACTTACCCGGAAATCTACCGGATGCAGGCGCGCGCCATCATCGAAGGAGCCCTCGCTGCTTCCGAAGAAACCGGCAGCACGATTACTCCCGAAATCATGATTCCCTTGGTCTGCGACGTCGACGAGCTGCGCTATGTCAAATCGGAAATCGTAGCGGAGATCGAAGAAGTATTCGCTGAAAAGGCTACAACCATTCCTTACCTGATCGGAACCATGATTGAGATCCCGCGCGCTGCCGTCACTTCCGACGAAATTGCAACGGAGGCCGATTTCTTCAGCTTCGGTACGAACGACATGACACAGATGGGCTTCGGCTTCTCCCGCGATGACGCCGGCAAGTTCCTGCAGGAGTATGAAGACAAAGGCTTGCTGAAGCCGAATCCTTTCCACTCATTGGACGTCAAAGGCATCGGCAAACTCGTCAAATTATCCGCAAAATTGGGACGCGAAACAAATCCTGGCTTGGTGCTGGGCGTCTGCGGTGAACACGGCGGAGATCCTGATTCTATCGCCTTCTTCTCAAGTATCGGTTTAGATTACGTTTCTTGCTCACCATACCGCGTGCCGATCGCCCGCTTGGCTTCCGCGCAAGTAGTGATCAAAGAAAACAGAGCGAAAATGTCTGTTCAGAAAGCTGCTGTTTTGAGCGTCACGATCTGATCCAGTTGAAAACAACCCCACCAGCGATAGTCATTGCTGGTGGGGTTGTTTTTGTTCAGATTTAGGATTGTCGGATGCCATTCAGCATTCGACAATTTGACCGAAGATCATCATCAGTGTGTCGGATAACCCCGCTTTATCCGACAATCTCAAAGGCCAACATCCACATACGGATCCCTGATTGCGTTCCTTCGAACATTCCTGCTCTTTCTGCTTATTGGTTATTATTCTTATATTGTCCGGATTCTATTGTCAACAAGGCGAAAATGTGGCAGTATAGAAGCATCTTCCGCCTTGGGAAAAGGCCGGAAATGAGAAGTCAGAAGACAGTATTTCAAAATAATGGAGGAATAAAAATCATGATGGAATTACCTAATTGTCCGAAATGCGGCTCCGCTTACACTTACGAGGATGGCGCGATGTTGGTTTGCCCCGAATGCGCGCACGAATGGAGCGCGGATGCTGCGGAGGCAGCAAGCGAAGATCAATTGATCGTCAAGGACGCGAACGGCAACCTACTACAGGACGGCGACACTGTTACAGTCATCAAAGACCTGAAAGTCAAAGGCAGCTCGAACGCCTTGAAAGTCGGAACAAAGGTCAAAGGCATCCGCTTGGTGGAAGGCGACCACAACATCGACTGCAAAATCGACGGTTTCGGCGCTATGAAGTTGAAATCCGAATTCGTCAAAAAAGCATAATAGCGAATCCAAACGAAAAAACTGGCGAGGCACCCCGAAAGGGCTCCTCGCCAGTTTTTTTTATGTTTACATCCATTTGGGTGATACGTTACCATTCTATCCGGCCTCACGCCTTTCATCAGTACGATGGCTGTCACTCCTGACAACTAGGAGATATACGTCGGATCACCGTTCCTTTCCGTTGTGTCTTATTTTGAGAAAGATTAATGGTTACCACCCCCGTTTAAGGCTCGTACTCATGATGATAAGCCCTGCTGATTCTATTCAGAACCAACAAAAAACACATGCAAAAAGCACGTGTTCTGTCGGGCAAAAGAATGAATGGGAAGATTGTTGCACAACAGATCCGCACTGACCTTGAGAAGCGCGCATTTGCAAATTCAACAAGTCCATCCGACTCACTCCCTCGTTTTCGATTGAAAAGTATATTGCCCTTGCCTATCATCTTACCTCCATTATACTAAGATAATCCCCGCGGCTCAATTAATTTACCGATTCCTTACAGAAATAAAATATTCCCCTTTTCCAAGCCGAATCGTCCCCTTTGTAAGGGCTATCCTTTGACATTTTCCGGCGGCTTGCATACAGTTAAAGCAAAGCCACTCACGAGCATAACAGCAAAGTTTGTCGCATAGAAACAAGGAGGTTGACCCCTAATGACCACAATCATGATCACTGGCGCAAGCGGTAATATAGGAAGAGTTTTGGTGGATCATCTGAAGAAAAGCTACGAACTGACTTTGGTTGATATCCATTTCCATGACGTCGAGCCGACCCTTTTGGAGGGAACCATCGTCAAGGAACTGGACCTGACTGTCGTCGGCAACTGGGATGGCCTGCTGGAAGGGATCGATTACGTCATCCATCTGGCCGCAAACCCTTCGCCCTATGCTGCTTTCGACGATTCACTTATTAGTTTGAACTACAAAATGCCCTACTACCTGTTCAAGGAATCATCAAAATACGAGAACTTTGTCAAGCGCATCATCTTTGCGAGTTCCTTCCATGCCGTCAGCGCCTACCCGAAAAATGTGCAGGTTCCCGTCGATGCCCCAGTCCGTCCCGGCGATCTTTACGGCGTCTCAAAAGCCTATTTGGAGAGCTTGGCCAGCCATTTCGCCTTTACCGAAGGCCAAGAATCGATTGGCCTCCGCATCGGCAACTTCGATGAAAACCTCGACAATCCATTCATCAATGAAGCAGACTTGGCCGAATACGTGTCGCCCCGGGACTTTTGTCATCTCATCGATTGCGCTCTCAACGCCACGCTGATTGAGCCGTTCCTTTTGGTGAATGGACTGTCGGACAATCGGTTCCCGCGCCTGGACATCTCGCAGGCACGCACAGCCATCGGTTATCGGCCACTCGACGATGCCTTTGTGATGAAGGGCTTCTTTAAGGATGACAACGGTGATCCTGTCGAGCTCTCCAACAATGAGCATTGATCCGCCGATTTTATTGATATTTTCCCGTTTTTGTACGATTTCGCCCACATCCACCACTAAAGGCTATTGAAGAGCCAGAATCGAACTGATATGATGTTTATTGGAGACAAAAGATGTTTCAGATAGACGGAAGGATGTACAATAAATGGCGAAAAAGAACAAAGGCAACCAAATCCAACGCAGAAATGTGACCCCAACAATACCCGAACTACATAAAAATAAACAAGCAGCGGCGAAGAAAAATCTGCCGGTGGATGAAGACCCAACATTGCAAAATTCCTATAATATCACGATGTACGGTATGTTGATAGGCGCATCAATCGGCTACTTCGCCGGCAATGTGACAATCGGTTTCGGTATCGGTGCACTGATCGGTGGCGTTATCGATTTCTACTTGAATACTCAGAAGAAAAAGAAACGCGAAGCCATCCTGAAGGCACAGGCTGAAAAAGAGCAGAAATAGGTCATTTTGCACAAATGATCGTTCAGGCTGCCGTTTTTTTGGAAATGCTTTGTGCAGCGTGAATCTTGCATTAAGAAACCAACTGTAGTAAAGTTAGCTATAACTAAATAGACCGTTTCACAAAGGGGTGCCGTCATCGGCTGAGATTGAACATAGATTCTGACCCTTCGAACCTGTTCGTTAATACGAGCGTAGGGATTGTGATTGAGAAATGAAATTCATTCTCCTCCTTTGTTGATGGTGTGTTATGCCCAAAAAGGAGGAGTTTTTTTATGTCAAAAAATCTGAATATCTGGATTGAAGGAACCATCATCGCTGCTTTAGCGACCGTGTTATCCTTAATCCCTTTCAATATCGGCCCTAGTTTTTCCGTGACTGTGGGTGCACCGGTCATGATCCTTTACTGCTTGCGCCGTGGCTTGGTTCCCGGGTTCTTAGCCAGTTTCCTGTGGGGTGTGTTGCACATCCTGATTGGAACGGCCTACATCCTGACACCGCTGCAAGGATTCATTGAGTACTTCATCGCTTTCGGTTTCACTGGTTTGGCCGGCTTGTTCACGTCGAAAGTCCAACAAGCGATTGCTGACCAAAACCAAAAGGCGCTTGTATGGCAAGTCATTTTAGGCACCATCGTCGGCACGGTCGGCCGCTACTTCTGGCACACGATTGCTGGCTACTATTTCTGGGGATCCTACGCACCTGAAGGCTGGAGCGCATGGCTCTACTCCATCGTCATGAACGGCGTCAGCGCCTTGGCAACCGGCGCATTCACAATCATGGTACTGGCGGTCATCGCGAAAACGAACCCACAATTGTTCGTACCGAAAAAATCGGTCCGCGGATACTGAACAACTTCCCAATAACTGTATATTAGTGGGCCGCGTCGGCTGTTAGCGGAGGAAGGAAGATAGAATGGCCGACGCTTCCGGGAGTTGTCGACTGTTCAGGCTGACACGCAATCAGAACAGATGACGCTTCCTCTGTTTGTCGACTGTTTACCTTGAATCGCTAACGAAACTGTCGGCGAATCCACTTTTAGCCGTGTAATAAAAACCAATAAAGCAGAGGCAGCCTCCATTTTCGAGGCTGCCTCTGCTTTATTTATTACTCTACTAGCCCGGATTGGCGTTCCAGTGTGAAGCCCTTCCCTGCGACCTCATGGACCTGCCCGATGATCACGAAAGCAAATGGATCGATGTCTTTGACCAAGGCATTGATGGCGGACAGTTTACGCTGCTCGATGACGCAAAGCACCGCTTGCTGCTGCACCCCTTCAAAGGCCGTTTCGATGTTCACCAGCGTCAGACCGACATCCTGCACATACAGCAGCGCTTCTTTGATTTCCTCAAATTTTTTGGAAATGATGAAAAGCTGCATCTTATTTGTCCCGGTGACCATGACTTTATTTATGACGATGGACGTCAAGAACACCATGATGAGCCCGTAAAGGATCTGTTCCATACTCGAAAAGAACGCCTGAACCAGCAGGAAAATGACGTCGAACGCATACATCCCCACCGCTACCGGAATGCGGAAATGCTTGTTCAGAAGCAGTGGCGGAATGTCCATCCCGCCAGTGGAAGCGCCGACCTTAAACACCAGCCCCACGCCCAATCCACAGAGAATCCCTGCGTAGATGGCCGATAGCAAGATGTCATCGGTCATGTCCTGCAAAGCAGGCACCGTCCGGAAAAAAGTTAAGAACGTCGGAAAGATGATCGTGCTCAGGATCGTCGTCAAAGCAAACTTCCTCCCCAACAAGGCGGCCCCGACAAAAAACATGAATCCATTGAAGACCAGCACGACCAAAGAGATGTTCAACCCGAAAAAATGATTCAAAATAATGGCAAGACCCGTCGTTCCACCGGCAATCAGGTTCTTCGGCAGGATAAATGCAGCAATCGCAAATGCAACAATGATATTCCCAGCGACAACCGCAGCTATCGGTTTTAAAGTATGCAGTAGTTTCAAATATGTCACTCCTTTTTCTGAGATTTAAAGCAGTTAGATACCTTTCAGGAAAAAGATATCCCCGCCATTATAACAGATATATAGAGGATGGAAAGAGCAGTATCAAACTTTATAAATCAAAGACATGCTGACAATTATACAACAAAAGAGCGCCAAATAATCAATAGGTTTTTTTCATTTTCATACAAATAAAATATTTTATTTTGTCTGCAATATTTATCGTTTATTAGAGTATAATTATAATAACGGCGTGTGGTCTTACGTTATTGCTTTATATTTGGAGGAGGATAAAAAATGGATATTGAAAAATTCGGAGAAGAATTAAAGAAACTTGGTAAACGCGTTGAAAAGATAAAAAACAACATTAACACTGAGGAAGCTACTAAAACTTCTCTGGTTATGCCTTTTTTTCAAATCTTGGGATATGACATCTTTGATCCAACTGAATTCGTACCTGAATTTACTGCAGATGTAGGCATAAAAAAGGGTGAAAAGGTTGACTATGCTATCATGCTCAATAGTCAACCAGTAATACTTATTGAATCAAAAGCGATTAATGAACAACTGACTAAACATGATTCTCAACTATTTCGATACTTCGGTACCACAACTTCTAAATTTGGAATATTGACTAATGGAGAAGAATATAAATTCTTCACAGATTTAGAAGAACAAAACAAAATGGACATCACACCATTTTTGATAGTGAATATCTCCAACATTAAAGATAGCCAAATACCCGAAGTCGCTAAATTTCACAAAGATAATTTTGACATCGAAAATATTATCAGTACTGCATCTGAGCTGAAGTATTTAAATAACTTAAAAATATTTTTAAATGATCAAATGAATACTCCCTCAGAAGAATTCACTAAATATTTAGTCGGTGAAATTTATGATGGTGTAAAAACAAAAAATACATTGGATAAATTTAAACCCATCATTAAAAAAGGTCTTACTCAATTTATTAATGAGCGAGTCAATGAAAAATTAAGCGCCGCCTTAAACACATCAGCTGCAGCTAAGGAAGAAATAATTGCGCCGGTTCAATCAGAACCTGAAATTATAACCACCGCTGAAGAAATGGAAACATTCACCATCGTTAAAATAATACTAAAAGATACGATACAAATAGATCGCCTATATTACCGTGACAATAAAAGCTACTTTAATATATTGCTTGACGATAATATTCGTAAATGGATAATGAGAGTATTTGTCTACGATAATAAAATCAAGATGGTTTTAAATGACAGTAATAAAACTAGTTATGAAATGTCTAGTCCAGTCGACTTAATAGTACATTCAAACGAAATAGTCAATGTCGTCGAAACTCTCATACACTAAATCGTAGAAAATATGTCGCGCTTCAATCAAGATATAACCTGGGGAGGATTACATCGTAGCAGAAACTAATGCAATTTTAGCTTGGACTCTGGTCAGTGTATGTGCAATTCCAGGGGACGTGGATGATTTATTGGTACCAAGTGAAGCTGCAATAGCCGCATACAAAATAATACGCGATAGTGCGTTTTTACAAACAAAATATTGATAATCAGAGACGCCCAAGAGTTATCTGGAAAGAAAATCGAAATTTATTATTACCCTATTCATCCATAAACATGTGGTCCACAGAAAATGCCGGAACATTCGATCTGAATGCAGCAGTGGTATTGTGGACACGCGCCGGGCACATAAAAATTAATCTGAAAAAAGGAATCGTTATTCGAAAATTTGATACTCTCATTGCAAGTGCTATCCTGAAATAAATACACAACAATTAATTTAATAATAACAAAAATAGGATTCCCGACATCAACATAGATGAAGGAAATCCTATTATTTTATTATGCGGCCAAGAAGACTCGAACTTCCACGGGAGTAACTCCCACCAGCCCCTCAAGCTGGCGCGTCTGCCATTCCGCCATGACCGCAAAACCAACTATTTCATTATAATAGTGAAGCGCCTTTGTGTCAATGTTTACTCGGCGAGTTTCTTTTTAGGATATTGAAAATACGAAAGTTGTTATTTAACAACACACGGAAAAAGCAATGGAAATAATCCGAGCTTTTTCCGTGTGTTGTTTTATATTGTATCAGTAGTTGCATGCTTCTCTGTTTAGATTTACAATATGCATTGGCTGAGCTTCTTCATTTGCCAACCCCTACTTCATACATCTTTTAACTATAGTATTTGCGTTTCATAATTATTCTGTTAATTTCAGTACACGTAACCCAAAATCTGCATCTGTGTCGAAAGTAACCTCTCCTGATCCTACTTGGAGATCCTCAAGAAATCTTCCTTCAAACCAAAAACTCGTCCCATAAGTGTTTTTATGTACCTCTTGGATAAAAAAACCTACAAAACCTATTATTTTGATTGAAACATTCCCGCTTGTATTTGTATTACGACTAAGCATCGACTCTACTACCGGAATAAGAATGACCCGTGCATCCCCAATTTTTGCTTTTGTATAATCCGTATTGTTATCTCTAGTGACCCTGTTAGCAAAGGCATCTACTGATTCCCGACCTCCTGATGATGGTGCATAATAGTACATATTCTGATTTATAGAAAACGTCTCATGATAACCGTTTTTTAGCCAATTAATGTAATTGTTAAAATTTGTATTTTTTTCAATATATACATTCATATAATCAAACTGATAGGGATAGATATTTTTCGCCTTGATCAAGCTAGTAGTATCGACGGTTTTTTTATCAATATTATTTTTATTAACGAATCCGGAATATTCGCTATTATTTTTAGTATAAGAAATTTTATACCAAGTCGTCGAACCAACCTTTTGAGAGGAAAGAAAAGTTACCTCAGTATTTATAGGTATTGTTATTAGTGTGGAACTGTTACTTGAAGCCGTCTGTTTCAAGTCCACGTTTTTGTTAGTGGTGTAAACCTCTTTGGTAGTTGTAGAATAAGTATCTTCTAATGGATAGTTTCCATATACAGAATCACTTGTGTAATCAGATGGGTAACTGTATCCATTTGGATAGGGACCAGCACCATACATGCGCATCACATAAATCTCTTCATAATTGAACGCAGGTGGTCTAGGAATAACGAAAGGGACGATCCATGGGACACTCGCAGCAATACCCACACTTGCTGTCGCATCCGCCGATACAGGGCTGGTGTCCACTCCAAATATCTTAGCAAAAGACGTATTCGCTGTACGATCGATTTTTACCGAAATGGATTTGTTGCCCGTGCCAAATGTTACAGCCACAGAATCAGTTGTTAGGCCGTTCTTTCCTGCATAGGATTCTGCAACGATTTTAGCTTGACTGGGGTTATCCGGTAATTCCTGAGCTCCTGCCAATGCGGCTGCATCGGCTGCATTCTGAAGTTCAGCCTTTGTATTATACAAATCCCCTACGTCAATGACCAATGCTGCAAAAGCAGCAAGCACACCCAACAGCAAAGCAACCATAACTAGAGCCTGTCCGAATTGCTCACTTTTTAATCTCTTTATCGCCTTAAACATCGTCTTCCCACCAATCCTCTAATCAATCGACCTAACCCAAACTCTTCACTTTCAATCGCCAGATCGATAATCATTATAGTAATGTAATCTCATCTCCCAAAGATACCTGTCTACTTAACGTATTTGCATTCGCTTCGACAACATATTTTGCTTCTCTGACAATAGGAGAAATTCTTCCGGGTTTCATATTGCTGATGATATGAATAATTCGTTTATTTTTATCCATAAAAATGACATCAATAGGGAATTTCATGAAGAAACAATGGACACTGTTACAAGGCGCAATCACCATTCCCTCGTTATCCGGCAGCGATTTTCTGCCCATCAATCCCTTGAAACGGCTCATAAAACTGTCAGCTACAATGACTTTTTCTAAAAGGATTTCCTGCGTTTTTGTTTTTATAAGAGCGCTCATATCACCACTTACCCTCCAATAAATTTTTTGCGGAATCTTCCTGCACATATTCTTGTGCAGTTGCCTGGTAATGGAATTCATATCCGCCCGCAACAAATGTATCTTTGTCGAAAATTTCTTTTTTTATATAGATTTCGTCGTACATTTGGAAAATGCTAGGCGCCAGTGATTCCAGCATAATATTGTAAGGAGAGTCAGATTTCAAAAATGCCCTATAGCCTGCAATACTTTTCCATTTTTGCTTCGTTTCCGTCACGGTAAATACGAGGTTACATTCCGATTCGGCATCCCCGATGTTCAAATCAGCATTAGGGTTATCTTTCCCAAGAGAGATAATGACGCGTGGAGATTCTTTTGGAAAAATGAATGTATTTCTCTCTTCGAAAGCATCATTATTAATCAATTTTCTATAAAACAAGTATCCAGGTCTATCCATTTTCTTTTCCACAAAAACAGCATATAGGATTCGTCCAATAAAAACAAACAATATTGGCAGCATCAAAATAAATCCCAGCCAAGATCCATTTGCTATGAAGAAATCCTTGGTTCTTTTCAAGAACAGAGACATGCCTGATAGAATTTTGACCTTCCCATCCATATTGCTTTGAATGGATGTCAACGGATCTTTTGCCGCTAGGGTGATCTGGAGGTCATGAGTGGCTACGCTGACATCTTTCGCAATGTCTAAAGTTACCTCTCCGGCATAAATTTCGTTCGGCTGCAATGTTATTTCATTTTTCACTAATGTTCCCAGTTCCGATTGCACATCCAAAAATACGGTTTCACTTCTCCCTGAATGGTTCTCCAGGTGAACAGGGATTGCAACCTTTCCACCTGGCCTACCTATTAGAAGGGTTTCAGGAAGCTTGCCTATTATTTCACCATAAGACACGACCATATGCTGTCCAACTATTTTCTTCAAGGTAAATGCTTCACCTCGGTAGATGCCTTCCACAACCAAGAATGTCGTCATATCACCTTCAGCTTGGAAGGGAACGATTGTCGTAAACAACCCATCTCCTGCAAGGATATCCCCGCTAGCTTCGTCCTGATTATCGAACAAAGGATAAAATTCCTGTCTCCCATCTGAATAATTCTGCACTAGCGTGAAATTATTGATGGATACATCCTGAGACCCAGTCACACGGTTCCCCCTCATTTCAAGGTATCCTGTCACTTTTTGGCTCTCCGTTACTTTATAGATATTTCCGGCATTGTAAAAATCCGTCTTTAAAACCGGCAATTCCTGCACCACTATATCTGCAGTTGCATTTGTCACCAAGACATTTTGATCTTTGATGCCTATATCAATCTTATAAGTTCCTATTTGATTCACTTCTGTATAGCTCACGTAGTACAAGTCCCCTTTTTTTTCCAATATAAGAGGCTTAGCATCCGGGGTACCGTTCTTTGATATCAGTGCCTCTACCGTCATTTGTTCGGAAAGGTCTCCGTTGATTGCTGCGGCTATCTCCAAAGGTTCGTTTACAGGATGCTGCGTATTAGCTGTGGGTTCCATTAACCGTGCATTCAAAAATAAATCCTTATCACCAAATACCTGTATCGCACCAGTGCCTGTTACAAGCAGTTCCCACTCCCCTGCCAGTTCATCCTTTTCCTGATTCATCGTGATGACAGTATAATTCTCATTTTTTTGAATAACGACTTCATCAGAAAAATCTTCTACTATTTTCGAGCGGACAACAATTTCTGCACCAGGGGTGTCATTCTTCACGACAAGTGTCACTTGCGAGGTATATTTGTCAATTTGGAATGGAATGCTGTTTCCCTCTGCGACATTAAAGATTTCATTCAAAAAGGCTTGTCTATTTTTTAGTGTTCGCAACACATCGAAATAATTGACTGCGATTTCGCTTGGACTGCCGATGAATTTCGCTTCTCCACCTGTATCTGACGCTATCCGCTGCAGAACGGTTTGATCGGCAGTACCGAATCCCAACGCATAGATTGGATAGTTTTTCAAACCGATTTGGGCGGTTGTTTGCCACAAAGTATCCATATACGCTGACATGAAAGCTGCATCTTCCCGTTTGCCATAATCAGGTTCGGGTACACCATCAGTCAGGAAAATGATCACTTTTTGGACATCTTTTTCCGTAAAACTGTCCAATTGTCGTTCTGCAGCATGTAAAGCCAATTGATAATTCGTGTTTCCATCCACATTGACGATTGGGGCAAGCGTATCTTTTATTGCCTGCTTATTGGTGACATCCCCTATTCGCTGCATCGGTGCAATTTCGGTCACATCCGTAGAAAAAGAGACGATACCCAAATAGTCTTCTGGACTGAGCAGATCGACAAAAATATCCGCTGCTGTTTTCCGGAGGTTATTCGGATCGGTTTCTGCCATGCTGCCGGAAGTATCAATGACCAAGGAAACAGCAATTTCTTCCGACATCCTGTTCTCTGCCGCCGAGAATCCCGGTGCAAAGGAAGTACTGATGAACCCTAACATTAAGAAAGTTATCAGTATTTTTTTTAAACGCATGGATTTCCCTCCTCACTACAGTTCATTTAAAAAGATGCCATGATGTTAATGATTGCCGGTCCCAAAATGACGACGAATAGCGCAGGAAACATGAAAAAAACCAACGGAAAAAGCATTTTTGTCGGTATTTTAGCAGCTTTTGCCTCTGCACGCTGCCGTTTGTTCAAACGCATGGTATTCGCTTGAACCCTCAATACATTGCCGATATTTGATCCCATTTCCTCGGCTTGAATGATAGATGTCACAAAAGTCGCCAAGTCCTCCACCTGCGTTCGTTTTACCATTTCCCGTAAAGCTTCAGAACGCTCCCGTCCTTTGCTCATTTCATTCATAGTAAACCGCAATTCGTCGCTCAGGGGCCCTTTCATCTTGTCCGTCGTCCGATAAATGGCCATATCAAACGATAAGCCCGCTTCAACGCTGACATAGAGCAAATCCAACATACTCGGCACGGCATATTGGATTTCCTGTTTTCTTTTTTCTGATGCCGACAGTAATAAATAATAAGGAAGCAGAAAACCGACGACTCCTGCCAAAAAGATGTATAGGCTATTTGAAGGCGAGGACGATGCCTTCATCAGGTAGTGCACCAGAAACGAGAGGATGATTCCTAGCATCACTTGCATTGCCAGTATATTGTTGAATTTCATCTTATCCTTTGCCCCGCTACTGTTCAGTAAATTTTCGTATCTGTCTTTGATGGTAGAGGGAGCAAGATTTCCCAATGAGCGAATCATCCGCTCATAAGCTGGATTGATTACACGTATGACAAAGGATTCACGCATCCCATCTTCAAAGACATCACGGATATCAGCCATCTCCTTCACGTTATCGAGTCGTTCCCGCATGACCTGTTTCGGCCTGATCAGGAGATCGTAGAACAGATAAAACAGCAATGAACTGGTAAGGAATAATGATCCATAAACAATCAGTTCCATCTTTTATCCCTCCTATATTTTGACCTGCACAATTTTAACCAACGCAATGATCCCTACAATCATCATAAGAGCTGCCGCACCAACAAGCATCAATCCCAATGGTTCGGTGAAAAGCACCATGATGTATTCTCGGCTTATCATGAAAAGGGCCGCCGCAAGCGCCGCCGGCAAAACACCGATAACCCAAGCCGACATTTGACTTTGCGCGGTGAGTGTACGGATATCCCCCTTGAGTTTTACGCGTTCACGGATTGTTTCCGAAATGATGTCCAATATTTCGGCTAAATCTCCTCCAACTTGCATTTGGATCAAAAGGGTCGTGACAAACATATCGAGGTCTTCATCGTCAATCCTTTTCGACAGATCCGTCAACGCTTCATCCATATTCTTGCCGTATGAATTATCCCGCAATACTTTCAAAAATTCATCCGCAACAGGCGCTTCCATTTCCCTTCCGACAACAGCCATGGCCTGAGGAAAGCTGAATCCAGCTCGCATACCGTTCGCCAATAGACCTAATGCCTGAGGTAACTGATCATTGAACTGTTTCGCACGTTTCTTTCGAATCATCTCAATGACCGTTTCTGGTAACCGATATCCCAACAGAAAACCGACAATTGCCATCAAGCCATTATTCAGAACTTGATACAAAAGTGTTCCAAAAAACATTCCTGCAATGAGTGAAATCTCGATGAACTCTATCGGCTTCATTTTGATGTAGGCCTGCAGCAATTTCATTTTGATTTTCGTATAATAATTCAATTTTTCAATATATTCGATAGTGCTTTGCAGGATTCCCCACCAAAATCTCGATTTCCGATTATTCTCGGTTAAATTTGGTTCCTGAAGCAACTTTCCGTTTTCGGACAACCGCTCTCTGACGCTCCGTTTCTTCTCGAAAAATAAGAGGTGGACAGCCAAAAAGAGGCTCATTGCGGTCGCAAAAATAAATATCAGCACAATGGGCAGCATCTCAATTCCCCCTTCTGAAAGGATCGAAGGTATCATTTGCCGGTTTAAATAGATTCGTCGGTACCTTTTCCCCGTGCGCCTTAATCTTGTCCAAAAAATTCGGCAAGATGCCGGTTGCCTGGTGTCTTCCTTTAACCGTACCGTTTTCATCGAACCCCTCTTGATTGAAAAGGAAGATGTCCTGCAGCGTTACTGTATCGCCTTCAAGTCCAGTAATTTCACTTACCTTCGTCACTTTTCTGGTTCCGTCCATCATCCGTTCCACCTGAACGACCATATCGATGGCCGAAGCGACTTGCTCGCGGATGGCACGGGACGGTAGTTCAATCCCCGACATCATGACCATCGTCTCCAGACGGGACAGGCTATCCCTTGGTGTATTGGCATGGATAGTCGTCAAGGAACCATCATGGCCGGTGTTCATCGCTTGCAGCATATCCAAAGCTTCCCCGCCCCGGACTTCACCGATGATGATGCGATCCGGACGCATCCGCAAGGAATTGACGACCAGATCCCGGATGGAGACGCTGCCCTTCCCTTCAATATTGGCAGGCCTCGATTCCAGTGTGACGACATGGGATTGTTGCAGTTGGACTTCGGCGGCATCTTCAATCGTAACGATGCGTTCCGTCTCCGATATATAGCTGGATAAAACGTTCAAAAGCGTCGTCTTACCACTGCCGGTTCCGCCTGAAACCAGGATGTTGGTGCGGCCCTTGACACACAGGCGCAAAAACTGTGCGATATCGGCATTGAATGTTCCAAATGTAATCAGGTCGTCGGTTGTTAAGGGATCCTTCGAGAATTTACGGATGGTGATCGATGGGCCTTTCACGGCCAATGGTGGAATGATGATGTTGACACGGGAGCCATCCGCCAAGCGAGCATCAACTAACGGAGAACTTTCGTCAACCCTTCTACCCAATGGCGAGATGATTTTATCGATGATGTGCATGACATGTTTGTCATCCCGGAATTCGTTCTCCGTCTTCACGATTTTCCCTTTGCGTTCAATGAATATATTTTTCGGACCGTTTACCATGATTTCGGTTATCGAATCATCATCCAACAGGTCGCTTATCGGGCCGTATTGATAAATCTCATTCATTACCGCCTTGTTGATTCTTTGCTTGTCAGCAAAAGACAGGTGTCGCTTTTGTTCGTAGATGATATTCCCGATGATATCATTAATTTTCTCCTGCATTTTTTTCTGCTGGGTTGCGTCATCTTCCTCTGTTGTGGCGGGTAACTGATCAATCACAACCTGCAATACCTCGTAGGCTAGATCATCCAAATCCCTTCTTCTTTTTGCTAGGCCGTTTTGATCTTCTATTTTTCCATCTTCTTTAGTAGCTTCAATAAATCCAAAATTCCCATATGCTCCCAGGTTCATCTTTTCACCCTCTTCTAGCTAATTTCCTTTTTTAAACATCGAGTGACTCGCCTTCGACGAGTCTCAGTCTCATCTTTTCTATATTCTTTGAAACGACGTTTTTGGGATATTCATTCACAAGTGGTACACCGCGATTCAGTGAGGAGACAACCTTACGATAATCGAAAGCAATCGAAGCATCCACTTTTTTATTGAGTGTCACCTCTACGTCCTTTTGGGTGATTTCTCCTCTGCGATCCGCTTTATTAAGGATGATTTTTATTTTGGATTGCGGGAAATTCAAATCTTTCAAGGTAACTAATAACGCCTTGATATTTCTGACGGATGAAATCTCCGGAGTTGTGATGACCAGCAGAGTGTCTGCCAAAGCCAATGCCGGCAAGATAGTTTCTAGGAAGCGAGCTGGCATGTCAACGATAACGTAGTCAAACGACTCCCTCAACGCTTCCAAAATAATCCGGATATGCTCAGCATTGATGAATTCATTCATCTCTTGCTGCAGATTGGCGGGCAATACTTTAATGCCGGATTCATGCGGGATAAGGTAACTTTCAATCAGGTCGCTGTCGATATTTCGGATATCATCCACAATATCTGAAATGGTAAATTTTGGATAAAGATTCAGGGCCAATGCTGCATTTCCGAAATCTAAATCGAGGTCGACGAGAACGACCCTCTTTTCTGGTTCTTTCAGCAGAGAGGTCGCAAGATTGATTGCCACAAAGGTTTTCCCGACACCGCCTTTTGTGCTGAATACCGTATACACTTGGCCTCGCTCACTTTTCTTGATTTTTTTTTGCAGCGACGGGACTTGTTTATTCTTAAGCTGTTGGATTCTATAAATGGCATTCATCAATTTTTCAGGATCAATCGGTTTAATCAGCACATCCTTTGCACCGACAAATAATGCATTATGCATCGTCACTTCAAGGAGTTCATCTTCCATCATTATGATGTCGGTATGAGGATACTGGGCAGAAACTTTTTCCACGAAAGCATATCTTTGACCATTCATTCCGGAACCCATCAGCAGAATATCAGCTGAGGAGTGTTGCAAAAGCTCCCAGATGGGCTCTTCGTCGATGAAATCACCAGCCAATTGGATGTAATCAATATTTCCCAACATTCCCACAATGTTCCGCCGTTCCGTTTCCGAATCAGCCAATAATAATAATTTCATTCTATCCACTGTTCTCACCGCTCTTTCCATGAATCGAAGTTGTCCGTTCCGTAGCTTGGATCGTCTTGTTTGCCCGTATCAACAGGATTACGCAGCGTGAAGTGGAAGCTTCCGTTTAAAGTCGCATAGGCGATTACTTCGGCCTGTGCTGGAGTAACCAACAAGGTCAAAGATGTCGGAACCCCTGTCTGTTGTTCGTCCGCAATGGTTGTATACGGACCCTTTTCCAGTATTTCAATATTTTGGAGTTGAGTATAGACGACTTGCTTTCCTTCGGAAGGCGTATAACTGACTAAAATATCCAACTTATCCCCTGGCATGATGTAACCCCCAATGCTATCGATTTCAGTGGTCGGCACCGTGATAGCACGCATGTTTTCAGGGATCCGATAAGCCAGTGGCGAATCGCTTGCGTCCAAAACAACACGTTCCTCCAATACTTGTTCGCCGCCGATAAGTTCCGTATTAGTGATTCCGCCTATCACCTCTTCAATGGATGTGAATGCATCCGGATGGGCGGCTTCAACGGGAATTTCTTTTATCTCCAGCATTTCTGCAGTCACCTTCACATGTGCCGGAATGGTGCTTAGAGCGACTACCACATTCGTCATCTCAACTTGATTTTCTTTGCTTGTAGCCGTCACTTGATTCAAATAGATATATACTAGCCCCGTCGTCAGCAGTGCCAAAAACACTGTAATGATTCCTATTCTCTTTTTGCTTTTCATCAAGGCTTCACCCTTTCATATTTGCCATTGATTCACTCTTGATAATGCACTCCCCATTCCCAGGATATGCTTCTCTTTCCACCTTATTCCCGCTTCATTGTCACTTGGCTGGATATGGTCATGGGGGTTTTGATGTACACACCAACAAGCGGAGCTTTCGCATATCTCAACGTAATAGTGATATCATCATCAGGAGTGCTGACGATTACATTATTGACACCCAAGGTCACACCCATGTATTTTCCTGCAACCAAAGTGGCAGTAGAATCTATGGCAGCATCGGTCGCATCTTTCCCCAATATGGCAGCTGCTCTCGCCCCTTCCCTTGCTGCTGCGGTAACCGTAATTTTCGCATTCAGCATCCAGCCGTATTCCAGTACCCCCAATGACAAAAGCAGTATTATCGGCAGCACCAAGGCAAATTCAACGAGCGATTGCCCCCTTTCGCTTTTGCGGAGCTTAGCTAATATCTTCAAGACAATCACCTTCTTTCATCAGAAAATATGGAATCCTTGAGCGGAAGCGACCAGCACCAATACGGTTCCGCCCGCGATTGCGACACCGTAAGGGATATAGATTTTTTTGTATTCCTGTCCGTCCTTTGTGAAGCGCTGTTGGATCCGCTCGATTTTTTCGTTATAGCCCAACTGGTTCAAGAAATGGAACAATAGATTGATCAGGGATAAAATCATTTTTTTTAAGGTGTCCTTCAATTTCCCTGTATAGAGCAGGTACCCAAGCACCATGACGCCACCGACCAAAGCGGAATACAATGCTGTCATCAGTGAGAAACGCCAGCCCATCAGCGCCCCGATGGCTCCCATCAACTTGACGTCACCAGCCCCCATTCCGCCCATGACAAAAGGAAGGAAAAAAATAGCCAAGCCGGCAACCATACCGATGACACCTTCCAGTAATCCCATCCAACCTCCCGTTATGCTATTGAATATAATGCCGATCAGAATTCCGGTGAACGTGATTTTATTCGGTATTTTCCGTTCTTTTGCGTCGAAAAAACCGGATGCCGCGACCAGCAATAACAGCAATGCATTATTTGTTGTAACCATCTTACTTGCTCCTTTCTTTGTTATAATTCTAAATTGTTTGAAATATTCAATTAATATTACTGTTTGTTTCCCACGGATAGGGAGTTTTTTAGAAAAAAATCCCGCCGAAATCAGCGGGAATTTTTATCATATCTTAATAAGCAGGTTTATGCTTCTATTCTGGATTGATAAGACCAGCAACTTTTGTCCATAAACCTTCTATTGCAGTTACTACATCGTCACCTGCAACAACAAGCGCTATAGAAATAACACCAATAATCAACGCATACTCAACCATACCTTGTCCTTCTTCTTCGCGAACCAATCTTTTCATGATTTCCATGATAATTTCCTCCTCTTTCTATCCGTTTTTTTATGTTGTTGTTGTTTATGAGGCGACTTCCCACTTATTGAAATCGCTTCATTTAGCAACAACTCCATTTGTCAATGGGCTGGACTTTCAGGATCCTGTCCACTCAAAAATAGAGTTTCTGCTCGCAGCATCTGTTATTTCGTTGGCAAGAATCAATGTACAAATCATTAAAAAAACATTATAATCAAATCAATACGAATTATTTTTTAAGCATATGTTTGGTTTTTATCCGATAGAAAATAAACTGATAGTTGGTAAGTAGGTATCCTTCACTTACTAAGGTGCACTTATTCTTGGAATTGTGATGAGATGAATTTTAGGTGTTGTGTACGGATTCGTTGAATTGCATAGAAGATAAACTAACTGGTGAATGTAAAGGTGTTTCGTTTTAGGTTGAATGATCTAAAAGTTAGGAGTTTTAATCTAGAAAGGTATGAAGACCGTTGGTGGTCATTGTTGGATGATAACAAGGATGATGGTTTCAAGCTGATTGAGTTTCCAACTTGGTTGTGGTGTTCTTTGTTTATGTCTTTATTTTAAATCATTTGTTTCTTAATACAATCCACAGATTCAGATGAGTTGTTAAAAAAATGGACAATGAAGCTTAACGTGTCGTTTTAATTGACATTACAAGGAAATCTATTGATTTTGAGGAGGTTTTTTTCCATGCTAAATGAATCAACCAGCAAAAGTGCGCGGCGAACGAAGCATTTATTCAAGGATGCCTTGATGCGTTTATTGGAAACGGAAAGTTTTGCTTGCATCTCCGTAAAGGATATAGTGGATACCGCAGATTATAACCGAACGACTTTCTATAATCATTATTATGATAAATTCGATTTGCTCGATGACATAACCCAAGAACTGTTGGATGGATTTGCTGAATCAGTCAAAAACAGTTTCAAAGACTGTCATTTGGCTCAAAGAAAATCGATGAAAGACTCTGATATCACTGTTTTTGATTATATCTATCAAAATCGGCGAGCTATTTCGTTATGCTTCCAAAATGATGTTCAAAAAAGGCTCATTCTCAAAAGCTTGGATACGATCCATCAGAGTCTGATAGACAGTTGGACTCCATTTGTTAATTTAACAGAGAAACAAATTTCTGCTGATGCGAGAATATTCACTTACACCCTGGCTGGCACTATTCAAGGATGGATGGAAGAAAAGTTTGCAACTCCTCCAAATGAAGTAAGAGCAGCATTCGTAAACTACCATAGTTTAAAGTTATGATGCATCACGCGCCCTTATCCAACTAACTTAATAAATGAAAAAGCCCTTTGAATCTCTGAATGATAAGCTCCCAATAAAGTAGACAGTAGAAATAACAAAAATTTCTATTCTACTTTATTGGGGGTTTTTTTATGCGAATAAATAGGCGTTGGACTGTGGAAGAAAAAGTAAACATCGTTAAAAAA
>NZ_JBAVFV010000003.1:0-20122 GCF_049684335.1 Trichococcus sp.
GAAGGAATTAAAACATAAGAAACGCGTAGAAGGGCCGCCTCTTTTTTTGAGGCGGCCCTTCTACGCTTAAAATCCCAGTAACGTCTTCTTCTCCGGCGAACGCTGGCCTAGCCGGAGTTAAAGCCAGCGAGCAGCCAAATCGAACCAACCCCTGCAACACTTCCATTCAATTGCGCGTCAAAATAATTTCGACGGCAAACTTATCATAGCGATGGACAGATGTGGAGAACTCAAATGCATTTCCGGTATCAAGATAGCCGACCTGCTCGGCTACCGCCACTGGATCACCCTTTTCCAGTCCAAGCTCCTCCGCTTCAAAATCAGTGGCTTTACGAACAGAAACCGTCCTATGCGCGCTTTTTATTTTCAAATGAAGATCCTTTTCAAGGAAATCATAAATGGATCCGTTGATATTTTTTTCTTTAATATCAGGAATAAAATCAATCGGCATGTAGATTTTTTCCATTACAGTCGGCTTGTCCTCCACATAACGTACGCGATAGATGTCATACACAAAGCTACCAAGCGAAATATTCAACTTTTTCGCTGCATCATCCGGTACCTTGACGATTGAAAAATTCAGTATTTTGCTGTGGACCTTCTTCCCAGCATTGAGAGCAGTCGTGCCGCGGAATTGATTCGCCATCGTCACGCGTTCGATTTCTTCCAGGTTCAGGTCCTTCACAAAAGTACCGGAGCCTCTCCTCTTGATGACCAACCCTTCCGCTACCAAGATGTCCAACGCTTTTTTGACAGTCATTTTGCTTGCGTTGTAATGGATACACATATCTTTTTCGAAGGGAATCTGTTGATTGGCAACGTACTCCCCTTTTACGATTTTATTGCGGATATCGTTGGAAATGACGACATATTTTTGCATATTTTAACACTGCACCTCTCGTTATTAAGTAGCTTCCCTCTAAAAAGTCTATATTTTTAGAATACACAAAATTTGACTTAAAGACAATCATTCCTTCCTTAACCCCCGAAAAAATCAACAGACGGCTTTCACTTTTTACACTGTCCGATAGGATATCTAATCAATTTAAAGTCCGTCTCCAGAGACACGAAAAAGAGCATAGCATCAAAAACGATGTTATGCCCTCTGTCGTCATCTGTCAGATTCAAACCGAAAAAAAGTTGTTCAGGATCCACTTGATTTTCAAGCCTGTAGGAACCAATTGCATAAATTTTTGATGGGCCGTCAGTTCTTCAATGGCCTTCTCGTTTTTCTCCAGGTACGCTACTACGGTATCCAAAGAAACATCCGCTCCAGCAAGTCGTTCCACCATTTTTTTTATGTCGGGACCTGTAATCAAGGAGTGCTTGTCGTGCAATTGATATTTTTCTCCCTCAGCGGCGACGCTCTTGATGAGCAACAGCAATGCGATATTGAACCTTGTCCCCCTGAAAGTCACGACACCTATATTCGTCTGGTTGTCCTCATACCAATAGTTCCCATCATCGTAGTAGAGTGCACTCTTCAGAAAATCAAAATCACGTGTGATCTTATCATTGTTCAGGGTCAGATACTCTCCCGTCCGCAAAAGCTTTTCCATATTTTCACGCACTTCATTGGAGACGAAGCCTTCATCGCTGATGAATTTCGGGGGCCTTCCTTCTTTCGTCATTTCCACCATGATGCGCTTGGCCTTGACATCGATATCCTTCACGATCCACACCCTGCCCGCCAACAGAATTTTGCTTTCGATTTGGATATCAGGTGTGAACGGCAGACTGCCGATGCGCTCGTGCTGGTAATGGACAGAAAAATCACTGGTCGTGAAAAAAAGAGCGTAGAAATCCCTGAAGCGCAGCAGACGCTCCCCCTCCAAACCGACAATCGCCTCTTCATCCATGATTTCGATGAAGTCTTTTTCAACCATGTAATCGATCAATAGCGTCAAATCTGCATCCGAAATCGCTGACCAGACCGGAAAGGTTTTATTCAGCTGTAACAATTGTGCCATCGGTATACTGACCTTTTGGAAGAGCATCGCCATCACTTGATGCGCCAAAGCATTGTAGGGTGTTTCAATCATTTCTAAGGTATCCAATTCACCCCGTTCCAGCAAATCCAGTGCGGCATAGGTCTGGAGCATTTCCCAGGAGTCATCCTCCACGATATGCAGGATGCTTTGATGGGTTCTCCGTCCGCTTCGTCCCAGTCTTTGGCTGAGAGAAGAAGTGGACGGAGGGGAGCCATACTGCACCACGCTGTCCACCGATCCGATGTCTATGCCCAATTCCAAAGTGGAGGTACAGGTGATCGTGAACAGCTGATCGTCGTTGTTTTTGGCAAAAAACTCCACTTCCTCACGCAAAAGTTTGTCCACCGATGAATGATGGGCAAAATAGCGGATGGGCGCGTGCTCTTTTTTTGCCATCTTATCCAGTTTATGGGTGATTTCTTCGACTCGGTTGCGGGAATTCGGAAAAATCAGCATCGTTTCCGTTTTGGAATACTGGTAGATCGCTGCCAAGGATTCCCTTGCAACGAATGGACCCGCCTCACCACTCGTGTAGTCTATCGTGATGAGCAGATCATTTTTATCACGGTCCACGAGAATATCCGTATCCCGATTGCTGCCGAAGAAGGCTTTCGCGTAACCAAAATCCTTCTTGTTCAAAGTTGCGCTCATCGCGATGAAACGGGGAGATTGCATGAATTGGCTGATCCGTTGCAGCAATGATTGCAAGTGAATACCCCGTTCCGTTCCCAGAAAACTGTGCAGTTCATCGATGATGATCCATTCCACGCCTTTAAAAAGGTGCTGCGCTTCGCCAGGGCGATTCACCAACATGCCCTCAATCGATTCAGGTGTGATCAACAGAATGCCTTTCGGTTGATTCACAACTTTCTTTTTCTGCGCCTGGGAAACTTCACCGTGCCATGGCGTGATCGGCACATCCAAATACTGACAGAGTTCGCTGATGCGCTGGAACTGATCATTGATCAGGGCTTTCAAAGGAGAGATGTACAGTACTTTCAGCCCCGTTTCCCAATCTTCCACACTATTCAGCGCCGGGATGAATGCCGCTTCCGTTTTTCCCGATGCCGTCGGAGCGGACAGAATAAGGTTGTGATCGGTATTGGCAACCTGCTTGATGGCAGCATTTTGGATGCTCGTCAAGCTCGGCCAACCTTTATCATAGATGTACTGCTGGATGTCTCTGCTGAGACTATCAAATGCCTGCATCAGTAAACCTCTATTTCATCGTGGTCATCTGCGTCCTTCGCCAGAATGGAAGGCCTTCTGCCGAACCGATCGGCAAGGATCTGGGCGAAAGAATGGTCTGGGTTCTGGCGCTGCAAGGACAAGATTTCGATAAAATCCTTAATGACCGACCGTGGTGTCAAGAATGCCGCAGCTCCCGGACGGTTCAACTGGTCTTCCATGTATTGCTGAATTTCGCTGTCCTTCACCGATAGCGCCGTTTGATAGGCCGTATTGTATATTTCCAATAACTTGGTCAAAAGGATAAAGATCTCTTCCGCTGTCAGTGGCTTCAGATCGATGACGGTACTGTTCACATTGACATAGTCTTTATTTTTCATCAATTCGTTCCCGAAGCGTGTTTTCAAAGCGCCGTAGCTGGCCAATCCTCTGCGTTCGTCATAAACAGTATGCTTCGTTGCGCCAAAATTGATGAATAGGCCTTTAGCTTCGTTGGTTTTCGTTTCGTTATACAGATTGAGGATCATTTCATAATTTTTTTCACGGGTCAAGGCGCGGGGTAATTTGTACAGATTGACTGATTCATCAAAGTTTATGACAAATCCCTTGTAGCCGATCTTCAAGAATAATTCCGCCAGATTTTTCAATGCGATGAGATAGTTTGCATCATTGATGACGTTCTTGATGCCCAATTCTTTTGAGGCTTCCGTTTTCGTCGTGATATCCCCGCGAATCCAACGAATCGCTTCGATCTGAAGGGACATATTGTCGCCCGCAATCCCTTCGAAATATTTCATCAGCGCTTGCCCAAATTCATAGGAAAGCCCCGATGAATAGAAGGAATTCGTCGTCTTCAGGATGGCATTCTCAACCAATTTCCAATGGGACTTTTCCATCAATTCAGGAACAGTGAGGCCGTTTTCTACGGTAATCTGCTCGAGCAGAACCTGAATCCATTGCTGGACGATTGTCTCGATGGCATTCCCGTCGCGGTTATTCTTGATGACGATCTTATTGATGACTTCGTTATAGAGTGCCAAGGCTTTCCCGGAGGAATCATAAAAACGGCGCGTCGGAGTCAAATCGATCGTGGAGACAACGAAATTCTTTTGCAGCGCCAGCGATTCAATCGTCCGCAACACAAAACTTTTGCCCGAACCAAAATCGCCTACCCAAAAACGCAGATCACTGTTGCCGTCCTCCAATTTTTGCAAGGTGTCGATGATTTCCTTGACTTCATTGCTCCTGCCCACCAATACATGCTGTACCCCTTTTACAGGTACAACGCCTGCCTCGAGTGAAGCAATAATCGTTTGGGCATCCTTCTTCCTCAACTTGCTTTCAGCCATAGACCCATTCCCTCATTTCTTCCATAAAATCCTCTTCGATGATGACTTGTTGCTGGCTGATCACCAACACTTGATCATCAAATATTTCATACAACACTTCATTCAATTCTGTTAGGTACGCCTGATGGAGTTTCCCTTTATTTTTTGCGTGTACTTTAAAATCATCCAAAGATATCCCGTTGCCTACCACCAACTGTTTCAGGAACAGCATATGCTCAGACTCCTGTTCATTTTCCGGCATTTCGGTCTCTTCTATAATGCTAGATTCCGAAGTAAGTACCACTGCAGAGGCCGATTTTTCTGCTTCGCTTTGCTCCTCAGCCGGCGACAACTCAAGCTCAGCAAAAATGTTCAGGCTCACAGCCGAATCCAGCCCTTCACTAGTTTCATCATAGCTCAGGTAAGTGTCGACCATATCAATGATGGTATCCAGGGCAGAATGTGATGCGGTTATTAAGGCAGTGTCCAGCTTGATTTCTCTGCGTACCGGTTGCGTGCATTCATTTAGAAGCTCCGGTAAACTCCCGATAGGCAGATTTGCATCAATCAGCAACTGCTCGTAATCAGCCTTTCTGGTTGGATGAATGAAGCCATTCCGTTCTTTTTGCAGCGTTTTTGATACTGGCAAAGCCACCCTTTCCATCAAGCAAATAAACAGGATGCGCTTATCCTGTTCCTCGCTCTGCTTGATTACTTTCATAGCTATCTTTTTCAAATCCGGATCTTTTGCGACATCCTCAAGCAGCACCCTGATCTGCTCTATCGATTGGCTGATAAGGAGATTGGCAGCCTCATGCCATACGGTCTTGTTCACGTCCCGCAAGGCTGTTATGGTCTGATAATCCAGCTCCAGCTCAACTTCCTGGCTCAGATATGCTTTAATCTTCCGAAACGTTTCATCCGGTAAATATTTTTGGAGGCTCTGCAGGCTTTCTTCAGCAGGCAACACGCGGAGACCCTCTACCTCCCGTCGGATTATGTTTTCGGACAGGAGATAAAGGTCTGCCGGCAAGCGGACCGTTTCTGCCCAGATACGCTCATCATCCAGTGGTAATTGGAAATATTTCCTGAAATAATTATTGGGTTTGATCTTCCATTTGATGGATCCATCCTCAAGATCATGCAACACAATCTGCATAAGGTCTACGTATTTCCCCAAACAAAGGCTCATGACGGCCGGTACTTCCGTAAACCTTGTCGTCCTTTTCCTTAGTTGATCGAAATACGCCATTTCGATTCCGTCAAAAATTTGTTTGTCGCGCAACATTCCGGACGGATCCCACCAAACGATTTTGGTGCCGAATTGCGTCAAGCCAAATTTTCCCCTTGTCTCTTCATCCGGAAAGGGTAAATTTTTCCGGTACGCATCTACCTCATACGTAAGGATTTTTTGGATATCCAAGGGCAGCATGGTTCTCAGGTCATACGAAAAAAACACAGACACCTGAACATTATCCAGTCTGTAAGCAGAACAAACCACCTCTCTGGATAGCCTATAGATTTCGTCAAAAGCGGTCACATGATAATAGTATCGCTCATATTTCACATGTTTGATGTTTTTATGCTTCTTCTTCAGTTCCACATCGACGATGGCGCATAATCTTTCAAATAATGCATTAATCACTTGCTCCGTCTGCCTTGTAAAATTGTCATTCAATCTTACGGGTGGCGAAACGTAGCTGATCCAAGCTCTTTCCGCGGCCTTCTTTTCAGCTTTTTTTGAATGGTCATTTTTCGTGATGAGATCTCTTGGTTTGATGAAAGATTCCTCATTATTCACCAGTTCAATGATCGATATCTTTTCTTCTTCGGTCAATCGCTTATTTTTGAATATTTTATTTATGAATTCGAACATTTTGGAGGTCCCCCTTCCCAAGTCGCTGTGTTGAATACCATTTAAGTATACGTCTATTTGAAGGCATATTCAAGAACGCGTGTTCTATGCAGGCTGGATTAAGAGCACTTCTCCTTGCCTTCTAATAAGATCGGCAAAATATAGGGCAAAATACGTTACAAAAAGACGAAATATTAATTTTTTCAGAGTATATTCCCGTATGTTCTAGATCGTTTCATGATGCATTAATTTAATGTCTCATCAACAGGCATTGCACACCTTGATTCCGCTCATATCATTTCCCGGTCCCACCTAAAAGTGCTACACTTTAGATGACTTGAATAGCCCTTATCACTTCCAAAACGGCAACCTCTAAATTAACCAACTCACGCGCCAGCATCAGAAAAGAGGATGAACTATGGATACGCTCAGCAATTATGTCGAATCCGTCTTTGCAAATCTGCCAAAAACGCCGGAAGTATTGGATCAAAAGAACGCCATGTTAAATAAGATGCAGGATAAGTACCAACAGCTGAAGTCAGAAGGCAAAAGCGAGCACGAGGCAATCAGCGCTGCCATATCCGCACACGGTAATGTTGATGACTACACAGTTTCGGATATACCGGCTGCACCTGCAGAAAGTCCCCAAAATGAAGTCTATCTTACCCCCGAACAAGTCGATGAATATATCGATCATCGCCATCATTTCGCTTGGGCGATGGCGACTGGTGTTTTCCTGTGCATCATGGGCCCGGCAAGCCTGTTTCTCGGCCAGTACCTTGCTGGATACCGAGATGGTCAGGGAGGCCGTACGAGTGAGCTGTTGGATATACTGACGCTCGTGCCGTTGTTTATTTTTGTCGCTGCCGGCGTCGCCCTGTTTATCCTTTACGGCATGAAGGAACAGCAATTTGAACTGGAGGAGAAACGGGTCCAGCTCGACTCCACGACCTACTCCCGCCTGAAAGCTGAGCACAAAGCCTTCCGGCCGCGGTTGGCCGTCGCTGTCGCAATCGGGGTTGCGCTCTGCATCCTTGCGCCCGTCTCCATGCTCCTTTCCGTAGTTTTGCTCGGCGAGGATAACGGCTTGTCGCTTGTATTTCTATTAAGCTTCATCGCAATCGGCGTCTTCCTGTTTATCTTCTATGGCATCCAGGACGAAACGTACGAGAAACTGCTATCGATCGGAGAGTTCGCGAAGGATAAGGCCGAGAAGAATAAAGTGGTCGGTATCGTCGCGGGTGTCGTCTTTCCACTGGCGGCTGCCATCTATTTGATTGCCGGCTTCGTTTATTACGCTTGGGCGAGCGCCTGGATCATCTTTCCGATCGTCGGCATCCTCTTCGGAATCTTCGCAACGGTGTACAACGGCTATGTGGATTTGAAGAAGAAAAAATAAAAAAAACCGACACAAGCTGAAAACAGCGTCCGGAAATAAAATGAAATAAAAGAGAAGGAACACTCACCTCCGCGGCTGACTGTTCCTTCTCTTCTCTTTACTATATTTTTAAACCCCAGTGTTCTCATCCATAATCTCAATATTCGTACGGATCAGTTCTTCGATCTTGCCACTGTCTTCCATTTCATTCAAAATGTCGTTCACCGCATCCAGAAAATCTTCGCTGTCTTTCGCGACGGCGATGGCTGATTCGTTCGGCGTGCTGGCGACGTCGAATTTGGCGATTTCAAGGCCTTCGTTCTCTTCTACGTAGCGCTTCGCAACAGTCTCCACCATCAGGACGGCATCCGCTTTACCAGTCACCAAGTACAGGATAGCCGTATTTAATTTCGGTACGGACTGGATGTCAGCATCCGGGAAATTTTCCAGCAAGTACGTTTCCTGGATCGTCGCCTTTTGTGTCGCCAGACTGGCCTTCTTCAGATCGTCTTCCGATCGAATATCCTTCGTATCATCCGACTTGATCACTAGAGCATCCTTTTGGGTATAGTAGATATCCGTGAAATCGACGCTTTGTTTCCGTTCTTCCGTTGGATTCATGCCGGCGAGGATCATATCGACCTTGCCTGTGGACAATGCCGGAATCAGGCCATCGAAGTCCATATCTATGACTTTCAGCTCGACCCCCAGTTCATCCGCGATGGCTTGGGCAATAGCAATGTCGAAACCGATGATTTTGTCTTCTCCGTCTTGCACCAGATGCCACTCATACGGGGGATAATCAGCACAAGTTCCGACGACCAATTTGCCGCTGTCCTTGATTTCCTGCAAGGCGCTGCTTCCATCCGTCGCAGCACTGTTCGCTGTTCCGTTCGTGTTTCCACATGCCACCAAAGCCAAGAGGCTCACCGTTCCCAACAAAATTTTCATAAACCCTTTTTCCAATCGTGATTCCTCCGCATTCTTTCCTTGTCTCAAAAAAAGGATGCCCTTTTCAGAGCACCCTTGTACTATTATTGGTTGGTTACTTTTTTATTCTGCGGTGTTGTCTTCCATCAATTGCGTGTTGACTTTGATCAATTCTTCAATTTTTCCGCTGTCTTTCATTTCTTTCAAGATGTTGTTGACAGTTTCCAGGAACGCACCGCCATCTTTAGCGACTGCGATTGCTGATTCATTCGGGTCACTGTTTACGTCGAAATCAGCGATCATCAACGTATCATTTTGGGAAACGAACTGCTTCGCAACCGTTTCAACCATCAAGATAGCATCAACTTTTCCGGTTGTCAGAGACATGATAGCTGTGTTCCATTTTGGTACGGATTGGATTTCAGCATCCGGGAAGTTTTCCAACAGGTAGTCTTCTTGGATTGTAGCTTTTTGCGTGGATAATGCAGCTGTTTTCAATGAATCTTCAGATGTGATGGTTGCAGCATCTTCTGATCTGATCACCAATACGTCTTTTTGTGTGTAGTAGATGTCAGTGAAGTCAACGCTTTGTTTTCTTTCTTCAGTCGGATTCATACCGGCGATGATCATATCAATCTTACCTGTGGATAATGCCGGGATCAAGCCGTCGAAGTCCATGTCTTTGACTTCCAACTCAACGCCTAATTCATCAGCAATTGCTTGCGCGATATCGATGTCGAAACCGACTACGGTATCTTTGCCGTCTTTCACAAGATGCCACTCGTATGGAGGATAATCCGCAGATGTACCCATCACTAATTTACCGCTATCCTTGATTTCCTGCAATTTATCTGTCGTTGTTGTAGCTGCTGAATCTGTTGCGGAACTGTCCGCTGTATCGCTTGTATTGCCACATGCCGCCAAAGCAAGAATGCTCATTGCACCCAAAGCTAATTTCAATAATCCTTTTTTCATCTTAACCCCTCCAAATTTGTTTTTATTTTATAGGACTTTCGATAAGAAATCCTTTGTCCGCTCACTTTTAGGATGATTGAAAATTTCATCCGGTGTTCCTTGTTCCATCACTTGGCCGTCATCCATGAAAAGGATGCGGTCGCCGACTTCTTTCGCGAAGCCCATTTCGTGGGTCACGACTACCATCGTCATGCCTTCCAACGCAAGATCTTTCATTACTTGCAATACTTCGCCGACCATTTCCGGGTCAAGCGCGGATGTCGGTTCATCGAACAGCATCATATCCGGCTCCATCGCCAAGGCCCGCGCGATTGCGATCCGTTGTTTCTGTCCGCCCGATAAGGATTGTGGATAAACATCGGCTTTCTCGGTCATGCCCATACGCGTCAATAGTTTTCTGGCAATCGCTTCGGCTTTGTCTTTCGGTACTTTCTTGACTTGCTGCGGTCCGATCATGATGTTATCCAATACCGTCAGATGCGGGAAAAGATTGAAGCTTTGGAACACCATACCCATTTTTGTGCGGATGGAATCGATATCCACACCTTTTTTGTTGATCTCTTGTCCTTCAAAGATCACTTTGCCGGTTGTCGGTTCCTCCAACAGATTCATGCAGCGCAGAAACGTACTTTTGCCTGATCCGGATGGTCCGATGATAACGACCACTTCGCCCGAGTTGATTTGTTCATCTATGCCTTTCAGAACTTGTTTGTCGCCGAAGGACTTCGTCAATTTTTCTGTTTTAATCACTTTGCTTCAACCTCATTTCTAGAATGTCCACTAATTTAGAGACGATTGATGTCATGATAAAGTACATCACAGCAGCGACCACTAGGGGGCCGAATGGCAAGAATGTCGCACCACGGACCGTATTAGCAGCGAACATCAAGTCACGCAAGCCCAATACAGAAACGATGGATGTTTCTTTGATCAGTGTAACGAATTCGTTACCCAAAGCCGGAAGGATATTCTTGATGGCTTGTGGATAAATAATTTTTTGCATCGCCATTGATTTGCTCATCCCGATCGAGCGGGCAGCTTCCATTTGACCTTTGTCGACTGCTTGGATTCCGGAACGGATGATTTCAGCGATGTAGGCTGCCGAGTTCAATGATACAGCGATGACGCCGGACAGGAAGTCAGGCAATTCGATATTGATGACGTACAACCCGTAATAAATGATGAATAATTGCACCAACAATGGTGTACCCCGCACAATTTGGATATACCCTTTCGCTAATATGCTGAGGAACTTGTTGGGCGACATTTTCATCAATGCCAATCCTGTCCCCAATATGACGCCCAGTACGATCGCACTGATTGAAAGACCAATTGTATAACCTGCGCCTTGGAAATAGATCGGCATATAGGTCTCAAAGAAAGTTGAATCCATTTGTATATAATCCCCTTTTTTATGTTTTTCATGGTAGGCCTTTGGGCACTAAAAAACCGCCCCTTGTATTTCTACAAGAGACGGGTCAATGTTTGATTCCGCGGTACCACTCTAGTTGATCTGTTGCGAAACAACAAATCCACCTCGATTATATTAACGCATAAAATGCGTAAAAGGCTACTGAACGTTCACCTTTTCGTCATCCGAAGTGCGCTTCAATCTGATATTTTACTGCTGGGCTTCCACTCTGCCCCGGCTCGCTGGAGAAAATATTCAAATCTACTCTCTTCATCACTGACTTTATTATATTTAATTTTGGTATGAATGTATGATATAAGATTTCAATTCAGCTGTCAACTGTAACCTTATTTGAATTTACACTTATTTTGACTTTTTTACTTCCTAATTTTAACATACGCGCCTCAACATTTCATCCTAATTTTTTTAGGGATTCAGAATGGATATTGTCTTGGTGTCACTTGATAGGGTACCCATTGATAGAGATTTTTTATTCCACATCGATGATTCCGACTGCTCCGCGTTCCTCTTTCATCAGCAGCGTCATGATGAGTGCGATCAGCGAAAAGAGGCCCACGACAATGAATACGGCTCTGAAGCCAGCCAAATCGGCAAGCAACGTTCCCTGTCCATTTGTTGCTGCAGCCTGTGATACTATCGTCATGATTACAACGAACAAGGCTGTTCCCAAAGATCCCGCTAACTGCCTTTGCGTATTGAACATCGCGGAGGCATGGGAGACCAATCCCATCGGCACCGCATTAAAGGCTGACGTCTGCAACGGCATCAAAGTGGTCGAAAACCCAAGAGTACGGACCATTTGCAGTAGGACGATTGTCGCAATTGGGGTATCCAGATCGATAAAACCGAACGCAGCAGTGGCTGCCGTTATGAGCAACAACCCCAGGGCAGCCAATCTTTTGGCCCCATAATTATCAAAAAGCCTGCCTGTTATCGGGCTCATAACGGCCATTAGGATTGATCCCGGTAAGAGCACCATACCCGATGTCATCGGCGAAAAACCGCGGATTGTTTGCAGATAGATCGGGATCAACAAGATGGACCCAAACATGCCGGCAGTGATGACAAAGGAAATAATGATGCTAGTGCGGTAGCCTTTATAGCGGAACACAGCGAAATCCAGCAATGGAAAAGCTGATTTGTTGCATCTTTTGACCAACAAAACCAGTGAAACGGTACCTACCACCAACGGCAGCAAGACCATCATGCTGAAAAACGGGTTGGATGATGCATTGCTGAATCCGAACAACAGACCGCCAAAACCCAGTGTGGAGTAGATGACACTCACATAATCCAATTTTGGCCTGCTGACTTCTCCTACATTTTTCATGACGAACAGTGCTATGATGATGTCGATGAGTGCGATCGGCAGGATGAAATAAAACAGCCTATTCCATTCGAAATTCTGGACGACCCAGCCGGAGAAAGTCGGACCGATGGCAGGCGCAAAGTTCATCGCCAATCCGATAATTCCCATGGCGTACCCCCGTTTTTCGATCGGATACATATACAAAATGACGATCATCTGCAGCGGTAGAACAATGCCCGCCCCTACAGCCTGTATCATCCGTCCCCCTATCAACATCCAATATTGGGTTGAGATTGCGGCGACGAACGTTCCCAGTGAAAAAAAGAGCATGGCGAAAAGATACAGTTGTCTCGTTGTGAATCGGCCCACCAGATAGGCGGATATCGGAATCATGATCCCGTTGATGAGCATATAGGCCGTCGTCAGCCATTGCCCTTGTGTTGTTGTTATCGAAAATTCTTTCATGATGCTTGGTAATGCCGTACTCATGAGCGTCTGGTTCAGGATGGTCACGAACGACCCCATGACAATGACACCCAAAATCGACAGTACCCGCCTCTTTGAATAGTTTTCTTTTTCTATTGATGCTTTCAAAATAAGAACTCCTTCCGGTTCAATAAAGTAAATCAAATCATTCCCTTAATCTTTGCGTGCTATCAAAAATTTTTTTTAAGGACCTAAGAGTAATTAGCATTTCTTCCTCTGTTAATTCTTCTGTCACTAAATTCATCATTGCTTGAATTTCTTCATGAATCTCGGGAATAATCTTACTAGCTTTTGCTGTTAAAAATAACTTATAAGCCCTACTGTTTCTTTCATCTTGCTCTTTATATACATAACCCAGCTCTATTAGTTTTGTAATAGTTCTTGCTGACATTGCCTTGTCATTACCTATTTCTTTGCTCATTTTATTTTGGCTGATACCTTCATTCTTTTCTAAAATAAATAAATAGGGACAAGAGCCACTGCTTAGCTCATATTTTTTTAAAGCCTTATCCAAATGAATTTGTATGTTTCTATAAATCTTACTATTGAGCTTTATGAAATGCATACTTTCTTTTTCCATGGTTATCACCACCTCCGCTCCAAGTTGACTAGTCAACACTAATTGTATTGCCCAATTATTGACTAGTCAACAACATTATTTGTGAAACGCAAATTTAGTAGATTCCTCTACAGAATAGAACACATGTAACTTTTACTGTAAAACATTTAAAAAAAAGCACCCTTCTCGTCCCGATTAGAGGACGGGAAAGATGCTCCCAAATATTCATTGACTGTTTTGTGCCTATTTTTTTGCTGCTTCATCCACAATCAGTTGCACGCGTCCGACTTGATCGCCTTCAACCAACATGACTTTTATGCCGTGCGGATGATTGGCGCTGTTTGTCAACAACCGTTTCACATGACCTCTCGTCAATTTCCCGGTGCGTTGGTCTTTTTTCAAGACGATATCGACCAAAGCGCCGATTTTGATGTTTGTTCTGATTTTTCCGTCCATAAGTTCCTCTTTCTTAAGCAAGCTCTTTGCTTAGTGTGATGATTTGTTCAACTGCTTCGTCCAAGTAATGGATTGTGTCCTGCAGCGCCTGATCTGTTTTGATGTCCACACCGGCCAATGCTGCGGCTTCTGCGGATTCCAATTGGTCCCCGAGTGCCAGGAATTCCAACCATTTTTTGACAGCCGGTTCGCCTTCCGTTTTGACGCGAAGGAAGGCTTGCGTCGCGATTGTCAGGCCGGCCGAATAGGTATAGGAATACAGTCCCATGTAGTAATGGATCTGGCGCATCCATGTCAGCTCGGCGCCGGCGTTGATTTCCACAGCGTCCCCCCAGAAGCGCTCTAGCACATTGCGTTTGATTTCGCTCAATTTACCGGCATCGACGCTCTTGCCCGCATCGATCAAGTTGTAGACTTCCCTTTGGTAGGCCGCCTCCAATAGGTGCGTGACGAAATTATGGAAATAGGTGTCGGAAAGCATCTTCGTCAAAGCGAAGCGCTGCATGCGTGCATCCGTGCTCTTGCGCGCTAATGATTCCGTCAACAGCAGTTCATTGAAGGTGGATGGGCCTTCGATCAGGTACAACGATGGCTCTGATCCAAGGATGCTGTTGTTTTCATTCGAAA
Organism: Trichococcus sp.; assembly: GCF_049684335.1. GTDB lineage: Bacteria > Bacillota > Bacilli > Lactobacillales > Aerococcaceae > Trichococcus. The sequence continues at coordinate 14,515 of NZ_JBAVFV010000003.1, forward strand.
GGATCATTTGTCCGGCATGGCCCAATTCATGGATCAGCGTATAGACATCCGAAAGTTGGTTTGCCCATGACATCAGGATGTAAGGGTGCGTGCCGTATGGGCTGGTGCAGAATCCCCCGGTCGATTTCCCAATGTTCTGGGCGAAATCGATCCACCGCTCCGGATAAGCCTGCATGATCCGGTCGGTGTAATCCTGGCCTAATACCGCTATGGCGTCCTGAACCATCACCTGCGATTCCTCAATAGAAACTTGCGGCGAATATTCCGGATCCAGCGCGATTTTCAAGTCGGCATAAGTCATCTTGTCCAGTCCGCGGATCTCTTTCAAGTGGGTGATGTATTTCTGCATGACCGGTGCAAGGTCGTTCATGATTGTGTCGATTTGGCGATCATACAGGTCGCGCGTCACTTCCTGCCCATAAAGCAGATAGTCGATCACGGAATCGAAACCGCGCATCGTCGCTAGTGTTTTTTCCTTCTGCAGTTGGGTATAGTAAGCCGTTGCGACCACGTTTTCGTAATCGCTGAGTACAGCTGAAAATTTATCAAAAGCCGCCCGACGGATTGCCGTGTCGTCGTGATACATGTAGTAATCCTCATAAAGCACGAAGCTCAGCGGATATTCTTTTCCATCGACACTAAATGTGCCAAAGTCCATGTCGCCTAGGCGAGCCTGCTCATAGATGGCGCTCGGCGCATCCAATGTCGGAGACAACTGGGCCAAAGCTTTTTCGACTTCAGGCGCCAGCTGGATGCTTTTGTTTTTCTTGATATGGCGGATATAGGAAGCGAAGCGCGGTTCTTCCGAAACGACCTGATCGAGGACAGCAGCTTCGCAGCCGATCAGTTCCGATTCAAAGAATGTCAGTTGGGCGCTGATGTCAGCCATCGCATTCGCTGTTTGGCGGGACAGCTCGACGTTGTCCGGATCAGTCAGGTCGGTCGCTTCCGGCATCATCGCGTAATGATCCGCCAAGGTTGCAGTTTCGATGAGCTTTTCGTATTCCTTCATCGCGGCTAGGATCGTTTTGGCATCCGTGAGTTTGCCTTCATATGTCGTAGTGAAGACTGCTGTTGCGGCTTTTAGACCGTTTAAAGCTGCCTCAAAGTCTGTTCTTGTTTTATAGAGTGCGGTCACATCCCAAGTCAATGCCTCAGAGACGTCCGCGCGATTTTTCAGTTGTTCTTGTGTCATGATTTTTGCTCCTTTTTTCGTGCTTTTTGACGAATGTTAAATGAATGCTTCCATTATAACAAAAAAATGCTGCCGGCGTCGGGTGTCGAGCTTGCTCGTATGTCGATTTGCTTCGGTAGCTCCGGCGGGGCCCTCCTCGCCGGAGTTGGGCTCGCCAAAAATCATCCGGCGCTGCATGAACCTTCAGCAACCATACAAAAGCCCCCGCTAGCGAGGGCTTGATGCCTTCGCCTGCGAAGGCCGGTAATCCGTTTTCTCAGTAAGTTGCTTCGATGGCTTGGACTTGATCATAGAGGTATTGGTTAGTCGGTGCAGGCAGTCCATATTTTTTCGCTTTTTTCAGAATGGTGCCGGAAAAAAGTTCGACCTCTGAAGGCCGTTTCGCAATGCCGTCCTGGCGCATCGATGGCATCCCTAGTGGAGTAAGTCCGTCTATGATCGCCAAATCATTTTCCAGATCAGTTTCCGTCAGGTTGACGCCTTCCCTCTGGGCGATCGGCAGGACTTCGCGCATGGCAGCAATCATCAGATTGCGGGTTGGTCCTGCTTCGTGGATGTCTCGGAAAGTGCCTTCCTTAACCATAAGCACTTGGTTCACGCCGACATTCAGCATGAACTTCGCCCACATGCGATGCAGGATATCCGCTTCGACCACGTGCGGCAGGGCCGTTTCTTCGAAGAAAGCCGCCACCGCATCCAAACGCGCCTGTTTTTCCGGAGCGTCGAGGCCGATGCGCAGTTCGCCGATATGGACAGATTTCACATCGTTGCCGATGCGCAGTGCGTCCATCCCTTGGGCTACGCAATGGATGACTTTCTCATCGCCGAATGTTGCGCCGATGACTTCTTCGCTGGCAATGCCGTTCAGGACCGAAATGATCGTTGTCTCCTGTCCGACTTGGTTGCGGGCGGTTTCGATTGCTTCATCCAAGTTGGTTCCTTTTACGGCCAAAATGACCAGATCTGCAGGTGCCAAGCTGGCATCCGTTTCGTCGACGTATTGGAAATCACAGGACTCACCGTTGAAGGAAATGCCTTGTTCCTGGTAGCGCGCCATCCGCTCTTTGTTGACGACGATGCGCACGCGGTCCTTTCCGATGGCCTTCGTGAAATGATGACCGTAAAGGATCCCCAGGGCACCCAATCCGACAATGGCTACAGTTTCTATCTTCATTTGTTCACGCCTCTTTCCGAATGATTCTTGCATTACTTCTTCTATTCAGCCTGTTTGTATTTGCGCAGTTGTGCGATCAAGTAAGGCAGATCCGTCTCGAATTGGACGCCATAGTGCAGTTCGCGCCCGCTTTTCAGTGTGCGCTCGATCACCATGCTGTTATAGCGGACAGCCGTATCGGTGGCTACAGTCAGCGGCAAATCCTGGAAAAGCAGACCGCCAACGACGCTTGTGAACAGATCGCCCGCGCCGTCATAATGGCCGGGAAAATGTTTCGCGAAGGCATAATGCGCTTCAGGCTCGTTTTGGCTGACGCAGACAGCACCAATCGTTTCCATTTCCAAAGAAACCCCCGTCAGCACGACACTCTTCGGATTCAACACCCGCAAGGCAGCCAACAATTCCGCAACTTCCGATTCCTTGTAAGGTTTCTTCAAAATGAGACTTTTCGTCAAAAAGCAGGCTTCGGTCACATTCGGCGTGATTACTGTCGCTTCTTGGCAGAGTGCCGCCATCTCTTCCACATATTCCAGCGTGAATCCTGGATACAGCATGCCTTGATCGCCCATCGCAGGATCCAGGATGATGTGGGCATCCTCGGCCGCAAATGTATGGATAATCCCGCGTACGATGTCGATTTGCTGGCGCGAACCCAGATAGCCGATCAGGATGCCGTCGAATTTGATGCCCAATGATTGCCAATGCTGCAGAATGCCGCCCATTTCCTGGGTCAGATCCAAAAAGGTGTAGCCTTCAAATTCTTTACCCGTATGGGTGGACAACAGCGCTGTCGGCAGGATGCTCACCCAGTTGTCCAGGCAGCTCACTACAGGCACCGCCACGTTCATCGAAATGCGGCAACTGGCGGAAATATCTTGGATAAGCAGTACTCTCGGTTGACTCAAATGCTTCACCCCTTAACTTTAAAAACTCAATTATTCCCATTCTATCATCTTTTCATTGGATTTTCTCATTTTTCCATCATTTTGAAAATAATTGTGAAAATGATGAGAAAAAGAGTGCAAACTGCTGCTTAAACGATATAATGAAAAATAATACTTGGAGGCGAGTTGCATGAAAACTGAAAAAAACAGTACTTACAGATTGGTTATTTTGGCCTTATTTATGGCGTTTACCGTCGTCATGACTTTGTTGTTCCGCATCCCGATTCCTTTCGGTTACGTTAACTTGGGAGACATGGTACTCCTGTTGGCAGGTCTGTCCTTCGGAGGCAGCGCAGGCTTCTTCGTAGGCTCACTCGGCAGCATGTTGGCCGACCTGTTCGCCGGCTATGCCTTCTATGCGCCGATCACTTTTGTCGTGAAAGGTTTGGAAGGATTCTTTGCCGGCTGGTTGTTCCAGAAAATGGATCACAAAAAGCCGTTGGTTGCCACGGTGATCGCCGGTGTCTGGATGGCAATCGGCTACGCCATCGGGGACACGATCCTTTTCGGCTTCGGTGCCGCAATCGCTTCGTTCCCGCTGAACATCGCGCAAGGACTCGTAGGGGCTTTCTTGTCAACCCTCTTGTATCGCTGGTTGAACCCTTACATTACGAAAAAATTCAAATAACGAAAGTGGGCGCAAGCGACGAAATCCGATTTGGATTTCATCGCTTGCGCTTTTTTGTAGCTCAGGGGATGTCAAATTGTCGAATGTGGGGGCTGCATTCGATAATTTAGCCTCGTGTTGAAATCAAATTGTCGAATGGTCCGATGCATTCGACAATTTCGCCCCCTGCGAAAGACAGTTTGTCGAATAGGTCCCGCCCCCCAAAAGTTAGAGTGAAATCAAACATTTTGGGGGTCATAATTTATGAAGAAATTTAGTGCAGAATTTAAATTGAAAGTTGTAAAAGAGTATTTAGATGGTTCCTTAAGTTATATGCGTTTGGCAAAAAAATACGATAGTTTGTCCGATGAATCTATAAAGAATTGGGTAAAATATTATCAAAAATTAGGAGTTGAAGGTCTGAAGGTAAAACCGCAGAGCTCCGCTTACTCTGTTCAATTCAAGATGGATGTATTACACTTTATGAAACAGTCCGGTTCCTCCTCTTTAGACACAGCCATTGCCTTTGGCATAACTAGTCCTGCCCTTATCTGGAGATGGAATAAAACTTTCCAAGAAAAGGGAATCGAAGGACTGAAACCAAAGCAAAAGCCAAAGAGGTGCACTTGTATGTCCAAAAAGAACACTAAGAAACAAATAGATCAATCCGCACCGTCTACAGAAGAATTGAAACGAGAAATTGAATTACTTAGATTGGAGAATGCGTACTTAAAAAAGTTGCAAGCTTTTCAGGAGAATCCGAAGACCTTTCTCGAAAAGCACAAGCAGCGGTGGCATTCGCACTCCAAAAAGAAGGATTCAAATTAAAAGATATTCTTTTAGTAGTAGGGATTCCAGAAGCAACCTATCACTATCACGTGAAGCAATTCGGGAAAGAGAATACGGATCAACCGACGAAAGAACTGATCAAACAACTTTTTTCCCACTTCCATGAGCGCTACGGAGCGAAACGAATCGCTAAAGAACTGGGAAAATTGGGACACATTACCAATCACAAGAAAGTGTCTCGTCTCATGCAAGAATTGGGAATAAAGTGCATCAAATTCATGCGAAAATCACGAAAATACAATTCTTATAAAGGCAAGGTAGGGACCGTTGCCAAGAATCGTTTAAACAGACGCTTCTCTACGCCTCTTTCTCTACAGAAGCTTGCGACAGATGTGACCGAATTCAAGTGTTCAGGAGAAGAAAAATTGTACCTTAGCCCCATCCTTGATCTATACAACGGAGAAATTATTGCCTATGGCATAAACAATCGACCATCGTTGGAATTGGTGATGAAGCCACTTGAAGAAGCCCTCGGCTACGTGAAGCAACATACCAAGTTTCGAACCACTATCCATTCTGATCAAGGATGGCACTATCAACATAATCGTTGGGTCAAAGCGCTGAAGGAAGATAAAATCTTTCAGAGTATGTCTCGAAAAGCAACGTGTGCAGATAATGCGGCGATGGAAAATTTCTTCGGCATCCTGAAGCAAGAAATGTATCACGGTGAAAAATTAGTCAGTTATGAAGAACTCCGCTCACGGATAGAGGTCTATATCCATTGGTATAACCATGTTCGATCAAAAGAAAAATTAGCTGGTCTCAGCCCAGTCCAATACCGAATCCAAGCCAGCCAAACGGCTGCATAATAAAAACTCTAACTTTTGGGGGTCGCCACC
>NZ_JBAVFV010000004.1:0-97082 GCF_049684335.1 Trichococcus sp.
AGTCAAAGGAGGTCAGTGGGATTGATCAGAGATCAAGAAAGGCTTGTCAAATTTCTGACATAATCTTCATCATTTGCTTCCATAAGAAGACACAAAAGCTGTCCATCGTGAAGGTGTGTATCTAAATATTTATGGAAATATCACTCAGGGGGCTTATCATGGTTTATTTTGTTTGCTATAATATCACAATATGAAACGGTTTCCCGTTTAGTGAATCCAAACGCTGATTTTTGATTAGACAAGCATGGAAAATGGAATGATATACAAAGATTTTATAAGGTTTGAGACTATATTCGAAAAAAGGATGATCAGAAAAATGGTACAAAAAGAAGAAACAAACACAAGCCCGAAAGTGCAATCGATAGATCGGGCCTTATCGATCCTGGAAACATTGGCGGACTATCCTAGCCTTAGCCTGATGGAGTTGAGCGAAAAAGTCCACTTGCATAAAGCAACGACCCATCGTTTGGTGAACTCCTTGATGGAAAATGGCTACATCGATCGTAATCCTGACACTAAGCAATATCGTATTTCCTTGAAGATGTTCCATCTCGGGAACAAACGTGTCCACAACATCGACTTCTTGAATGTGGCCAAAAGCATGATCCGTCAGTTGTCGGATGACACGAAGCAGACCGTCCATCTGGTTGTGGAAGATAATGATGAAGTGCTCTACATCGATAAGTATGGCGAGTCCCGCGGCGTGCGGATGCAATCAAAGATCGGTACGAAAGCGCCGCTTTATTGCACTGCGGTCGGGAAAGCGCTTCTGAGCACCCGTCAAAATGCTGCCGTCCGTGAATATTGGGACAGCATCGTGCCGGAACAGAAGACCGGACGCACAATCACCACTTATGAAGAACTCGTCAATGAACTGGATGAAATCAGAAGAAATGGGTACGCCCTTGACGATGAGGAGTTTGAAGAGGGCATCGTCTGTATTGCTGCAGCGTTTTCGAGTGCAAGGGAAGTTGCCGCAGGTGCGATCAGTATCTCCTTGCCTTTATCTGATATGGTTGATAAAGACTTTTATACAGGGAAAATTCTGGAGTATTCCACAAAAATTTCACACTTCCTCGGTCATTTTTGATTCCGTCCTAACACTTGTCCGCTCTGTCAGTCACTCCCCACGAACCGCATGATACATGCGTTTGTGGGGAGTTTTTTGTAGATTTCCCTGCTATTTATGGGGTCATTCAAGGGTGCGCCACAAAATTTTCACAATTGCGCGGTCATTTTTATATTTCTGATGGAATTTCGTTGACATAAAAGATGGTAAATTCTATAATGAACTCGAGTTATGATACTGAGTTCCACAATGTGAGACCATGAATGGAGGATGACAAATGAGCGTCAAGAGAGATACCCTGGCTCAATTACAAGAGAATTACCTGTTTGCAGTAGTGCGCGGAGCTTCCGAAGAGGCAGGTTATGAAATTTCAAAAGCAGCTTATCAAGGAGGCATCAAGAACATCGAGGTGACATTTTCGACACCGGGTGCTGAAAATGTTATGCGCAAGCTGTCTGATGAATTCGCAGGCACGGATATGGTCGTAGGTGCAGGTACGGTATTGGATGAAGTCGCAGCGAGAATTTCGATCATGAACGGAGCGAAATTTATCGTAAGCCCTTCCTTTAATGAAAAAATTTCAAGAATGTGCAACTTATACACTGTTCCATACTTGCCTGGATGCGGTTCTGTTACAGAAATTCAAATGGCTTTGGAAACTGGCTGCGAAGTAGTCAAGCTTTTCCCTGGTGGTTTGTTGGGTCCTGGATTCATCAAAGACGTTCATGGTCCGATTCCTTGGGTTGACGTGATGCCATCAGGTGGCGTAAGCATTGAGAACATGGACAAATGGATCGCAAACGGAGCTTGGTCTGTCGGTGTCGGCAGTGCCTTGACACGGAACCTTAAAGAAGGCGGCTACGCGAGTGTAGCGGCTGCAGCTAAAGAATTTGCCGATCGATTGGCAGAAATCAAAGCACAATAATCAGTAGCATTTCAAAATAAAGATTGGAAGGGGACTTCTTCACATGTCATTTATTCATGACGACTTTATGTTACAGTCCGAAACGGCAAAAAAACTTTACCACGAATATGCGGAAAACATGCCTATCTTCGATTACCACTGCCATTTGGTCCCACAACAGATTGCTGAAGACTATGCGTTCGAAAATATTACGGAATTATGGTTGGGTGGGGATCATTACAAATGGCGCGCGATGCGTGCTATGGGAATTCCGGAAGAAAAAATCACCGGTAATGCTTCTCCTGAAGAAAAATTTGAAGCTTGGGCCTACACTGCTGAAAATGCAGTAGGGAATCCGTTGTTCCACTGGACAGCTTTGGAATTGAAAAAGTATTTCCATATAGAAGAAACACTTACCAGTGCCAACTGGAAGGAAATCTATGCGGAATGCAACCGCGTGTTGAAAGAAGAAAAGCTGACAGCGCGTACGTTGATCAAAAATTCCAACGTCACCTTCATTTGCACGACGGACAACCCAACGGATACGTTGGAATGGCACAAAGCAATCGCTGAAGACGAGACATTCGATGTGGCAGTCGTGCCTGGTTTCCGTCCGGATGAAGCTTTCGCTATCCAAGACGCAGCCAAGTTTGCTGGGTTCATCGGAAAAATGCAAGAAGCGACCGGCAAGGGAATGGCGACATTTGCTGAGCTGCTGGAAGGAATGGAAGAACGGATCCAATATTTTGCGGATCATGGTTCGAACGTTTCCGACCACGGCTTATCCCAAATCTACTATGCTGAAGCTACAGATGAAGAGATTGAAGCCATCTACGCCAAAGCGATCGCAGGGGACAGCATTTCTGAAGCGGAATACGCAAAATACCAAACACGCTTATTAGTGGAACTGGGCAAAATTTACGCAGCCAAAGACTTCGTGATGCAATTGCACTTCGGCGCCATCCGCAACAACAACAAGCGCATGTTTGCTAAATTAGGCGCGGATGCCGGCTTCGATTCCATCCAGGATCAACCGAACGTGTCCTATGCTTTGAACAATCTGCTGGGTGCAATGGATCTGACGAATGAACTGCCTAAATTCATCGCTTATAATCTTGATCCTACTTATTTTGACTTGGTGGGTACGGCAATCACGAACTTCCAAGTGAACGATAAAGGCATCAAGAGCAAAGTTCAGATGGGTTCCGGTTGGTGGTTCAACGATACCAAGTACGGCATGCTGAAACAGTTGAAATCCTTATCCGAAGCAGGCTTGTTGATGAATTTTGTTGGCATGCTGACAGATTCAAGAAGCTTCATCTCCTATACGCGTCATGAGTATTTCCGCCGTATTCTGTGTGATTTCATCGGAGATCTCGTGGAACGTGGAGAAATCCCGAATGATGCCAAGTTACTGGAAAAGCTGATCACGAACATCAGTTATAACAACGCTGTAGAATACTTTGACTTTAAAAAATAAAAAATATAAAAAGAAGAGGAAGTGTTTTTGAAATGGAAATGTCATTCAGATGGTACGGTCACGAGGACCCTGTTACTTTGAAAAATATCCGTCAAATTCCTGGTATGAAAGGAATCGTTACTGCAGTTTATGATATCCCGGTTGGTCAGTCGTGGCCATTGGAAAGAATCGAAAAATTGAAAGCAGACGTGGAAGCTGAAGGCCTATACATCTCTGTTATTGAATCTGTTCCGGTTCACGAATCCATCAAATTGGGTCGTCCAGACCGTGATCAATACATCAGTGCATACAAAGAAACCTTACGTAACCTAGGCAAAGCAGGAATTCCTGTTGTATGTTACAACTTTATGCCAATCTTTGACTGGACTCGTTCCAACTTGGCATACGAATTACCGGATGGTTCAAATGCGTTGATCTTCGATGAAGAAGAAGTAAATAAAATGGACCCACGTACGCTTTCTCTTCCAGGTTGGGACGAAAGCTACACTTCTGAAGAATTGAACGCTTTAATGGATGAATACAAAGAAGTTGATGAAGAAAAATTATGGGGAAACCTTGAATACTTCATCAAAGCGATCATGCCTACAGCTGAGGCAGCCGGCGTGAAAATGGCTATTCACCCTGATGATCCTCCATACAGCATCTTCGGATTGCCGCGTATCATCACTGGCGGAGAAGCATTGAACCGTTTCATCAAATTGTACGACAGCGAATATAACGGCGTTACCCTATGCGTAGGTTCATTCGCTTCAGATCCTAAAAACGATGCAGTGGCTATCTTGAAAGATATGCTTGCTAAAAAACGTGTGAACTTCGTACATGCACGTAACGTGAAATTGGTCGGCGGACGTTCATTCCAAGAATCTGCTCACTTGTCAGAAATGGGATCCATTGATATGTATGAAGTAGTAAAAGCATGTGTTGAAGGCGGCTTTGAAGGTGCAATCCGTCCAGACCATGGCCGTATGATCTGGGGAGAAACTGGTAAACCAGGTTATGGTTTGTATGACCGTGCGCTAGGTGCAACTTACCTGAATGGTTTGGAAGAAGCAGTGAAGAAAAACTTGAAAGCTCAAAAACAACAATAAGAAAGAAGGAAAATCACCATGACAAGCCCATTCGTACATGATTTTACCGATAAAGTAGTAGTAGTAACAGGTGCAGGCGGCGTTTTATGCTCTTATTTCGCGAAAGAATTCGCTAGAGCAGGCGCAAAAGTAGCCCTTTTGGACTTAAACTTGGACAACGCACAAGCATACGCTGACGAAATCGTAGCTGAAGGCGGCATCGCGAAAGCATTCAAAGCCAACGTATTGGAATTGCCAAGTCTGCAAGCAGCTAAAGAAGCTGTCGTAGCCGAATTAGGCGAAGTGGATATCTTAGTCAACGGAGCAGGCGGCAACAACCCGCGCGCAACGACTGACAACGAGTACCATGAAACTGATCTGCCTGAAGGAACAAAAACGTTCTTCGACTTGGAACAAAGCGGCATCGAATTCGTCTTCAACTTGAACTTCTTGGGTACAGTATTGCCTACACAAGTTTTTGCTAAAGATATGGTTGGCCGTCCAGGCGCTAACATCATCAACATCTCAAGCATGAACGGTTTCACACCATTGACTAAAATCGTTGCTTACTCAGGCGCAAAAGCTGCTATCTCCAACTTGACTGAATGGTTGGCTGTACACTTCTCGCACGTAGGTATCCGTGTCAATGCAATCGCTCCTGGTTTCTTGGTTTCAAAACAAAACCAAGCGCTATTGTTCAATGAAGATGGCACACCGACTCCTCGTACAGGCAAAATCCTGAACGGCACACCAATGGGCCGTTTCGGCGAACCGCATGAATTGATCGGCGGCTTGCTGTTCTTGGCAGACGAAAAAGCTGCAAGCTTTGTGAACGGCGTCGTATTGCCGATCGATGGCGGCTTCAACGCGTATTCAGGCGTATAATTTTAGGTAATTGAATAGGGCAGATAGAACGAAATGTGTTGCACAGTTCTTCTCTATCTGTCTTTTTTTCACGTTGATATCAAGTTAGGAGAGAAAAATATGTCTACACACCCAACACAATTCACGAAACAAAAAAAATTCTTAGTATGCGTCGACTCCGACGGTTGCGCGATGGATACGATGAACGTGAAGCATGAACGTTTCTTCGGTCCTTTGGCAGCTGACGAGTATGGCATCAAAGATCGCGAAACTTTCTTGGCTGACTGGAACCGCATCAACCTGTTTTCAAGCACACGCGGCATCAATCGCTTTAAAGCATTGGTCTTGACATTGATCGAAGCGCAGGAAAAAGGCGAAGACATCGGTGATATTTCGGCACTGACCGATTGGGCAAACAATGCCCCATCGTTATCGAATGCTTCTCTGGAAGCGGAGATCGCAAAAGCATCTTCCGAAGATCTGGAAAAAGCTTTGGTATGGAGCAAGAAAGTCAATGAAGGAATCGAAACGGAATTGGCTGGCGAAGACAAACCATTCCCAGGCGTTCTGGAAGGACTGACAAAAATCCATGGCCTGACGGATGTCGCAATCGTGAGCTCAGCCAACAGCGAGGCTTTGAACAGCGAATGGAACAGACACAATCTGATGCCGCAAGTTGACGTAGTCTATGGACAAGAAGTCGGCAGCAAAGCGGATGCAATCGCTGATCTGTTGACGAAAGGTTATGCAGCGGACGAAATTTTAATGGTCGGCGACGCACCTGGCGATGAACAAGCGGCAACGGTAAATGGCGTATTCTATTACCCAATCCTCTTCGGCAAAGAAGAGTTCTCTTGGGAACGTCTAAGCAATGAAGCAATCGAGAAATTCCTGAACAAAGAGTATGCAGGAGCTTATCAAGAAAAAGTGCTTGGGGAATTCCATGCTTTATTGGCTCAATTCGATTAATCTACATTCCAAGATTTGCAAGTTAGAAACATTACATTATCAGGAGGAAAAAAAGTGCCAAAATTAGTTGATTTGAAAGCAAAACCATATAATCTGAACGACAAACAGGTCGAATGGGTAAATGACATGATCGCTGGTATGACAGATGAGGAAAAAGTAGGACAATTGTTCACCAACCTTTTCTTCTTCGGAGATGATGCCTTCTCAGGGAACGATTTCACCAACAAAGAAATCATCGAAAAATTCCACATCGGTGGCGCACGTTACCACGGCAATTCGAAAGAAGATATCCAAGATCTATTGAACGACCTGCAATCAATGTCCAAAATTCCTTTGTTGGTTGCAGCGAACTGCGACTCCGGCGGAAATGGTGCATGCAGCGAGGGTACTTACATCGCTTCCGGTGCCCAGGCTGAGGCTGCAGGCGACCCGCTGGTTTCTTACCATGCCGGATTGGTTTCCGCGCGTGAAGAAAAAGCTTTAGGCGTCAACGTCAACTTCGATCCATGTGTGGACATCCTTTACAATTGGAGAAACACAATCGTCAACACGCGTGCTTACGGTACCGATGCAGAAACAGTCATCAAATACACAAATGCTTATTTGGATGGGTTGACTGCTGAAAACGGCGAAAACATGGAAGATGGCGTAATCCAATGCATCAAGCACTTCCCTGGAGATGGAACCGAAGAACGCGACCAACACTTGGTTTTGGGAGTGAATGAATTAAGTCCCGAAGAGTGGCGCGCTTCCTTTGGTAAAGTTTACCAAAATCATATCGACCGTGGTGTTGAAATGATCATGGCCGGCCATATTGCAGTTCCTGCTTTGCAAAAAGAATTGAATCCTGCTTTGGAAGACAAAGATATCATGCCTGCAACATTGGCTGAAGAATTGATCCAAGATGAATTGAAGACTGAATTAGGCTTCAACGGCTTGGTCATCACGGATGCAACGCACATGTTGGGTATGACGTCCGCTATGCGTCGCGAAGATTACGTTCCAAAATCGATTGCTGCTGGCTGCGATATGTTTTTATTCTTCAATAACATCGCAGAAGACTTTGGTTTCATGCTGAAAGGCTACCAAAACGGCGTCATCACGGAAGAGCGTTTGACTGATGCTTTGCGTCGTATCTTGGGCTTGAAAGCTAAATTGCACTTGCCTGAAAAACAAGCAAACGGGACATTGTTGCGCACGCGCGAAGACTTGAACATCATCGGCTGTGAAGAACATCTGCAATGGAGAGCGGAAGCGGCTGATAAAGGGATTTCTTTGATCAAAGATACCCAAAACAACTTACCGATCAATCCAGTAGACCACAAACGTATTCGTTTATACATGTTGGAAGGCGAAAAAGGCGGCATCACGGACAACGGTTCAAAAGCACAACAATTTTTCGTGGATGAATTGACGAATCGCGGCTACGAAGTGACTGTAAATGAACGCGGCTCCCGCGTTAAGGGCGCAACTTTGAAATACCGTGATGAAGTAGACTTCGCTTTGGAAGTTGCTGATGTCGCTGGATATGGCGCTCAAAACAACTACCGTATCCAATGGAGCACTGCAATGGCAAACGAAGTTCCATGGTTTGTGTGGGAAGTTCCGCATGCATTCGTATCATTGAACTTCACGACACACCTGCATGATGCGACAATGGTGAAAACATTCATCAATGCGTACCACAACAACCAAGAAACAATCAAACAAGTCATCGACAAACTGGAAGGCAAATCCGAATTCAAAGGTGGCCACAACGACCTAGTCTGGACAGACAAATGGCAAGCTAAACTATAATCAGTGTGTGATGAATCCTGAGCTTAGAGTTTGAGCACTAATGTGCCATTTCGTTCACAAATCATCCGAAACACTGCTGTATCAAGTAAAGTCGAGAAATATTTTTCTCGACTTTGTTTTTTTGAACAACAAAAAGCACTCTTGGTCAATTAATTTAAAAATGTAAGCATTCCAGGACATTGAATTGTAACCGCTGTTATTTTATACTTTTAAGTGTCGAAGAGAGGGAGGGACACGTATCATTGAAAAATTGTTGATCGCATATCACGTCAAAGGACAAGCCTATGCCCTGGATTTCCATACACATCCGCAATATGAAATATTCCTGTTCCACGGCGGAAATTGTCGATTCCTGGTTGGTAATAAAATCTATTATCTTCAGCCCGGCGACTTGCTGATGATGGATGGGATGACGGTTCACCGCGCCTACGTCATCGGAGATAAGGATGCCTATGAACGCAGCATCGTTCATTTCGATGCCGACTGGATCGCACCTTTACTGAAGGACCTGAACATTGACTATATCCTGCGATTCTTTACTGAAAATCGCAATGGCCTCATTCGGACTTTCCGCAAGAAGGACGAACTCCTTTTGGAAAATGCTATCCAGGAAATGAATCATTTACAGCAGTTGGACCAATCCTATGCAAATGAAGCGAAACGCAAACTGGCTTTAGTCCAGTTGCTTCTGATGATTGATTCTTCAACGGATAAAATCGTAGAAAAAGGACAGGCTTATGTCGATGAAAAGACACAGATAGCGGAAAAGGTTTCGGAATACATTTTCAGGCATTACCGTGACTCGTTCAATATCGATGATATCGCCCAAGCCCTTAATTTGAGCAAATCCTATTTATCCCATGCTTTTAAAGAAATCACAGGAAAGACCATCATGGCTTATGCGATGGGATATCGGTTGTCACAAGCATGCACGGCATTATTGATGGAACCATCCAAATCCATCAAAATGATTTCCGGCGAATGCGGTTTTGAAAGCGATGCCCATTTCAGCAGATATTTCAAACAGAACATCGGCAGTACACCCAGTAATTACAGAAAAAACAATAGAATCAACATACAAAAAGGAGAATGATGAGAATGACAGAAAAAGTGAAATTAGGAATTATTGGTTATGGTGCAGAAGGCGGCATGTACGCAGGGTTCTTCAAGAACAACGATGAGCGTTTGAACGACAACATCGAGTTGGTTGCAATCTGCGACAATGATCCTGCTAAAAAAGAAAAAGTGGCTGCTGATTTCCCAGGACTACCATTCTTCGATAACTATATGGATATGTTGGAATCAGGTGTAGTCAACGCAATCGTTACAACTGTTCCCCACTATGACCACTGTGTGATCGGTATTGACGCATTGAAACGCGGCATCCATTTGTTGGGTGAAAAACCAGCCGGTGTTTATACAAAAGAAGTTGAACGTTTGATCGCTGCGGCCGATGAAAATCCGGAATCTACTTTCGCTATTTTCTTCAACCAACGTACGAATCCACTTTACCAAAAAGTTAAACAATTGATGGACGATAAAGCAATCGGTGATCTGCAACGCGCTACTTGGATCATCACTACTTGGTGGAGACCACAAGGTTACTACAACCAAAGCGCATGGCGCGCAACGTGGGGTGGCGAAGGCGGCGGCGTCTTAGTAAACCAAGCTCCTCACCAATTGGACTTATTGCAATGGATCTGCGGCAAACCTGAAAAAGTTTTCGCGAAATTGCAATACGGCGTTGGCCGTGAGATCGTAGTTGAAAATGAAGTGAACGCATTGTTGGACTTCGGCAACGGAGCAACAGGTTCATTCATCACGTGCACGAATGATTTGGTCGGTACAGACCGTTTTGAAATCTTTGGCACAAAAGGGAAAATCGTCGTTGAGGATTCCAAAAAATTGATCGTGAAACAATTAACTGCACCGGAAGCGGAACTTTCTGAGAAGATGGATATGTCAGATGTTATGAAAATTTTCATGGGACAAGTGGATATGGCTCAATACGTTACCGAAACAGAAGAAGAATTCACGACTGTTTTTGGACAACAACATATCGATGTCTTGAATAACTTCGCTGACCATGTCGTAAATGGCGCGCCATTATTGGCCAACGGCAGAGAAGGCATCAACGGCGTTACGTTAGCGAACGCAATGCATTTATCTTCATGGTTGGACAAAGAGGTAGATTACAACGTGGATGGCGATCAATATTTGGCTGAATTGAACAAACGCATCGCTGAAGAAGGAAAATTCGAAACAAGAAAATAAGAAAGAGACGTGATCAGAGATGTTAAGAGCGGCAATAATCGGATTAGGCGATGTATCGCCTGTCCACAAATATGCTATCGACGCCAGCGACAACGGTGAATTGGTTGCAGTCTGCGACGTAAATGAAGCCTTGAAGACCAAATATCCTGATGTGCCTTTTTACACAGACATAGAGACGATGTTGGAAAAAGAGGATTTGGATGTTGTACATATCTGCTTGCCGCACTATTTGCATTATCCGATCACGAAACGCTGCATCGAAAAAGGCGTGCATGTTTTCCAGGAAAAGCCCTTAGCCTTGGATTATGAAGAAGGCTTGAAGACGCTCGCCTTGGCAGAGGGAAGCAACAAGAAAATCGGCGTGTGTTTCCAAAATCGCTACAACGAAACGTTTTTGGAACTCAAAAAATTGCTCGCGAACGAAAATGTCGGGGCAGTGACGGCGGTCAAAGGCTTGGTGGCTTGGCATCGTCCTGAAACCTATTACACAACCAAACCATGGCGCGGCCAGATGGAATTTGCTGGCGGAGGATCGATCATCAACCAAGCCATCCATACGCTGGATCTGATGCAGGTTTTGGGCGGGGAAATAGACCGCTGCAAAGCCAGCCTGTCGAACATCACAGATTATGACATCGAGGTCGAGGACACTGCCGTCGCGAACTTCACGTTCAAGAACGGCGCGCGCGGATTTTACATGTCTACCAATGCCTATGCCGAGAATTCCAGCGTAGAATTGCAGGTCATCACTGAAAGGGCAAAATTCACAATCAAGGATAACTGTTTGTATCGTTCGAACAGTTCCGGTGAAAAAGAACTGCACCTGCAGGACACACCGATGCAAGGGACGAAATTTTACTACGGTCCGAGTCATTCTGCCCTGATCCAGCGTTTTTACAACGCGATCGAAGCAGACACGGATGATTATGTGACGGTCCGGGAGGCCTTGCCAGCGATGCTGATGATCGATGCGATGAAAGCATCGTCGAAAGAAAAACGTACAATCGAAATGGAGGAAATCATACATGGCTAAAGTTAAGATAGGTGTACAAGCATCAACTGTAAAAAAAAGTTTTGAAGAAGTCGGGCCTTATGAAACATTGAAAAAATTACATGACATCGGCTATAACTCCATTGAGGTCTCTCAAGTAGCGACAACGCCTGAGAACATCGCTGAAATCCAAAAAGCGACAGCTGATTTCGGCATGGAAGTAGCTTCCATGAGCGCTTCCTTGAAACCGCAAGTTAAGGACGGCGAATCTTTGACAACGCACTATGACAAAATCGTAGCGGATTGCAAAGCCGTGGGAACGGATCTGTTGCGCATCGGCATGTTGCCGATCGATGCGATGGCCAGCTTGGATAAAGTTTTGGAATTCTGTCATGATGTCAATGAAGTGACGCAAAAACTGAAAGAAGACGGCATCACTTTGTATTATCATAACCACCACATCGAATTCCGCAAATATGACGGTAAATTCCTGCTGGACATCATACGCGAAAAAGCTCCATTACTAGGGTTTGAATTGGATGTTCACTGGGTGCAGCGCGGAGGCGCAAATCCACTTGAAGTCATCAAAGACTACAAAGGTAAAGTGGAATTGATCCATTTGAAAGACTACCGAATCTCTGAAATCCCACAGGACGGCTTCGATGCTTTGTACACGGGGGATGTTGCCAAATTCATGGACTACTTCACAAATACAATTCAATTTGCTGAATTGGGGACAGGTAGCCTGCCGTTGAAAGCAATCATCGAAGAAAGCATCGCATCGGGCGCGCGCTACCTATTGGTGGAGCAAGACGACACTTATGGCGTGGATCCGTTCGAAAGCTTGAAAATTTCTCGTGAATATCTATTGGAATTGGGCTACGGAGAATTGTTCTAAACATAACAACACGAGGTTCGGAGATTATTCTCTTCGAACCTTTTCTTATCAGACAAGGAGGATTTACAAATGGGCAGTAAAGATGGAATGAATTATGCGCCGAAAGGGAAAATCAATAAGGTCGTGGAACCGGGAGCGTTCAATGTCGGCATAACGGCACTGGATCACGGGCACATCAACGGCATGACGAACGGCTTGATCGAAGCCGGTGCCACAATCAAATATGTGTACGATCCCGATGCGGAAAAGCTAGCGAATTACTTGGAATCTTTTCCGGATGTGGCGGTCGCTGACTCGCTGGAGCAAATCCTGGAAGATCCGGAGATCCAATTGGTCGCAGCGGCGGCAGTGCCTAATTTGCGCAGCGCTCTGGGAAACCGTGTCATGCAGGCCGGGAAAGACTACTTCACCGACAAGACCGGCTTCACAACACTTGAACAACTGGAAGAGACTAAAAAAGTCGTTGCTGAAACCGGCAAGAAATATTGGGTCTACTTCAGCGAAAGGCTGCATGTGGAAGGCGCCGTATTTGCCGGCCAATTAATAGAAGAGGGTAGGATCGGCCGCGTCATCCAAGTGACAGGCTTTGGGCCGCACCGCCTCGACAAGGAAAAACGTCCGGATTGGTTCTTCAAAAAAGAACAATACGGCGGCATTTTAGCCGACATCGGCAGCCACCAAATTGAGCAATTCCTCCATTATACAGGGAATGTGGATGCAAAAGTTCTCCACAGCAAGGTCGGAAACTACAACAACCCGGATACGCCTGAATTGGAGGACTACGGCGATGCCACGCTGGTCGGCGATAATGGCGCAACCTTCATCTTCAAAGTCGATTGGTTCACACCGGATGGACTCGGAACATGGGGTGACGGCCGTACATTCATCACCGGAACGGAAGGAACCATCGAAATCCGCAAATACATCAACGTGGCGACTGAGCAGACCGGCGATCACCTCTTCCTGGTGACGAAGGACGGCGAGGAGCACTACTCCTTGACTGGTGAAGTCGGCTTCCCGTTCTTCGGAGAAATGATTTTGGACTGCATCAACCGCACCGAAAATGCGATGACGCAAGAACACATCTTCAAGGCGCAGGAATTATGCCTGAAGGCGCAGGAACAAGCGCTGAACATTACAGCAAACCTATAAGAAAAAGTTATCCCTTTCTTTGCATCCGGTTTACCTGGATGGCGATGGAAGGGATTTTTTGTTGGTTTCGCGATGAGTGAGCATGCAACTTGAACTCTGGCCGGCAGCTTGTTATGATTCGGATGAAGAACTATTGAGTGAATGAGGTGAAAGGATGCAAACATTAATCATAGTCAGCCACCCGACGCTGGCTGATTCGAATGCGCAAAGGTTTCTGTGGGAAAGTCTTCCGGCTGAAGGGGTGACGTGGCACCATCTCGAATCGGTTTATCCGGATGGGCAGATTGATCGGGAGGCCGAGCAACAGCAATTGCTCCAGTATGACCGCATCATTTTCCAATTCCCGTTCTATTGGTACAGTTCGCCTGCTTTATTGAAGCAATGGCAGGATGTCGTGCTGACTGAAGGTTTCGCTTATGGAGCTGAAGGCAGCAGGCTGTCGGGGAAAGAATTCGGTCTCGTTCTGGCCCTGGGTGTGAATGAACGCGAATACCAAGCGGGGGGCAGGGAAGGATTCACGATTTCGGAACTGACCCGGCCGTTTCAGGCGATGGCAAGGAAATGCGGCATGGTGTACTTGCCGACGAACGTCGTTTCGAAATTCGATTATCTGAGCGACAGCAAGAAGAAAGAATTGCTGATCAGCTATCAGCAATATTTGTCCAAAGAAAACGATGCCAGTCTGACGGCAACGGAAAATTGGTTCAAACTCCAGCTACAGTCGCTCGGGAAAGCGGGACTTTCCGAAGCGGATCAGCAACTGGTGGAGCATCTGCTTGCCGTTTTGAAGGACAACCGCGAGCACTTGGATGATCTGGCGTGGACGTTGGCACAGATGGAAGGCAATCAGCTTGGGTAAAGGTAAAGCGGGGGACGACAATGGAAACTGAAAATTGGGTGCAGGAACAGCTGGATCATTTAGTGGAAGCGAGCAAGGATTACCGGCAAAAAGCACTCTTCCAGGAAACGAAAAAACTCTTCCAAGAACAGCATCAACGGATGGAACAGATGGAAGGCGAACTGGATGGGCGGATGTGGAGCCCGAAAGAGTGGTCGAATTAGGAAGCGCAAAAAAATAGAGGACAGCTGAGCGGAAGTTCAGCTGTCCTCTATTTGCGTTGTTTATTGTTTTGGTGTGAGCGGATATTGGTAGACGTAGTCGTCCATCACGAAGCCGCCTCCGATGGGGGAGACGATGGATTCTGTGCGCACAAAACCGTATTTTTCATAGAATGCGATCGAACCTTCATTGTATTTGTTGACGGTAAGCTCCAGGGCTTTTTTCTGTTCCCTGATGGCCAGGTCGACCATTTTTTGCATGATCTGATAGGCATAGCCTTGTCCGCGCGCTTCCTGAAGCAGGTAGAGCTTACTGATGAACAGTTTGTCGTCCTGTAATTGGATAGCCAAGTAACCGGCGGATTGCCCCTCGCTTTTGATGAGGAAATAATCCAATTTGCCTGTTTCGATATCCTCTTCCAGATTCGCTCTGGATTGGATATTTTCCAACATATAGGTTACCTGTGCGGGTCCCAGGATCGGCAGATAGTACTCATGCCAGATGATGTCAGCCAAGCGGGATAGTTCGTTGATCTGCTCCAAACTTTCGACCGGTTCTAACCGGAGTGCGGCTTCGCGCAAAAAGAGTTGTGGGGTTGTCATGTCAAGACACCAACTTTACCAGGAAATATTTCTTTTTGCCGCGGCGTACTAAGATGAAGCGGCCTTCGAAAGAATTTTCGGCAGTGATGACGAATTCCAGATCCGTGACTTTGTCGCCATTGATGGAGATGGCGCCGTTTTGGATGTCTTCGCGTGATTGACGGCGTGACGGTTCGATGCCGATATCGACCAGCCAAGTGACCAATTCCTGTTCCTTCAGGTCGGATTCGAAAGTCGGCATATTTTTGAAACCTTCAGCGATTTCGTTGGCAGTCAATTCCTTCACTTCGCCGGTAAATAGTGCTTCGGTGATCTTGAGAGCGTCCGTCAAGGCTTGTTCGCTGTGGACGAAGCGCGTCATTTCAGATGCCAATACTTTTTGGGCTTCGCGTTTGTGAGGTTCTGTTTCAACTTTTTCAGTCAGCGCATCAATTTCTTCCTTCGAAAGGAAAGTGAAGTATTTTAAGTATTTGATGACATCACGGTCGTCTTGGTTCACCCAGAATTGGTAGAACTCGTAAGGGGTTGTTTTCTTAGGGTCCAACCAGACGGCACCTCCGGCAGTCTTACCGAATTTCGTGCCGTCCGCCTTCAACATCAAAGGAATTGTCAAACCGAAAGCTTTTGCTTCCGCGCCTTCTTTTTTGCGGATCAGATCCAAACCGGCAGTGATGTTGCCCCACTGATCCTGACCGCCGATCTGAAGGTTGACGCCCTCATTCTGGAATAGGTGCAGGAAGTCCATGGACTGCAGAATCTGGTAAGTGAATTCCGTGAATGAAATGCCGGTATCCAAACGGCTGGCTACGATATCTTTTGCCAACATCGTATTGATGTTGAAATTTTTGCCGAAATCGCGCAGGAAATCCAACAGCGTCAAATCTTTGGTCCAATCATAGTTGTTGACGAGGCGGATGTCAGCCGAACTGTCGGACAGGAAAAGTTTCTTCATTTGAGAGGTCAAAGCATTTGCATTCTCGACGACTTGATCCATCGATTGTAGAACCCGTTCTTCGCTCTTTCCGCTTGGATCGCCGATCGATCCGGTCGCGCCGCCGATCAGAATGACGGGTCTGTGCCCGGCCAGTTGGAATCTCTTCAATACAATGAAGGGAATCAGATGTCCGATATGCAGGCTGTCACCGGTAGGGTCAACGCCGCAATACAGGCCGATCTGCTCATCCTCCGTTAATTTGCGTAAACCTGCTGCATCCGTTTGTTGGTTGATGGCACCGCGCCATTCTAATTCGTCGATGATATTCATGTGCTTCATTCCTTTTCTCATAAATTTATATGCAAAAAAATCCCTGTCCAGACAAGAAAATACTTGTTTGAACAGGGACGATAGTTACCGTGTTACCACCCAGCTTGCAGAATCATCCTGAATCGGAAAGATTTTGCCACTCTGGCATGTATCGTATGCCGACCGCTTATGCGCATAAGAAAGCTCCAAAGTGTAATTCGAATCCAGGCTTGCATCAGCTTCCACCAACCGCTGACTCTCTATAGGACAAAATCCCGATTCTACTGTCTTTTTCATCGCTTTTTATTATATTGTTTAATTGCCGTAAGTATAGCGCAGTAAAACTTTAAATGTCAACACTGAGAATGAAAAAAGTAATGCTACAGAAATGTTACAAAAGGGAGAGGTGCGTGAAATATTACTGATATCGCTGATTCGGACACATTAGGGGAATCGTTTTACAGAATTGTTACAGTTAGGATACAACTTGACGAAACCGGGCTTAAGGAAAAAAAACTATGTTATGATTCATTATGTTGATGAATCTTAAGAAAAACTATAAGAAGTTAAAAGATATATAAGAAGTATAACTAACGACAATCGAATGTAAGTGGAGGAATTAGACTTGAAGAAGAAATTAGTGGCTATCGCATTAGCAGGTACGATCCTTGCAACAAGTATAGTAACGCCTTTTACAGCGCAAGCAGATGAAATCTTAACAAAAATCCAACAGCAAGAAACTAAAATTTCTGAATTGGGCAGCAAACAAAGTACAGCAACAGAAAACTTGTCTGCAATCACTGCAGAAGTTGATGCAGCTGAAAAAAGAGCAGAGACATTATTGGCAAACCGCGTAAAGACACAAGATGAGATAGTTGCTTTACAAGAAGATATTGCTGAATTGCAAGTTGTCATCGCGCAACGCGAAGAACAACTGAATGAGCAAGCAAGATCTGTTCAAGTGAACGGTTCAAACGAAAACTACTTGAAATTTATCGTAGCATCCGAATCTTTCACAGATTTAGTATCCCGCATCGATGTCGTATCCAAAATGGTTTCCGCCAATAAAGAATTGGTCGAGAAGCAAGTTGCGGATCAAAAAGCTGTTGAAGACAAGAAAAATAAAACTGAAGATAACCTAAACGAAATCAATGCAATGGCCATGGAGTTGGAACAACTTAAAGGCGATCTGCAAGTGAAGAGAATCGAACAAGAAAGCGCAGTTGCCGCTTTGGCTGCTGAAAAAGCAACAGCTGAATCAGACCGCGAAATGTTCTTAGCTCAAAAAGAAGAAGCTGATCAACGCGCTGCCGCAGAGGCTGCTTCCATTGCTGCCGCTGAAGTTGCCGCAGCTACTGTAGCAGTCGCACAAGCAAGTTCAGAAGAATCTTCATCCGCTGCCTCATCCGTTGACATTGCATCAAGTGCAGTTGCAAGTTCTGAGTCAGCACCTACTCAAACAGTAGTCAGCACGCCTGTAGTTGAAAGTGCACCAGTTGTATCTGCTCCAGTAGCAGCTGCACCAGTCGTCAGCGCACCCGTTGTGGCCGCGCCAGTCGTAACTGCACCGGCATTATCTGCACCAACAGGCGATGTTGTTTCCATTGCTGCACAATACATCGGGGTTCCTTATGTATGGGGCGGAAAAACACCATCTGGCTTTGACTGCTCAGGTTTCACTTCTTATGTTTTCAGACAAGCATACGGAATTGAAATTGGCGGTTACACAGTTCCTCAAGAAAACTCAGGTACGCAGATTGCTGTATCAGCTGCACAAGCAGGAGATTTGATTTTCTGGGGTTCAAACGGCGCGACTTATCACGTAGCTATCTATGTAGGCGGTGGACAATACATCCACGCTCCAGCACCTGGACAAACAGTTACTTATTCTTCTTACAACCTTTCCGGTGCTTCATTTGCCGTACGTGTTGCAAGATAATCCAAAATTCACGACAGTCCTCCGGGGCTGTCTTTTTTTGTACAGGAATTTGTTGACCTTGACGCAACGTCAAGGTGTATGATGAAATCATTGGAGGGGATAGGATGGAATATACGATCCAAAAATTGAGCCGATTGGCCGGAGTCAGCACAAGGACGCTGCGCTTCTATGATGAAATCGGCCTGCTGAAGCCCAAGCGCACTAGTACCTCCGGCTATCGCATCTACGGAGAAGCGGAGGTGGACAGACTGCAGCAGATTCTGTTCTTCAAGCAACTGTCTTTTTCGCTTGATGAGATCAAAGTAGCGATGGATGACCCAGCCTATGACGCGGAACGTTCTTTGGTCGCGCATAAACAGGCACTTTTGGAGAAAAAGGCAGAAATCGAATTGCTGATCAGAACGGTGGATGCTACGCTGGACGAAAAAAGAGGAGGCAGAAAAATGGGCGACAAAGAAAAATTTGAAGGATTGAAAAGGGAGCTGCTCGACGAGAATGAAACCCGCTACGGGCAGGAGATCCGCGGGAAATACGGCGAAAAGACCGTTGACGCATCGAACAAGAAGCTCGCAGGAATGAGCGAAGCGGATTTTGACGCGATGCAGGAGCTGGCCGCCCACTTGCAGGAGCTGCTGACGGAAGCGATGGCTACCGGAGATGCCGATGGAGAGGCTGCATTGGCGGTTGCTGCGTTGCATAAGCAGTGGCTGAGCTATACTTGGCCAACCTACTCTCCGGAAGCGCATCGCGGGCTGGCCCAGATGTATGTCGATGACGAAAGGTTCGCCGCTTACTACGAAAAAGCATCCGGCGAAGGGGCCGCCGCATTTTTGCGGGATGCGATCCACAACTATACTGAAAAAGCTGAATGACATTGGAAAAGTCGGGAGCGGATCGTTGCTTTCGGCTTTTTTGTGCGTGGAGCCGGAGGTGTATGAGATGGCAGGAGGTTACCGCTTGTTTCGAATTTCGCGCCCCAACTCTTGACTTTTGTGGTAGAATGGTACGGTAAGTTGCGTACATTCGCAAAGAACTTAGAATTCAGGGAGGCGCACTCATTCGTGGCTAAAGACAAAAATACATTTTATATTACAACTCCAATCTATTATCCGAGCGGTAAGCTCCACATCGGAAATGCGTATTCTACAATCGCATGCGATGTAATGGCACGCTATAAAAAACTGATGGGATTCGATGTGTTCTACCTGACCGGTTCAGATGAGCATGGACAAAAAATTGAGAACAAATCAGCAGAATTGGGCATCACACCGAAAGAATATGTAGACGGCATGGCCCAGGATATGCAGGATCTGTGGAAACGTCTGGATATTTCCAACAACAAGTTCATCCGCACCACTGATGATGATCATGTGCAGGCTGTTCAGCAGATTTTTGAACAATTATTGGCACAAGGCGACATCTATCTTGGCGAATACGAAGGCTGGTATTCCGTTTCCGACGAAGAATTCTTCACGGAAACCCAATTGGCTGAAGTCTACCGCGATGTCGACGGAAAAATAATCGGCGGGGTTGCGCCAAGCGGCCATGAAGTCGAATTGGTGAAAGAGGAGTCCTACTTCTTCCGCATGAGCAAATACGCGGATCGTCTGTTGGCATATTACGATGCGCATCCTGATTTCATCCAACCGGAATCGCGAAAAAACGAGATGGTCAACAATTTCATCAAACCAGGCCTTGAGGATCTGGCCGTTTCACGGACGACCTTTACCTGGGGGATTCCCGTGAAGAGCAATCCGAAGCACGTGGTCTATGTTTGGATTGATGCATTGGCGAACTACATCACTGCCTTGGGTTATGGTTCGGCTGATGACTCGCTTTACCAAAAATATTGGCCGGCTGATGTGCATATGGTCGGAAAAGAAATCGTCCGCTTCCACACCATCTATTGGCCGATCATGCTGATGGCCCTGGATTTGCCGCTTCCGAAAAAAATATTCGGACACGGTTGGTTGTTGATGAAGGAAGGTAAAATGTCCAAATCAAAAGGTAACGTTGTTTATCCGGATATGCTGGTGGATCGCTTCGGTTTGGATGCTTTGCGCTACTATCTGATGCGCGAAGTGACCTTCGGCAGCGACGGCATCTTCACGCCGGAAGACTACGTGAACCGGATCAACTATGATTTGGCGAACGACCTGGGCAACTTATTGAACAGAACGATCGCCATGATCAATAAATATTTCGGAGGGAATATCCCTGCGGCGCTTGCAGTGGAAACGGCTTTCGATGCGGAACTCAAAGCGATGGCAGCGGAAGTGACCGAGAATTACCAGAAGGAAATGGACAATATGCAGTTCAGTTCGGCATTGTCCGAAACATGGCGCCTCATTTCACGCGCGAATAAATACATCGACGAGACAGCTCCATGGGTCTTGGCGAAGGATGAATCCAAGCAAGCGGAGTTGGGAAGCGTCATGGCGTATTTGGCGGAAACTTTGCGCGTCGTCGGCATCCTCCTGTCTCCGTTCATGACGCAAGCACCGTTCAGAATGTATGAACAACTTGGTTTGGACTTCGAAAAACAAGGTGCTTGGGAAAATGTAGCCTTCGGAACGTTCCCGGCTGACGTGAAAGTAGTCGAAAAAGGCACACCGATCTTCCCGCGTCTCGTTACGGAAGAAGAAGTTGCTTACATCAAGGAACAAATGGGTGGACCAGCCCCGGTGGAAGAGGAAACAGTCGCGGCCGAGTGGGATCCGAAGACTACCGTACTGACTTCCGAAAAAGAAAAACAGATCAAATATGAAGACTTCGATAAAGTCGAGCTGAAGGTTGCTGAAGTAATCGATTGCCAGAAGGTCGAAGGTGCGGACAAATTGCTGAAGTTCCGTCTGGATGCGGGTGACGAAGGTCATCGCCAAATCCTGTCGGGTATTGCACAATGGTATCCGGATCCTGCGTATTTCATTGGCAAAAAAGTCATCATCGTGGCTAACCTGAAGGCACGCAAAATGAAAGGTGAAATCAGCCAAGGCATGATCCTTTCTGCTGAAAAAGATGGCGTGCTTCAAGTCATCCTTGCACCTGAATCAGCAGCGAATGGTTCGACAGTGGCATAAAGGTTTTGGTGATTCAAGGAGCCTGGGACAGTCGTCCTGGACTCCTTTGTCCATTTTAGATGCAGAAGAATCAGGGCAGGCAACGGCCTTCCCGCAGGAATCGGAAAGGAATCTATGAATAAACTATTATTTGATACACACACGCATCTGAATGTGGACGCTTTTGCGGATGATGCGGACGCGGCCATCAAAAGGGCCCATGAAGCCGGTGTCGGAAGCTTTGCGGTCGTAGGATTCGACGCGGACACAATAAAAAAATCGCTCGAATTGAGCACAAAATATCCTGAAATCTACAGTATTATCGGCTGGCACCCTACCGAAGCAGCGACCTATACTGCGGCAGTGGAAGACAGCCTGATGGCACTGCTTGAAGAAAAAAAGGTTGTTGCCATGGGCGAAATGGGGCTGGACTATCACTGGGACACAGCGCCACACGACGTCCAAGCGAAAGTGTTCAGAAGGCAAATCGCGATCGCGAAGGAATTGGAACTGCCTATCAGCATCCATATGCGTGATGCCATCGAAGACACGTACCGCATTTTGAAGGAAGAGGATGTGCGCGACATCGGCGGCATCATGCACAGCTTCAGCGGAGACGTGGACTACATGAAGAAGTTTTTGGATTTGGGCATGCACATTTCGATCAGCGGCGTCGTCACCTTCAAAAAGGCGACCGAAGTCCATGAAGTAGCCAAAGCTGTGCCGATCGAGAGACTTTTGGTCGAAACCGATGCGCCTTATCTGGCGCCTGTTCCTTTCCGGGGAAAGAGAAATGAGCCGGCCTATGTACGCTATGTAGCCGAAAAGATTGCTGAATTACGCGGCCAGACATTCGAACAGATCGCGCTGCAGACAACCAAAAACGCAAATGCATTGTTTGGGTTGGAGGACAGATGAAAATAGAAGAGATCATCGTGGTTGAGGGGAAAGACGACACCAGACGGATCAAGCTGGCGGTGGAGGCTGATACGATCGAAACGAACGGATCCGCAATCAACGAAGAAACCTTGCAACTGATTGCCCATGCGCAAGCGACCCGTGGCGTCATCGTCTTCACCGATCCGGATTATCCGGGCGGGAAGATCCGGGCAACGATTGTGGAACGGATTCCCGGAGTCAAGCATGCGTTCTTACGTAAGGATGACGCGCAATCCCCGAAAGGCGGAAGCCTCGGAATCGAGCATGCTTCTCCGGAAATCATCAGGGAAGCGCTGAAAAATATCTACACGCAAAGGCATGCGGAAACGAGCGACATCGATAGGAAATTCCTGGATGAATGGCATTTGGTCGGACATGCTGACTCAGGCCGTTACCGGGAGTTGCTGGGGGATGCGCTCGGCATCGGCCATACGAATGGGAAACAGTTGTTGAAACGCCTGCGCATGTTCCAATTGGAAAAAGAAGCTGTTAACGTAGCGATGACGACCATTTTGAAAGAACTGGATGAAAAGGATAGCCTGACCGCTTTGCGGCAGGAGGAGGAAAACAAATGAGTGGATTAGAATACCATAAGGATATAGCAACACCGAGCAGAACGAACGCCATCTTAAAAAAATACCATTTGACCATGAAGAAGAGCCTAGGCCAAAACTTTTTGGTGGACCCGAATATATTGACAAAGATGGTTGCTGCAGCCGGCATAGATGAAAACACCAATGTCATCGAAATCGGGCCCGGTATCGGAGCCTTGACGGAACGACTTGCCAGAGAAGCCAAAAAAGTAGTGGCGTTTGAAGTGGACAGACGTTTGGCACCGATTCTGAAGACGGAACTTGCGGAATACGAAAATATCGAAATCATTTTTCAGGATATTCTGGAGGCAAATGTTCCGCAAGTCATCGAAGAGCATTTTGAACCGGCCGAACGATTAGTGGTGGCGGCGAATCTGCCTTACTATATCACGACGCCGATCATCATGAATTTCATAGAGACTGATTTACCGATCGACACGTTTGTAATGATGATGCAAAAAGAAGTCGCGCAGCGTATGACAGCCAAGCCTGGAACGAAAGCATTCGGTTCATTGACGATTGCAATCGACTACTATACCGAAGCCGAGATTGCCTTCATCGTTCCGAAAACCGTTTTTGTACCACAACCGAATGTCGATTCGGCAATCCTGAAACTGCAGCGCAGAGCGGAACCTAAAGTCAAGGTTACAGATGAGGCATTCTTCTTTGATTTGGTGCGGGCCGGTTTCAATCAACGCAGAAAAACGCTCTGGAACAATCTGCAATCCCGCTACGGCAAAACGGAAGAGATCAAGGCAGCTTTGACAGCCGGACTTGAAGAAGCCGGCATTGAGCCTTCAAAACGAGGAGAAGCCCTGAGCATCGAACAATTTGCGGACTTGGCGAATGCTTTGGTCAAATATTTGGACGTTCAATAATCTATCAAAAGATACCCTGATATTTTCTCATCCATAGGCACTATCGATACGGATGCATCACCTTCTGAATCCCGTTGCGAAGGGAAGGTGATGCATCCGTGGTGCAATTTTCCCATCTGCAGTTTTACTAAAAAGAAGTAAAAAAAGTTGATAAGATTTCTTTAAAAAATTATTCGTTTCATAGTTGCGTGCATACGTCCTCTGTGATATACTTGTAAATTAAATTTATCTGTGTTATACTGTGAATCAGTGAGGTGAAACAGAATGCCGGATAATTTGAGTCAGATTAAAGAACAACTGGAATGTCACTTAGGGCAGAAAGTTATGCTGACTGCGCAAGCAGGACGCAAACGCAAGACAGAACGCAAAGGTATTTTACGTGAAACGTATCATGCTGTATTTGTGGTTGATCTAGACCAAAACGAAAATGCATTTGAACGTGTATCATACAGTTATGCAGATGTTTTAACCGAAGCTGTAGAGATCTTATTTTACGATGAAGAAAAATGCCTGTACGCTTAAATTATGTAAGAACTTATTCCAAATAAATCAAACAGACATCGAAATGTCTGTTTTTTTTTATGGAAAAAATCGCTTACGGCAGGCGGAACAGATTGCAGGAAAACCGGTTCCGGGCACCAATTCAGACAATAATGCCAGTTCAGAAAGTAATTCTTGTTTATTGACATATATTTCTTTTAAAAACGGCACGCTTAAGCTAGTATTGTAAGTATAAGAACAGTGGAGAGGAGCGTGGAGCGATGGAATGGATTGAACGTGCACCGGCAAAAATAAATTTGGCATTAGATGTATTGTATAAGCGGGATGACCTTTATCATGAACTCGAAATGGTGATGGCTTCAGTCGACCTCGCGGACCATCTTACGTTTACTCCTCTCGAAAAAGATGAAATCAGAATCTACACGAACAAAGTATTTTTGCCAGTGGATACGCGAAATCATGTCTATCAAGCAGTGAAGCTTCTCAAAGACCGATGCGGGATAAAGAAGGGGATCAAAATCGAAATCGACAAGAAAATCCCTGTAGCTGCCGGATTGGGTGGCGGCAGCACGGATGCCGCTGCAGCTTTGCGTGCGCTGAACAAAATCTGGGATCTGCAGCTTTCTGTGGAGGAGCTGATTGCGATCGGCAACCAAGTAGGCTCTGATGTTCCCTACAGCATAGTGGGCGGCACAGCCTTCGTATCAGGCCGAGGAGAAATCGTCCGCAAACTGCGGCCGATGCCATCTTGTTGGGTGATTTTGGCGAAACCGCGCCTGAGCGTCTCGACGAAGACGATTTTCCGGCTGTTGGCTGTCGAGCAACTGCAGCACAAACCGACTTCCCGCATCGTAGCGCAAGCCATCGAGGAGGGCGACTACGAGCGGATGTGCAAGAACGTTGGCAATGCTTTGGAACAAGTGACCTTCAATAAGCATCCGGAACTGCGCCAATTGAAGGACCGGATGGAGAAGTACGGCCTTGACGGCGTGACGATGAGCGGTAGCGGCCCGACCATCATCGGATTCAGCAGAAACACGTCACGCATCAAAAGAGCCTACAACAGTTTGCGAGGATTCTGCGAAGAAGTATACATGGTAAGACTGCTCAACGAAGATTGAATAGAAAACCGCGAACTCCCCTGAAGGGTTTGCGGTTTTTGCTTGTGAAATGGAAGCGGAATGGTTGACGCGTAGTATCCAATTGTGATAAAGTGTCTATCGGGACTTAAACAGTAATCATTACGTTTTGGAGGAATAATATATTATGCTAAATAGATTGAAATTGACAGGCATTCTTTCTGCAGTAGCCCTTGTTCTGGTTGGGTGCGGAACGAGCGGAAGCAATGAATCGGCCGTTTCTGAGGATGGGATAAAGGTTGTCACAACCTTCTATCCGATGTACGACTTTGCGAAAAACGTGGTAGGCGATAATGGCGAAGTTTCCGTTTTGTTGGATGCTGGACAAGAATCGCATGGCTATGAGCCGACGCCACAGGATATTGCGGCCATCGCTGACGCTGATGTGTTCGTCTACAGCAGCGATGAAATGGAAACGTGGGTACCCAGCGTGCTGGAATCCATTGAATCGAGCGATGTGATCGTTGTCGAAGCTGCCGAGAATATCGCACTTTTTGAATTGGAAGAGGCTGCGGCTGCCGAAGAAGAGCATAGTGATGACGAAGGCGAAGATGCCCACAGCGTCGATCCGCATGTCTGGTTGGATCCGGTATATGCACAAGAGGAAGTCGCCGCCATTTTGGCCGGAGTCCTCGAGGCGGATGAAGCCAACAAAGAGAGTTATGAAGCAAATGCAGCTGCCTTTAATGAAAAATTGGCGGAACTGGATGTGGCTTATCAGACTGCCTTTGAGACTGCCGAAAACCGAACTTTCGTCGTCCAGCACGCTGCTTTTGGCTATATCGCCCGCCGCTACGAACTGACTGAAGTGGCGGTCTCCGAAGTGTCATCCGATGCGGAACCGAATCCTGCCAAACTGGCTGAACTGCAGCAGTTTATGATCGATAATCAGATCACTACCGTTTATTACTCGGACAGTGCCTCCTCAAAAACAGCGCAAACCTTGGCTGAAGCAACAGGTGCCTCTCTGGAAGTGTTGAGCCCGCTTGAAGGGATAACCGATGAAGACCAGAAAGCAGGTAAAGATTATCTGAGTGTGATGGAAGAAAATTTGACAGCTTTGAAAAAAGTGATCCAGTAAGAGAAGAGGGGAATTCAAGTGGACTATATCGATGTACAGCATCTGTCGTTCTATTACGATGATGAACCTGTCCTGCAGGATATCACATTCCAAGTGCACGAAGGGGAATTCGTCATCCTTACAGGCGAAAACGGCGCGGCGAAATCCACTTTATTGAAGAGCATCCTGGGACTATTGAATCCCCGGGAGGGCAGCGCAACGATTTCGAAGGTGAACTATCGTGGGGAAAAGCTTACGATCGGTTATGCACCGCAGCAAATTTCGTCGTTCAATATAGGCTTTCCGAGTAGAGTCCTTGAGTTTGTGGAGTCTGGCAGATACCAAAAAGGTAAATGGTTCAAAAAATTGGATGAAGAAGATCGTACCCATGTAAAAAAAGCTTTGGAATCCGTGGGCATGTGGGAGATGCGCAACAAAAAAATCGGAGAACTTTCCGGTGGTCAGAAACAACGCATCGCTTTGGCCCGTATTTTCGCAACAGACCCGGACTTGTTCGTGCTCGATGAGCCGACAACCGGAATGGACAAGGAATCACGCGAGCGATTCTATCGCTTGCTGAAACACAATTCACAAGTCCACAACAAAGCAATCATCATGGTTACGCATGAGCATGAAGATATCAAAGAGTTCATGGATACCCATATTCAGTTGGTCAGAAAGGAGGATTCGCCGTGGAGATGTTTCTCTATGGATTTATGCAAAGAGCCTTCCAAGCATCAACATTGATCGCAATCATGGCACCTATTTTGGGCCTGCTGCTGATTTTGCGCCGGCAATCATTGATGGCGGACACGCTGTCGCATGTTTCCCTGGCCGGAGTTGCTTTAGGGATGCTTCTTAACATTAATCCGACGCTCACCACATTAGCAATCGTCATTTTGGCAGCAATCGGAATCGAATATTTGCGTGTCATCTTCAAAGGCTATTCGGAAATATCCATCGCGATTCTGATGGCTACGGGGATGGCAGTGGCGTTGGTGCTGATGAGCTTCGTATCGGGGAAGCAGAACGCCAGTGTCGAACAGTATCTGTTCGGATCGATCATCACCATAAACGACGAGCAAATCCTTATTTTGTTGGCTTTGGCAATCATTGTCGTGCTGTTGTATCTGGTTTTCCGTAAACCGTTATATGTGTTGACCTTTGATGAAGATACGGCCCATACAGCGGGCTTGCCCGTCCGTATGATGTCGCTGATGGTTTCTGTGATCACAGGGGTTGCCATTAGCGTAGTGATGCCGATTACTGGTTCACTGTTGGTTTCTTCAATCATGATTCTGCCGGCAGCCATCTCGATGAGGCTGGTGCATACCTTCAACGGTGTCATCCTGCTTGGGATAGGCATCGGTTTGACGGGAATGTACGGTGGACTGTTCGCATCCTACCAATACGGGACGCCTCCCGGAGCCACCATCACTTTGGTTTTCGTGGCCATGTTCATTTTGACGAGTATCTATAAGGTCATCGTTGAAAAGAAGTAGAATCTTAACAATAAGATATATGGACAA
Organism: Trichococcus sp.; assembly: GCF_049684335.1. Taxonomy (GTDB): domain Bacteria; phylum Bacillota; class Bacilli; order Lactobacillales; family Aerococcaceae; genus Trichococcus. The sequence continues at coordinate 28,008 of NZ_JBAVFV010000004.1, forward strand.
GAGCAGAACGTTGCTCTTGTTTTTTTCGCTAAAATTCGATTAAAAACGAACGATCAGCAATTAAAAGCTTCCATTTTTCAGGAATCAACTATATAATAGGGAAAAGAACGCAATATGAGGAGAGATTTGGATTGAAAATAAAGCGCAGTGAACGGTTGGTCGATATGACCCGTTACTTACTAGAAAGACCACATCGGTTGATTTCATTGACCTATTTCGCTAAACGTTATGAATCAGCGAAATCATCCATCAGTGAAGACTTATCCATCATCAAGAAAACATTTGAAGATCGGGGAACAGGGATTGTCGAAACGCTTCCGGGTGCAGCAGGCGGCGTCAAATATATTCCGACAATCACCAAAGAAAATGCCCGCGAAATTATAGAAGAAATGTGCGAAATCATGAACAGCAAAGACCGTCTGCTGCCAGGGGGATACGTTTATCTTTCCGACATGCTCGGCAATCCGGAAATCCTGCAGAAAATTGGACGTGTCATCGCGGCTCAATACGTCGACAAAAAAGTGGATGCAGTCATGACTGTCGCAACTAAAGGGGTTCCGATCGCGCAAGCAGTCGCCACTTATCTGAATGTGCCGTTCGTCATCGTGCGCCGTGATTCGAAAATTACCGAAGGCTCCACAGTGAGCATCAATTACGTTTCAGGTTCATCCGATCGTGTTGAAAAAATGGAACTATCCAAGCGCAGTTTGCCGCGCGGTTCAAAAGTTCTCATCGTCGATGATTTCCTGAAAGGCGGCGGCACCATCAACGGTATGCGCAGCATGATTTCCGAATTTGAATCGGAGACAGTCGGCGTGACTGTATTCGCTGAAGCTGGCTACAATTCCAAACGCGAAGTGTTCGATTATACGTCACTGATCCGCGTAAATAATATCGATCTCAAAGATCATTCCATCAGCGTGGGCTTGGGTAATTATTTCGATTCAAGCATCGATTGATCATAAGCATGAAAAAAGAGCTGGACCCTAAACGCAAGTTTAAGGCCTGGCTCTTTGGTGTGTTGGCAAGAAAAAAGTGCGAATCCCTAAGAGGGGTTGGAGTAGTTCAGGCTTGTTCATTCCTGAAAGAATCCGCCGGCAGGTTTTTGTAGGCCAGTTTTTCCAGAATATCCCCTGAATCAGGGTAAACTTTCAGCAATGCATCAAAAGGCAGCAACTCAAAATCACGGTAATCGAACCCTGGGGAAACCATGCAACTTACGAGTGAGTAGTCTTCTGATGATCCTTCGATGCTGCTCCCAAAGATGACCCCTTTCGGAACCGTAAATTGAAAAAGTTCGCCTTTTTCGGGATGGCGTCCCATTCTGACTGCCTCATACCGGCCGTCGGGATGCAATAAATGGATCGTCAAGGTGCTGCCTTCGTGGAAATACCAAGCTTCATCGGATTTTAAACGGTGAAAATGCGATGGGTTATCTGCAGTCAACAAAAAAAGAATATTGCTGTAGAGATAACGTTCTCGCCGATCTTCGGTGATGATGAGTTCGGGCGAATGTCCGGTTTCACAAAAATAGCCGCCTTCCGCATGTGGCTGAAGCAACAGTTCGTGTATCCAAAATGATGCGGTCGGTTTTATCATTGAAATCAATCCTTTCGATGTATCTTTCTGTCTACAAGTATATCCAAAATACCGGTCAATAAGAAACAATGTATCCGTATTCTTCGTATTTCCATTAGAAAATGAAAAGAAGTCTGTATTTATGCACGACATCATATTGAAAAAAGCACGTTTTTAGGCTAAGATAATTTAGTTGAAGGAATAAAATGAAAAGATAGGAGTTGCTTATGGCTAATCGTTTTGCAATCATACTGGCCGCTGGTCAAGGAACGCGCATGAAAAGTAAGCTTTATAAAGTACTACATGCAGTTTGCGGAAAACCAATGGTAGAGCACGTCGTGGATCAAGTAGAGGCTGCTGGAATTGAGAAGGTAGTGACAATTGTAGGGCACGGTGCAGATACTGTTAAAGGATGCTTGGGTAATCGTTCGGAATATGTATTGCAGGCGCAACAATTGGGAACAGGTCACGCTGTCCTGCAAGCGCAAGCTGTGCTGGAGAACGAAGAGGGCACTACGTTGGTCATCTGTGGAGATACACCGCTCCTGACTGCAGACACGTTGGAATCCTTGCTGCAATACCATGAAGAGAAAAAAGCGAAAGCAACTATCCTGACTGCGCATGCTGCTGATCCGACAGGCTATGGCCGCATCATCAGAAATGCGTCAGATAATGTAGAAAAAATTGTGGAACAAAAAGATGCTTCTCCGGAAGAAGTGCTTGTGCAGGAAATCAATACCGGTACGTATGCTTTCGATAACAAGTTCTTGTTTGCCGCGCTGCAATCAGTAGGCAACAACAACGCGCAAGGTGAGTACTACTTGCCGGATGTCATCGAAATCCTGAAGAACCAAGGCGAAATCGTGACGGCTTATCAGATGAGCGACATGGGAGAAGCTTTGGGTGTGAATGATCGTGTGGCGTTAGCGGAAGCTTCCGTATACATGAAGAGACGCATCAATGAAAAGCACATGCGCAATGGCGTTACCTTGATCGACCCGGATAGTACTTACATCGAATCTGATGTGATGATCGGAAGCGATACAGTCATTGAACCAAACGTGTTCCTGAAAGGGAAAACAATCATCGGTGAAGATTGTTTCATCGGATCAGGCTCAGAACTGAGCAATACAACAATTGGTGATCGTGTCCAAATCAGAAGTTCAAATCTGGAGGACTCCGTGATGGAATCGGACAGCAACATCGGCCCGTTCAGCCACTTGAGACCGAACAGCCACATCGGAAAACGCGTCCATATCGGAAATTTTGTGGAAGTGAAGAATGCGGTATTGAATGAGGACACAAAAGTCGGACACTTGACTTATGTGGGAGATGCGGATCTCGGTAAAAACATCAACGTCGGTTGTGGTACTGTATTCGTGAATTATGACGGCAAACACAAACACCGTTCCAGCATTGGTGACAACACGTTCATCGGCTGCAACGTGAACATTGTGGCGCCTGTCAATGTCGAGGCCAATACATTCCTGGCTGCAGGTTCGACCATCACAAAAGATGTACCTGAAGGCGCGATGGGCATCGCTCGCAGCCGCCAGGAGAACAAACCCGGCTATTGGGAAAAATTACCGCCAGCCAAAAAATAAAACAAAACCTTATACATGTATGGTAGAATGATTTTGAAAATATTATATCAGTATGTGTTTAATTTGGTAAAAACAAAAGATTAACGGAGGATTATCATGACAGAACATTACAAAGATCCAAAACTTAAGATTTTTTCTTTAAGTTCAAATCGCCCTTTGGCTGAGAAAATTGCGGCTGACGTTGGTGTGGAGTTAGGGACCCTTTCTTCATCTCAATTCAGCGACGGTGAAATCAAGATCAACATCGACGAAAGTATCCGCGGTTGCCACGTTTACGTCATCCAATCGACAAGTTCTCCGGTAAACGACCACTTGATGGAACTTTTGATCATGATCGATGCTTTGAAGCGCGCGAGTGCCAAAACAATCAATATCGTATTGCCTTATTATGGCTATGCACGCCAAGACCGCAAAGCGCAATCACGTGAGCCGATCACAGCAAAATTGGTGGCGAACATGATCACCAATGCTGGTGCTGACCGACTGTTGACACTTGATATGCATGCTCCTCAAATCCAAGGTTTCTTCGATATCCCGGTTGATCACTTGTTGGGAGCTCCGTTATTGGCAAGCTACTTCTTGGATCATGAAGTCTTGCATGATGACGTAGTCGTTGTTTCGCCTGATCACGGTGGCGTGACAAGAGCCCGCAAACTGGCTGAATTCATCAAAGCTCCAATTGCCATCATTGACAAGAGAAGACCGAAAGCGAACGTTGCCGAAGTCATGAATATCATCGGTAATGTAGAGGGCAAAAAATGTATCTTGATCGACGACATGATCGATACTGCAGGCACAATCACATTGGCTGCCCAAGCATTGCAGGATGCAGGCGCGTTGGATGTCTATGCTTGCTGCACACATGCTGTATTGTCAGGCCCAGCCATTGACCGTATCAATAATTCCGTAATCAAAGAATTGATCGTTACTGATTCGATCAATATCCCTGCTGACAAAGCCAGCGATAAGATTGTACTGGTATCTGTGTCACAATTGATTGCCGAAGCAATCAAACGTATCCACGAAAACCGCTCAGTAAGCCCGTTGTTCCAAGAAAAATTTGTAATCATCGACTAAGAATCCGACGATTGAAAAAAAGTCCTCCTTGGAGGGCTTTTTTTGTTTAAGGGTGAGGGCTGTGCGCTTGCGGGGTGGCATGAATGGAGCGCTGTGTGTGGCTGGTGCGGCTGGAAAAGATGAATAACCCGAAAGAATTCATGTTTCCGGGCCCAAATCTGGGCGAAAAGATGAATAGTTCAAAAGAATTCATGTTTTCAAGCACAAATCGGGACGAAAAGATGAATAACTCGAAAGAATTCATGTTTTCGGGCACAGGCAGGGCCCGAGCCCCCTGCGACAAGAGATAGAACTTGTGTCCCGGCTGGAACAAGTTCCAAATGCAAACAAAATAAGACGCGCAAATGACCGGGCTGTTACCCGGTTATTTGCGCGTCGCGTTATTACAGCGCCTTCACGAATTAGGAAAATATTCATCAAATGAAATATCGCCCGCGGTTTTTCCCCATCATTTGGAATTCTGACTTAAGTATATTGCTTATGCGATTTTGGTCACCGACACCACACCAGTCTGTGATGCGGCGGGTTGTAATTTTATCATCCGGAAACAAGATGCGGAAGTCGGATATGCCGGTCCTGATTGCTTCGTTGATGTTTATTTTCTTTCCGCATTCATCGCAAATCTGATGATGGCCTCTAAATGTATTCTTTAGAGTTCCGCAATCTGGACAGGGAACACCTTTTTTCATGTTCTCGTAGTGATATTCTGGTATCTTGAAAGTGTAATTGGGATCGTGCAGAGATACGAGCGAATCTGCAAGTTTATATTGTTCGGCAGTTAGCCCAGTTGTTTTGGGCATATTCCGGAAATGTCCGGGAATTTGACTGGGAAGGATATAGCTGGTTACATTTGGAGCGCCAACCAAGGTGAATTCCGGATTTACGAAAATGACATAAGCCTCCACTTTCATCTGAAGTCCCATCTCCGACAGCAGGAATTCCAATCGTACTTTCGTTCTCTGCAGTTGCATGGATGGATTCTCCAATAATAATCCAGATGATTTTATGAAGGACCCTTCGCCCCACTGATGCATACCTTCATAATTTTTGATTTCGTAGAGTTTGATCATATCTGAGAAAATCAAGAGCGCATCAATCTGGAACGGGGATTCCCTGACTTCCAACTGAAGATCGTTCAAGACAATGCAATTTTCACTGAGGGGCTCGGTGTGTACGTCAAGTCCGCTTTCACCCCCGAATCCCTTCTTTCGATTGATGAACCGGTAATGATCGGCCTTCCCAAGATGGGTGCGCGTGTGCAATATCTCGTAGATGCGCAGAATCTTTGGTTTCGTTCGTTCTTTGTATGCGATAGGAATCCCTCCTGATATGAGTCGTCAAATATAGTATACGCAGATACCTGTAAATGCCTTCCGGAGAGAATGCAAGGTGCTGTCGCTTGATCTGTAAAGGGAAGCAATCCATGTCTGCGAGTACGTTTGCTGTTTGTGGCCGGAAAAGATGAATAACTCGAAAGAATTCATGTTTTCGAGACCAAAACAGGGCGAAAAGATGAATAACCCGAAAGAATCCATGTTTTCGAGCCTAAATCAGGGCGAAAAGATGAATAACTCGAAAGAATTCATGTTTTCGAGCCCCCAAACCCAAACCCAAACCCAAACCCCGCATCACCGAAACCCGCAACAAAAAAACACCCGTCGTCCCTAAAAGGGACTGACGGGTGCTTGAGATCGAATACGATTATTTTGCGTCTGCTTCCAGGCTGGCGAATCCTTCTTCCAACACTTTTTTCAATGTGTTAGCGGATAAATCCATTTTTTCCTGTTCTGCATCAGATAAAGGAATTTCGATGATGTTGCGGATACCGGAACGGTTGATGACTGCCGGTACGCCGATAAAGATATCTTTGTGTTCATATTCTCCATCCAAATAGACGGATAAAGGCATGATCGCATTTTCATCATTCAGGATCGCTTTTGTGATACGGGCTAAAGCTACAGCGATACCGTAGAAAGTCGCTCCTTTTTTCTCGATGATTTCATATGCAGCATCGCGCACTTTGAAGAAGACGTCGACTAAAGCTTTTTCATCGACAGCAGAAGTTTGTTTCACCCATTCATAAATCTGCAGGCCACCAACGTTAGCATGGGACCAGACAGGGAATTCGGTGTCGCCGTGTTCCCCTAAGATATAGGCGTGAACATTACGGGTATCAACGCCTACAAGCGCAGCGATGCTTTGGCGGAAACGAGCACTGTCCAGAGAAGTACCGGAACCGATGACGCGGTTAGCAGGAAGTCCTGAGAATTTCCAAGTTGCATAAGTGAGGACATCCACTGGATTGGATGCTACCAAGAAAATGCCGTCGAAACCGCTAGCCATGATTTCTCCGATGATTGACTTGAAGATACGCAAGTTCTTGCTTACTAGATCGAGACGTGTTTCACCAGGTTTTTGAGCAGCTCCTGCAGTCAATACAACGATATCAGCGTCGTGGCAATCTGCGTATGATGCTGCATAGATTTTCTTGGGTGAGGTATAAGCTAGAGCATGGGAAAGATCGATGGCGTCTCCCTCTGTTTTCGCTTTGTTGATATCAATGATACCCAACTCATGACCAATATTTTGTGTAACCAATGCAAACGCATAACTTGACCCTACAGCGCCGTCACCGACTAAAATAATTTTTTGTCCCGTATTTCCACTCAATTCTGCCATTATAATGCTCCTCTCGCTATTTGCTGATTCTATTATAACACTAAACAAAGGTGATTACTCTTTGGGCCTATCTCACTCGGCAAAGATTTTCAGAACCAGCGATGATTGCGCGAAAGTGATAGACAGTGAACAACCTGTGAAATATTATATAAAGATATTATAAAATAAAACACTGCTGTTTTCAATGGGTAATTGCGATTTTGTTCACAATATTTTTTGCGGGTCCCAAATCGATTTCTTACGAATATCCGATGATTGTGGTATACTGTTCAAAAGCAAACTGTGCGGATTACATCCGTGCGGCCTTTTTTGGCGTAATAGAGAAGGAAAGCATGCGCTTGTTCTCTTGCGAACGTAACTATGACTGGAAACAATAGGGGAAAATAAATGAAAATGATCGTTGGATTAGGAAACCCAGGTCCTAAGTATACCGACACGAAGCACAATGTCGGCTTTATTGCCTTGGATGAATGGGCTTTTCAGAATAAAGAGAAATACAATAAAAATAAATTTGAAGCGTTATATATAGAAACGACGGTAAACGGTGAAAAAGTTTTATTCGTCAAACCGCTGACTTTCATGAATGATTCGGGAAGAGCGGTAAGACCGCTGATGGATTACTACAGCATCCCGATCGAAGATTTGGTTGTCGTCTATGATGATATGGATATGCCGGTAGGCAAAATAAGGCTTCGCCAAAAGGGTGGTGCTGGCGGACATAACGGCATCAAAAGTTTGATACAGCACTTAGGGACACAGGATTTCAACCGGATTCGCATAGGGGTCGGAAGGCCTCAACATAATATGACGGTCATTCAGCACGTGCTGAGCCCGTTTCCGAAAAATGAACACGCCGAAATGTTGCACTCCGTAAAAGAAAGTGTGGATGCAATCGACCATTTCATCAAAGGGAACAATTTTTTGGAGACAATGAATCAATTCAATAAAAAAGGTTAGGTTCAGCTTCAGCTGGACCTCTTTTGTGTCTGCTGCCCAACCTGCATAGGTGAATCAAGATGAAGGCGATAACCTTTTTTACTGCAGAACATACCATGAACGAGGAGAATATTCATGAAAGAAATAGAGAAATATTTAAAGAGCACAAATAATATACAGACGGTGTTGTCAGAAATCAATGCAGAACTGCCGCAATTGGTGGCTGGGCTTTCTGGATCAGGCCGTAATCTGTTGACGAGTATCCTGTTCGAAGAACTGCAGAAGCCGGTCATCGTCTTGACCCCCAATTTGCTCCAAGCAACCCAAGTGTATGAGGACATCAGCCAACTGGCACCGGACGTTCCCATCCAAATCTTTCCTGTAGAGGAATCGGTCGCTGCGGAATTGGCTTTTTCATCACCTGAATACCGCAGCCAACGGGTCGAAACATTGGATTTTCTGAAGAGCGGCAAAAAAGGGATCGTCGTGATTCCAGCTGCCGGATTCAAAAAAATCCTCTCTCCGGCTTCAATCTGGGAAACGCATTGCCTTGATTTTTCCATTGGCATGGAGTTGAATCTGGACAGCCTGCCTGAAAAATTGGTTGCAATGGGCTATACCCGTGAACGGATGGTTGCCAGCCCGGGTGAGTTCAGCATACGCGGAGGCATCATCGACATCTACGCCCTGAACGAGGAGAACCCATTGCGATTGGAACTATTCGATACCGAAATCGATACATTGCGCTATTTTGATGCCTACACGCAAAAGTCCAGCGAATCTATCGAAACTGTCCGAATCTTGCCGGCGCATGACACAATTTTCACGAAAGAAGAGATAGCAAAGCAAGCAAGCGCGGTAGAGAAAAAGGCTGAAAAGGCCATCAAAGGCATCAAAAATCAAGAGGTCAAAGAAAGTATGACGCGTGTATTCTCCGAGCTGACAGACAATATGAAGCGCGGTGAACTATCGAGGGATCCGCAATTGTATACAAGTTTGGTCTATCCGGAACAGCCTACAGTTTTGGACTACATTGCTGAAGATGCACTGCTGATTGTGGATGATTATAGCCGCATCCTTGAAGTGGAAAGGACAATCGAAAGTGAGTCCTCGGAATGGAAGCTGGCCAAAGTGTCGGAAGGCGTGTGCCTGCCTTCACAGGATTTCAGCGCCGATATCCGCGAGGTAATCAAAAAATCCAAACAGCACCGGATTTATTACGCTCTGTTTCATAGAGGATTCGGCAACATGCGGTTCCATGGAGTCTATCCTTTCCAATACCGCACATTGAACAATTTCTTCAGTCAGATGCCGCAAGTCAAGTTGGAAATGGAGCGTTGGCTCAAGCAGCATATGACGGTATTCGTCATGGTTCCTTCCCTGGAACGTGCTGAAAAGGTGCAACGGATATTTGCGGATTTCGGCATCCATAGCTACATCAGAGGAAACGATCCGTTTATTCCCGGAAAAGTGAATATCATGATTGGCGGAATGGCGAACGGATTTGAATTGCCGCAGGAAAAAGTCGTGTTCGTCACTGAAAAGGAACTCTTCAACAAAGTCACGAAGAAGCAACCTCGCCGCCAGAAAATGACAAATGCCGAGAGATTAAAGAGCTATACAGAACTGGATCCTGGTGACTATGTTGTCCATGTGAATCACGGGATAGGTCTCTACACAGGCATGGAAACCATCGAAGTTGGCGGCGTCCACCAAGATTACATGTCGATCGCATACCAGGAAGGCGCTAAATTATTCATTCCTGTAACACAAATCCATTTGATTCAAAAATATGTGTCTTCCGATGCCAAAACGCCTAAAATGCACAAGTTGGGCGGAACGGAATGGGCGAAAACGAAAAAGAAAGTCGCCTCGAAAATCGAAGACATCGCCGATGAATTGATCGAACTGTACGCCAATAGGGAATCTGAAAAGGGATACGCCTATCAACCTGATACGCCGGAGCAGCTCGAATTCGAAAATGCCTTCCCTTATACCGAAACCGACGATCAGCTGCGCAGTACCGCTGAAATAAAGGCGGACATGGAGAACATCAAACCGATGGACCGCTTGCTGGTTGGTGATGTCGGATACGGCAAAACGGAAGTGGCGATGCGCGCCATTTTCAAGGCGGTGCAGGAAGGAAAGCAAGCTGCATTCCTTGTCCCTACGACCATCTTGGCGCAACAGCATTATGAATCGTTGACGCAACGGTTTGAAGAGTACCCATTTGAGATCGGTTTGCTGAGCCGTTTCCGCACGAAAAAACAGCAAGAGGAAACATTGGCGGGCGTCCGCAAAGGCACGGTCGACATCGTCATCGGCACGCATCGGATCTTATCGAAGGACGTCGTGTTCGCTGACTTGGGATTGCTGGTGGTCGACGAAGAGCAACGTTTTGGTGTGAAGCACAAAGAACGTTTAAAACAGATGAAAGCCTCTGTGGATGTTTTGACGTTGACCGCAACGCCGATACCGCGTACCCTCCATATGTCGATGCTGGGGGTCAGGGATCTCTCTGTCATCGAAACACCGCCTGCCAACCGTTATCCGGTTCAGACATATGTCATGGAACAGAACAACGGAGCCGTCCGGGATGCGATCGAAAGGGAAATGGCCCGCGGAGGTCAAGCCTTCTACCTCTACAATCGGGTTGAAACAATCGAGAAGAAAGCCGAAGAGATCCGCGAACTCGTTCCTGATGTCCGTGTCGCAGTGGCGCATGGCCAGATGACCGAAGTTCAGCTTGAAAATGTCATCATGGATTTTATTGAAGGCCGCTACGATGTGCTTGTAACCACAACCATCATAGAAACGGGTGTGGATATCCCAAATGTCAACACACTCTTCATAGAAAATGCCGATCGGATGGGATTGTCCCAGCTCTACCAGCTACGCGGACGTGTCGGCAGAACGAATCGGATTGCCTACGCTTATTTAATGTATCAGCCGAACAAAATGCTGACGGAAGTCAGTGAGAAAAGATTGCAGTCCATAAAGGAATTCACGGAACTGGGCGCAGGTTTTAAAATTGCCATGCGCGACTTGTCGATCCGTGGAGCAGGGAACCTTTTGGGTGCACAACAACACGGCTTCATCGACTCGGTCGGATTCGATCTGTACTCCGAGATGTTGGGAGAGGCAGTTGCAGTCAAACGAGGCCTGAAAGCGAAAACGAAGCGTTCCATCGTTGAAATCGACTTGAGCATCGACGCATACATACCTGCCGATTATATAGAGGATGAGCGTCAAAAAATCGACTTCTACAAACGAATCCAACGTATCGACGGCTTGGATGATCATGATGAAATCGAAACGGATCTGATCGATCGCTTCGGTGATTATCCGCAAGAGGTTTCCGATCTGTTGGAGGTCGGTTTGATCAAAAATTACGCCGAGAAGAGTCAGATCGAAACAATCAAACGCCAAGGCGAGACAATCGTCATCACCTTCTCACAGGAAGCGACAGTTCGCTTGCAAGGACCGGCTGTGTTTGAGGCGCTCAGCAAAATCCCGTTGAAGGCACAGATCAATTTGAATAATGCCAAATTGGTTGTCAGTCTGGTCATAGGGAAATTACCGAACCGCCAATGGCTGAATCATCTTAATGCATTCGTCAAAGCCTGCGTCGCCGAAACAAACGAAACAACGGGAGAAACAAATGGAAAATAATCGTTTGAAGCAGATGATGAAGGGTGCTTTGTTACTGTCTTTGGCCGCTTTTATCAGCAAGATACTCAGCGCAGTCTATCGGGTGCCGTTCCAGAATATGGTGGGAAATACAGGTTTCTATGTATACCAGCAAGTTTATCCTATCTATGGCATCGGTATGACGTTCGCATTGTCAGGTTTTCCGGTATTCCTTTCCAAGATGATTGCGGAAACGCCGGATAGCTGGACCCGCAGGATGATGGTGAAGCGCAGTCTGGTCATACTTGGCATTTTCGGCTTTATCCTGTTCCTTGGCATCTATGGTTTTTCCGGTCAACTAGCGCTGCTGATGGGGGACCCTGACTTGCAACCTATTTTGCAGTCTGTATCCTGGATGTTTTTGTGGATGCCGATACTGGCGACGTTGCGGGGGTACTTCCAAGGCAACTACCGCATGGAGCCGACTGCGATTTCGCAGGTGGCGGAGCAACTGGTGCGGGTCGGGGCGATCCTTTTCGCTGCTTATCTGTACACAAAAACACAAGGCGACCTTTATGCGATGGGCGCAAATGCCATGAGCGGCGCGACTGTGGGTGCAGTGCTGGCCAGCCTGATTCTGTTGGTTGCCTATTACAAAGAAAGACGAAATCATGATTCTTCACCACGTAATGATCGACAGTCAAAACAAGAGGCGCCCACCGCACAATGGGGAAGCCTAGTCCGACGCTATGCGACTGAAGGGACGACTATTTGCCTGCTCAGCGCTATCCTTGTGCTGTTCCAACTCATCGATTCCTTTACGCTCTATAACGGCTTGCTGGATGGCGGTATAGCCAGCGAATTGGCAAAAAATGTCAAGGGTATCTATGACCGGGGCCAACCGTTAGTACAGTTGGGCATGGTTGTGGGGACCGGATTTTCGGCCAGCTTCATCCCAATGATGAGCCAAGCGCATGCGCAAGGACGCCAAGGCGAATTTACCCGATCCGCCGTCTCGTTGCTGCGGATGACAAGCGTTTTTTCGGCTGCCGCGGTGACGGGACTACTGGCTATTTTGCCGAACGTCAATAATATGCTCTTCGGAGACCAGGAAGGCATCGCAGTTTTGTCCGTATATATTTTGGCCATTTTTGCGGCTTCAATCATGACCGCCTACCATTCCATTTTGCAAAGTCTGGGTCAATACAAGATTTCCTTGGTTGCCTTGGCGGTTGGTCTTGCGGTCAAGGTCTTCGGGAATCTGCTGTTGGTGAAATCGTTGGGGACAATGGGAGCAAGCATCGCTTTGATAGCCGGTCTGGGTGCCATGCTGCTGGTGCTTTGGTTGAACAGTGAACGCGCCTTGCGGGAAGTCTGGTTTACGGATCGCTTTTTCCTCAAACTTATGGCAGGCTGTGTTGTCCTTTTTATAACGGTAGATGCGTTGCGGATCGGTTTGGAAGGGTATGTCTTTACGGACGGAGGCCGGCTTATGGATTCCGTGATAGCATCTGTGACTGTTTGTGCTGGTGTAGCCGTGTTCTTATGGTATATTCTAAAAGTAAGGCTATTGACTTTACGGGAGTGGATAAGTATTCCGTTCGGGAAAAAACTGCTGCGTAAATTGCCGGATAAAACGAGCGACTTAAAATAGAAAAAAGTTACAGAAGGAGAAATTTATGGGTAAAATTCAAATAATGGGGCTTGGGGCCGGTGATTTGGAACAACTGCCTTATGGCGTATACAGTCGCTTGCTGGCAGCTGAATTCGTCCATCTGCGGACCAAAGAGCATCCGGTCGTTGAGAATCTGAAGGCTGCAGGCGTGCAGTTTGAAAGTTTTGATCACATATATGAATCGAAGGATAATTTTGATGACGTATACCGTCAGATAGCAGATTATTTATTGGAAAAAGCAAAGACGCAAGATCTGATTTATGCCGTGCCGGGACACCCATTGGTTGCGGAGGACTCCGTTAAGCATTTGCTGGAAAACGAGGCGGGGATCGATGTGGAAATCGTCGGCGGAAAGAGTTTCATCGACGACTTCTTTCAGGCGGTGGCCATCGATCCGATTGAGGGCTTCCAGTTGTTGGATGGTTTGTCCTTCCACCAGGACCAGCTGAGTTTAGGCAATCACCTGATCATCATGCAGGTTTTCAATGAATTTGTCGCCAGCGATGTGAAATTGAAGCTGATGGAGAAATATCCGGATGAGCATCAAGTGGCTTTGGTCGATGCGGCAGGAACCAAGATGCAGAAAGTGACTTGGTGCCCGTTGTACGAGATGGACAGGCTTGAGGGCGTGCATAACCTGCTTTCTTTGTATGTTCCGCCGCTTGATACAGATGAACGCACGAAAAGTTTTGAGTTGACCCAGGCCTACATGGATGCCATCGTAGAAAAAGATGTTTGGGTACAATCGCAGACCCACGAAAGTCTGTTGCCTTATCTGAAGGAAGAATGCGAAGAAGTGGCGGAAGCAATCCAGAACGATGATATTGATAACCTGATCGAAGAGTTGGGCGATATTCTTCTCCAAGTTTTTTATCACGCCTCTTTTGGCGAACGGGAAGGCTTTTTCACGATGGAAGATATCCTGGAAACATTGAACAAAAAATTGCGCCGCCGCCATCCGCATGTTTTTGATGGGGTGAAGGCTGATACGATCGAAGAAATCGATAAGATGTGGCAAGCAATAAAAGTAAAAGAAAAGGGGAATTCTGATGAGACTAGATAAATTTTTGAAAGTTTCCCGCTTGATCAAACGCAGATCAGTGGCCAAAGAAGTGGCGGACAAGGGGCGCATCCTGATCAACGGCAAGCAAGCTAAGTCGAGTTCGACTGTCAAAGCCGGAGATGAAATGACGCTACAATTCGGGAACAAAACCGTCGTCGTGCGCGTCGACAAAATCGTGGAAACGACCAAAAAAGATGAAGCGCAGGAAATGTATACCCTCATCAGCGAAACGGTTGCACCCAGACCGGAAGAAAATCGCTTCTGATGATGCGAAAGGCCATGGACAATCCGCGCTGTTTCTTCTATACTTTTACATGAGTAAAACTATTCAGAGATAATGTGGATGTGGAAGTTTTCAAGGAGGCGATCGGGGTGAAGGAAAAGACGAAGAAAACGACAGCTGACAACGTTACCGTGATGCAAAATGATTTTACCAAGGCGCAGCACAGTCAGAAACGTATATTTCAGAGGGAAAAGAAAGCCCATATGAGAAGATTGTCCCTGATTTTTTTCTTCGGCGCTGCCCTGATTTTGCCTTGCCTGTGGAAAACAGTCGGAAACTGGCTGGAAATCCGTAATCTCGATTCTGCCATTGCTTTGGCCCAAACAGCGAAAAAGCAGGCTAAGGACGAAAATACGCAATTGACTTATGAAGTCAAATTGTTGCAGGATGATGAATACATCGCCAAATTGGCGCGCGGTAAATATTATTTGAGTAAAGATGGTGAAATCATCTTCAGTTTGCCTGAAGATAATCAGACAAAAATGGCCGAGAAACAAGAGCATGCGGCAGATTCGGATTCATGAATCCATTGATGAATAAAGATTCTATTTTTTTCTGCAAAATCCGTGTTATAATTAGCTGAGCAAAAATGAAGGAGGAACTTTTTTTTTATGTCAATTGAAGTTGGAAATAAAGTATCAGGAAAAGTTACAGGGATTACAAATTTTGGTGCATTCATTGATTTAGGTAGCGGTAAGACAGGATTAGTTCATATTAGTGAAATTTCTGATACTTTTGTAAAGGAAATAAAGGATGTTTTGAAGGTTGGCGATGAAGTGATCGTAAAGGTTATGTCCATTGCCGATGATGGGAAGATTGGCCTATCCATCCGTAAAGCTGTGGACAAGCCAGCAGGGGAAGTTACCAGACCCCAACGAGAAAGTAGACCTTATCAAAAAAGTACAACTCCTCGTCCAGAAGGTTCTTTTTCCAAAGGCAGAAAAGATTTCTCAGCCCATCAGGATAAAGGTCTTAAAAACGACTTTGACTCGTTGATGAGCAGCTTCTTAAAGGACAGCGAAGACCGTCTGACTTCCATAAAGCGCAATACGGAAGGCAAACGTGGCGGCCGTGGCGGCAGACGTGGATAGAAAATAGTAATTTCTAGAGGATGGGCAAAAGGGAAACCGATTGTCGCACCCTCTTTTTTGCTTTACTAGGAAAGAGAGCAGGGATGTTATGCAGGAATATATTCTGCGTCTATGCAAAGAGTTGGAACGCCAGCAACTTTGGGATAAAGAAAGCCGTTTGCTTTTGGCGGTATCAGGAGGTGCGGATTCCATGGCGTTGCTGGGGCTTGTCCAACAGCTACCGTCGGAATGGCAACCGCAGTTCGCGGTGGTGCATGTCCACCATCATCTTAGGGAAGAGTCAGATGAGGAATTCCGGATGATCCAAGACTACTGTCAAAATAAAAGGATACCATTTTTTTCAGAACACTGGTCCGAAGAAAGCCACCCGAGGTCGAACCTGGAAATGGCAGCAAGAGAATTCCGCTATGCCTTCTTTGCTGATATGATGGAAAAATGGCCAGCGACTCACTTGGCGACAGCTCACCATGCCGATGATCAATTGGAGACGATTCTGATGCGTCTGGTGAGGGGGAGCACGCTGAAAGGTATCTCCGGAATCTCAATGACGCGTACTTTTGGCCCTGGGCAACTCGTCCGCCCGCTGTTGGCGTTTCAAAAAGACGAACTTTATCAGATTTGTGGAATGGCTGGAATTCCTTATCGGGAAGATAGAACCAATTCAGAGCTGACTTTCACGCGGAACAGATACCGGCACAGCATCATTCCCCTACTGAAGGCGGAAAACAACCAAGCATCCAAGCATTTCGGCGATTTTTCGGAAGATCTGCAGGATGTATTGACTGCCGTTCAACCTCTTGTAGTCCAGTCGTTTCGTTCGTTGTTCACCAAAGTTGAAGCGGACTGGGTATTGGATCTGGTCGCATGGCAAATGTGTAACGGTTCCTTGCAACGGCTCACGCTTAGTCATTTTGTGACGGAGCAGATGATACCGGCAGGACATGACTTCCGGAGGAGCCAGTTGACTGCCATCATGGATCTTATCGAAAACCAATCTCCCCAAAAGCAAATATCTTTGGCAGGAGGGTGGCAGGCCAGAAAAAGGTATGATAAACTTACTTTCTTATCCCCTGATTCTGTCAGGATCGCTTTTTCCGATTTTTCTGAAGTATTGGAGCTAAATAAATGGGTAACCTTGCCTTCTCATGGTAGAATAGGATTATTTCATGGCGATAATGCGTTTTCAAAAGGACTACCGGAGGATGCTCAGATCGTTGGAATCAAGGACGATTTGGCACTGATGCCTTTTACTGTGCGTTCCCGGCATACGGGCGACAAGATAGTTTTGAACAAAAATCAGCCATTCACAAAAAAAGTGAGCCGGCTTTTTGTGGATAAGAAAATTCCGGATGAAGAAAGACGAAAAGCCTGTATCGTCACTGATGACGAGGGACGTATTCTATGGGTGCCGGGCTATGCCCAGTCCGTCTGGTTGTCCGAGAATGACAATGAACAAACGCGTTATAGATTGATTTACATTAAATAAAATTTTGAGGTGAAAGAAATGTTACATCCTGATATCAAGGAAGTATTATACAGTGAAGAAGAAATCAGCGCAGTAGTCAAAGACTTGGGCGCGCAATTGACGAAAGAATATGAAGGAAAAAATCCGTTGGTGATTGGCGTTCTGAAAGGGGCCGTCATGTTCATGACCGACTTATCTCGTGCGATGGCATGCGATCTGGAGTTGGATTTCATGGACGTTTCCAGTTACGGAGCTGGAATGGAATCAAGTGGAGATGTGAAGATTCTGAAAGATTTAGATACGACAGTGGACGGACGCGACCTGTTGATCGTGGAAGATATCATCGACACCGGACGGACGTTAAGCTACCTGATCGAAATCTTCAAATACCGTAAAGCCAAATCCATCAAAGTGGTCACTTTGATGGACAAAAAAGAACGCCGCGTCGTGGACTTGGAAGCGGATTATATTGGGATCAATGTCCCGAACGAGTTCGTAGTGGGATACGGATTGGACTTCAATGAAAAGTACCGTAACCTCCCTTATATCGGGATTTTAAAAACCGAAGTTTATGAGTAAAATCATTCGTTAAAATTGGTCAGATATGATATGATTAGTGAGATACCAGTATATTGAACAAACAAAAAAGATGAGACGTAAGATAAAGTCTGCGAAGAACGATATCTGACGAGGAGGTTCTAATGAAAAAAAATAATTTTCTTAAAAGCAGCGGCTTTTATGTGTTGATCTTCCTTGCGATCATTGCAGTGGTTTCAATGATTACAGGCGGTATGGAGACAGAAACAAGCCAAGAGATTTCAGCAAGCGAATTTATGGATGCCTTGAACTCGGAAGAGGTTGATAATTTTACGATCCAACCGGGTGCAGGCGTTTATGAAATCAGCGGTGAATACCGCACTGAACAAAAACTGGAAGTTGCTGATTCATCCAGCGATCTGCTGTTATTTGATGATACGACCAGTACAACAACGAAGAATTTCACAACCAGAGTCTTACCAAATGATGAAACTCTGAAACAGATTACAGACATCGCTGAAACGACGGATACGCAGATGGTGCCGTTGGAAGAAGATCAGTCCGGCGCATGGATCAGCATCCTGTTCAGTGTATTGCCGATCGTCATCTTCATCTTCTTCATGTACATGATGATGGGACAAGCTGGAGGAGGACAGGGCGGTAACCGCAATGTCATGAACTTCGGTAAAACTAAGTCAGAAGATGCCACCAAGAAACCCATGAAAGTGCGTTTCTCTGATGTCGCTGGTGCAGAGGAAGAAAAACAAGAGCTTGTTGAAGTAGTGGAATTCCTGAAGGATCCACGTCGTTTCACAGCACTTGGCGCAAGAATTCCGGCAGGTGTTTTGCTGGAAGGACCTCCAGGGACAGGTAAGACCTTATTGGCCAAAGCTGTCGCTGGTGAGGCTGGTGTACCTTTCTTCTCGATTTCCGGTTCGGAATTCGTGGAAATGTTCGTCGGTGTCGGTGCCAGCCGTGTGCGTGATTTGTTCGAGCAAGCCAAAAAGGCCGCTCCTGCAATCATCTTCATCGATGAAATCGATGCTGTCGGACGTCAACGTGGCGCCGGTATGGGTGGCGGACATGATGAACGCGAACAGACACTGAACCAATTATTGGTTGAGATGGATGGTTTTTCCGGTAATGAAGGCATCATCGTAATTGCTGCTACCAACCGTTCGGATGTACTCGACCCAGCATTGCTTCGTCCAGGCCGTTTTGACCGCCAAATTTTGGTGGGAAGACCGGATGTAAAAGGTCGTGAAGCAATACTGAAAGTACATTCCCGCAATAAACCGTTGGCAAGCAACGTCGATCTGAAAGTTGTCGCACAACAGACACCTGGCTTCTCTGGAGCAGATCTGGAAAACCTATTGAACGAAGCAGCCTTGGTCGCTGCAAGACGGAATAAAACAAAAATCGATGCACTTGATGTTGACGAAGCGCATGACCGTGTCATTGCCGGTCCGGCCAAGAGAGATCGTGTCATCAGCAAGCGTGAACGTGAAATGGTTGCTTTCCATGAAGCCGGTCATACAATAGTCGGCATGGTCCTTAGCGATGCGCGCATTGTCCACAAAGTTACGATCGTTCCACGAGGTCGCGCTGGAGGATACGCAATCATGCTTCCGAAAGAGGATCGATTCCTTATGACGAAGGATGAATTGTTGGAACAAGTGGTTGGCTTGCTTGGTGGACGTGTTGCGGAGGAAGTTGTCTTCAACGTCCAAACTACAGGCGCCAGTAACGACTTCGAACAAGCGACTGGCTTGATCAGAAGCATGGTTACCGAGTACGGTATGAGTGAGAAGTTGGGCACTGTGCAGTATGAAGGGAATCATCAAGTATTCGTCGGACGTGACTATGGTCAAACCAAAGCTTACTCTGAAGATATTGCATACCAAATTGACTCGGAAGTTCGTCGTATGATGAGCGAAGCGCATGTAAGAGCGCGTCAGATCATCGAAGAGCACCGTGAACAACTGAATCTGATCGCTGCAAAATTATTGGAATTGGAAACATTGGATGAGAAAACAATCCGCAGCTTGTTCGAAACCGGCAAAATGCCTTCGGACTCGAACACTGAAGAATTTCCAAGCGAAAACGGGCAGTCTTTTGAAGAAGCTAAACGGGCCCTTGAAAAGAAAGAGGCTGAAAAAGTTCGTCAAGAAGAGCTGGATCTTGCTGCTGACGAACCCGAAGATTCATCTGAAGTTTCATTACCTTCTGCAGATAGTGAAGCGGACAAAAATTCAGAAAAAGAATCGGAAAACGAAGCCACCGATACAGAAGAAAAATAAAAAAATAGCGTTTAACAAAAAGTCTGGGATGAAAATCCCGGACTTTTTGTCATCAACGAACAACTTTTCAAAAGTAAGTGAGCAAAGTATGGTTGCTTTCGTTCGGACCTATAGTAGAATGATAGAGAAACAATTTAAGAATGCGATGGAGGATTATACATGAGTGACTATTTAATTAAGGCTTTGGCATATGAAGGACAATTCCGGGCCTATGCGATCGACGCTACAGCAGCGGTTGCAGAGGCTCAAAGAAGACATGATACATGGAGCGCCTCTTCTGCAGCTTTAGGGCGCACGATGGTAGGGACGTTGTTGCTGGCTGCTGCCGGATTGAAGAACGAAGAAAAAATGACTGTCATCGTGAATGGGGATGGCCTGGGAGGCCGCATACTTGCAGATGCGAACGGCAAGGGCGATATCAAAGCCTATATTGCAAACCCGAACGTCAACCTTTCCTTGAACGGCGATGGCAAACTGGATGTGCGTGCAGTTGTGGGGACGGAAGGTAGCTTAACCGTCATCAAAGATTTAGGGATGAAAGAACCGTTTACGGGACAAGTTTCTCTTGTCAGCGGTGAATTGGGCGAGGATTTCACCTACTACATGGCAAATTCTGAGCAAATACCTTCAGCCATCGGTTTGAGCGTGCTGGTGGACACCGATGATTCGATCAAAGCTGCTGGAGGATTCATGATCCAGGTGATGCCTGACGCCAGTGATGAAGCAATCACAAAAGTGGAAAAGAATATCGCAGCCATTCCGTTAGTTTCCAGATTGATGGAAAATGGGGAAACGCCTGAACAGATTTTGACGCGCATATTGGGCGAAGAAAATGTGGAAGTGTTGGAGAAGATGCCTGTGCGTTTCCACTGCGATTGTTCCAGAGATCGTTTCAGCGAAGGGTTGAGTTCTATCGGCAAGACCGAGTTGCAGGAAATGATCGAAGAGGATCATGGCGCTGAGGTTGTCTGCCATTTCTGTGGCGAAAAATATCACTATTCGGAAGCGGATCTTCAGGAACTGGTGATGGCCATTGATGAAAAGCGCGCTGCCAACATCTGATGTCGCCGGCGTTTCGCTTGTAATGCGGTTTCACGTAACCTACAATGAAAGTAATCTATCCGTTTGACGGAACTGATCAGCAAAATCTATCTGAGCTGGAGGAATCGACATGGTAAAAATAGTCTCTTCAATTGCGAGTTTAATCGGGGAAACGCCGATAATCAAACTGAATAAAGTTGTACCCGCGGGTGTGGCTGATGTTTACGTTAAGCTGGAATCGTTCAACGCGGGTGGAAGTGTGAAAGACCGCATCGCTCTGAATATGATTGAAGTAGCGGAAGAAGAAGGCCTACTGAAACCCGGGTACACAATCGTTGAACCGACCAGTGGAAATACAGGCGTCGGCTTAGCTATGCTGGCTGCTGCAAAAGGCTACAAATCAATTTTTGTCATGCCCGATACGATGAGCATGGAAAGACGCTTATTGTTGGCAGCTTATGGCGCTGAACTGGTTTTGACTCCGGGCGCTGAAGGAATGAATGGCTCGATTGCGAAAGCAAGGGAAATCGCAGCGCAACCGGACCACTTTATGCCGATGCAATTCGATAATCCTGCTAATCCTGCTGTACATGAAGCCATCACTGGCCCGGAAATCATCGAGGCGTTTGAAGGCAAAACACCTGACGCCTTTATTGCCGGAGTCGGAACGGGCGGAACAGTTACAGGTGTCGGCAAGGCTTTACGCAAAGTCAATCCTAATGTGGAGATTTATGCATTGGAGCCTACCGATTCAGCTGTGTTGAGCGGAAAGCCGAAAGGCCCGCACAAAATCCAGGGTATCGGGGCGGGCTTTATCCCGTCAGTCTTGGATACGACACTTTACAACGGTATCGTCCAAGTCTCCAATGAACAAGCCTTCGAAATGGCTCGCCGTGTCGCACAGGAAGAAGGCATTCTGGTGGGTATTTCAGGTGGAGCTGCCATCGCCGGTGCCATCGAAGTGGCCATCCGGTTAGGCAAAGGCAAGTCAGTCGTGACTGTGGCACCGGATAACGGAGAACGTTACCTGTCCACGCCTTTGTTCAGCGTACAATAACAAATGGATAAGAAGGGCAGGCCGATCGAATGGCTTGTCCTTTTTCTTATTGATGATGCGTCATCTGCATCAGGCAAGATATTTTTCTTTTCTTACTGATTGTAAGATGATAGAATGGTCCAAGAGTTTTTCGAGCATCCAGCAAACGGATGGGATCACCATAAATAAATAACAAAGGAAGTAAAAAATGTATAAAATTGGCAATATTGAAATCAATAATCCGGTCGCAGTCGCACCAATGGCCGGAATCAGCAACGCCGCCTTCCGTGTCACCGTCAAAGAGATGGGCGCAGGTTTGGTCGTCTGCGAGATGATCAGCGATAAGGGCATCCAATTCCGCAACGAGAAAACCTTGCGGATGCTGCACATCGAACCGAATGAATATCCGTTGAGCGTACAAATCATGGGCGGCAACAAGGATACATTGGTTGAAGCGGCGAAGTACGTAGCGGAAAACACAGAAGCAGCCATCATCGACATCAACATGGGCTGCCCCGTCAGCAAAGTCATCAAGGCGGAAGCAGGAGCCAAGTGGTTGTTGGATCCGGGCAAAGTCTATGAAATGGTTTCCGCTGTCGTGGATGCCGTGGATAAGCCTGTAACTGTGAAAATGCGGACTGGTTGGGATTCAGATCATCTTTTTGCAGTGGAGAATGCCTTGGCTGCAGAACGCGCTGGTGCAGCTGCAGTTGCGATGCATGGCCGCACACGCGTACAGATGTATGATGGCAAAGCCGACTGGAACATCTTCAAGGAAGTCAAACAAGCTTTGACGCGTATCCCATTATTGGGGAACGGGGATGTCAAGACGCCTGAAGATGCGAAGCGGATGATGGACGAAACAGGCGTGGATGGTGTCATGATCGGCCGGGCTGCCTTGAGCAACCCTTGGATGATCAAACAGACAGTCCACTATCTGGAAACCGGAGAGATGTTGCCGCAGTCGACTCCGCGTGAAAAATTGGAAATCGCAAAACTGCACTTGGATCGATTGACCGATCTTAAGGGTGAAACAGTCGCTGTCAAAGAGTTCCGCAGCATCGCGGGTTATTACCTGAAAGGCATTCCGCGTGCTTCAAGAACAAAAGCTGCAGTCACTTCTGCATCCAGACAACAAGAAGTTGTCGACTTGCTGGATCGGTTCATTTATGAAATAGAAGAACGCGAAGCCTCAAAAGAAGCGCCTACATCCGAAAAAATCGAAATAAATAGCTAAGACGGCTTGATTTTTCACTCTTTTATTGGCAATATTAAGAAGATTATGAAACAAGTAGATTTAAGAACGGAGTGACCTCATTGAGTCAAGAAAAACATTCAGAAGAAATGAATGACCAATTACTGATTCGCCGTGAAAAAATGCAGACTTTACGCGAAGAAGGAATTGAACCCTTTCAAAATGGTTTTGTAAGAACACATTTATCCGCAACTATCCATCAAGAGTTCGATGCTTTTACGAAAGAGGAAATCGAAGAAAAAGATGAGACCATCGTTTCCGTAGCGGGAAGAATTATGACCAAACGTGGAAAAGGCAAGGTTGGCTTTGCGCATTTGCAGGACAGCAAAGGCCAAATCCAGATTTACGTGCGCAAAGATGCTGTCGGGGAAGAAAATTATGCAATCTTTAAGCAAGCCGATCTCGGGGACATTATTGGCGTAACTGGCCCAATCATGAAAACCGATGCCGGTGAAGTCACCATCAAACCGACGCAGCTTGTTCATTTGACGAAAGCGTTGCGTCCGTTGCCTGACAAATATCATGGGTTGACGAACGTTGAACAAAAATATCGTCAACGCTATCTTGACTTGATCAGCAACAAAGAAAGCTTCAACAAGTTCGTGCAACGCAGCCAGATTATCAGCGAAATCAGAACCTACCTGAATGGCCTTGGCTATTTGGAAGTCGAAACACCGACTTTACACAACATGGCTGGTGGGGCAACCGCAAGACCGTTCATCACGCACCACAACGCATTGGATATGGAATTGTACATGCGCATCGCATTGGAGTTGCATTTGAAACGCCTTGTGATCGGCGGCATGGAAAAGGTTTATGAAATCGGTCGCGTATTCCGTAACGAAGGAATCGACACAACCCATAATCCTGAATTCACGATGTTGGAGATGTATACAGCCTATACAGACTTCCACGATGTGATGGAAGTGGTTGAAGGCATCTTTGAGACGGTTACAACGAAGGTCAAAGGCTCCTCAACTGTGGTCTATGACGGTACCGAAATCAACTTGGCCGGACCATACCCGCGCATCCACATGGTTGACGCAGTCAAATCCATTACAGGTGTCGATTTCTGGGCACCGATGACGGACGCAGAAGCGCAAGCTTTGGCGGAAAAACACAATGTGCCGTTCACGAAGAATATGACGGTAGGGCACATCATCAATGAATTTTTCGAGGCATTCGTGGAAGACACATTGGTTCAACCGACATTCATCTACGGTCATCCGCTGGCGATTTCGCCATTGGCTCGTAAAAATGAAGAAGATCCGCGCTTTACGGACCGTTTTGAAATCTTCATCATGGGCAAGGAATATGGAAACGCCTTTACCGAGCTTACGGATCCGATCGATCAAAGAGAACGATTCGAAGCGCAAGCTACGGAAAAAGAGCAAGGCAATGACGAAGCGCATGGCGTTGACGAAGACTTCATCGAAGCTTTAGAATATGGTATGCCTCCAACAGGCGGATTGGGCATCGGTATCGACAGATTCGTGATGATGTTGACCGACAGTCAATCAATCAGGGATGTCCTGCTGTTCCCGACGATGAGAAATCTAGAGATTTAACTTAGAAGCGAGGGGCTGCTGCAAATTGCGGTAGCCCTTTTGTATGTTTAAAGAATAGCGCGCTGCCGGTGCGCCCGGAATCGAATAAAAAAACGAAAAATATTGTAAATAATACAAGATAAACGGTTGACGGACAGAAATATACATGTTATGATTCATAAGGTGATTTTATACACAGATTCCTGAACAATATCTTTCAGTCGTGCTGACTGGTGTATGATTGTCACAGAAAGAATAGTGAGTCGAAATATTCGATTTATTTATTTTTTTAACTAAAAAGGAACCACCTGGATGTGTGGACCTAGATATCCCATCGAGGAAGGAGGAAAATCAATGCCTACAATCAATCAATTAGTGCGTAAACCTCGCAAATCTGCTATTGTAAAATCAACTGCTCCTGCTTTAGGAAAAGGGTACAATAGCTTCAAGAAATCTCAAACAAATACAAACTCACCTCAAAAACGTGGTGTTTGTACTCGTGTGGGTACAATGACTCCGAAAAAACCTAACTCAGCGTTACGTAAGTACGCTCGTGTACGTTTGTCTAACTTGTTAGAAGTTACAGCTTACATTCCTGGTATCGGACATAACCTACAAGAACATAGCGTGGTGCTAATCCGTGGCGGACGAGTAAAAGACTTGCCAGGGGTACGTTATCATGTCGTTCGTGGCGCTCTTGATACAGCTGGTGTAACCAACCGTATGCAAAGCCGTTCTAAATACGGAGCTAAGAGACCTAAGAAAAAATAATTAAACAATAAATGAAAAAACAAAAGTTAAGGAAGGAGGAATTTGAATGCCTCGTAAAGGTCCAGTTACAAAACGTGAAGTAATGCCAGATCCAATTTACAATTCAAAATTGGTGACTCGTTTGATCAACCGTATCATGGTTGATGGGAAACGTGGTAAAGCTGCTACAATCTTATATAACGCATTTGAAATGATCAAAGAATCTACAGGAAACGACCCGTTGGAAGTTTTCGAACAAGCTATGAAAAACATCATGCCTGTTTTAGAAGTAAAAGCACGTCGTGTAGGGGGTTCTAACTACCAAGTTCCTATCGAAGTACGTCCAGATCGTCGTATGGCTTTAGGATTACGTTGGTTGGTAAGCTACTCTCGTCTACGCGGTGAAGATACTATGGAAGAGCGTCTAGCTAAAGAAATTATGGATGCTGCTAACAACTCTGGTGCTTCAGTTAAGAAACGTGAAGATACACATAAAATGGCAGAAGCTAACAAAGCTTTCGCTCATTACCGTTGGTAAAATTTTCTTGCAAGAATTTTTTCTTGCAAGAAATTTGCTTTATGGTTGTATAAGTCACCATTTTTTTAATAAAATGGACTTGCAATTACTTTTAAAAGAGAGAGGTGTTTGAAGAAGATGGCACAAAGAGAATTTTCTCTACATAATACGAGAAATATCGGTATCATGGCTCATATTGACGCTGGTAAAACAACGGCAACTGAACGTATTTTGTACTATACCGGTAAAATCCATAAGATCGGTGAAACCCATGAGGGTGCTTCACAAATGGACTGGATGGAACAAGAACAAGAACGTGGTATTACCATCACTTCAGCTGCTACTACTGCACAATGGAAAGGGTATCGCGTAAACATCATCGATACTCCTGGACACGTGGACTTCACTATTGAAGTTGAACGTTCCCTGCGTGTATTGGATGGCGCTGTCGCTTTACTTGATGCACAATCAGGCGTAGAACCTCAAACTGAAACAGTTTGGCGTCAAGCTACAACTTATGGTGTTCCTCGTATTATATTCGCTAACAAAATGGACAAAATGGGTGCAGATTTCTTATACTCTTTAGACACTCTCCATGACCGTCTGAATGCTAATGCGCATCCGATTCAATTGCCGATTGGTTCTGAAGATACATTCAAAGGTATCATCGATTTAGTCGAAATGAAGGCTGAAATCTATGACAACGACGAAGGTACTGAATACCATGAAGAGGATATCCCTGCGGAATATCTTGAAGCAGCTGAAGAATGGCATACTAAATTAGTTGAAGCTGTTGCTGAAACTGATGAAGCTTTGATGGAAAAATATCTTGATGGTGAAGAAATTACGAAAGAAGAATTGAAACAAGGCATCCGTACTGCTACATGTAATGTAGAATTTTTCCCGATGCTTTGCGGTTCTGCTTTCAAAAATAAAGGTGTTCAATTGTTGCTTGATGCAGTTATTGACTACCTTCCATCACCATTGGATGTTGCTGCCATCACAGGTACTGACGTAGATACTGAAGAACAAATCGCTGTTCCTGCAAGCGACGAAGCGCCATTTGCAGCCTTAGCATTTAAAGTTATGACTGACCCGTTTGTAGGCCGTCTGACATTCTTCCGCGTATATGCTGGTACTCTTCAAAGTGGTTCTTACGTTCAGAATGCCACTAAAGGCAAACGCGAACGTGTAGGCCGTATCCTACAGATGCATGCTAACCACCGTAACGAAATCCCAGAAGTATTTGCTGGAGATATCGCTGCTGCAGTTGGCTTGAAAGATACGACTACAGGAGACACTTTGTGTGATGAAAAGAAACAAGTAATCCTTGAATCCATGAATTTCCCAGAACCAGTTATCGAAGTTGCTATTGAGCCTAAATCAAAAGCTGACCAAGATAAAATGGGTATCGCGCTACAGAAACTTTCTGAAGAAGATCCTACTTTCCGTGCTTCCACTAACCCAGAGACTGGTCAAACGATCATCGCTGGTATGGGTGAGTTGCACTTGGACATCATCGTTGACCGTATGAGACGTGAGTTCAAAGTTGAAGCTACAGTAGGTGCTCCTCAAGTATCTTACCGTGAAACATTCCGTCAATCAGTTCAATCTGAAGGTAAATTCGTTCGTCAATCAGGTGGTAAAGGTCAATTCGGTCACGTATGGGTTGAGTTTACTCCTAATGAAGAAGGAAAAGGCTTTGAGTTCGAAAATGCTATCGTCGGTGGGGTTGTTCCTCGTGAATACATCCCTGCAGTTGAAGCAGGTTTGAGAGACGCTATGGAAAACGGTGTGTTGGCTGGTTATCCTTTAGTTGACGTTAAAGCTAAATTGTATGATGGTTCTTACCATGATGTCGATTCATCTGAAACAGCATTTAAAGTTGCTGCTTCACTTGCTTTGCGTAACGCAGCTAAAAAAGCTGACCCTGCAATCCTTGAACCAATGATGGCTGTAGAAATTACAGTTCCTGATGACTATTTAGGAGATGTAATGGGTCATGTAAGTTCTCGTCGTGGACGTATCGAAGGTACTGAAGCACGCGGAAACGCACAAATCGTTAAGAGCAGCATTCCATTATCAGAAATGTTTGGATATGCTACAACTTTACGTTCTTCTACACAAGGCCGCGGAACGTTCTCAATGACATTCGATCATTACGAAGCTGTTCCTAAATCTGTTCAAGAAGAAATCATCAAGAAGAGCGGAAAAAATAGCGAAGAGTAATCTCGCTGTTGCTTAGCTTGTATATTGCTTTTTCGAGCACAAATCGGTATACTTTATACGATAGACGATTAAAGTCTAGACAAATTATAAGCACTCAATATGAGGAGGAAATGATTTAAAATGGCAAAAGTAAAATTCGACCGTTCAAAGCCCCATGTAAACGTTGGTACAATCGGACACGTTGACCATGGTAAAACAACATTAACTGCAGCTATCACAACAGTTTTAGCTAAAAAAGGGTTCGCTGAAGCATCTAACTATGCTGCAATCGACAACGCTCCAGAAGAAAGAGAACGTGGTATCACGATCAACACTTCTCACGTTGAATACTCAACTGAAACTCGTCACTACGCTCACGTAGACTGCCCAGGCCATGCTGACTATGTTAAAAACATGATCACTGGTGCTGCACAAATGGACGGCGCTATCTTAGTAGTTTCTGCTGCTGATGGTCCAATGCCACAAACTCGCGAGCACATCTTGTTGTCTCGTCAAGTTGGTGTTCCTTACATCGTAGTATTCTTGAACAAAGTCGACATGGTTGACGATGAAGAATTATTGGAATTAGTTGAAATGGAAGTTCGTGACCTGTTAACAGACTACGATTTCCCTGGCGACGATGTTCCTGTAATCGCTGGTTCAGCTTTGAGAGCTCTTGAAGGCGACCCAGCTTACGAAGAAAAAATCTTGGAATTGATGGCTGCTGTTGACGAATATATCCCAACTCCAGTTCGTCAAACTGACAAGCCTTTCATGATGCCTATCGAGGACGTATTCTCAATCACTGGACGTGGTACTGTTGCTACAGGCCGTGTTGAACGTGGACAAGTCCGCGTTGGTGACGAAGTTGAAATCGTCGGTATTGCTGAAGAAACTAAGAAAACAGTTGTTACCGGTGTTGAAATGTTCCGTAAATTATTGGATTACGCTGAAGCTGGCGATAACGTAGGAGCTTTGTTACGTGGTGTTACACGTGAGCAAATCCAACGTGGTCAAGTATTGGCTAAACCAGGTTCAATCACTCCACATACAACTTTCACTGCTGAAGTTTATGTACTTTCAAAAGAAGAAGGCGGACGTCACACTCCATTCTTCACAAACTACCGTCCACAATTCTATTTCCGTACAACTGACGTTACAGGCGTATGTAACTTACCAGAAGGCGTTGAAATGGTAATGCCTGGCGACAACGTTACTATGACTATCGAATTGATCCACCCAATCGCTATCGAAGACGGAACTAAGTTCTCTATTCGTGAAGGTGGACGTACAGTAGGCGCTGGCGTTGTAGCTTCAATCACTAAATAATTTTATTTTAAAATAAAATTCGGAAAACGGGAGCTTAGGCTCCTGTTTTTTTTTTTGGAAAATTTCGATCCCGGAAGGCGCTCTTCAATAGAGCGTCTTTTTGTGTGGGGTGAGAGCAGTGGGCGCCCCGGAGAGGAAAGCCCAGAATTTTTACCATTTCAGTTCTATCTTTATTGGCGTTTATATTATATAGAAGAAACAGGATTTCCGACTGGGCTTGCTGGGGTGACCCATTCATTGAACGCAGCTATTTTACAGATATATTGCCCAATTTTTAACTTTTTTTGTTGCGACCTCAGTTCATGTCAGGTTATATAACGCATTTTTAGTGATTGAACCGTTTTCATGACACAGTTACAGCACTTATCGAGGGCGGGATAGCCATTTATTTGCTGCTAGGGCAACTTGCGCAGCATTAAGCGTCCATAACGACTTGTTCATGTCACTTTTCATCACACGATTCGTCATCATTTTGATGCTTTTATATTTTATAGGGTGTAAAGTAAGAAACATCACAAAGCAGTAATACACCAAAAAAATTATCAGCAAAAGGAGAATCTATATGGAGAACATTAATTATGCAGACACAACTTTCGTCTTCCTCGCAACGATCTTAGTCATGATGATGACGCCCGCTTTATCCCTATTCTACGGAGGGATGGTCCGGAAGAAAAATGTCCTAAGCACAACAATGCACAGTTACGCTGCCATCGCAGTCGTTTCTATCCAATGGCTATTATTCGGCTATTCTTTTGTATTCGGAGGCGACTCGAAATTTTTCGGCGATTTGTCTTTCACATTACTCAACGGTGTAGGCTTCACGCCGATCGATTATGCACCGACCATTCCGCATCAACTATTCATGATGTTCCAGATGGCTTTCGCCATAATCACTCCAGCCTTGATTTCAGGAAGCATCGCGGAACGCATGAAGTTTCCAGCATTCCTTGCCTTCATTCTTTTATGGACGACTTTCGTCTATGATCCGATTGCCCATTGGATTTGGGGAAATGGTGGTTGGATTCGTGAACTGGGTGCACTCGACTTCGCGGGCGGAAGCGTAATCCATATCAGTTCCGGTATATCGGCGCTGGTAGCAGCCATTTATCTGGGAAAAAGAAAAAACCACGATTCCGTCAAACCGCATAATATTCCGATGACAATGATCGGTGCCGGCCTTCTGTTATTCGGCTGGTTCGGCTTCAACGCCGGGAGCGCTTTGGCGATCAATGATATTGCACTGGATGCCTTCATCACTACAAACACTGCCGCTGCTACTGCCGGCATAAGCTGGATGATCTGCGAATGGATAATCCACAAGAAACCGACTGCACTTGGATTCGTCAGCGGTATTGTAGCTGGTCTGGTTTCGATCACTCCTGGTGCCGGATTCGTCAGCCCAATTTCAGCTTTAGCCATCGGTTTCATCGGCGGGATCGTCTGCTTCTATGGCGTATCCGTCCTGAAGAAGAAATTTGATTATGATGATGCGCTTGATGCATTCGGATGCCATGGTATCGGCGGTATCTGGGGCGGAATCGCAACAGGAATCTTTGCAACAAGCAGCATCAACCCTGCAATCGAAGGCGGTTTGGTTGACGGCAGCGCATCACTTTTGATAGCAGAAATAATCAGCATTTTGGCTGTACTTGCATACGCTGGTATCATGTCCTATCTACTGTTGAAATTGATCAGTAAATTTATGCCAGTGCGAGTCTCTGAAGAAGAAGAAGACATTGGATTGGATTATGCTCTTCATGGCGAAACGGCATACGGCAGTCTGGCTGTAGCTTTTAGTGAAACCAATTATTCAAATACAGCTGCATCGGTTGTACCGGGTGAATTGAAATCTGCCTTCCAAAAATTCCAGGAGCGCGCTTTCGCAGGCAACGATCAGGAATTGGCCTTCGCGAATGCATCTCTTGAAGACTTAGACAAATCAGTGGTTGTGGAATACCAAGCCTCCGGCGCAACAACTGGCGGTCAAGATCCACAAACAAAAATCACTAAAATTGAAATCATCACGAACGAAAGTAAATTTGAGGGTCTGAAAAAAGCACTGAACAGTATCGGCATCACAGGCATGACCGTTTTCGATGTATTCGGCTACGGCATGCAAAAAGGGCATAGCACCTATTACCGCGGCGTAGAGACTGAAGCGGATTTGCTGCCGAAGATCCGGGTCGAAGTTGTCGTCAGTACGGTTCCTGTCCATGATGTAGTCGAGGCTGCCAGAAAAGCTTTGTACTCAGGTAATATCGGTGACGGAAAAATATTCATCTATAATGTAGAAAACGTCATCCGTGTCAGCACAGGCGATGAAGGTAAGAAAGCTTTGGAATATCCAAACGAATAAGCAATAAGGGGCGGTCTCATGAGAGACGGTCCCTTATTTAATTTAGTTGCATTTCTCGAGTTGTATCTTTGATATACCTAAGAGGAGCGAATATCATTCTGGTGTCCGTTTAATTTTTGAGTTTTGTTATTCGGCATTATCATATGGCTTGCATTCTTATTGTGGATCAGTATAATAGTGAAGGGACAAAATGCTTCACAGTGCTCAGGCAATACCAGTCATTTGGATAATAGCAGAAACTGAATATTATTTTCAGAAAAGACTTGCTTTAACTAATGCGATTATGTATAATATATTGGTACGGCATTCATGTTTATGAATAATGTATTGGGGACCGTTCATTCGGGAACTGCAGCTAAGAGACGAGAGGTTGCGACACACCCGGTCGCTTTGTCACGGCGGGTGTGCCGGGGAATTTTCGTGGAGCTAGTCTTATGAATTACATCTGACGAAGGAGGGAACAACATGGCAAAACAAAAAATACGTATTCGTTTAAAAGCATATGAACACCGTGCTCTTGATCAATCAGCGGATAAAATCGTGGAAACAGCAAAAAGAACGGGAGCTACCGTTTCTGGTCCGATTCCATTGCCGACTGAAAGATCACTATACACAGTGATCCGTGCTACTCACAAGTACAAAGATTCTCGTGAGCAGTTCGAAATGCTTACACACAAACGTCTAATCGACATCATCAACCCAACAACAAAAACTGTTGACGCTTTGATGAAGCTTGACTTACCAAGCGGCGTAGACATCGAAATCAAATTATAATCAAACCTATCATATAAAAAACAAACGGAGGTGTTACCATGACCAAAGGAATCTTAGGCAAAAAAGTAGGAATGACTCAATTCTTTACTGCAAACGGTGAGTTAGTACCAGTTACAGTTATCGAAGCTACTCCAAACGTTGTTTTACAAGTTAAAACCAACGAAACAGACGGCTACGAAGCGGTACAACTAGGCTACCAAGAAATGCGTGAAGTATTGTCAAACAAACCTGCTAAGGGTCATGCAGCAAAAGCAAAAACTGCTCCTAAGCGCTTCATTCGTGAATTTAACAATGTTGAGCTAGGAGAATACGAAGTAGGAAAAGAAATCAAAGTTGATATCTTTGAAGCAGGCGACATTGTTGATGTCACTGGTACCACTAAAGGACATGGCTTCCAAGGCGTAATCAAACGTCACGGACAAAGCCGCGGACCAATGGCCCACGGATCTCGTTACCATCGTCGTCCGGGTTCAATGGGTGCTGCTTCATTCCCATCCCGCGTATTCAAAGGTAAAAAATTAGCAGGACGTATGGGTAACGATCGCGTTACTATCCAAAACCTTGAAGTCGTTATGGTTGACGTTGAGAAAAACGTAATCCTGATCAAAGGTAACGTACCTGGTTCTAAAAAATCATTAATCGAAATCAAAGTAGCCCGCAAAGCTGCAAACAAATAATATAAAAGAGAGGAGGAACGAGAAAAATGCCAAACGTAGCCTTATTTAAACAAGATGGAACACAAAACGGTGAAGTAACTTTGAATGAAGAAATCTTTGGGATCGAGCCTAACGAAAACGTTGTATACGATGCAATCATCATGCAACGCGCTTCTTTAAGACAAGGAACTCACGCAGTAAAAAACCGCAGTGCTGTCAGCGGTGGTGGTCGTAAACCATGGAAACAAAAAGGAACAGGCCGTGCACGCCAAGGTTCAATCCGTTCACCACAATGGGTTGGCGGTGGAGTTGTCTTTGGACCAACACCTCGTTCTTACAGCTATAAATTAAACAAGAAAGTTCGTCGCTTAGCTATCAAATCAGTTCTTTCAACGAAAGTTGCTGAAGGAGACTTGATCGTAGTTGAAACATTGAACTTCGATGCACCAAAAACAAAAGAATTTGCAAATGTGTTGAAAAACCTTAACGTTGATACGAAAGTATTGGTTGTTGTAGAAAACGACAACGATTTTGCAGCATTATCAGCACGTAACCTTCCTGGCGTAACAGTCGTTAACGAAACAGGAATCAACGTATTGGATGTTGTTTCAAACAACAAATTAGTCTTGACACAAGCTGCTCTTTCTAAGGTAGAGGAGGCTCTTATATAATGGAAGCAACAGACGTTATCAAACGCCCAATCATCACGGAAGCTTCTATGCTTGCAATGGATGAAAAGAAATATACCTTTGAAGTGGATGTACGTGCTAACAAAACATTGGTTAAACAATCTATCGAATCATTGTTCGGTGTAGATGTTAAAAACGTAAACATCATGAATGTACGCGGCAAACTTAAACGTATGGGTAAATACAAAGGCTATACAAAAAAACGCCGTAAAGCAATCATCACTTTGACTGAAAATTCTAAAACAATCGAATTATTCGAAAATTAATTTACTTAAATAATCAAATAGGAGGGGAAAAAACGTGGCGATTAAGAAATACAAACCTACCACAAACGGCCGTCGTAATATGACTGGTTCTGATTTCGCAGAAATTACAAAAACAACACCTGAGAAATCTTTGGTCGAACCAATCAAAAGAAAAGCCGGTCGCAACAACCAAGGTAAAATTACCGTTCGTCATCAAGCTGGTGGACACAAACGTGCTTACCGTGTGATCGACTTCAAACGTAATAAAGATGGAGTCGTTGGTATCGTCAAAGCTGTCGAGTACGATCCAAACCGCACTGCAAACATCGCATTGATCCAATATGTTGATGGAATCAAAACTTACATTATTGCCCCTAAAGGCATCGAAGTAGGCCAACAAATCGAATCTGGAGTAGGATCTGATATCAAAATCGGAAACGCAATGCCATTGTCAACTATCCCAGTCGGTACTGTTATCCACAACATCGAAACAAAACCAGGCAAAGGCGGTCAATTGATCCGTTCAGCTGGTACAAGTGCTCAAGTACTTGGACAAGAAGGTAAATATACACTAGTTCGTTTGAACTCAAGCGAAGTACGTTTAATCCTTTCAACTTGCCGTGCAACAATCGGTTCAGTAGGTAACGAACAACACGAATTGATTAACATCGGTAAAGCTGGACGTAACCGTTGGTTGGGTAAACGCCCTACTGTCCGTGGTTCTGTAATGAACCCGAACGATCACCCACATGGTGGTGGTGAAGGTAAATCTCCAATCGGACGCAAAGCGCCAGTTACTCCTTGGGGTAAACCTGCTCTTGGTTACAAAACTCGTAGCAAGAAAGCTAAATCTAGCAAGCTAATCGTTCGTGGACGTAAAAAATAATTATCACAACAATAAGTAACTGAAGCAACACATAATCGAAAGGAGGCTTCACCATGGGTCGTAGTTTGAAAAAAGGACCTTTTGTCGATGAACATTTAATTAAGAAAGTTGAAGCTGCTCTAGCTAGCGAAAAGAAACAAGTAATTAAAACTTGGTCTCGCCGCTCAACAATTTTCCCACAATTCATCGGACAAACGATTGCAGTTTATGATGGAAGAAAACACGTTCCAGTTTACATTCAAGAAGACATGGTAGGACACAAATTAGGAGAATTCGCTCCAACAAGAACATACCGTGGCCATGCCGCAGACGACAAGAAAACAGGTCGCCGTTAATTACGAGGGGAGGAAATAACATGCCAGAACAAATCACAGCTGCAAAAGCATCTGCACAAACTGTTCGCATTGCCGCTCGTAAGGTTCGTTTAGTAGTGGATCTTATCAGAGGCAAGAGCATCGGAGACGCAATCTCCATTCTGAAATTTACACCACGTGGCGCTTCGCCCGTTGTAGAAAAAGTGTTGATGTCAGCAATTGCTAATGCAGAACATAATTATGACTTAGATATCGAAAGCTTGGTAGTAAGCGAGGCTTATGTTAACGAAGGACCAACGATGAAACGTTTCCGTCCACGTGCAAAAGGATCAGCTTCACCAATCATGAAACGTACTAGCCACATCACAATCGTGGTATCAGAAAAGAAGGAGGGATAATCTGTGGGTCAAAAAATTCATCCATTAGGATTACGTGTCGGCATCATTCGTGACTGGGATGCTAAATGGTACGCTGAAAAAGATTACGCAGCTTTCTTACATGAAGATTTACGTATCCGTAAATACATCGCAAAGAACTTAAGCGAAGCTTCTGTTTCTAAAATTGAAATTGAACGTGCGGCTAACCGCGTAAACGTTTCTATTCATACTGCCAAACCTGGAATGGTAATCGGTAAAGGCGGTTCTGAAGTTGAAAAAACTCGTAAAGAGTTAAATGAACTTACTGGTAAAAAAGTACACATCAACATCGTGGAAATCAAAAGACCAGACTTGGATGCTAAATTAGTTGCTGAAGGTATCGCTAAACAGTTGGAAAACCGTGTAGCTTTCCGTCGTGCGCAAAAACAAGCAATCCAACGTACAATGAGATCTGGCGCTAAAGGGATCAAAACGCAAGTTTCTGGTCGTTTGAATGGTGCAGATATCGCTCGTGCTGAAACTCATGCTGAAGGAACTGTTCCATTGCATACATTGCGTGCGGACATCGACTACGCTTGGGAAGAAGCAGACACAACTTATGGTAAATTAGGCGTTAAAGTTTGGATTTACCGTGGTGAAGTTTTACCAGCAAAAAAAACAACTGAGAAAGGAGGGAAATAACCAATGTTAGTACCTAAACGTGTAAAACACCGTCGTGAGTTCCGTGGAAAAATGCGCGGAGAAGCTAAAGGCGGAAAAGAAGTAGTTTTCGGCGAATATGGTTTGCAAGCTGTTGACTCTCATTGGATCACAAACCGTCAAATCGAAGCTGCTCGTATCGCTATGACTCGTTACATGAAACGTGGCGGGAAAGTTTGGATCAAAATATTCCCTCACAAATCATATACATCCAAAGCTATCGGAGTCCGTATGGGTTCTGGTAAAGGGGCACCTGAAGGTTGGGTATCTCCAGTTAAACGCGGCAAGATCATGTTCGAAGTAGCAGGCGTCCCTGAAGAAGTGGCACGCGAAGCTCTACGTCTTGCATCTCACAAATTGCCAGTTAAAACAAAAATTGTAAAACGTAAAGAAATTGGTGGTGAATCGAATGAAGGCTAATGAACTTAAAGAGTTATCCACTGCTGAAATGATTGATAAAGAAAAACAATTCAAAGATGAATTATTCAATCTACGATTCCAACTTGCAACCGGACAGTTAGAAAATACTGCCCGCTTGAAAGAAGTACGCAAATCAATTGCACGTATTAAAACTGTATTGCGACAACAAGAATTGCAAAAATAGTAGATCAGCAAAGGAGGTCACAACGAAATGACTGAAGAACGTAACCAACGTAAAGTCTACCAAGGTGTTGTTGTTTCCGACAAGATGGATAAAACAATCGTTGTAGAAGTATCTACAACAAAAACACATCCTACTTACGGTAAACGCGTTAAGTACTCTAAAAAGTACAAGGCACATGATGAAAACAACCAAGCTAAAATGGGAGATGTAGTTAGAATTATGGAGACTCGTCCTCTATCTGCTACTAAAAACTTCCGCTTACTTGAAGTTGTTGAAGAATCAGTAATCATCTAATCAGACAAATAAATATTTTATATCCGGAAGGAGGATACTGACGTGATACAAACAGAATCCCGCTTAAGAGTTGCTGATAATTCAGGAGCTAAAGAAGTGTTAACTATCAAAGTTTTAGGTGGTTCAAACCGCAAATTTGCAGGAATTGGTGATACAATCGTCTGCACAGTAAAACAAGCTACACCCGGTGGTGTTGTCAAAAAGGGTGATGTAGTTAAAGCTGTTATCGTTCGTACGAAACACGGCGCACACCGTAAAGATGGTTCTTACATCAAATTTGACGAAAATGCTTGTGTAATCATTCGTGACGACAAGAGCCCTCGTGGAACACGTATCTTTGGACCAGTTGCACGTGAATTGCGTGACAACAACTACATGAAGATCGTTTCCCTTGCTCCAGAAGTATTGTAATCAACTGTCATAAATGAAGGAGGTGCAACAAAGCATGCACGTAAAAACTGGTGATAAAGTTAAAGTCATTACTGGAAAAGATAAAGGTAAAGAAGGAGTCATCCTTAAAACTTTCCCTAAAAAAGATCGTGTTATTGTCGAAGGCATTAATATTGTCAAGAAACATCGCAAAGCTTCTCAAACAAATCCAACAGGTGGAATTCTTGAAGAAGCAGCACCTATCCATGTTTCTAACATTATGTTAATTGATGCTAAAACTGGCGAACCTACTCGCGTAGGATCTAAAGTCGTAGATGGCAAAAAAGTCCGCGTTTCCAAAAAAACCGGCGAAATCATTGATTAATTATTAGAGGAAGGAGGATATTCTAAATGAACCGTTTAAAAGAAAGATACACAAAAGAAATCGTTCCATCGTTGATGGAAAAATTTGAATACAGCTCAATCATGCAAGCACCTAAAATTGACAAAATTGTCATCAACATGGGTGTGGGTGATGCAGTTTCAAACACAAAAAACCTAGATAAAGCAGTTGAAGAACTAACGTTGATCGCTGGTCAAAAACCAGTCATCACTTTAGCTAAAAAATCAATCGCTGCATTCCGTTTACGTGAAGGTATGCCTATCGGCACTAAAGTTACTTTACGTGGCGAAAGAATGTACGACTTCTTGGATAAACTAGTAACAGTTTCATTACCACGTGTACGTGACTTCCGTGGGATCAGCAAAAAATCTTTTGATGGTCGTGGAAACTATACTTTAGGTATCAAAGAACAATTGATTTTCCCAGAAGTTGACTATGATAGAGTCGACAAAGTACGTGGTATGGATATCGTTATCGTAACTACTGCTAACACTGACGAAGAATCAAGAGAATTATTGACACAACTTGGAATGCCATTCCAAAAATAAGCTAAGGAGGCGAATAATAATTGGCTAAAAAATCCATGATTGCTAAAAACAAACGTCCCGCAAAACATTCTACTCAAGCTTACTCTCGTTGTGAACGTTGCGGACGTCCACATTCAGTTTATCGCAAATTCAAACTTTGCCGTATTTGCTTCCGTGAACTTGCCTATAAAGGACAAATTCCCGGCGTGAAAAAGGCTAGCTGGTAATTTAACCATACTCGCAAAAGGAGGTATAATGTAAATGGTCATGACAGATCCAATCGCAGATTTCTTAACTCGTATTCGTAATGCCAACATGGTACGTCACGAATCTTTAGAAGTGCCTGCATCAAAGACAAAATTAGAGATCGCTAACATTCTTAAGGCTGAAGGTTTCATCAAAAACTTTGATTACACTTCAGACGACAAACAAGGTGTTATCCGTGTATTCTTAAAATATGGTCCAAACAACGAACGCGTCATCACTGGCTTGAAACGTATTTCAAAACCAGGTTTGCGTGTATACGCTAAAACTGGCGACATCCCTAAAGTATTGAATGGTTTAGGAATCGCAATCGTGTCTACTTCTGAAGGTGTTATCACCGACAAAGAAGCAAGAGCGAAAAACATCGGCGGCGAAGTATTAGCTTACATTTGGTAATTTTCAAAAAAATAAGAGAAAATAAAGGAGGTGCAGCCCTGTGAGTCGTATTGGAAATAAAGCAATCGAAATCCCAGCTGGCGTAACCGTTACTCAACAAGGTAACACTGTTACAGTTAAAGGCCCGAAAGGCGAATTAACTAGCACATTTAATGAAATGATCGGCATCAAGATCGATGGAAACACTGTTACTTTCACTCGTCCTAACGAAGAGAAATTCACTAAATCAATTCATGGTACTACACGCGCGTTGGTAAACAACATGGTTGTAGGTGTATCTGAAGGATTTATGAAAGAATTGGACTTAGTAGGGGTTGGGTACCGTGCTCAATTGCAAGGCCAAAAACTTGTATTGAACGTCGGCTATTCTCATCCAGTTGAATTCACACCTGAAGACGGTATCGAAGTGGAAGTACCAACTAACACTAAAATCATCGTTAAAGGTTACGATAAAGCTAAAGTTGGCGCTTTGGCAGCCAACATCCGTGGCGTACGCCCACCAGAGCCTTACAAAGGTAAAGGTATCAAATACGTTAACGAAATCATCCGTCGTAAAGAAGGTAAGACAGGTAAATAATAGTCCGCTATTATTACTTGCTTCCTGAACGACCCCACAAAAAAAATTTAAAGAGGTGACAATTGTGATTACTAAACCAGATAAAAACAAAGTGCGCCAAGCTAGACACGCACGCGTAAGAAGAAAAATCTCTGGTACTGCAGAGTGCCCACGCTTGAACGTTTTCCGTTCCAACAAAAACATCTACGCTCAATTAATTGATGACGTAGCGGGTGTGACGCTAGCAAGTG
The DNA here is from genome assembly GCF_049684335.1 of Trichococcus sp. Taxonomy (GTDB): domain Bacteria; phylum Bacillota; class Bacilli; order Lactobacillales; family Aerococcaceae; genus Trichococcus. Next base: position 68,269 of record NZ_JBAVFV010000004.1, read on the forward strand.
CCTCTACAAAAGAAACAGAAATCGCAACCGGTACTAAAACTGAAGCTGCTGCTGCAGTTGGAAAACTGATTGCTGAACGTTCTGTTGCTAAAGGTATCAAAAAAGTAGTCTTTGACCGTGGTGGCTATCTGTACCATGGCCGTGTACAGGCTTTAGCTGAAGCTGCTCGCGAAAATGGACTAGATTTCTAAGAAAAGGAGGATAACCACACATGGTTTATGTTGACCCAAATCATATTGAATTAGAAGACCGCGTCGTTGCGATCAATCGTGTAACAAAAGTTGTTAAAGGTGGACGTCGTCTGCGTTTTGCTGCTTTAGTTGTTGTAGGAGACAGAAACGGACATGTAGGATTCGGTACTGGTAAAGCAGCTGAGGTTCCTGAAGCTATTCGTAAAGCTATCGAATCTGCTAAAAAGAGCCTTATTGAAGTTCCAATGTCTGAATCAACAATCCCTCACCAAGTTATCGGAACTTTCTGTGGCGGTAACGTAATGTTGAAACCTGCTAAATCCGGTTCCGGAGTTTCTGCAGGCGGAGCAGTCCGTGCCGTTGTCGAATTAGCTGGTATCGCTGATATCACAAGCAAATCCCTTGGTTCTAACACACCTATCAACATGGTTCGTGCTACAATCGATGGTTTGAAACAGTTGAAAAATGCTGAAGATGTTGCGAAATTACGCGGCAAAACAGTTGAAGAATTACTAGGATAAGGAGGACTACATAATGGCAGAAGTAAAGATCACTTTAAAACGCAGCTTGATTGGACGTCCTCAAAACCAAAAAGATACTTGCAAAGCTTTGGGATTGTCCAAAATCGGCAAATCTGTTGTTAAACCAGCTAACCCAGCTATCTTGGGCATGGTCAACACAGTAAGCCACTTAGTTACATCAGAAGAAGTTAAATAATAAACATCAGATTAAAGGAGGTGCCAAGTTACTATGAAACTTCATGAATTAAAACCTGCTGTAGGATCACGTAAAGAACGTAACCGTGTCGGTCGCGGATCTTCATCCGGTAATGGTAAAACATCCGGTCGTGGACATAAAGGCCAAAAAGCCCGTTCAGGCGGCGGTGTGAGACTTGGATTCGAGGGTGGACAAACTCCATTGTTCCGTCGTCTTCCAAAACGTGGATTCACGAACATCAACCGTAAGGAATATGCTGTCATCAACTTAGAAATCTTAAACCGTTTCGAAGATGGTACAGAAGTTACTCCAGCTTTATTAGTTGAAACTGGTATTGTCAAAGATGAAAAATCAGGCATCAAAGTTTTAGGCAACGGAAGCGTTGAGAAAAAACTGACAGTTAAAGCTAATAAATTCTCCGAAGCAGCACAAAAAGCTATCGAAGCTGCAGGTGGGACTGTTGAGGTGATCTAATGTTTGCTCTTCTGAAAAATGCATTTCAGGCGAAGGACATTAGAAATAGAATCTTTTTTACTCTAGGTATGTTGATTGTGTTCCGTATCGGAACACATATTACTGTACCGGGTGTTGATGCGGGTGCCATCACAAACTTGGCATCGACGGGCTTGTTCAGTCTGTTGGACACATTCGGAGGTGGAGCACTGAGTCAGTATTCCATTTTCGCTATGGGTGTTTCGCCATACATCACTTCTTCTATTGTCGTTCAATTGTTACAAATGGACATTGTTCCGAAATTTGTGGAATGGTCCAAACAGGGTGAAGTAGGTAGAAGAAAGTTAAATCAAGTTACAAGATATTTGACAGTCATTTTAGCATTTGTGCAATCTGTCGGCGTTTCGATCGGTTTCAACCAACTCTCAAATTTGGGTTTGGTCAACGATCCGGGTGTGACAACCTACATGGTCATCGCATTAGTGATGACAGCAGGTTCGATGCTTGTTGTTTTTATCGGAGAATCCATTTCAATGCACGGTATCGGAAACGGAACGTCATTGATCATCTTCTCAGGTATCATCGCAAGAATCCCTACAGATCTTTACACTTATTACAATGATCGTTTTGTAGATGCAGGATCCGATTTGACGAACAACATTTTGTTCTCGGTTGCGCTATTGTCAGCAATATTATTGGTGGTCATACTCGTTGTGTACGTTCAACAAGCTGAACGTAAAATCCCCATTCAATATTCCAAGCGTGCTTCCGGATCAAATCAATCCGCGCATTTGCCGTTAAAAATCAATTCTGCTGGAGTCATTCCAGTAATCTTTGCCAGTTCTTTCATGATGACCCCGCAAACGATCCTCGGATTTTTCGCGGCAACTCAAAGTGAAGCTAGCTGGTATCAAATTTTGTCAACCATCTTTAATTACCGTGAACCCATCGGTGCAACAATCTATACGGTATTGATCGTTGTCTTCACTTACTTCTATGCCTTCATTCAGATCAATCCTGAAAAGATGGCAGAGAACTTGCAAAAGCAAGGCGGCTATATTCCAAGTGTACGTCCGGGTAAAGGGACAGAAGATTACATTTCCGGCATGATTATGCGATTAAGTACGGTCGGCGCGCTATTTCTTGGTTTGATTGCGTTATTGCCAATCATTGCCTCAGGTTTGTGGGATTTGCCGAACTCGCTCGCCCTTGGCGGTACAAGTCTTCTGATTGTAGTTGGGACTGCATTGGATACGGCAAGACAAATTGAAGGTCGAATGGTTAAACGTAATTACCAAGGATTTATTCAATAGTAAGTTTGTGGGGGGGAAAGTGATTTCCTCGTCACATATTCTTACATCTTTAGGAGGCAGTAAAATGATGAACCTAATTATTATGGGTCTTCCCGGTGCTGGAAAAGGAACACAGGCTGAAAAGATCATCGCGAAATACAATATTCCGCATATCTCTACAGGAGACATGTTCCGAGCTGCCATGAAAAATGAGACAGCGTTGGGCCTGGAAGCAAAATCATATATGGATAAAGGCGAACTTGTTCCAGATGAAGTTACAAACGGAATCGTTAAAGAGAGATTAGCAGAATCTGATACTGAAAAAGGCTTTTTATTGGATGGTTTTCCAAGAACCCTCGTACAAGCAAAAGCACTTGAAGCTATCATGAATGAACTCGACAAAAAAATCGATGCTGTTATTAACATTGATGTGAACCCTGAAGTTTTGATGCAACGTCTAACGGGTAGAATCATTTGCCGCTCTTGCGGAGCGACTTACCACAAAGAAAACAATCCTCCTAAAACAGAAGGAACATGCGATCGTTGTGGCGGACACGAATTCTATCAACGTGAAGATGACAAGCCTGAAACCGTAGAAAATCGCATTCAGATTAATCTAGAACAGTCTAAACCAATCATTGCATTTTACAGCGAAAAAGGATTGGTACATAATGTGGATGGCGAAATCGGCATCGACAACTTGTTTACCGAAATCCAAAAGATTATAGAATAGTTGTAACTGTCATTTGAAATTAATCGAAAATTTCTTTTCAATCGATACTTGCTATGGTATAATCTAGCAGTTAGAGTAAAAATTGCCAAGACATAAGATTAATCAGCTCAACAGAATGTTAGGAGGTTAGCAGGCGTGGCGAAAGACGATGTAATTGAGATCGAAGGAGTTGTCGTTGAAACTTTGCCCAATGCAATGTTTAAAGTCGAACTTGAAAATGGTCACATAGTATTAGCTCACGTATCTGGTAAAATTAGAATGCATTACATCCGCATTTTGCCAGGCGATAAAGTTACGGTAGAATTATCACCGTACGATCTTACTCGTGGACGCATTACTTACCGCTTTAAATAATTGCACTCCATCACTAAATAGGAGGGAATTTAAATGAAAGTTAGAGCATCAGTAAAACCCATTTGCGAAAAATGCAAAGTCATTCGCCGCAATGGTCGTGTTATGGTGATTTGCGAAAATCCCAAACACAAACAACGCCAAGGATAATAACAAGGAGGTGCCTATAAATGGCTCGTATCGCAGGAGTAGATGTTCCGCGTGACAAACGTGTAGTTATTTCATTAACTTATATTTTTGGTATCGGATTGAACACAGCTCAAAAAGTTTTAGCAGCAGCTGAGGTTTCAGAAGATACTCGCGTTCGTGATTTAACGAATGATGAATTAGACCGTATCCGTATTGAAGTGGATAAATTAAAGGTTGAAGGCGATCTTCGTCGTGAAGTTAACCTAAATATTAAACGATTGATTGAAATTGGTTCTTACAGAGGAATGCGTCACCGTCGTGGTTTGCCTGTTCGCGGACAAAACACTAAGAACAACGCACGCACTCGTAAAGGCCCATCTAAAGCAGTCACTGGTAAGAAAAAATAATAATTAAGTGAAGGAGGTCAAAACTTCATGGCTAAAAAAGTAGCTCGCAAACGCCGCGTAAAAAAGAATGTTGAAACTGGTGTAGCACATATCCGCTCAACTTTTAATAATACTATTGTTATGATTACAGATGTTCATGGAAATGCTATTTCATGGTCATCAGCAGGTTCATTAGGATTCAGAGGTTCTCGTAAATCTACTCCTTATGCTGCACAAATGGCTGCAGAAGCAGCAGCTAAAGTTTCTATGGAACATGGCATGAAAACAGTTGAAGTAGCTGTTAAAGGTCCTGGTTCTGGACGTGAAGCTGCCATTCGTTCATTGCAAGCAGCAGGTTTGGAAGTTACCGCAATCCGCGACGTAACGCCTGTTCCTCATAATGGATGCCGTCCACCAAAACGTCGTCGTGTTTAATTGAGAATTGTACTTGTATGTAACGAAACGCAATGGACTCACTAACATGAACTTCACGTTTTGAAAGGGGTAAATTGATAAATGATCGAAATTGAAAAACCAAGAATTGAAACGATTGAGATCAGCGAAGATGCCAAATTCGGTAAATTCGTTGTAGAACCACTAGAACGCGGTTATGGAACAACACTTGGGAACTCATTACGTCGAATTCTATTATCTTCACTTCCTGGTACAGCTGTAACAACTATCCAAATCGATGGTGTTCTACACGAATTTTCAACGATTGATGGTGTTGTCGAGGATGTTACCCAAATCATTCTGAACATCAAAAAATTAGCTTTGAAATTGTATACGGACGAAGACAAAACAATCGAGATTGACGTAAAAGGTCCAGCAGTCGTGACTGCAGCGGATATTACCCATGACAGCGATGTGGAAATCTTAAACCCTGATTTATATATATGTACAGTTTCAGAGGGAGCACATTTTCATGTTCGCTTGGATGTAAAAAATGGCCGTGGTTATGTTCGTTCCGAATATAACAAAACGGAAGATATGCCGATCGGTGTTTTGCCAGTCGACTCCATCTATACTCCAATCAGCAAAGTGAATTATCAAGTTGAAAACACTCGTATCGGACAAAAGAATATTTATGATAAATTAACGTTGGATGTCTGGACAGATGGTTCCATCAGCCCAGAAGAAGCAGTCAGCTTGGCTGCCAAAATTTTAACGGAACATTTGAATATTTTTGTTAATCTGACCGATGAAGCCCGCAAGGCCGAGATAATGGTTGAAAAAGAAGAAACACATAAAGAGAAAATGCTGGAAATGACTATCGAAGAATTGGATTTATCCGTACGTTCTTATAACTGTTTGAAACGCGCAGGCATCAACACAGTTCAAGAATTGACAGACAAATCTGAAGCAGAGATGATCAAAGTACGTAATCTGGGACGCAAATCACTTGAAGAAGTGAAAAACAAGCTGAATGATCTTAATCTAGGCTTGCGTCAAGACGACTAGTACTGTACAAAGGAGGAAAACCTAGGATGGCTTACCGTAAATTAGGACGCACAAGCGCTCAAAGAAAAGCAATGCTTCGCGATTTGACTACTGACTTACTAATCAACGAACGAATCGTTACAACTGAAGCTCGTGCTAAAGAAATTCGTTCAACTACTGAAAAGATGATTACTTTAGGCAAACGTGGAGATTTATCTGCTCGTCGTTTAGCTGCAGCATACGTTCGTAACGAAGTAGCAGCTGTACGTGAGGAAGATGACAAAATCGTTGTTCAATCAGCTTTGCAAAAATTGTTCAGTGATATCGCACCTCGCTATGCAGAACGTCAAGGCGGATACACACGTATCTTGAAGACAGAACCTCGTCGTGGCGATGCTGCACCAATGGTTATCATTGAATTAGTATAATTCAATCACATAAAGATGAAACGTTCACTTTTAGATGAAATAGAGTGTTATGATGATGGGATTGCTTCTGGCATCCCTAGTCTAGCTCAAGGTTCTTCCGAAGATTGCATGATCTTCGGGAGGGCATTTTTTCATCAAAAAAAGTGCTTTTTTTATCAAAAGAAACTAGAAAATGCTAATAAATTTTCTAGTTTCTTTTGATATATAAATAAAAGCGTTTTATTTCCGCGCTGTGTCAAGACAGTGGATGAAAAATATGGAGGAGTAGTTTATACTTACAAAGTAGACATTCCTTTTCCGTATTTTTCATCTTTTTTTATACCCGCTTGGCTGTGGGACGGATGAACGGTTACGGGCAGTAAGATTCAACTATAGAGAAAGTAGGACTGTAATCATGAATGAAATTATTGAGTTGCGCAATGTGACTTTTTCCTATTCAGAGGAAGATGCAAGACCGGCATTGAACAACGTTTCCTTAACAATCCAGCAGGGTGAATGGATCGCCATCATCGGGCCCAACGGTTCAGGCAAGTCGACCTTGGCCAAAACGATCAACGGCTTGATAGAAGCGAACTCCGGAGAAGTTATCATTGAAGGGATACCTTTGAATGCAGAAACGGTTTGGGACGTCCGCAAAAAAATCGGGATGGTTTTCCAGAATCCGGACAATCAGTTCGTCGGTTCGACCGTGCAGGACGATGTTGCGTTTGGTTTGGAGAATGTCGGCATTCCCCGCGAAGAAATGGTGAAGCGTGTTGCTGATGCAGTAGCGGCTGTGAACATGGCCGACTTCATGGACAAAGAACCGGCACGTCTTTCGGGCGGGCAGAAGCAAAGGGTGGCGATCGCTGGGATCGTGGCATTGTCCCCTGACATCATCATCCTTGATGAGGCGACCACAATGTTGGATCCGGAAGGCCGTCACGAAGTCATCGAGACCATCCAAGAAATCAAGGAAAAAGAAAATTTGACAGTGATTTCGATCACCCATGACATCGACGAGGCTGCGAAAGCGAACCGTATTTTTGTGATGGAAGCCGGGCAATTGAAACGGATCGGCACGCCGGAAGAGATATTTAGCTTGGGCAAGGAAATCATCGATATCGGTTTGGATATCCCATTCCCTGAAAAGCTGAAATACCAATTGAAGAGACAGGGACTTGAAGTTCCCGAAGAATATTTGACTGAGGAAGGGATGGTGAGCTGGTTATGGACATTACTTTCGAAAAAGTAGGCTATTCCTATTCTGCCGGAACGCCTTTCGAAAACCGGGCCCTCTACGATGTGAACCTGAATATCCCGGACGGCAGCTACACGGCCTTAATCGGACATACCGGCAGCGGTAAGTCGACGGTCACGCAACATCTGAACGCTTTATTGAAGCCAACGGAAGGCAGCGTTACGATCGGGGACCGCATCATAACGAACAAATCGAACAACAAAAATCTGAAGGGCCTGCGCAAAAAAGTGGGGATCGTGTTCCAGTTTCCGGAGTCGCAACTCTTCGAAGAGACGATTGCGAAGGATATCGCCTTCGGTCCGATGAACTTCGGCGTCAGTGAAACAGACGCAATGGCGATCGTGAGGCGCGTGTTGCCTTTGGTCGGCTTGGATGAGTCCTTCATGGAACGCTCACCATTTGACCTCTCAGGGGGCCAGATGAGACGCGTAGCGATTGCCGGAGTTTTGGCGATGGAGCCGGAAGTGCTGGTTCTGGATGAACCGACCGCTGGATTGGATCCTGCGGGCAGACGGGAAATCATGAATATGTTCAATCAACTCCATATTGACAACGGACTGACCATCGTATTGGTTACGCATCAGATGAATGATGTCGCAACCTATGCGGATCATGTGGTCATCCTTGAGAAGGGGACAGTTGTCCGGATGGGCCCGCCTGCAGAAATTTTCCAGGATGCGGTTTGGCTTCAGGAGAAACAATTGGGCTTGCCTTCCGCACTGGCTTTCCTCGATACGTTGAGCAAAAAGACAGGCATCGATTTCGGAAGCGAAAGGCCGCTGCGTACAGAACAACTGGCGGCAGTGCTGATCGCCAAAATCAAAGAGAACCAAGGGACCAAGAATGTCGCTAAGGAAGAGGGTGGCATAGATGTTGGATAAATTACTTTTCGGGCGTTACATCCAAGGCAACTCGCTGGTCCATAGACTGGATCCGCGCGCGAAGCTGATCGGTGCTTTCTATTTCATCATCGTCATTTTCCTTGCCAACAACTGGCAGACTTATTTGATCATGACATTGTTCACTTTCCTGTGCGTCATCCTTTCCGACATCAAACTGTCGGTCTTTTTGAACGGTGTGAAGCCACTGATTTGGTTGATTATGTTCACGGTGTTGCTGCAGATCCTCTTCACACGGGGTGGGGAAACGTATCTGGAACTGGGACCGATCAGCATCACTTCGTTCGGGGTGATCAATGGGGCCTTCATCTTCATGCGCTTCATCCTGATCATCTTTATTTCGACGTTGCTGACGCTCACGACGATGCCGTTGTCGTTGACTGATGCAATTGAAAAACTGCTTGGGCCTTTGAAACGCTTTAAGGTTCCTGTCCACGAAATCGCGCTGATGCTTTCCATCGCGTTGCGTTTCGTGCCGACATTGATGGATGAAGCTTCGAAGATTATGAACGCGCAACGGGCTCGCGGCGTTGAGTTCGGTGAAGGCAATATCGTGAAGCAGATGAAGGCAGTCACACCAATCTTGGTGCCACTGTTCGTCAGCTCGTTCAATCGTGCCGATGAATTGGCGAATGCCATGGAAGCACGTGGGTATCAAGGCGGTGAAGGCCGGACGAAATACCGTATCCTCGATTGGCAGAGGCTGGATACGCTGAGTATGCTGGCGTTTGTCGTGCTGACTGGGCTATTGCTGTTATTCCGATCTTGAACGCATACAGAGGCAATCTGCCGCTATAGAACGAGTCTTGGGACCGGGTAGTATTTCCGGTCCCTTTTAAAATAGAAAAAAACATAACCATACATCAGAAAGATAAGAAAGGGGCATACGCCACCAATGAGTGCACAACGATTCAAATGCATCGTGCAATATGACGGAACGGGTTATGTGGGTTATCAGGTCCAACCCAACGGCAACAGTGTCCAGACGGAAATCGAAAAAGCACTGAAGAAAATGTCGAATGGACAGATTATTCCGATCCATGCATCCGGCCGGACCGATTCGGGTGTCCATGCTCTCGGACAAGTCATCCACTTTGATTACCCTGCTGCGATCAAGCCGGATCATCTGCTGCGGGCATTGAACAGCTTGCTGCCCGATGACATTTTGATCACATCCGTGGAGTTCGCTCCAGAGGAATTCCATTCGCGTTACCATGCGATGGGGAAAAAATACATTTACCGGGTCGATCTCGATCGCTTCCCGAATCCCTTCAAACGACTGTATACAACGCACCATCCTTACCGCTTCAATATGGAAAATCTGGAGCAGGCCATCAAAAAACTGGAAGGTGAGCATGACTTCACCAGCTTCTGTTCGACAAAAACCGACAAGACCGATCTGGTGCGGATTGTCTATGAAGCGAGCGTCAAGAAGGACGAGGAAAACAATGAGCTGGTATTCACCTTCAGGGGCAATGGATTCCTCTACAATATGATCCGCATTTTCGTGGGAACACTGCTACAGATTGCTGACGGCCTGAAAAAAGTCGAGGAAATCGACCGCCTTTTGGAAGTGAAGGACAGACGCCAAGCCGGGCCGACAGCCCCGTCGCAAGGATTGTATCTCGTGGAAGTGTATTATGATGAAGAAAAATTAAGGAATGGATAGGGGGAATAGGGATGTTTAAAAAGGAAAGAGCGGAAATCGATGCCATCGACCAGGAGTTGGTGAAGCTGTTCGAACGCCGGATGGATGCCGTGACGGAGATTGCGCGGATCAAGAAAGAGCACCAGCTGCCGATCCTGGACCAATCCAGAGAAAACAAGGTGCTGGATAAAGTGCGCGGGCTGACTGAGAACAAAGCCTACGAAGGCAGCGTGGAAGACCTCTTCCGTTCTCTGATGACGATCACCAAAGCATTCGAAACCAAACAGAACGAAGAATAGGTAAGTATGCTGAAAAAGCGGCTGTGGAAAAGACGAGATCTTTTCCACAGCCGCTTTTTTGCGTGCTTGAGCAATGGCGAGCGGCGCCAGCTCCGGTGAAGCAGCCGCCACCGGAGGACAGCTTCTGCAATCTCCGTCAGTTACGGCGAAGCAACTCCCACAGGAGCTGACGCTCCTGCAAAATGTCTAAACTCCGGCGAGTCCTCCGTTCACCGGAGGACAGCGCTGAAAAACAAAAACCTCCGTCAAGCGCTATCGCTCTACGGAGGTTTTCAACATACATTTTATTTTGCGAGCTACATTATCAGACCTTGACTGTGACTGTAGCCTTCGCGAAGGCCTGGCGCAGATCGGCGATCAGATCATCCGCATCTTCGATTCCTGTCGAGATGCGCAGCAGATCGTCCGTCAAGCCATAGGATTCGCGGACTTCAACCGGAATGTCGGCATGGGTCTGGGTAGTCGGGTAGGTGATCAGGCTTTCGACGCCACCCAAACTTTCAGCGAAAGTGAATATATTCAGGGCATCCAACAGGGAAGGGATGTACGCTTTATCATGCAGCGTGAAGCTCAGCATGCCGCCTTTGCCGGGATAATAGACCGATTTGATCAGCTCTTCCGACTCGAGGTAAGCAACGACAGCCTTCGCATTGTTCTGATGCTGCTTCATGCGCAACGGCAACGTCTTCAATCCGCGGACCAAGAGCCAACAGTCGAAGGCGTCCAAAGTGCCACCTGCCGTATTCAGTTGGAAAGCCAGTTGCTCGCCGAGAGCCTTGTCGTTTGTCACGACCGCACCCGCCAACAGATCGTTATGGCCGCCTAGATACTTGGTGGCACTGTGGACGACGATATCGGCGCCTAGGTCGAGCGGACGTTGCAACAGAGGGGTGTAGAAAGTATTATCCACAATCACCAGTAAGCCGTGTTTTTTTGCGATCTCAGCCACAGCCGAGATATCCGTTTCCTTCATCAACGGATTCGTCGGCGTTTCGATGTAGACAGCGGCCGTATTGTCCTGGAGGGCAGACGCGATGTTGATCGGGTCATCGACATAAGTGAAGGAGTAGAAGCCTTTTCTCTCCATATCCTGGAAATAACGGAAGCTGCCGCCGTAAAGGTCTCTGGATGCGACGAAATGGCTATTGACCGGGAAAATGCTGAACGCCAGCTGGATGGCGCTCATGCCGGAGCTTGTGGCGAAACCTTGGATGCCGTTTTCAAGCACAGCCAAGCCTTCCTGAAGGATATCCCTAGTCGGATTGGCAGTGCGAGTGTAGTCATAGCCGGTCGATTGGCCCAAACCGGGATGTCCATAAGCTGTGGACAAATAAATCGGTGCACTGACAGCACCGGTTTTCGGGTCTTTTCTGTTGCCCAATTGCGCAAGATAACTTTGAATGCTGATATTGTCCATCATCGATTCTCCTTTATACGAAATGATATACATAGGTGCATTATCATTTATTTATCATTTAAAATTAATGTTAGTGCAATGGTAGCACGAGGGCTTAAAGTGGTCAATATATTTATGTATTTTTTGTCAGTGAAACTGCGAGAAATAACCGATCAAGCTTGAACGGCAGAACTTGTCGGGAAAACTGTTTAAAAAGTCGAAACTCGCGTATAATGGAAGTATGAGAATGAATGAAGGAGAGTGGAATAATGGTAACGTTCATCAAGGAACTCAAGCGTATCCCACGCGGCGATGTGCCGGATTTTGTGGCTGCCGCTATGCCCCAGTTTTATGAAGCAATCGGATGTCCGAATGATGTGGTCCTTTCCGTGCAAGCCAGCATGGCGCATTACTCGGTTCCGAAAAAGAATGTCGCAGTCGAAGAATACGAAGCTTTTGAATTAACAATCACGAAAAAAGGGGAGTTCGTCTCGGTGGAAGACATCGTGAAGGACAACAGTATCATCGAAGCTTTTAAGCCTTACAAGACATCCGGCAAAGGGGCTTATCCATTTGTGCCAGCCGATGTCATCGAGCAATTATATTTATATTTAAAAAAATAAAAATAAGGGTCCACAAACGCTGGTTCTGCGCGCTAGTGGACCCTTTTTTGCGCTGGAAATGCGCTGAAAAGGATAAATTATTTCTTTTGGATAGATTGACAATTCCTTTGGGATGTCGTATCATATAAGACGGTATTGTTTGCCCCACGATGAGCCCCGGAAACTCAATTGGATCAAACAGACAGAGAAGAATATGGAGGAAACAAACGTGCGTACAACATACATGGCTAAAGCAAACGAGATCGACCGCAAATGGTTCGTAATCGACGCGACTGACATCCCATTGGGACGTTTATCAACACAAGTTGCAACTATTTTACGCGGTAAAAACAAACCAACTTTCACACCACACGTAGATACTGGTGATTATGTGATTGTTATCAATGCAGACAAAGTTACATTAACAGGTAAAAAAGCATCTGACAAAATTTATTCCCGTCATTCAGGTTATCCAGGTGGGCTAAAACAAATTTCAGCTGGTGAATTACGTGCTAAGAATTCAAGAAAATTAGTTGAATTGTCTGTTAAAGGCATGTTACCTAAGAACTCTTTAGGTGCTAAACAATTCACTAAGTTACACGTATACGGTGAAGCAGTTCACCCACACGAAGCTCAATTACCAGAAGTTTTAGATATCACTAACCTAATTTAAGGAGGGAATTTCATTGGCACAAGCACAATATATCGCAACTGGTCGTCGTAAGAATTCGACTGCACGCGTACGTTTATTACCTGGCACAGGTAAAATCATCTTCAACAAAAAAGACATGGAAGAATACATCCCATTCGCTTACTTATATGAAGTAATCAAACAACCTTTAAACCTTACAGGTACTTTAGGCAGCTACGATATCTTCGTTAACGTAAACGGCGGCGGATTCACTGGACAAGCTGGAGCAGCTCGTCACGGTATCTCTCGTGCATTATTAGAAGTAGATCCTGACTTCCGCGGACCATTGAAAGCAGCTGGTCTGTTAACACGTGACCCACGTATGGTTGAACGTAAGAAACCAGGTTTGAAAAAAGCTCGTAAAGCATCACAATTCTCAAAACGTTAATATTTATTGTATCAACGTTTTCAAAAAAGTTTTTTGCTTCAATTTGGTTCAAAAGACCGATTTGACAAATCAATTAACAGCCTAAAAGCATCGGCATTTTGCTGATGCTTTTTTTATGGCATAAATTCAATAGAATGAAAGTATGGAGTGTTCCATTAACAAAGGCGGTGTAAACAGTGAATCCAAAAGAAAAAATGTTAGAAATAATCAAGAATAAACAAGGTGGCGGAAGGTCTAAACAAATTGACACGCCGAAAAATGACATTAAGAACATGCGCAAAGGCCCAAAGATTTATAATAAGTAAGCCGATTTGCAGTACTTTGAAGGTGTCGGCCTATAGTTATCCACAATGTTTTTTATATTACAAATTTGGAGGTCCAATTCGAAAGAGTGGGGTCTTTTTTCTTTGTCTAGTTCAAATTGGAAAACTTTTATTGCAGCTTTATCAAGCAACTTACTTTACAAAAGTCAGATCATGCATTATGATTGACTAATCAACAGTTGACGAGTCAATTGTTGGTTAGTCAAGAAAATCTGCATAATCGAGGTGAAATTCTATGAACTTGAGAGAAGTAAGCAGGCTGCTTTATCAGATCAAGCTCACAAATCAGGAAATCAATACGCTGTTCGAAAAAGAAACAGGCTTCAGTTTGACGCGGTATGAGATGCTGATGTTCCTGAAAGACAAAGGAACGTGCTCCCAAAATCAGATCCAGACAGAAATGAAGATAGACAGTGCCGCAATCACGCGCCATCTGAAAATATTGGAACAAAAGGGCTATGTTATCCGGAATCGGAACGCAGAGAATAACAGGGAAATCTTTGTTCAATTATCAGACAAGGCAATCCAAGATTTGGCAGCCTGCGGTAAAGAACATGATCAGGGGAAATCTTCCCTGTCGCTGACATTAAGCGATGAGGAAGCAGAACAATTATCCAATTTACTAAACAAACTATACTTGAAAAGATAAAAAGAAAGAGGCTATGAACATGACAAACAAACTTATCAATAACGATTTTTCGGATATCGTATTCGGAAGAAAATCAATCCGTCTTTATGATGAAAATTTTAAAATCAGCCAAGAAGAAATGCTGGAAATGATACAGGAAGCCACGACGACACCTTCATCCGTAAACATGCAACCTTGGCGTTTTGTGGTTGTTGAGAGCGAGGAAGCAAAAGCCAAATTAAAACCGCTGATCCGTTTCAACACAAGACAAAATGATACTTCGTCAGCGATGGTTCTGATATTCGGCGATATGCAATGCTACGAGTATGGGGAAGAAATCTACGCGGCAGCTGTCGAACAAGGCAAAATGTCCGCCGAAGTCCGTGACCAACAATTAGCCGCCATCATTCCTTACTACAAGAACTTTTCAAAAGAACAGATGAACGATGTCGTAAAAATAGATTCAAGTTTGGCGGCGATGCAATTCATGCTTGTGGCTCGTGCTCATGGCTATGATACGAACCCTATCGGAGGATTTGAAGCGGATCAGTTGGCAGAAGCGGTTGATTTGGACAAAGAAAGATACGTACCGGTCATGATCTTATCCATCGGTAAGGCAATGGAAGAAGGCTACGAATCCGTAAGATTTGCGCCAGAAAAAATAACTAATTTTAAGTAGGTGGAGAAATGATAGTAATCAATGCAGAATTTTATATTATACCCGAGCAAAAACAACAATTTTTAAATGAAATTTCAGAACTAATTAAGGCATCCAGGAAAGAAGAAGGCTGCTTATCTTATCAACTTTACCAAGCTGTTACAGATGAATATAATTTTGTAATGGTTGAAAAATGGGAAAACCCACAAGCGATTGAGTTACATAATAAAATGTCTCACTTACAAAATTTCGCTGAGAAAGTTCCTAATTATAGTCGTAGCGCGCCTAAAATTACGGTTAGTCTTGTAAAAGAGTAATCAAAATCTTCTCAATAACCAAATTCCAAAAGATGCTTGATAAAATTGCATTCCTTTAAAATAAGTATAATTAGTTTTAGTCCAAAAAGACCTCATGCCTGAAGCGTGAGGTCTTTTTGATATATAGATTTTGCCTTTGGAGATGAAAAAGCATCCTTGGGAAGCAGTTTTTCATTATTTCAAACTTATTATGCGAAAAATATTTGCAACGGCCTTTGTACAGTGATTATGCTTTAACCGATGCGCTCGTCCCGGCATCGACGTCATCGCTGTGATGGTCTTTTACAGAAGCACTGGAAACGGCATCGACATCGCCAATCAGTTTTTGGCCGGTTTGGGTCAGATACCAGTCGATGATCGGTTTGAAGTCCAGGATGTATTCGTTGACGCCGGCATAGTTGCCATCTTTGTCATGCAGCGCTTCATAGTTATGCACGACATACTTGTCAGGTCCGTGCGTCGGAACGTTGACACGGAAAGCGTCCATTGTGCCGGAACGCAATTGTTGAAGGACCCATTCCACGCCTTTGTGCACTCTCTCCGGATGGCATTTGGAAAGCGGGTTGCCGACTTGGCCGGGCACGCGCGCAGCGAGCATTTCTTCGGCAGGCTTTGTATAGTTGTAGTAGAGGAATTGGTTGTTGCTGTCGGCATACGTCAATTCCATCGGCATCGAAGCCAGGAAGTAGTTCAGTTGATCCACGGTCAACAAGCCGCGGTCCAGTTTGACATAGGTGTTGCCTTCCACAGCGCCCACAAGTTCAGCGGCTTGTTCCAACCAGTCATCGGCTTCCTTATCGACGCCTTCAATCGTTGTTGCGATCTTTCCGGTGGCGTACAGGTCTTCCGGCTCGAGCACCGGTTTTTTCGGTCCTTCAACAGCAGAGACCAGCGTGATGAATTGGGTGAATTTTTCCAGACAGCTGCCCAGAAAATCGACGGTGCGTTTGTCTTTCAGATTTTCCTGTTCATCGAAGGCCTCTTTGACTTTTCCCAGCAAAAATTCATTACCCGGAAGGACGATGGCATTGACGCCGGGTGCATCGAGAATTTGACGCAGGTGCAGTTGGGCACGGGAAGAGCCTTGGTCATAGTAGGAAGCTCCCACGATCATGACCGGTTTGTTTTCCAATGGATGGATTTTGAAGGACAACCATTCCAGTACACTCTTCAAGCTTGCAGGGATTGTATGGTTATGTTCAGGAGTGGCGATGATGACGCCGTCCGCCTGCAGGATTTTTTGGCTCAACTTTTGCACAGCAGCGCTGTTTGTTTGGTCATCACTCTGATTGAACAAAGGGATATCCTTGATTTCCAAAATCTCCAGGTCGAACAAGGGGCTGAATTGCTTTTTGATGTATTTCAACAAGATGCGGTTATATGATACTTCCGCGTTGGAACCTACAATACCGACTAATTTCATGATGTTTGTCTCCGATCTCTAGTTATTTTCCCAAGAAAAGTTTTCAGCTGCTTTTACGTGTGCGGCGTGTGTGTGCGATAGTTGTTTCATGATGTTGATAAACATTAGGAAGTCCTCGAACAAGCCTTCCAGTTCTTGGACCTGATCCGGATTCTTGAGGTTGTTGTCTGCGTCGAAAGCCTGCAAAGAATGGCTGAGCAGGAACTCAGAACTTGGCATGATGCGGGCTTTCAATTCCGGAGCATCCAAGATTTGACGCAAATGCGCTTGCGCCCGTGAGGAACCCAGTACGCCATAGGAAGCCCCTGTGATCATGACGGGCTTGTCGACGAAGGGATAGATGCCGTACGACAACCAACTCAAGGCACTCATCAGGGAAGCGGGAACTGCGTGATCGTATTCTGGTGTGCTGATGATGACGCCGTCAGCTACTTCGATCTTTTCCGCCAAGGCTTTCGCCTCAGCCGGGATCTGCATGTCTACCGGTTTGTCGAAGATTGGCAGGTCCTTGATTTCGATGATTTCGATGTCTGCCTTATCCGAAAAATGTTTTTGGATGTATTGCAGCAGCATACGGTTGGTGGAGTGGTCTGAATTTGTGCCGACGAGGCCGATTAATTTATTCATATGAATACTTCCTTCCAAATATTAGTTTTTTTATGATTCATTTAAACAGGTGATTAGGCGGGCTGTTTACGTTGCAACCGGTTTTTCAAGCCTTTGGAGCAGATGAGGCTGCCGTCTTTCATGATCAGGATTCCGTCGATTGCTTCTGACCCGTCCAATGTGGCAAGGATCACGTCGGCAGGTTGGCCGAACAAGCGGGTCGTCCAGATTTCCCCATCGACAGAGTCATCGGCGACAACAGTCAGACTGATGACATCCGTTTCTGCCGGATAGCCGGTTTTGGGGTCCAGAATGTGGTGATAGTGCTTGCCTTGGGCTTCAAGCCGCCGTTCATATACACCGGAGGTAACCGCTGATTGGTTCTGAATCTTCAATATCGCGCTATAATGCGCGCGGGGGAGCAGTGGGTTTTGGATGCCGATGCGCCAATAGGGATCTTCATGATTCTGGGATGGTCCGAACACGATGACATTTCCGCCCAAATTGATGAGAGCGGAAGCTACGCCGGCTTCCTTGAAGTATGCCGTCAGCAGATCGGCGATATAGCCTTTTGCCAAGGCCCCCAAGTCGATGGACATGCCTTCTTGCTGAAGGAAAACGGTCTGGTCCTCCTCGGACAAGAGGATTTTGTTGGGATCTGTGATTGCGAGAAGCCGCTGAATCTCTTCGGTATTCGGGACTTTGGCATCACCGAAACCGATCCGCCAAGTCTGCACCAACGGTCCAATCGCGATATTCAGATGACTGCCGGGAGCTAAGCTATGGTATTTCCCCACCTTAATCAACTGGAACAAATCAGGATGGACAGCAAGAGGGGCTTTGCCTGCCAAATGGTTGATCTGCATCAGCTCCGACGTTGGATCGTTGGCGCTGAAACGTTGTTCGTATATCCGCAGGCGTCGGATTGCCTCCTCCAAAATAACATCCGGGCGCGTGTGTGTCACAAGCAGATCGATGATCGTTCCCATCAGACGGACCGTTGCCTTTCTTTGTTCCATATTTTCCACCACCTTGAGGATAAACGTGTCATTCTGTTGCGGGATTCCCTGAAAGGATCTCGCTTTCCAACTGCGCCAATTCTTTCAGCGCAATCGTGTTTTTGTTGATTTTTGAATAGGCTCTGGCATCGTAGATCAATTCCAGCACTTCTTGCTGCGACCTCTCCTGGATGATGGCATTTTTGGCCAACTGGATGGCTGCGCGGGCAAGATAGTAGGTCACGTGATTTTCTGAACAAATGGAAACAGCATAGGAAAGCAGTGCATTGCTCAACTCAATCTCATTTATGAGGGAATAGAAGGTGCCGCTTTGGAAAACAATATTCAGTACACGCCATACATCCTCCATCGTGTTGATTGGATAAGCGTAAATTTTTTCCAGGACCTTACTGAAATAAAACTCTGCCTTTTCCATTTTTTTTTCACGGCTGTAGACCATGCCGATACCGGTATAAGCCAGCAGGCGATAGATTTCCACGTCGTCCACATCATCAGACAGCAAGATTTGATCAAAGGTGAATAATACATCCGTCACTGGAAACTGCTGTGCAATCATGATGAAGCCGTTCAAATAATGGAAGCGCAGTGCCAGGCTGTTCTCTTCGATTTCACTCACGGAGATGCTCTGCAGCAGGTCCGAAGCTTGGTCGTATTCGCTTGTGATCAGAAAGAATTCTGCTTTGTTCATTTTTTCTGTCGCTTCTGTATACTTGACGCCTACTTTAGGGAACAATTCTCCCAAGGGTAGGTTCAGTCGGTTGCACAGCTTGATCAGAATCTTAAGGTTCGGGACGTGCCCATTGTTCTCGAAGCGGCTCAAAGTAGCTTGGGTGCAGATACCATCTGCCAGTTCCATCTGCGAGAGGTTCAACGCTTTACGGGCTTCAATAAATCGTTCAATATTCATTTTTTCCTCCATCAATAATCGAAGCGGCTAGGATGGCAGCAGCGAATATTCGAGTTGATATTGTGCTTTGTTTCACATTTCTTATATAAGCGATTATACACTTACTGAATATAAGGGTCAATAGAATATATAAGAAATTATATAGAATGATGGTTGGAAGAGGCATCACATCTCTTGAAAAGGCTTGTCATTTCCAAAGTGTAAGTAAGTGTATTAGACTATTATTACAAAGACAAAGGAGTGAATGAGATGACTGAACCTATTTTGAAGGATCCACGCGAGTTGTATCATACTGGAAAATTTGCAGATTAGGATCAAGACACTCCCGCTTTGCGAGATAAGATGCTGCCGATGTGGCGATTCAATTTTTCCCTGGCGAAGAACGCGAGGCGGAAGAAGTCGCGGATTATATAGAGAAGGCCGGTGGGAGGCGCGATAATCACGACTATATCAATCCAAGCTTATGATCCGAGTACCCATTTGATGGATTATGCCGCCACCAAGTCCGCAATCGCGAGCTTCACGATCAGTTTGGCGAAACAATTCACCAAGAAAGGCATCCGTGTGAACGGGGGGACGCCGGGTACAATCTGGACGCCGTTGCAGTTGGATCATGGGCAACTGGACGGCGCGTTTCCGGAATTCGGGCAGAAAACCTTGTTGGGAAGGCCTGGACAGCCGATTGAACTGGCGCATGTCTATGTCTTCTTAGCATCCAACAACGCCAGCTATGTTACCGCCCAAATCTATGGCGTGACGGGCGGCGACGTTATTGATTTATAATTTCAAAAATAAGAAAAAGGAAGGACGAGAGCGTTCAAATGCTCTTGTTCTTTTTGTGACGGGAACTGTATCAGGGAGCTTTCTTATTCCAGATTTATGGCCGATTGTGGTTGTTTTGGGTGCATTCGTTCTTTACTTGGTTTGGATCCGAAGTAATATCAAAAAATAAGCTTATTCTTCAATAGTAGGATAATAAGGAATCTTTTTTTCTATCGGATTTCAAAAATGAAACAATTGTGACGAAAGTCAAAATACAGCGTTAATTTTCAGACCGACTATCCATGTTAACATGCAGATAGTCGGTCTTTTTGATATCGGTTACATCATTGGCAGAACAAGAACCTAACAGATATCGTGAAAAACGTTCACAAATTGTTAATAATAAATCCGTTGTAAGCGGAAAAAATGCGTGGTATATTCTGTGTGTAAATGTTACGTCGTTTCATTTGAAAACGTTTATAGTTTTTTAATCGCAACCGAGTATCGCGATGTGATATTGTTTCCATCCATTTTATCAACTGGTTCGGCGTCGATTTATCAATATAAGAAAAGGGGTCATGAAATGCAACACGCAAGCGCAAATAAAGTACAAAATGTAACCGATGACAAAAAAAATGTAAGGGAATTCGGATTACTGGATAAAATAGCCTATATGGCGGGGGATATGGCAAATGACTTGTTCTTCATTTTCTCAAGTTCTTTCTTGATGTTGTTCTATACAAAAGTATTAGGAATTAGCGGAGCAGTTGTAGGTACGTTGTTCTTGTCAGCACGAATTATCGATGCTTTTACCGATATGGGGATGGGACGTCTCGTTGATACCCTGAAGCCTTCGAAAGACGGCCGCTTCCGTGTTTGGATCAAACGTGTAGCACCATTCGCTGTTATCGCCGGTTTCCTGATGTTCTTATCAGTCGTTCAAAACTGGTCTATGACTGCAAAAATCGTCTACATTTTTGTTACGTATCTGTTCTGGGGAAGCATCTGCTACACAGCAATCAACATCCCTTATGGATCGATGGCATCCGTAATCAGTGAGAAACCTGAAGACCGTGCGTCACTTTCTGTATTCCGCAGCATGGGCGCCAGCATTGCCAGCATCTTCATCTCATTCTTTGTTCCTTTGTTCGTCTATACGACTGATGCGAACGGTGCACAAGTGGTTATTCCGGAACGTTTCACGATCATTGCCGCTATCTTTGCAGTTCTAGCTTTTGCGCTTTACCAATTCTGCTACCACTTCACAATCGAACGCGTACAGATTCCGCAAAAACCGGCAACTGAAAAACAATCTTTCGGTAAAGAAATGGCTGTTCTTGTCAAAGGCTTGTCAACAAACCGCGCACTAGGCGGAATCATCGCTGCAGCGATCTTCCTGTTGTTGTCCATGCTGTTGGTGAACACGATGAACGCATATCTGTACGCTGATTATTTCAAGAGTTCCAAAACATTGGCTGTTGCCGGTATCCTTGGTACTATCGGTACGCTGATGATTGCACCTTTTGCAAATAAAATCGCTTCCCGTTTTGGTAAAAAAGAATCAGCGACAGTAGCGTTGTTCTTCTCAGCAGTTGTATATGCAGTCCTGTACTTTATGCATACGGATAATGTAATGGTCTTCCTTCCGATGGCATTTCTTGCAAGCCTGGGAATGAACTACTTCAACGTTGTTATCTGGGCATTCATCACAGACATCATCGACTACCAAGAAGTCAAAACCGGAAGTGCGGATAGCGGTACAGTATACGCCGTCTACTCCTTCTCAAGAAAACTTGGACAAGCATTGGCTGGCGGATTGGGCGGTTTCGCACTGGCTGCTATCGGTTATGCATCAGCTGCGGCAACACAAGAAGCTTCTGTTCTTAACAGCATCTACGATGTGGCTACACTCGTGCCGGCTATCGGGTACACAGGCGTTGCGTTATGTCTATGGTTCATCTATCCGTTGACTAAGGAAAAAGTTGCAGAGAACGTGGCGATCTTGTCAGAACGCCGTAAAGCAACAAAAAATTAATTGGAACTAGAAGGGGCTGTCTCATTTTGAGGCAGCCCTATTTTTGCACTCATCCCACTTCAATTTTGTTGCTAGCTTACACATAGCCAGATTCATATTTGGAGTGGAGAACGATAGATTTGAAGTTTTTAAGGATTGACAAATATACGTTTTAGGTGTATTTTCATTATAGTTTAGGTAAGCCGAAAGACGGGAGGTTCATTATGGAACAGAAATTTGAAAAGGAATATGAAAAGTATACAAAAGATACGAATGCCGCTAGTTTGGAGGAAATCAATGATTCAGTTTCCATTCCCGCATCAGATAGTTTTTGGAAAAATTTAGTGGCTTTCTCCGGGCCGGGAGCTCTAGTTGCAGTTGGCTACATGGATCCCGGAAATTGGATCACCTCAATCGGCGGAGGTGCAAAATATGGGTATTTATTAATGTCAGTCATTTTCGTTTCCAGTTTGATTGCAATGCTTCTTCAATATATGGCTGCTAAGTTGGGGATTGTTGCACAAATGGATTTGGCCCAAGCCACGCGGGAGCATACCGGGGTGAAATTGGGATTTGTTCTTTGGATCGTGACCGAGCTGGCTATCATGGCGACGGATATCGCAGAAGTAATTGGTGGGGCAATCGCTTTAAATCTACTTTTCGGCATACCGCTGGTTGCGGGTGTGTTGATGACTATTTTTGATGTTTTATTGCTTTTGCTGTTGATGAGGTTGGGATTCAGAAAAATAGAAGCGATCGTGATTGCATTAATCACAGTGATCATGGTTGTCTTCCTGTATGAAGTCATCCTTGCGCAACCGGATGTGCCGGAAATGCTGAAAGGGTTCGTTCCGCAAAGACAAATTTTGAAGCATGGTCAATTGATGATGGCATTAGGCATTGTCGGTGCGACGGTCATGCCCCACAACCTCTATCTTCATTCGTCTCTTTCCCAAACGAGGAAATATGATCGAAGTGATGAGGAAAATATCGCGAAAGCGGTTAGGTTTACGACTTGGGATTCAAATATCCAGTTGGCTGCAGCATTCATAATCAACTGTATGCTGCTCGTACTGGGAAGCGCCCTTTTCTTTGGTCATGGAGATGAACTGGGTACATTCTCTTCATTATATGATGGTCTGCAGAATTCCAGCATGGCGGGAGCGGTGGCCAGTCCAGTATTAAGCACACTTTTTGCTGTGGCGTTGCTTGCTTCCGGACAGAACTCAACCATAACGGGGACTTTGACGGGTCAAGTTATTATGGAAGGCTTCATCCACATGAAGATTCCAGCATGGGTACGCCGCATGATTACGCGGATGCTTTCTGTACTTCCAGTTTTGGCCTGTACAATCTACTTTGGCGGCAGCGAAGCAGCATTGGATAAATTATTGATTTATTCGCAAGTGTTTTTGAGCATCGCCTTGCCGGTTTCCATGATTCCGCTCGTATATTTCACCAGCTCTAAAAAAATCATGGGTGAGCGGTTCAAAAACCCGCTATGGATAAGTATCTTAGGCTGGAGCTGTACGATTTTTCTGACCGTGTTGAATATTCAATTGATTCTTGAGGTTGCTTCGTATATATTTTGATTTTGTGAATCGTAGCCGATAAAAAGTGAGCGTATTTTATAAATTTTTTTCAGAAATTCCGGGCAATTCCTATGCTATAATGAAAAAGAGAAATCCGATTCAGCAGAGCAATAAAAGCAAACGACTGGAATGATTGCGCTGCTTGGCAGACAAGGGGATAAATAATTGGAAAAATTGAAAAGAAAAATAATGAATTTTATGCGCGGAAGATACGGCGTGGATCAGCTTTACAATGCGTTGATCATTTCGGGGATGGTGCTGTACTTTTTGGGTGCAATAACAGACTTTGGTGTGTTGGTCTTCGTGGCGCAACTCTTGATTTTTTTGGCGCTGTTCCGGGTCTATTCGAAAAAAATCTATAAACGCGCGGAAGAAAACCGCAAATTCCTGAAGTGGTGGCAGCCGAACCAGAAAAAGCTGAAACTGTTTTTCAGAAGGTTCAAGGAAATCAAAGTGGCCCGTTTCCGTAAGTGCCCTAACTGCAGGACGACTTTGCGTTTGCCTGTCAAACGCGGCAAAAAGACAGTGAAATGTCCGACCTGTCATCAAAAATTCGAATCGCGCATCATTTTATAAACAAAAAAGAAGCCTCCGCACAATTTTTATTGTGCCGAGGCTTCTTTTGTTTACGCTTCGTGGATCAATACTTCTTCTTGGGTTCCCAAAAGGATCGTCTTTTCGGAAGGGCGCAGGCTGCCTTTGTTTTCGTCGCGTCCTTGCAGAACGATGCGCGGGTTCGAGTCCTCGATTGTGTCGAAAGCTTCGCGCGCCAATTTTTGGGTATCATCGTTCATGTAGCGGTTGAAGAGGACGCAGAGTTTGGCGTCCTGCAGTTCCACCATCATATCGTAGTCGCCGGTGCTGTCCCCAAAGAGCATCAGCGGCTGTTTTTCGTTGTGCTTCGGCATCAGTTGCTCCGTGATGACGGCTGTTTTGCCGGGGCCTTTGGTGATGTTTTTGCCAGGCTGCATGCAAGGCTGGATCAGGCCGTCCTCATCCTTCTTGTAATACATGCCGATGACGTGCTCGTTGTCCAACCCGTAACCGAAGTCCGGGTGCGTTGCGGCGACCTGGACGACATCTGCCGGTGAAGCTGAAATGACGTAGACGACGATGCCGTTCGCCTTCAAGACGTGATAGAGTTCCTTCAATTCGGTAGGGAACGCCAATCCTGTATCGTAATGGGAAACGATGACGCCGGCTTTGCTCGGCAATTCAGCCGGACTCGTCAAGGTCACGCGTTCGAATTTGCCAAACTGCAACCAATAAGAGATGGATTGGTAAGCCAATTGGCGCAAGTCTTCGCTTGTGCGTTGTGCGAAAAGATACGTCATCCAAGGATAGCCGGCTTTTCTTTTGAAGTCGCTGTTGATGACCGTGTAGAACAGGCGGATTTTTGCGGCGAATTCTTCATAGTAAGAAGTTTTTTTAGATTCTTCCAATGAAAGGGTCCCACCTTGCATAAAACCTTCATATTGCTTATACAACCAAGCGTAGGCCGATTTGATATCGTGAGCGATATTGCCGATCGTAGCAAGCGGATTGGTCTTTTCAAGGAGCGTATCCTCTGTCGCGCTGACATTCTCAAGGCCATCCGTCAGAATTGCATGGAATTGATCGGGTGTTAAACGATAATCCAAATGCAGCAACATGTAAAGCATCAAGGTATCTTCGATATCCATGATGGCGGAGGTATTGTCGAAATCAAATACAACGTAAGGAGGGTCAGCTGGGTCAAAAGAGCTGTTTTGGTTCCCGTAGGCAGCGATGACAGCATTCAGCGCTTGGTGAGTATGCGGTGCCCAGTTTTTGGAAGAAAGGATTTTATTATGTTTTTCTGGCAAAGTAAGTACCCCTTTATCATGGAATTTTCATCTGCAGTCATTTTATCAAAAAATGGCTGAAAGAGATACTGAAATGTGCCCGTTTTGACTGCTTCGAGTAATTATAGTGAAATGAAATGAGAATTACTGATATATTGTCTATAGTTCAATATATAGCGAATGGTGTTTTTTTTCTAAAAAAGTTTCATTTACGCGGATTTTTTTTTATGGAAGTAATTTCTGTGGAAGGGTTTCTCATAAAACAGGCACAAAATAGGCTTTATTTTAACTATTTAGTAAGTATACAGGAAATCCATGTTAGGAAATCTAACAATTTCGCGGAATAATTTAATTGATTTTTAATCATGCTTTCATTATAATTTTGATTAATGGTATAATAATAAGAAGCGGTCCTTTCTTGATAAGGATCCAATCCATGCTCTTGAAATAATAGTAGTATGATGACGAGCACAAAAGGGGTTGAGGCAAAATTGATTAAGTTAGAGCACGTAAATAAGTATTTCGGCGCCAACCATGTGTTGAAGGATATCAACCTAGAAGTTGCCGAAGGGGAAAAAGTAGTTATTATTGGGCCTTCTGGTTCCGGTAAGAGTACAACAGTCCGTTGTATGAACTTCCTCGAAGAACCTACAGACGGAAAAGTTTTTATAGACGGTAAAGAAGTCACAACTAAAAACAAGTTGGACATTGTGCGCCATTCCTCTGCAATGGTTTTTCAACAATTTAATCTGTATCCACATATGACAGTGTTAGGGAACCTGACAATCGGCCCTATGAAGCTGCAGGGGAAATCAAAAAAAGAAGCGGAAGAAATGGCTTACGAATATTTGGATATCGTTGGCTTGCGCGAAAAGGCGAATGTTTATCCTTCAACGCTTTCAGGCGGGCAACAACAAAGGGTTGCGATTGCAAGAGCGCTTTGCTCACAGCGGAAAATCATTCTTTTCGATGAACCTACTTCAGCATTGGATCCTGAAACGGTTCAGGAAGTATTGGACGTCATGATCAAACTTTCCAGCATGAACATCACGATGGTTGTCGTGACGCATGAAATGGGCTTTGCAAGACAGGTTGCCGATCGGGTCATATTTATGGCTGATGGCATGATTGTAGAGGAAGGCACTCCGGAGCACTTCTTCGATAATCCGACGCATGAGCGGACGAAAGCATTCCTGGGTAAAATTTTAAGATAACCGAACTTTTCGGAATACAACATTATTAGGAGGAATTGGGTATGAAAAAGAAAAATCTATGGGTTTCATTATGTTTATCAGCTGCATTGTTCTTGGGTGCGTGTGGCAGTGACGCTACGGATACAGCAGATTCTGCGGCTGGTTCTGCAACGGATGCTTCCGGTCAAGTGACTGTAGAGTCAATCAAAGAAGCTGGCGTATTGAAAGTCGGCGTTAAAGAAGATGTACCGAATTTTGGATTAAGAAACACTGAAACAAACGAAATTGAAGGTTTTGAAATCGACATCGCTAAGAAACTCGCTGAAGAAATTTTAGGCGATGCGGAAGCAATTGAACTGGTTCCAGTAACCGCTAAAACGCGTGGTCCATTATTGGATAACGGTGAAGTGGATATGATCATCGCAACTTTCACTGTAACAGAAGAACGTAAAGAAACGTATAACTTCTCTGATGCTTATTACGTGGATGCAGTCGGCCTTTTGGTTAAGAAAGACAAAGGTTACAAAGGATTGGCTGACATGGACGGCGCTACAGTAGGGGTTGCCCAAAGCTCGACAACGGCCGATGCGATTACTGCTGAAGCTGAACAATACGGCATCACTTTGAGCTATTCAGAATTCGCGACTTACCCAGAAATCAAAGCTGCTTTGGATTCTGGCCGTGTGGATGCTTTCAGTGTGGACAGATCTATCTTGGCTGGTTACTTGGATGACTCTACTGAAATTCTTAAAGATCGTTTTGCTACACAAGATTATGGTGTTGCGACCAAAAAATCAAACACAGAATTGGCAACGTCTGTTAATGACTTAATCACTGCATGGGGAGAAGACGGCACTCTTGATGCATTGACTACAGAGTGGGGCTTGGGCGAATAATGAGAAGTACCAATCCATTCGCTCTCTGGCGTTGGGAAAGCCTTCTTGAAAACAGCAGCGACTTTGGAGCCGGATTTATCCGGACGCTCCTAGTCGCTGTGTTGGCGTTATTGCTGGCTTTGGTCATCGGGGTTGTCGTGGGGACCATGTCCACGGCAAAAGGCCGATTGCCTCGTTCTGTTGCCAGAATATACGTAGAAATGTTTCAGAATATCCCGTTGCTCATCCAAATCTTCTTCATGTATAACGGGCTTGCCATGGCAGGCTTGGTGTTGAGTGAATTTACTATCGGGGTAGTCGGTGTAGGGATATATCACGGAGCCTACATCGCTGAAGTCGTTCGTGCAGGGATCCTCGCTGTTCCGAAAGGCCAAGAAGAGGCAGCTTACTCAGAGGGCTTCAACTACATCCAAACAATGCGTTACGTCATTTTACCGCAGATGGTCAAAATCATTTTGCCGCCTTTGACCAATCAAGCCGTCAACTTGATCAAGAATACTTCCGTATTGGCGATCATTGCCGGAGCGGACCTGATGTATGTAGCCGATTCTTATGCTTCTTCAAGTCTGAACTACGGTCCTGCTTACGCAGTAGCCGGTTTGCTTTACTTCCTGCTTTGCTTCCCGCTTGCAACATTTGCGCGGAAATACGAGCAAAAACTGAAAGACAATGATTCGGTTGTCGTCAACGTTGTCTTAGATATTCCGGAGGTGATGGAATGATGGAATCGATCAGAACAGTCTTCACACCATCGAATGTGTCGTTCATGATGGAAGGTTTGAAACTGGCATTGCTGATTTCGATTGGTGTCGTCATCCTTTCGATCATCTTCGGTACGGTGTTGGGCCTGTTGCGTAATTATGAGAAAAAGGTGTTCGGAAAGTTGGCCGGTGCCTACATCGAGCTCTTCCGGAATACACCGTTGCTGTTGTGGATGCTTTCCTGTTCCTTCTTGATACCGGGCAGCACGATCACCTTGAAAGGTTCTTTCGCCCTGTTCCTGTACACCTCGGCCGTTGTTGCCGAAATCGTGCGCGGAGGCTTGAATTCCATTCCGAAAGGGCAGTTTGAAGCTGGGCATTCGCAAGGATTCTCATTCATGCAGACTTTGAGATACATCATTCTGCCGCAAGCTTTCAAGAAAATCATCCCTTCGTTGTTGTCGCAAGTGATCACAACCATCAAGGATACGTCTTTCCTTGCCGGACTGGGGATCATGGAATTCACAAGAAGTGGGCAAGTTATTCTCGGAAAAGTGACAAAAACTTCAGAAGTATTTTTGGTCTATGGCTTCCTTGCTTTGGTATATTTCATCATCTGCTTCACGCTTTCAGCAGTCGTCAGAAGCTGGCACAAGCGCAATGCAGAAC
>NZ_JBAVFV010000005.1:0-13033 GCF_049684335.1 Trichococcus sp.
TCGAAATGATTTGTGCCCTGACTTTTTTAAAATAGTGGGCCATTTTAAAAATTTTATAATTTCCTGTTAATCATAGGAATTCAGGCGGGTTTTTGTTAAAATATAGAGAGTTACGAAAAAGTGAGGGATAAAGCATGGCTCTATTCAAGAGTGAGAATCCAAAAACAGAATTGCCGTTCGATGAAAACGGCATCGTTCCAGCCCATGTCGCCATCATCATGGACGGAAATGGCCGTTGGGCCAAGAAAAAATTTATGCCACGTGTCTACGGGCACAAAGAGGGCATGAATACCGTGAAAAGGATAACCATAGAAGCAAGCCGCCTTAATGTAAAGGTGTTGACGCTGTATGCCTTTTCGACAGAAAACTGGAAACGTCCGACTGACGAAGTCAATTTTTTGATGGGTTTGCCCATCGATTTTTTTGATGTGTTCATGCCGGAATTGATGCAGAACAACATCAAAGTGACGACCATCGGCTGGATTGACCAATTGCCTGAAAAGACGCTGAAAGTCGTGCAAAATGCGATCGAAAAAACGAAAGACAATACTGGTCTGGTTTTGAATTTTGCGTTGAATTATGGTTCCAGGGCTGAAATCCTTCAAGCGACAAAAATGATTGCGCGCGATGTCGCATCGGGAAAACTCTCGGCAGACGAAATCACCGATGACGTATTCGCTGGATACCTATTCACGAGCGGGCTTGGCGAATGGCAGGATCCCGATTTGCTGATCCGCACCAGCGGGGAAATCCGTTTGAGTAACTTTTTGCTCTGGCAGGCTGCGTACAGTGAAATGTACTTCACGGAAGAATTTTGGCCTGATTTTTCAACAGCCAGCTTGCGGGCTGCGCTAGCAGAATATCAGCATCGCAATCGCCGCTTCGGCGGCATATAAGGAGGATAACATGAAGGAAAGAGTAATCACAGGTTTAGTGGCTGCTGCCGTTTTTATCCCATTTTTATGGATTGGGGGACTGGCGTTGCAACTGCTTATGACAGCAATCGGATTGATCGCCGTCCAAGAACTATTAAAGATGAAAAAGCTGACCATCTTCAGCGTGGAGGGAATCATCACCGCTTTGGCGACCGTCCTTTTGATGTTACCGGAATCCTACCTGCATTTCATCCCAGACGGCATCGATGCGATGCTTTTGATTTATTTGGAAGCATTGATCCTGTTCGTATTCACAGTGTTCTCAAGAAATGATTTCAGCTTTGACGATGCAGCTGCTTCCGTTCTGACTTCCCTTTATGTCGGGAGAGGCTTCTATTACTTCATGCAGACAAGGGATATTGGATTTTGGATGGTGCTTTTAGTGCTGTTCATCATCTGGGGAACGGATATTGGCGCTTACATGATCGGAAGGAAAATTGGCAAGAACAAATTGGCTCCGGCAATCAGCCCAAACAAAACGATCGAAGGATCCGTCGGCGGATCGATTGCTGCTGTGCTGATCGCCATCGTGTTTTTCCATTACTACAATCCATTGGGTTTATCGATGGGCCTTCAGATCATGCTCGCAGTCCTGCTTTCAGTCTGCGGTCAGATGGGCGATTTGGTTGAATCGGCATTCAAACGTTATTTCGGCGTCAAGGATGCCGGGAAGATTTTGCCTGGACATGGCGGCATGCTCGATCGTTTCGACAGCACGCTTTTTGTGATGCCCGTGTTCCATATTTTTCTGCATTTCATCTTTTAAGAACGGGAAGTCAAGATACAGAAAGGGAGGGATTACATGTTTCAGACAATCATAACGTTCATTATCGTGTTCAGCATATTAGTGATCATCCATGAATTCGGCCATTTCTATTTTGCGAAAAAAGCGGGCATTTTGGTTCGTGAATTCGCAATCGGCATGGGACCGAAAATCTTCTCTCATCGTAAAAACGGAACGACCTATACGATCAGGATGCTCCCTATCGGCGGATACGTGCGGATGGCAGGCATCGGGGATGAGGACACCGAGTTGAAACCCGGTATGCCGCTTAACATATCCCTTGATGAGGCACAACAAGTAACTCAAATAGATTTAAGCAATAAACAGCATTTGCGTGCTGTTCCGATAGAATTACTGGAAGCTGATTTGGAACAGGCGCTCTTCATTAAGGGCATCATTCCGGGAAGTTCGGAACCCGTTACCTATGAAGTCAAACGCGATGCGACAATCATCGAAGCGGATGGAACAGAGGTTCAGATCGCTCCCATCGATGTGCAATACCAATCAGCCCCCTTACTGAAACGGATGATGACAAACTTTGCCGGACCGATGAATAATTTCATTTTGGGTATTGCGGTTTTCATCACGATTGCGTTCATGCAAGGCGGCGTTACGGTCAACGATAATCGCCTAGGCGAAATCCAACCGGACAGCCCGGCGGAAGCAGCCGGATTGCGGGAGGATGACGAAGTCTTGGCTGTGAATGGCGAAGAAATCGCTGAATGGACGGAACTGGTTGCATCCATCCAAGCTAATCCGGGCAATGAAATCACACTCTCTGTCGTGTCTGACGGCCAAGAAGCGCGTGATGTGCTCATCACCCCCGAAACGAAAACCGATGAGCAGGGAAATGATTACGGGCTGATCGGTGTCGCTCCCCCTATGGATCGCACGGTGATGGCTAAAATCAGTTACGGTTTTGAAGAATTCTGGTTGATAGCCACTTCCATCTTTGGTTTGGTTTTCTCCATGTTCAGGACCGGCTTCCAAGCCGATTCTTTCGGCGGGCCTGTCGCCATCTATGCGGCAACGGAACAGGTCGTTGATTATGGCTTTATGAGCGTGCTCAGTTTCTTGGCCTATTTGAGCATCAACCTTGGTGTGGTGAATCTTTTGCCGATTCCGGCATTGGATGGCGGGAAACTGCTGCTGAACGTAGTGGAAGGAATCAGAGGCAAGCCACTGGATCCTGAGAAGGAAGGCATCATCACTGCTATCGGAATGGGGCTTTTGCTCCTACTGATGGTCATCGTCACTTGGAACGATATCCAAAGATTTTTCTTTGGGCAATGATAGGAAGAAAATAGGAAGATTCAAAGAAAGGAAAGCTCATTCTTTGGATCTTTTTGTTTGTTAGTTAAGAAGGAGCGATCAAATGGCATTATCGAAACATGAACTGTTCCAGCAAATGCTGGAACAGATAAATCTGCATCACAAGCCGGAGTACCTACCGTATTTTGAAAACGGGGAAATCGAACAAGTCATCGTGCATAAAAAATCCAAATTATGGTCATTCCAGTTCGTTTTTGACAACGTCCTGCCTTTCGAAGTGTTCAATGCTTTGATGAACCATATGAAAATAAAATTCCAATCCATCGCCACGATCGATTTTCAGATCAAAACAAGGAAACCGATCTTGACGAACGAGAGCATCCTGGATTATTGGGAAACGGTCGTCCAGCGAAGCAACATATCCTCGCCGCTGGTCCAGTCGCTTTTTGCCAAACATACTCCAGTCGTCCTGAACAACAAAGTCGTGATCAACGTTGAAAATGAGATCACCAAAAATCATTTAGCGGATAACTACTTATCGGTTATCCAACAGAATTATCTGGTCTTAGGTTTCCCGAGTTTCCAAATCACAATTGAAGTAGACGAGGAAGCATCCGAAGCCCGAATGGTGCAATATTTGGCAAGGAAACAAGAGCAGGATGAAATGTTGGTCAAACAAGCAGAAGAAGCCATCAAACAAAACCAGCAGGACAGACAACGCAGTGACGGCTCGCAATCGAAAGGCGGCAACAACGGGCCCTTGCTGATCGGCAGACAAATTTCAGGCAAAGAAGAAATCAAGCAGATGGCTTCGATCACCGAAGAAGAGCGTTCTGTGGTCATCGAAGGCTACATTTTCGACAGCGAAATCCGTGAACTGCGCTCCGGCAGAAAACTGCTCGTATTCAAAATGACGGATTATACTTCCTCGTTTTCGGTGAAGCTGTTCTCGTCAAATGAAACGGATGAACAGAACTTCGAGCTGGTCAAAAAAGGCATCTGGGTGCGCGTACGCGGGAGCGTCCAAGAAGACACGTTCATGCGTGACTTGGTTGTGAATGGCCGCGACGTCAATGAAGTGGCTCATGCGGAACGGAAAGATCGGGCGCCCGAAGACGAAAAAAGAGTCGAATTGCATCTGCACTCAAACATGAGCCAGATGGATGCCACAAACGGCATCGGCGATTTTGTCAAACAGGCAGCAAAATGGGGACACAAAGCTATCGCGCTGACTGACCATGCCGCTGCGCAAGGCTATCCCGATGCCCATGCAGCCGGGAAAGCGAATAACGTGAAAATATTGTACGGGATTGAAGCGTATGTCGTGGATGATGGTGTTCCGATTGCCTATAATCCGGTCCATGAGGATCTCAGCGAAGCAATCTATGTGGTTTTCGACGTGGAAACAACGGGCCTGTCGGCAGTATACGATAAGATTATCGAGTTGGCTGCCGTAAAAATGTACAAAGGAAATGTTATCGAGACATTCGAAGAGTTCATCAATCCGGGTCATCCGTTATCGCAGACGACCATTCACTTGACCGGCATAACCGATGACATGGTGCGCGACTCCAAACCGGAAAAAACGGTGTTGGAGGAATTTGCGGCATTCTCAGAAGGATCTATTCTTGTAGCCCACAATGCCAGTTTTGACATGGGCTTCCTGAACAACAGTTATGAACGCCATGGCATGCCAGAGGCGCCCCATCCGGTGATTGATACCTTGGAAATGTCCCGTTTCCTGCATCCGCAATTGAAATCCCATCGTTTGAATACGTTGGCGAAACGCTATGGTGTCGGCTTGGAACAGCATCACCGAGCAGTTTATGATTCGGAAACAACGGGGGCACTCTGCTGGATATTCCTGAAAGAAGCACGCGAAGAGCATAACATCTTGTTTCATGATGATCTCAACAAATATATTGGCGGCGGCGATTCTTACAAACGGGCACGCCCGTTCCATGCAACGATTTTGGCAAAAAATCAAGATGGGCTGAAGGACCTGTTCAAAATTATATCTGCTTCGAATATCGAGTATTATTACCGGACACCGCGTCTTCCGCGCAGCGTTCTGCAAGCAATCCGGGGAAACTTGTTGATCGGTTCTGCCTGCAGCGAAGGCGAAATCTTTGAGGCGATGATGCAAAAAGGGGCAGAGGTAGCAAAGGAGAAAGCCAAGTTCTATGATTACATCGAAGTCATGCCGAAAGAAGTTTATGCACCGCTCATCACGAAGGAATTAGTCAAGAATGAAAGCGATCTGGAGGAAATCATCACCCAAATCGTTGCCATCGGGGATGAACTGGGCAAAACGGTCGTCGCAACCGGGAATGTCCATTATCTGAACAAGGAGGACGCCATCTACCGGGAAATATTGATTGGGTCCTTGAAGGTGAATCAAGGAAAAGTTCTGCACATGCCGGAAGTCCATTTCCGAACGACAGATGAGATGTTGGACTGTTTCTCCTTCCTGGGCAAAGAAAAAGCCAAGGAAATCGTCGTTTATAACACTCAAAAAATTGCTGACAGCACGGAAGTGATTGTTCCGATCAAAGATCAATTGTATACGCCCAACATGGAAGGTGCGAATGAGGAGGTCACGCGATTAGCTTATGATGAATCAAAACGGCTCTATGGCGAAGAACTCCCTGAACTGGTCGAAAAAAGGCTGGAGAAGGAGCTTAACTCAATCATCGGCAACGGCTTTTCGGTCATCTATCTGATTTCCCAAAAACTGGTGCTGAAGAGCAATCAGGACGGCTACTTGGTAGGATCACGGGGATCGGTCGGCTCAAGTTTCGTAGCTACCATGACCGGGATAACGGAAGTCAACCCTTTGCCGCCGCATTACCGCTGTCCGAAATGCAAATATTCCTATTTCTATGAAGATGGTTCAATCGGTTCCGGCTACGACTTGGAAAAGAAGGACTGCCCGAAGTGTGGGGAGAATATGGACCGAGATGGGCACGACATACCATTCGAAACCTTCCTGGGGTTTTATGGAGACAAAGTACCCGATATCGACTTGAACTTCTCGGGGGAATACCAAGCGCAAGCCCATGCCTACACGAAAGAGCTATTTGGCGAAGAATATGTGTACCGGGCCGGAACAATCGGCACGGTTGCGGACAAGACAGCCTTTGGTTATGTGAAAGCCTATGAGCGGGATCACAACTTCCGATTCTCATCAGCGGAAATCGATCGCTTGGCAAAAGGCTGCACAGGCGTTAAACGGACGACCGGACAGCACCCCGGCGGCATTATCGTTATTCCGGACTATATGGATGTCTACGATTTTACACCTATTCAGTTCCCGGCCGATGCCCAGGATTCTGAATGGAAAACGACCCACTTCGACTTCCACTCCATCCATGATAACGTGCTGAAGCTGGATATACTTGGACACGACGATCCGACCGTTATCCGTATGCTGCAGGATCTGTCCGGGATCGATCCGCAAACGATTCCGCCCAATGATCCGGATGTCATGAAGATATTCAGTGGCACCGAAGTGTTGGGTATCACACCGGACCAGATATTCAGTAAAACCGGAACACTCGGAATACCTGAATTCGGGACGCGCTTTGTCCGTGGAATGCTGGAGCAGACGAGCCCGAACACCTTTGCGGAATTGCTTCAGATTTCGGGACTTTCCCATGGCACGGACGTCTATCTGGGCAATGCCGAAACGCTCATCCGCGAAAATAATATCCCGCTGGCGGACGTTATCGGCTGTCGTGACGACATCATGGTCTATCTGATTCACCATGGGATGGATGACGGTCTGGCTTTCAAAATAATGGAAAGTGTCCGTAAAGGGAAAGGGATTCCTGATGATTGGCAGGCGGAGATGCGGGCAAAGGAAATACCTGAATGGTATATCCAATCCTGCCTGAAGATCAAATACATGTTCCCGAAAGCCCATGCTGCGGCGTACGTATTGATGGCTTTGCGCGTCGCGTATTTCAAAGTGCACCAGCCAATCCGTTACTATTGTGCCTTCTTCTCCGTGCGCGCGCAGGATTTCGATTTGGTTGCGATGACACAAGGGAAAGAAATGATCAAGACCCGCATGAAAGAAATCATGGATAAGGGTTTGGATGCCTCGGTCAAGGAAAAAAGTTTGCTGACCGTAATGGAATTGGCGAACGAAATGGTCGAGCGCGGCTTCACCTTCAAGATGGTCGATCTCGATAAATCGCACGCCAATAATTTCGTGATTGAAGGGGATACGCTGATTGCACCATTCCGGGCCATCCCGGGATTGGGCGGCAACGTGGCGAACCAGATCGTTCAAGCGAGGGAAACCCAACCGTTCCTGTCCAAAGAGGACTTGGCAACGAGAGGGAAGGTTTCGAAGACGATCATCGATTACATGAATGAAAATGGCGTGTTGAAAAACTTACCCGACGAAAATCAACTTTCTTTATTTGATTTTTAGGGGAAGGCTATTCCAAAGCCATTAGATTGGTAAGTCCTTGCATTTACTGACACAATGGTGTATGATTATATAAGAATAAGTCGTCGGATGGAGTGAGCGGAAACGCTCACTCTTTTTACGCAGTCAGCCAATGTATGACAGTGGTGTAGGATTGATAAAGGAGGATTTCTGTGAGTCGTGTAGTAGATGAAGTTCGAGTAGTGGTTCAACCAATAGTTGATGAACAGAATTTAGAATTAGTGGATTTGGAGTTTTTGAAGGAAGGGAAAAACTGGTTTCTCAGAATCTATATAGATAAGCCAGGCGGCATCGATATCGAAGAGTGTGCATTGATCAGCGAAAAGGTCAGTGAAGCATTGGATGCCATCGACCCTGATCCAATCCCGCAAGCGTATTTCCTGGAGGTGTCCTCACCAGGAGCAGAGCGTCCATTAAAGACTGAAGCGGATATGCAAAATGCCATCGGAAAATACGTGCATCTGTCCTTCTATCAGGCGATTGATGGTGAGAAATTCTACGAAGGAACGTTAAAGGAAATAAATGACGAGTCCGTCGTATTGACGATCAGAATCAAAACCAGAACAAAAGATATCGAAATCGAAAGAAAACAGATCGCAAACGCAAGATTGGCTATCCAATTTTAATCATTTTTTGAGATAGGAGTGAAAGAATAATATGAGCAAAGAAATGTTAAGTGCTCTCGAAGTGTTGGAAAAAGACAAAGGTATTTCAAAAGAGATTGTTATCAGTGCGTTGGAAGCTGCGCTTGTGTCTGCATACAAACGTAATTATGGTCAGGCCCAAAACGTTGAAGTGGAATTCGATACAAAAAAAGGGGACATCCATGTCTACGCTGTTAAAGAAGTAGTGGATATGGTGTTTGATTCGACTTTGGAAGTGAGTCTGGAGGATGCTCTAAAGATCAATAAAGCATACGAATTAGGCGATAAGATCCGTTTTGAGGTCACTCCTAAAGATTTTGGACGGATTGCCGCTCAGACAGCCAAGCAAGTCATCATGCAACGTATCCGTGAAGCGGAACGCAGCATCGTCTACAATCAATTCATCGCTTATGAGAATGACATTTTGACGGGCGTTGTCGAAAGAATGGACAGCCGGTATATTTATGTGAGCCTTGGGAAAATTGAAGCGGTATTGTCTAAGCAAGAGCAGATTCCGAATGAAACGTTCCAGCCGCACGACCGCATCAAAGTGTACATCACAAAAGTTGAGAACACTTCGAAAGGACCGCAAGTTTTTGTCAGCCGCAGTCATCCCGACTTGCTGAAGCGATTGTTTGAGCAAGAAGTTCCGGAAATCTTCGATGGCGTAGTCGAAATTGTTTCGATCGCCCGTGAAGCCGGAGACCGTTCAAAAGTAGCCGTGCGCTCACGCGATAAGAACGTTGATCCTGTCGGAACTTGCGTAGGACCAAGAGGCCAGCGTGTCCAAGCAATCGTAAACGAATTGCGCGGAGAAAATATGGATATCGTTGAATGGAATGAAGATCCGTCGATCTACATCGGAAATGCATTGAATCCAGCACAAGTCGTGAATGTAGATTTCCATCAAGCGGACGGCAGTTGCACAGTCATCGTTCCGGATTATCAACTATCATTGGCAATCGGTAAAAAAGGTCAAAATGCGCGCTTAGCGGCAAAATTGACAGGCTATAAAATCGATATCAAGTCCGAAACGGAGTATAATAAGTTATTGATGGAATCCGGTGCTCAAAAAGTTGCAGCCGATGATGAAGATGCTGATACACTTCATTCTTTCGCTGGCTTGGATAAGATGTTCCCGGCTGAGGAAGTCGCTGAAGATATCGCTGTTCCAGCGGAAGAAACGGATTATGCGGAAGCATACGAAAATGATGAACAAATCCTTGATCCTGAAGATGTAGAGCAGCTGATCTCGGAAGTCGAGACAGATCCAGAACAAAGCTATGATGAATTAGCAGAGGACTATCAAGACTAATCAGTGAGGTGAAGGTTTATGAAGACAAGAAAAGTTCCGATGAGGAAATGTGTCGTCTCCAACGAGATGAAACCAAAAAAAGAATTAGTCCGAATCGTAAAAAATCAAGCAGGTGAAATCGCCATTGACCCTACCGGCCGCATGAATGGCCGTGGAGCCTATGTCTCTCTGGAACCTGCATTGGTGCAGAAAGCTTGGAAGCAACACATTTTGGAGAAACATCTTGAGACCGCGATCAGTGATGCGTTCTATCAAGAGTTGTTCGATTATGTTGAACACCAAAAAGCAAGGAGCTTATTATGACACCTGAAGATAAGATGTTGAATTTGCTGGGCTTGGCATTGCGCGCCGGCAGATTGATTACAGGTGAAGAAATGACCATCAAGTCCATCCAAAAAAATGAAGCAGTCTTCGTCCTTTGTGCGACGGACTGCAGCGATAACACCAAAGAAAAATTAGAAAACAAATGCCGCTATTATGAAGTCCCGTTCCTGGTGCATTTCACTTCGGAACAAATCAGTCAAGCAATAGGCAAGTCCCGTTCCATTTGCGCCTTGACCGATAGAGGATTCGCCAAAAGTTTCATGCGGCTGAAAGGAACAAAGTAATGAGATAAGGGAAGGTGATGACATGGAAAAAAAACGTGTCTACGAGTATGCAAACGAACACAAGATACCAAGCAAAACGGTGTTGGATAAAGCAAAACAATTGGGGATCGATTATCATAGCCATATGTCAACCATGGAAGACGGAGACATCAAAAAGTTGAACCAATCCATCTCTTCCACTGCTGGTAACCAGGTTGCCAAGCCAAGTGCACCGCAATCCAGTGCGACACAGAAGAAGCAACCAGCAGACAACAAAAAGTCGCCTGCAACCGGAACACATAAACCTACTGATAAGAGTGAACTGAGGAAAAAAACAGACATGAAAGATAAACCATCGAATCCTTCTCCGAATCAAAAAAACGGTTCCGAAAATAAAGGACAAGCAAGAAACGCTACAGAAAAGAATACAAATCGGCCGGCGCAAGCCACAAGCCAAGCTGGACAAAATCGTCCAAATAATAAAATGAATCGAGTTGACTCTGTTTCGCCAAACAAATCAAATGATAAACCAGTGCAGAAAACTGCAAACACTAATACTACTACCAATGCGCCAGCCAAATCAAGCCGTCCATCATACGGTCAAAATTCAGGCGGATCCAATCCACGCAGTCAAGGAAATCAAGGGAGAGGCAACAATCCCTACAACAAAAATAAACGCTCAAAATTCAAAAAAGGCACGACCAAGCAAGGACCGGCAGTACCGCCACGCAAATTCCGCGAGTTACCGGAAACGTTCGTCTATACAGACGGTATGAATGTAATGGAAGTTGCCAAAAAACTGCACCGTGAGCCAGCTGAAATCATCAAAAAATTATTCTTGATGGGCATCATGGTCACTCAAAACCAAGCATTAGGAAAAGACGCCTTGGAATTGTTGGCTACTGATTATGGCATCGAAGCCGAAGAAAAAGTCGTTCAGGATATTTCCGATTTGGACAGCTATTTCGAAATGGAAGAAAATCCGGAAGACTTAGTTTCTAGACCACCTGTTGTCACTATCATGGGTCACGTCGATCACGGTAAAACAACGCTTTTAGATTCACTGCGCAATACGAACGTAATCCAAACCGAAGCAGGCGGAATCACGCAGCATATCGGCGCTTATCAGGTCAAAATCGATGGCAAACCGATCACGTTTTTGGATACACCAGGACATGCGGCCTTCACGACGATGCGTGCCCGCGGAGCGGATGTAACAGATATCACAATCATCGTTGTTGCAGCTGATGACGGTGTGATGCCACAGACAATCGAAGCTATCAGCCACGCAAAAGCGGCTGATGTTCCTATCATTGTTGCCGTGAATAAAATCGACAAACCAACAGCAAATCCAGATCGCGTTATGCAGGAACTATCCGATCAAGGTTTGGTTCCGGAAGCTTGGGGCGGCGAAACGATTTTCGTTAACATCTCAGCTAAGTTCGGTCAAGGGATCGATGAATTGTTGGAAATGATTTTGTTGGTTGCTGAAGTCCAGGAATTGAAAGCTAATCCGAATCGTTTAGCGATCGGTTCCGTAATCGAAGCCCGTTTGGATAAATCAAAAGGACCGATTGCTACCGTCTTGGTGCAGTCAGGTACTTTGAAAATCGGCGATCCGATCGTAGTCGGCTATACTCATGGTCGCGTCCGCGTAATGACCAATGATCAAGGCAGACGCGTAAAAACGGCTGGGCCTGCAATGCCTGTCGAAATCACAGGTTTAAATGCAGCACCGCAAGCCGGGGATCACTTTGTTGTCTTTGAAGATGAGAAGACAGCGCGTCAAGCCGGTGAAGAACGTGCGAAACGTGCCCTAATGGAACAACGTTCAACGCAGAACCGCGTGACTTTAGATAACTTGTTCTCCAGCTTGAAAGACGGAGAACTTAAAGATGTCAATGTCATCATCAAGGCTGACGTGCAAGGTTCAGTTGAAGCATTGGCTGCGAGCTTACAAAAAATCGAGGTCGAAGGTGTCCGAGTCAAGATTGTTCACTCGGCAGCAGGCGCAATCAATGAGAGTGACGTTACCTTGGCGGCAGCCAGCAACGCGATCATGATCGGATTCAATGTTCGTCCGACTCCTCAAGCGAAGATCCAAGCGGACAACGAAAATGTGGACATCCGTCTGCACCGTATCATCTACAACGCCATCGATGAAATCGAAACAGCGATGAAGGGCATGCTGGATCCTGAATTCGAAGAGCAAGTAACCGGTCAAGCGCTTATCCGTGAGACTTATAAAGTTTCTAAAGTCGGCACAATCGGTGGAGCTTTCGTAACGGATGGCTACATCGGAAGAAGCAGCAGTATCCGTATCATCCGCGACAACATCGTCATTTTCGACGGCAAACTTGCAAGCTTGAAGCGATTCAAAGATGATGCCAAAGAAGTTAAAAAAGGCTTCGAATGTGGTGTGATGATCGAAGATTACAACGATATCCGCATCGATGATGTCATCGAAGCGTACCATATGGTTGAAATCAAGAAATAAAACGCAACAGCAATCAAGCTAGTGAGAGGTGAACCAATATGGCTAATTTCAGAGCCGGAAGAATAAAGCAAGAAATACAACGCGAAGTGAATGATATCCTGGCTAAGCGTGTAAAAGATCCGCGTGTTGCGAACGTAAACATCACTGATGTGGAAATCACCGGTGACTTGCAGCAAGCTACCATCTATTACAGCACATTGTCGGAACTTGCCAGCGATCGTGAAAAAACGCAACTAGGATTGGATAAAGCTACTGGCCTTGTCCGCAAGGAACTTGGAACGCGTCTGACACTTTACAAGACACCAGAATTGATCTTCAAACGAGATGAATCGGTAGCTTATGGCAGCAAAATCGATGAATTGATCCGCAAGATGCACGAGGACGAAAAAAAATAGATTTCATATTTTCGCACTAAAAGACAGACACAATGATCATTGCGATCGTTGTGTCTGTCTTTTTTTTGCATAACGATTATAATTCAGTCCTAAAGGCACATAAAATTGACCGAGGTACGTTTTTGCGAGCGCATTGAATAAAAGA
>NZ_JBAVFV010000006.1:0-2020 GCF_049684335.1 Trichococcus sp.
CTTGAGGTCCACGGTTACCTTCTTCGACGCTGAAAGTTACTGCTTGTCCTTCTTCTAAAGATTTGAAACCTTCAGATTGGATAGCTGAGAAATGTACGAATACATCGTCTCCGTTTTCGCGTTCGATGAAGCCAAAACCTTTGTCTGCGTTAAACCATTTTACTGTACCTTGTTCCATAATTGAAAATCCTCCTCGTGCTATTGCACATATATCATACATTGTTGCTAACGCTACGGATCGGAATTTTCGTAATGCAATTCTTTTCTCTAACCCAACAAAATGTTAAATTCATTGTATCATGCTTAACTCAATAATGCAAATCGAAATGGCAAATAATATTTAAATACCACTACCTGAAGGAAAGAAAACCAACGGCTTACGTGTTTTTATTTGCGCATTTTACCGCTGTTTCGGTCAAATCGAATTTTCCATACCTTCTGCTGCTCTCTTTCCCGACTTTTTCTCTTCAAGGATGTAGTGCCCCGCAAATCCCAGCAAGAACACAATGGCTACGATGACGGCACTCATGCCGGCTAAAATGCCGAATGCATCCGAAAGTGCCCCTGTAACCATCGGCATAATGATAGCGCCCAGGCCTCCGATGACCAACAAAGTGCCAAGAGCCATTGGATAAGTCCGGACGGTTTTCCCGACTGCAGCGATTATCGTCGGATAGATGCCGGCCATCGAAAAACCTACACCAAAAATCGCAAAGGTAATCAGACGGACATTGGTTGTGGACAGTAGCAACAAATAGAAAATTGCTGTGCCTGAGCAGGTAAGCAACAACAGCGTCCCCTTCTTGAAGAAATCACCATAATAGGCACATAGAAGTCTGCCGGCCAACATCGCCACCCAGAGGAGCGAAGCAAGGACTTGGGCGTATTCTGTCGTCATCAGATTTGAATCCACAAAATATTTGACCATCCATCCATTGATGCACGCCTCTGCGGCCAGATAAAAGAAAAGTATGCCAGCACCTGTCCAAAAGCTTTTCAATTTAAGGAAGGCATAGGAGGTTACTTTCGCATTTTTAACCGTTTTATCGTCAATCTTCATCTTCGAAAAAAGAATCATAGACAGAAGAGCCAGCGCAACGATCACTCCAGCAGCGACTTTCCAACCCGTCTCCCCAAATAACCGGGAAGATATAATGACCAGAAACGGTGCACTCAATGCCCCAACCGCAAAGATGCTGTGAAGAAAGCTCAAGGCAGCGGGACTGCTGTCCGATACTTCATTCACTACGCTATTGTTGAAATTGGATATGCTACCCCGACTGATGCCGGTGAAAAGGAATGCCAATATCAACAAGACAGGATTCCCGCTGATCATCATGATGGAAAAACCCACCACGACGAAACTGCACAGAAAGATGATTGCCTTTTTTCTGTCCAGGTAGACAGGAATAATCCCGGCTAAGAAGCCTGCAGCGAGATTTCCCAAAGAATGAGCTGAGAGCAAAGTACCAC
Organism: Trichococcus sp.; assembly: GCF_049684335.1. Lineage (GTDB taxonomy): Bacteria > Bacillota > Bacilli > Lactobacillales > Aerococcaceae > Trichococcus. Next base: position 1,474 of record NZ_JBAVFV010000006.1, read on the forward strand.
TCATGGTGTCACTCAAACCATACTCATCGCTTATCAGCGGCAAGAATGATCCCAAAATCATCGCATATAGCCCATTCACCGCAAACACAAAGAAACAACAAAGCAAGATATACCTTTCTTGTTTGTCCAATTTAGAATAAAATGTTTCTTTTACCAATCCTTGCACACTCTCCTTAATTACAGTTTTTTATTCGCAGCTAATCATGTTTCCAATAAGCACTTAATGCCATCATATCACAATTAACCAGCGGCGGATTAGGACCAACGCCCTGTTCACAATGTGGACACGAATGGCTGTCTTCAGCATTGGAGGGAAACAACATGCCATGGGACATTTATTGCGGACTTCCATTGAACGAAAAAAAGAACCCGATCCGAAGATCAGGTTCCTATAAGTTTAATTTGAATTAAGCTTTAGTAACGTTTGTTGCTTGAGGTCCACGGTTACCTTCTTCGACGCTGAAAGTTACTGCTTGTCCTTCTTCTAAAGATTTGAAACCTTCAGATTGGATAGCTGAGAAATGTACGAATACATCGTCTCCGTTTT
>NZ_JBAVFV010000007.1:0-69132 GCF_049684335.1 Trichococcus sp.
ATTCGATTTCCTTGAAGCCGGCGATCGATTTTTCCAACAGACATTGCGTCACGGGTGAGTAGCGCAAGCCGTTGGCTACGATTTCGCGCAGGTCAGCTTCATTGTGACAGATACCGCCGCCAGTGCCGCCCATTGTGAAGGCAGGACGGACGATCAGCGGATAGCCGATTTCGGCTGCGAAGCGAAGCGCTTCATCCACAGTGTGGATGATGTCGCTCTCCGGAACCGGCTGATTCAATTCCGCCATCAATTGGCGGAACAAATCGCGGTCTTCGGCCTGTTGGATAGAAGTCAGTTTCGTGCCGAGCAGCTCGACCTTGTACTCCTCCAATATGCCGGCTTCATCCAATTCCACCGCCATGTTCAGGCCGGTCTGGCCGCCCAATGTCGGCAAGAGGGCATCCGGGCGCTCTTTGCGGATGATGTTCGCGATGAACTCCAATGTCAGTGGTTCCATGTAGACTTTATCGGCGATTTCGACGTCCGTCATGATCGTGGCAGGATTGGAGTTGACCAGGATGACTTTGTATCCTTCTTCCCTTAAGGCTAAGCATGCTTGCGTTCCAGCATAGTCAAATTCTGCGGCTTGGCCGATGATGATAGGTCCCGATCCGATCACTAGGATCGACTTGATGTCTGTTCGTTTAGGCATGCTTTGCCATCCTTTCTTTATACTTCAATTGTTTGAAAAACCTCATCCATCACTGCTACAGCCTTGTCGATTTCAGCGCGCGTGACGTTCAGCGGCGGCAGGAAGCGCAATACTGTATCGTGCGTGCAGTTGATGATGACCCCTTTTTCAAAGCACTTCGCTACGATGTCGGCTCCCTTCATCGCCAGTTCCATCCCGAGCAGCAAGCCTTTGCCGCGGACGTCGAGGATGAAGTCATATTTCTCCTTGAATGCGACTAATTTCTCTTCGAAATAGCCGCCCATTTCGTTTACGTTCGACAGGATATTCTCGTCTTCGATCGCTTGCATAGTTGCGAAAGCTGCCGCACAGACCAGCGGATTTCCGCCGAAAGTCGAACCATGGTCGCCCGGTTTGAAATGGGAAGCGACAGCATCCTTCGCCAGCAGCGCGCCTATCGGAACGCCATTGCCCAAAGCTTTCGCCAAAGTCATCACATCCGGTTCCACACCATAGCCTTCGTAAGCGAACAGCTTGCCCGTGCGGCCCATCCCTGTTTGGACTTCATCAAAGATCAACAGGATATCCTTTTCGTCGCAGAGTGCGCGCACTTGCTCCAGGTAGGCTTGATTGCCCACGTAGACGCCGCCTTCGCCTTGGATCGGCTCCAAAAGGATTGCGCATGTCTTTTCCGTAACTTTGGCAGCCAAAGCCTCAAAGTCATTGAAGGGAACGTAGTGGAAACCTTCCAGGAACGGATCGTAATCTTTATGGAATTGTTTTTGGCCGGTCGCCGTCAGCGTCGCCATCGTGCGGCCGTGGAAGGAATTATCCGCTGTGATGATCTCGTAGCAGCCTTCGCCGTGGACTTCGCGTCCGTATTTGCGCGCCAATTTGATGGCCCCTTCATTGGCTTCCGCTCCGCTGTTTCCGAAAAAGACCTTATCCAGGACGGAATTCGTGATCAGTTTTTCCGCCAACTGCACTTGCGGCTCGATCCAATAAAAGTTTGAACAGTGGACCAGTTTAGCCGCCTGTTCCGCTATCGCAGCCGTCACTTTCGGATGATTATGTCCTAATGCGTTCACGGCAATGCCTGCCAGGAAATCCAAATATTGCTTGCCGTCCGCATCCTTCAGGTAGCTGCCTTGCCCTTCGACCATGCAGATGGCTCCGCGGTTGAAGGTATTCATCAAGTAGGCTTGCCCTTTTGCCTTTATCTCTTCATTCATTATTCCAATACCCCTTCCTTCTCACGATCGATCATCGTGCCGATCCCTTCGTCAAAAAAGACTTCCAACAAAATCGAGTGGCGCAAACGGCCATCGATGATGTGCGCTCCATCCACACCGCCGCGCAACGCGTCGATGCAGCAGTCAACCTTCGGCACCATCCCGCCTGAGATGACGCCATCCGCTTCCAATGCTTCAATCTCATCAAGCGTGATCCGCGAGATGAGGGAATCCTTATCATGGTAATCGCGGAAAATCCCTTCCACGTCGGTCAGCAGGATGAATTTGTTTGCCTGAACGGCCTTTGCAATAGCGCCGGCTACATAATCGGCGTTGATGTTGTAGCTCATACCGTCTTTCCCCATCCCGATGGAGGAAATGATTGGGATATAGCCGCTGTAGATGAGGGACTCCAGCATTTCCTTATTAACTGCTTCCACTTCGCCCACATAGCCGATGTCGATTTTTTCGCCGTTCTTTTCCAGATATTTTTTTCGCGCTTGAATCAGATTGCCGTCTTTCCCTGATAAGCCGATGCCTTTGCCGCCGAGCTGGTTCAGGGTTCCGACAATATCCTTATTGACTTTGCCCGCCAACACCATTTCGACGATTTCCATCGTCTCTTTGTCGGTCACACGCAGCCCCTGTTCAAAGTGGCTCTCAACCTTCAGTTTTTTCAGCATATCATTGATGGCCGGCCCGCCGCCATGGACAAGGATAGGGTGCATCCCCACCGATTTCATCAATAACAAATCCTGCATGACGGCTTTTTTCAGTTCTTCATTTATCATGGCATTGCCGCCGTATTTGATGACGATGATCTTATCGCGGAACCGGTTGACGTAAGGCAGTACTTCGACAAGCATTTCGGCTTTTTCACAATTGCTCTTGTTCATCTTCATCCCGCTCAGCTCCTGTAATCCGCATTGATTTTCACGTAGTCGTAAGAGAAGTCGCAAGTCCATGTGCTGGCGGCTTCTGTGCCCAGATGCAGGTCGATCAAAATGTTGATTTCATCTGCTCCCAGTATTTTTTTCGCAAGTTCTTCATCAAAGACGACACCCATCCCCGCTTCGCAAAGCTTGATTTCGCCGTTCTTGCTTGAGAACGCAATGTCGATCACGTCGGCATCGAAGTATTCCGTTTCCGCATACCCGGCAGCTGTGATGACACGACCCCAGTTGGCATCCTCGCCGAACATCGCCGTCTTCACGAGACTGGAAGTCGCGACCGATTTTCCGATTGAAACCGCATCAGCCATTGTCTTCGCTCCGGAAACCAGCACCTCGACAAATTTTGTCGCCCCTTCGCCGTCCTTGACCAAAAGCTGCGCCAATTCGGAGCAGATGGACAGGACAGCCGCTTCAACTTCGGCATAGCCGGCATCTTCAGCAGAAACAATCAGCGGATTATCGAGTTTGCCGGTAGCGGCGACAAAGACGGAATCGTTCGTGCTCGTGTCCCCATCGATAGTCGCGTGGTTGAAGGTCGCATCCGCGGCTTTCAGTAACATCGCATGCAAGGCCGTTTGGCTGATTGCGACATCGGTTGTGATGTAGCCCAGCATAGTGCCAAGGTTCGGATGGATCATTCCGGATCCTTTGACCATTCCGCCGATGGTAGCCGTCTTACCGGCGACTTCAAAGGTGAAGCTGACTTCTTTCGGAACGGTATCCGTCGTCATAATCGCCTTACTGGCTGCAGCGCCGCCAAATTCGGAAACTTCCGGCGCGATCGCCTTGACCCCTTTTTTCATTGTCTCCATGTTCATGAACATCCCGATGACGCCTGTCGAAGACACCAACACTTCTTCCGGTTGGATGTTCAGTTCTGCAGAAAGGAGCTTCACGGTCTCTTCCACATCGGCTTTTCCTTGTTTGCCTGTACAGGCGTTCGCGTTGCCGCTGTTGATCAAGATTGCCTTGAAGCGGTCATGTTGCTGCATGGCTTGTTGATCGTACTGGACCGGAGCCGCTTTGACTTTATTTTTGGTAAAGACGCCCGCAACTGTCGCCCCATCAGGGAAATACAGCAGCGCCATGTCTTTTTTGCGTTTCTTGAATCCAGCGTGGATACCTGCGGCTTGCACACCTGCAGCAGCAGTCACACCGCTTTTATGTAATTTCTTTATCATTTCTTCCGTCTCCTCCTTCAGTCTTCCGTTATTACGGGAAAAGTCCAATCATCTGTAACCCTGTCGTTTCGGCAAGCCCGAACATCAGGTTCATGTTCTGCACTGCTTGGCCGGCAGCACCCTTCATCAAGTTGTCGATGACCGACACGATGATGACCCGGCCAGTTCGTTCATCGTAGGTGACACCCAATTGGCAGTTATTTGTACCTTTTACCGATTTCGTCATCGGCCACATGCCCGCAGGCAGGATCTGCACAAATGGTTCGTCTGCATAAGTTTCCTCAAATAGGGCGTGGATTTCGGCGGCTGTATGTCCCCCGGTGACCGTCGCATAGATGGTGCTGAGGATGCCTCGGCTCATCGGCACAAGATGCGGCGTGAACTGGATCATCGTGTCCGTGCCGGCCATCTGCGTCAACAGCTGCTCGATTTCCGGTGTATGACGGTGATGCGCTACCCCATAGGCTTTGAAGCTGCTTTCCACCTCTGTGAAGAGGTTCGCTACGTTGCCGGCGCGGCCCGCTCCGGAAGTGCCGGATTTGGAATCGCAGACGATGCTGTTCGGCACGACCCAACCTTTTTTCATCAACGGCATCAAGCCCAAGAGGATGCTCGTCACGAAGCAACCCGGGTTCGCAATGACTGCGGCATCCTTGATAGCATCACGGTCCCATTCAGGCAGACCGTATACAGCTTCTTCCAAAAGTTCCGGCTCTGTGTGCGGGACTTTGTACCATTCTTCGTAAACCGCTGCATCCTTCAACCGGAAATCGGCCCCCAGATCGATGACTTTTTTGCCTTTTTCTTTGGCTTTCTTGGCTATCGGCAACGCGTGTCCATGCGGCAATGCCACAAAAATAACATCGCTGTCCGTCGTCACTTGTTCCAGATCCAATTCTTCGCAAGTGTGATCGACATTACCCAATAGGTGCGGAAAAAGATGCTGGATCTTTTGACCCGCATACGTGCGGGAGGTCAGATGATCCAAGACCACATCCTCGCGCAATCCCAATAATCGGACTAATTCCACCCCCGTGTAACCTGTTGCTCCAATGATACTGACATGAATCATACTTCCCATCCCCCTTTTTTTATTTGTTGCAAAAGCAGGCCAAGCCCGTTTTACAAAGACTTGCATATATACAAAAAAAACTTCCGTGCCTATACCAAATCAAATAGATTCAGTATAGGGACGAAAGTTCGTGGTGCCACCCTTATTTTCCAGCATGCGCGCAGGCCGGACTCAAGTATTGCTACTTTTGCGATAACGGGGCAACCGGATTAAACTTTATGGATCACATTCAGTTTATCAACTCAAAGTTCCTTTTCATCCATCGCGGTTGACCTTGCTTTCACCCTCCAAGGTTCGCTTCACTGTGCAAATGGATTACTCTTCTTGTCAAAGTTTTTGTTTGTGTTAGATGTTGTTTGACATTTGCATTAAATTTATCATCTGTTTTTCACTTTGTCAATCAAACTTTTGGAATAAATAAATTTCCTAAGGTCGCAGCCATGATTGCCTTGATGGAATGCATGCGATTTTCAGCCTGTTCAAACTGAAGACCATGCTTGCTGCGGAAGGCGGCGTCAGTCACTTCCATCTCGCGCATGCCAAATGTTTCCGCGATTTCCTGTCCATATTGCGTTTTAGTATCATGGAAAGCCGGAAGGCAGTGCAACATGATCACATCGTCATTGCCGGTTTTCTCTATCATCTCCATATTGATTTGATAAGGCGTCAACAAGTCGATACGTTCCGCAAATTTATCTTCTTCGCCCATCGATACCCAAACATCGGTATAAAGGACATCAGCCGCTTTTACGCCTTTGGCTACATCAGCTGTGATTTCGATTTTGCTGCCGCTCTTTTCAGCGAATTTCTGTGCCATCTCAACCAATTCCTCAGTCGGGAACAGCGATTCCGGCGCGCAAATTGTAACGTCAACACCAAGAATAGCGCCGGTAACCAACAGACTGTTGGCGACATTGTTGCGTCCATCCCCGACATAGACCAGCTTAAGTCCGGCCAGCTTGCCGAAATGCTCTTTGACCGTCAGGAAATCGGCGATCATTTGCGTCGGATGCCATTCATCGGTCAAGCCGTTCCACACCGGTACACCGGCATATTTCGCTAAATCTTCGACAGTTTTTTGGCTGAAGCCGCGGAATTCGATGCCGTCGAACATGCTGCCTAGCACTTTAGCGGTGTCTTCAACGGATTCTTTTTTGCCCAATTGAATATCATTTTTCCCTAGATATTCAGGATGCGCCCCAAGATCGATGGCAGCCACTGTAAAAGCGGCTCTGGTACGGGTGGATGCTTTTTCGAACAAAAGGCAGATGTTTTTGCCTTCCAGATAACGGTGCGGAATATTTCGTTTCTTCAGATCCTTCAGATGCGCCGAAAAATCAATCAGATACTCCAATTCTTCCCGAGTGAAATCTTTTTCCGCCAATAAGCTTCTTCCTTGAAATACTTGTTCCAAAATTCTGCCATCCCCTTTTAATTTTATTCTCACTATCGTTCTTGCGAACGATCATTTTCGAGTCGTGATGCAACTATTATTGGACTCATTTTATACCCAATTCTAATGAATTACAAACTATATTTTAACAATCCGGCAAGTCGGCTCTGGCTGAACACTTATTTTCGAAACTTTTATTTGACAATACTACGGATTGGGATTATCCTAGAGACAACTTAATTGAATAGTCTTCAGGGACGGGTGAAAATCCCTACCGGTGGTAAAGCCCACGAGCCTTTAAAGCAGATTCGGTTAGATTCCGAAGCCGACAGTCAGAGTCTGGATGAAAGAAGACAGAAATCATTTATTGAATGGCCCCATACGTTTATTTGCCATGCAAAAAACGCCTGTGCGCCATCCGTTCATGAATCAGAATGTCAATCCCTGGGTGTAGTCTATGCCCAGGGATTTTTGGCTTTATTTAGCTGGCCTTCCTTTGTCGAGCCCTGAAGCAGAAATGTTCAGGGCTCTTTATTTTGGAAAAGGGAGGCACGCAAAGATGCAAGATAAGGATACACACTTTATGCAAATGGCTCTGGAACTTGCAGAGAAAGGCCGCGGATCCGTCGCACCAAATCCGATGGTCGGCGCCATCATCGTCAAGGACGGACGCATCATCGGGTCCGGTTACCACGAAAAAATCGGGGAAGGCCATGCTGAAGTGAACGCGTTCCGCTCGGCAACAGAAGATGTGGCGGGCGCAACCATCTACGTGACCCTGGAGCCTTGCTCCCATTACGGCAAAACGCCGCCCTGCTCCGACAAAATCATCGAAAAGAAAATCGGGCGGGTCGTCATCGCAGCTTTGGACCCCAATCCGTTGGTTTCCGGGCGTGGAGTCAAGAAATTGCAGGCTGCCGGCATCGAAGTGGTGACCGGCGTCCTGGCTGAAGAAAGCAGCCGTTTGAATGAAATATTCATGAAATACATAGTAAAAAAAGAGCCCTTCGTCGTCATGAAAGCAGCGATGTCCCTGGACGGAAAAATCGCGACCCGGACCGGCGAATCGCAATGGATCACTGGTCCTGCCGCAAGGGAACGCGTGCATCAACTGCGCAGCGCGCTCACCGGAATCATGGTCGGTGTCCAGACCGTCATCATCGACAATCCGCAGCTGACCTCCCGCATTCCGGGAGGGAAAAATCCGGTGCGGATCATCGTCGACAGCACCTTGCGCATCCCGTTGGAAGCAAAAGTGCTCCAGGATCAGGGCACGGCCAAGACTCTTGTCGCGACGACAGATCGAGCGGACCGCAATAAGGCAGCCCTGCTCGAAGAAGCCGGCATCGAAATTTTGACCGTACCCGCCAAGGACGGCCGGACCGACCTGAAGGCGCTTATGGGAGCTCTCGGAGAGCGCGGCATCGACAGCATCCTCCTGGAAGGCGGCGCGACTTTGAACTTTTCCGCATTGCAGGCAGGCATCGTCGATAAGCTGCAGGTCTACATCGCCCCGAAACTGATCGGAGGAGAAACGGCAAAAACCCCAGTCGGCGGAGCTGGCATCGAAAAGCTGAGCCAGGCTTTCAACGTAATCGAGCTGAAGGCCAGCACCGTCGGGGAAGACATTCTCTTGGAAGGCTACATTTCCAAGAACGAATAATAGAGGAAAGTGGGAGGAAATTCATGTTTACTGGAATCATCGAAGAAGTCGGCACCTTAAAAGGTATCCGCCATGGCCAAAAATCTTCCGTCGTGACAGTCGGCGGAAAAAAAGTGCTGGTCGGGACAAAAATCGGCGACAGCATTTCCACCAACGGCATCTGCCTGACGGTCACAAAGCTGCATAAGGACGCCTTCGATGCGGATGTCATGCCGGAAACGCTGAAGCGCTCAAACCTTGGCGCCCTTCAGATGGGCGGCCGCGTCAATCTGGAACGGGCATTGCAGCTCGACACCCGACTGGGCGGGCACATCGTAAGCGGCCATATCGACGGCACCGGATCGATCAAGGAATACCGCAAGGACGATAATGCGGTCTGGATCACTATCTCAGCCGGCCCGGACCTGCTCCGCTACATCATAGAAAAAGGCTCGATCGCCATCGACGGCGTCAGCCTGACGGTCGCGACCGTCGATAACCAATCGTTCCAGGTATCCATCATTCCCCATACCGGAGCAGAAACGATCCTGCTTGAGAAGAATTTGGGCGACACGGTCAATCTAGAGTGCGACATCATCGGCAAATACGTGGAAAAGCTGCTGGGCCTGAGCCCGCAGATACAAACGAAACAAAGCAACCTATCTGAAGCTTTCTTGAAAGAGAACGGCTTCTTCTGAAATTAAGAGGAGGGAAACATACATGTTCAATACATCTGAAGAAATCATCGCGGACATCAGAGCCGGCAAAATCATTGTGCTGGTCGATGATGAGGATCGCGAAAATGAAGGCGATCTGATCTGCGCAGCGGAATTCGCGACGCCGGAAAACATCAATTTCATGGCCATCTACGCGAAAGGCCTGATCTGCATGCCGATGGATCGGACACTCACCGAAAAATTGGTGCTGACCCCGATGGTGGACCGCAACACCGATAATCACGGGACAGCCTTCACCGTCGCCATCGACCATGTCGAAACGACAACCGGCATCTCAGCCTTCGAACGCTCTTTGACCGTCATGAAGGCAGTGGAGGATAACGCCCAGCCCGAAGATTTCCGCAGACCGGGCCACATCTTCCCGCTGAAAGCTGTGGACAACGGCGTACTCGCGCGCAACGGCCACACCGAAGCCACCGTCGACTTGGCGCGTTTGGCCGGGCTGAAGCCGGCAGGGCTCTGCTGCGAAATCATGGCCGATGACGGCACGATGATGCGCACAGCCGAACTGATCACTTTCGCCAAAGAGCATGACCTGAAGATCGGCACAATCGCCGACCTGATCGCCTACCGTAAGGAGAACGAACAGCTCTACAAACGCGAAGGCAAAGCCAAATTGCCCACCAAATACGGTAAATTCGACATTTACACTTACGTGAGCACCATCGACGAGGACGAGCACCACGTTGCCTTGGTCATGGGCGATGTCACAACTGAAGAACCCGTTCTGGTGCGCGTCCATTCCGAATGCTTGACCGGTGACGTATTCGGGTCGAAACGCTGCGACTGCGGCCAACAATTGGACGCTGCCATGAAGCAGATTGCCGAGGAAGGCCGCGGGATCTTGGTCTACTTGCGCCAAGAAGGACGCGGCATCGGCCTTGTCAACAAAATCCACGCTTATGCACTGCAGGACCAAGGCTACGATACAGTTGACGCCAACCTGATGCTGGGATTCCCCAGCGACCTGCGCGAATACTACATGGCTGATGAGATGCTGCAGGATTTGGGCGTCAAGGAAATCCGGCTGCTGACGAACAACCCGCTTAAGATAGAGGGATTGAAAAATCACGGTCTGAAGATAACTGAACGGATTCCGATCCAGCTGGAAATCTTCGACGAAACACAACGCTACATGGAAACAAAGAAACAAAAGATGGGACACTACTTGGATTTATAAAAAAATAATACAACCAAACAGGAGGAAAACAAAATGAACATCATCGAAGGACAATTAATTGCACAGGATTTAAAAATCGCTATCGTGGTGGCAAGATTCAATGAATTCATCGGCTCGAAATTAGTGGGCGGCGCCTTGGACGGTTTGAAGCGCCATGGCGTGGCTGAAGATGCCATCGATTTGGCATGGGTTCCCGGTGCATACGAAATCCCATTGGTAGCACAAAAAATGGCAGCTTCCGGAAAATATGATGCCGTCATCACTTTGGGAGCCGTCATCAAGGGCGCAACGGCGCATTTCGATTACGTCTGTTCCGAAGTTTCCAAAGGCGTAGCAACAGCTTCCATGAGTACAGGCGTGCCGGTCATCTTCGGCGTACTGACGACTGATACGATCGAACAAGCCATCGAGCGCGCTGGCACGAAAGCGGGCAACAAAGGCTATGATTGTGCCGTATCCGCTATCGAAATGGCCAACCTGCTTAAAAATTTATAAAAATTCATGGGAAAACTAATGTTCAAAGGAGTCCGCACCATCATACTTGACTACGACGGCACCCTCCATGACAGCACCCGGAATTACATCCACGCTTTCAAACAAGCCTATGCTTACCTTGTCGACACCTGCCACGCTGTTCCAAAGGATTGGGCAGATGCGGAAATCACGAAGTGGCTGGGCTACAGCAGCAAAGCGATGTGGGAAAATTTCATGCCCGACTTGGATGAGGAAGTCCGATCGAAGGCCTCAAAAATGATCGGCCAGATCCTGCTGGAAAAAGCCCAAACCGGGCAGGCAGTCCTTTACGAAGGCGCTCTGGAAACCTTGCAGGCATTGAAGGAGAAAGGCTACCGCTTGGTATTTTTGAGCAACTGCAGCCGGGCCTACATGGAAGCGCACCGGGAAAGCTTCGGCTTGGAACGCTACTTCGATGGCATGTACTGCACGGAAGATTTCAGCTTCATCCCCAAATATGAAATCTTCGAATCGATCCGAGCTGTTTTTCCTGGCTATTACCTAATCGTGGGCGACCGTTTCCAGGACATCGAGGTCGCCGAGCATCATCCCGTCCGCACAGTGGGTTGCCGCTACGGATTCGGCTTTCCCGGAGAACTGGACTCGGCAGATGCACTGATAGACGATATCCGCGAATTGAATGAGTTGCTGTAACAATAGAAAGAGGCTGGGAAAAATCCCAGCCTCTTTCTGCGCTTCCGGATATTAGATGCATAAACGTGGAACAGCCTACATAAAAAGGATTCGTCGGCTGTTTGTAAAACTACGACTGCTTATCAGCCGACACAAAAGAGAGTCCTTGACTGTTCGCACGGAGGCACATGACGAATAACCGACGAAGCACACTTTCACCGGAAATTCCGATTCAACCGGTCCAATAAGCGATAAAGCAGCTCCCTGTTGCTCGCAGGTATCGAATAACTCCGTATTTCCGCTTCTGTCTGCGTATAAGTGCTTCCGTCCAAGAAGGCCGCATCGTTCTGGAGGATATTTTCGATGCTTTCCTGTGTAGATTCGAAATGGAATTGCAGACCAATCACATTTTCATTATAGACAAAACCTTGATTCGGACAGACATCGCTTGCGAACAGGCGCTCCGCTCCTGCTGGCAAGCCGAATTGCTCGCCATGCCAATGGAAAACGACCAGTTCCTCAGGTAGAGCACCGACAATTGTCGAGCCCATCGTTTGGATCGGCAGCCAGCCCGCTTCCCGGTATTCCCCCTGAAAAATGTCGGCTCCCAAAGCTTTAGCAATCTGCTGCCCACCCAGACAAACACCGAACATTGGCTTGCCCTGACTGATGAGTGCCCGGATAAGCTGCCGCTCCTCCTCCATCCAAGGCAAGTCATCCAGGACGCTCATAGGACCTCCCAATATCACAAGGGAATCCGTTTCTTCCACTTTCGGCACAGCCTCCCCCAAGAATAGGCGGTATATCCTGTATTCGTTCCCGGTCTGTCGGCACCAATTCTCGATTTCCGCTGGCCCTTCAAAATCCACGTGCTGCAAAATTGCGATTTCCATGCTGATCCCTCCTTAAAATTGATTGTTCCCAGCATAATATATGAGCCCGCAACCGTTACCCATCGCCGGGTTATTGAGTGCAGATGCAGGTGGAGAATGTTATGATAGACCTATAGAAAACACTTGATCCAAAGCCATTTCCGAAGGGAGCAAGCACCATGAGAAACCTGGACAAAGAAATTGCGATCATCAAAAAATTCAAAGCTGAGCACCCGAACAAATCCTACAAACTCTACATCGAAACAAGCGATGACTTCGACTTCCATGACGAAACCGAAAGCGAAGACTACATCGCCGTCCTCATCGCCGAACTGGAAACCGAAACACCCGTAGAAAACCCGTTCCTGGAAGGCACATCCGCCTATACCTGGGATGCCGAATACGTCATCTACATCGACAAACCCACTACAGCAGACCGGGAATTGATCACCAAGCTTTATTATGACGAACTGCTCCAATATGTCTGAAGGGAATCACCCTTCAGGCATTTTTTCATCCGTTTCATCTTTAGCAGTTTCCTCCAAAACACGCTCTTGGGGTTTATGCTCTGCTGGTTTCCCCTCATCGGGCCCACTCCCGCTTGGTTCCGTTTTTTTGGACGAACGCAGCATCTTCTCCACGAGCAGTTTGACCAACCGATCCAGTTCAACCATCACGATTCCTCCCCTGCTTTTTTACCATCATACAATATCTGCCCGAATATTTCGGGATATTTTTTTATTTTTATCCTAGTTACGACAAACAGATTAGTCGTTCAAGGACTGTTCGGACATTCAGTCCAAATCGGCTCCGTTTGAAGCGATGACTTTTTTGTACCAGTGGAACGAATCTTTTTTGCTGCTTTCCAGACTGCCTTTTCCTTCATCATCCTGATCGACATAGATGAAGCCGTAGCGTTTGGATATTTCGCTGGCGCTGATCAGATCGATGCAGCTCCAGGGCATGTAGCCCATCAGATTTACACCTGCTCCACTGCTTTCCTGTCCTGATAGATGCTCATATAGTCGTTCACCTTCAGGGTTTCGACGTAGACTTCACGCAGACTGCAGCCGATCATCGCTTTTCTGCTGGCCTCGAGGACGTGCATCGTGCTCACCAAGGGGATGGACTCGACCTTCAGAGGGAATAGTTTCTCCAATTCCCCCGCAAAAGTCGTCAGACTGCCCATGTCCACTAGCAGCAGGATATCATCGGTGATCTGATGGTTTTTGATGTAACGGACCAGCCTTTCGAATACTTGCTGGGGCTCCTCATCCAAGCGCGCATTGATTCCGATGGCCCCCTCGAGGTTCAGGAGTTGGTTCGCCGTGTCGCAAAGCGCCGACGCAATCCCCGATCCGTGCGCAATCACGATGACCTGCACTTTTGCCAATCTTTCGATCGCATCCATTTCATCGTGCATCAGGAACATGATGAAATAACTCGCTTCCTCTTCCGGAATACCCACACCAAGATCCGCTTCCAAAATCATCAGGCACTCCTTGGCGACGCCGTACATCTCCGGATACTTGTCGATGATCGCTTCATGCATGTCATTCTTCAGCACATGATCCTGTTGGCTTCGCTTCACAAGGTTGTAGATTTGAATAGCCATCATCTGGAACACCTTATCGCTCATCACCTTACCGGTCTTGATCGTGACGTGGCGGAGGATTTTTTCAAGTTCCTTGATGATGTTCTCCGGCACAAGCGCAATCAGATTTTGTTTGTTGCAAAAAAATTGCTCCAATTCCCGATAGCGTGTGTTCATTTCCCGGTAGATGGTGCTTTCGCTCGGCACGCTGACTTCCGTAACGGTAGCGTTGGCGGGCAGATATTGGATCGCCTGTCGGTTCGTCCCCTCGTATTTCGACCACATCTGACGGTGGTCCGCATTGCTGAGCAGACCCGCCCGGATATAATCCGGCAGATCTTTGCTGCTGACTTTCAAATAATCCTCTTTGACGGCCAAGAGCCGCGCATAGCTTTTTGCGAAAGCGATCCGGATATCCGCTTTGAATTGCCCGATGTTCAATTCACATTTGTAATGCAGAAAGGCTTTCAGCGCATTCTTGCTGAAATACATCGGCACTCCCAACTGATCGACTTCCTGCTGGACGAATGCATCGAACAGCTGATGGCGTTCCTCGACGGACCTCTCCCTTAAGCTCGGCAGATCGATGATGATCGGCAGCCTGCGGATGAACGTCTTCAAAAGTGTGTCCTTTTTCTCGGTCGTCGCGCCGATGATCAGGACATTGGCATGATGATCCTTTTCTGTTTCACCAAGCGGTCGGAAAACCCCTCGGTCGATATAGGTGAACAGCGTCTCTTGGCCTTCAATCGGTAAGCGATGGATTTCATCCAGAAAAAGGATGCCTCCGTTCGCCTTCTCGAGAAGTCCTGTCTTATTTGTTTCCGCACCCGTATAAGCCCCTTTTGCATGGCCAAAAAGTTGGCTCATCAAAAGTTGCGGATTATGGGCATAATCGGCGCAATTGAACTGGATGAAAGGGGAAGATTCCGCCAGCTTCCCCGATTGGATGCCGTATTTATGCAGCAAATCGGCAAACAACGACTTGCCTACGCCAGTTTCGCCCAGCAACAGCATATGCATGCCGTCTCCTGGATACAGGATCGCCGCCTTCCCTTGCTCAATCTGATGGAAAAGGCTGGGATTCTTCTTCAGGAAATTATCCATGTCCACGATTTTGGGCGTTTTTTTTAGTGCCGCAGCCTGTTGGGACAGCTTTCGTGTGCACGGAAAAAAACGCACCGGTCTTGTTTTTTCTTTGTAGCAGCGTTTTTCTTTATGTAGCTGATTCAGATCACGCGAAATATTGCTTCTGTCGCTTTTCAATCTATAGGCGATTTCCTCGGCCGTTATACCCTGCTTTTTCTCCTCGTAAATCATGTTCAATGCCTCAAACACTTTTTCAATCCTCTGCAAATATCATCCCACCTTGGCAAGCGTTTACATTCTAATGACAATCGTACCATACTTTAGGGATGGAGTAACCGAAAAAGTTATAGTTGCATGAATTCCAAGTTAACTAGTAGACAGCGATAAGATGATATATAATAGGCTTTATGCGGAGTATGCTGGCGCAATCAATATCATGACCACGCTGGTATGTATTGTAACCATGCCCATCTTTGTCATCCTGTATTATTTATAAAATAAAAAAATCCTGGGAAACATTGAAGAAAATTACTTCAATGTTTCCCAGGATTTCTGTTTAAAGACTGATGGGTAATGAGGGTATGCTATTTCTTCCATTATATAGGGTATATTCTTGTCACTTGTTTAATCTATCGGGCTTTTAACATTAAACGCTTGTCATAGATTCCCATGAATTCAATTCGTTACATATTCAAAAGCATATTCAATTTTATATACTGCCGGGGGCCTTTGGTTCGCTATCTTTAATGGTGGCGGATTTTTTATTTGTCAAAACCTCCTCTTCGTAAAATTCCTCGATTTGTTTTTTTACTATATCAAGTTTTTGCAATAATTCTAATCTTAATTTTTTGTAAACTTCTCTTTCTACCTGAAGCACGCCTTTTAAAACGTCAACCTGAGTTTTATCAATAGTTGGGACTCCAATCTCTCTGCAACTAAAAAATATTTTACTAATCGGAGTGCTAATACTAGAAAAGATAAGATTCAGATCATTTTTATTAATTTTCAATTCTTTATAAATTGTTTGTTTTGAATAGAGTATCGATAATGCTGATCCTAGTTCTGTATATTTCTCTTGTAACAGATGGGAATTTTCAATCATCAATTTAAAATAACTTAACCCCATATCTATTATATTTATTTCTCCTTCAATTTTTTGAAGTACATCTTCGATTTCATATATAGACTTATATATATCTTCATATTTTTCAACTCTCAATCTAATGCTAATCATTAGTTTTTCTTTCTGAATATCTTTTTCACTTTGCTTTTCAACTTGAATCTTTGCAACATTAAACGCAATCAAAGCAGAAAAAAGTGAGGCAATTAAAATACCGACTACATTAAAAATGTTTCCTACCCAATCAGTAGCCCCTATTTGCTCCACTGCATTAATAAGCCCTTCTTCAAATGGTGTCATGTGTTTCCCCTTTTCTTTTTAAATGATTATAACAAAAATAAGGCTGCACCGCCTTGGGGGACCGATTCAACCTTACACCTTTAATATACGCAATGAATTCCAGGCGCATTTATTTATTTTAATATTCTTTCGCGTTCCTCGCGTTACCAGTCTTTCATTCTGAATATGATACAACTTTTTAACTCCTGTTCGAGTGTTTATATATCTTAATGCAAAAGCTTGTTAGAACGTCAAAAAAGGCCCTTAAAATGGATTCACTTTATTTCTTTTTACTGGTCCTTACTAAGTATAATAAAAAGAAAGGGGGTCTTTATCATGGCTGATTCACCTAAAAAGAAAAAAGAACGAAAACATTATGAAGTTATCAATCGAGATAAAAACGGTAATATCATCCCGGATTTATCAAAAGTCACTCTTTCAAAGGAGTTAAGCCGGGAAATCATTCAAATTATGAATAGATGCTGATCAATAAAAAAGGACCCTATCACAATTGATAAGGTCCTTCTTTGTGTGCTGCTTATTTCCTACCGGTTCCAAAACTTAAATCTCTTGCATTGCTTTGCATGTTTCTATCAACATGCTTTGTGGTAGATCTTGCAATTTCTTTACCATCCAGATAAACCGGAGAAACCACGGTAACGCCTGCACCTGTCATTGTTGCGGCAATACCTTTCCCAATCGCTCCCAATGTTTCTGCATTCAATGGTAATGCTGCTTCCGGTTCTGGACCATCCCCGAAACCTCTAACCCGGCCATTTGCTGCCTGGAATATTGTAGGCTCCGAGAAAATACCACCGTTTTTATACCAATCAATCGCCAATTTCGGAACGCTTGGAGGGTTCAGGCTAAACGATCCGCTTACGCTGAAGTGTGGCATTTTCAATTTTGGCAATGACCAACTGAAGTTCATAACACTTTTAATTGCGCTGATTGCTGAAGATACCGCGGTTTTCGCTCCATTGATTGCGTTCGATATAGTCGATTTAATGCCGTTCCATACGCCATCAACCGTGCTTTTAATGCCGTTGAAAACACCTGATACAGTGCTACTGATTCCATTCACTGCGCTTGATATAGTGGATGTAATGTTATTCCAGATATTTGAAGCCGTGCTGCTGATTGATGAAAAAACGTTGCTTACTGAATTGCTGAAGTTCGTAAAGGTATTACTTGCGCTTTCCACTAATTCAGTAACTTTAGAAACAATTGCATCCCTAATCTCCTGGAATTTCGCGGCAATGGCTGCGCCCATGTTGGCAAACAGTTCACTGATCCAGGTTGCAAAGATATTGAATTTTTCTGAAAGCCAGTCTGTAATAGTTCCCCAGTTCTGGAAAACTGCCATTATTCCGGAAATGATTCCTGTCACAGCGATAACGGCACCTATTACAATGGCCAATGTTGAACCGAACGCCATAAACCCGGCAACAATTGCAGCAATAACCGGTGATAACACGACAAGAACCGCGCTGATACCTCCGAATGTTTCAATATACGTTTGAACCGGACCGGATAAATTGCCAAACCATTCGGATAAAGTGCTAATAGCATCAATAACCTTCGGCAAAACATCCTGTGCAATCTCAACTAACTTTTCTCCCAGTGGTAAAAGCTGCTCTTGTAACGATCTGATACCGCTTTGAAATTCTTCTGTTGGGTTCTTTGTGGAAGCTGCTTCCGCTGCACCTGCTACATCATTTAGGCCCTCTGTTACTCCTAACAAGGATAAGCTTGCATTAATCCCCAGGTCTTCATATTGGGAACCTAAAACAGTTAAGGCCGCTTGTTGTTCTGAAGGTGACATTTTTTTCATATCTTCAGCAATACTGTTGGCCACATCCTGCACGGTTGCTTCGTTATTTTTCCATTTATCAATGACTGTATCTGTCGCATCTGAAAATGATTCTTTGAAGGCTTCTACTTGTGTATCATCGCCTAGTTTTACTTGCAGTTCCTTTACAGCATCCTGGACTAAATCTGTTGACCTGGCCCCGGCTTCCATTGTCGTTGTCATGACCGCAAACATTTCCTCCGCAGAATATCCGGCATCTTTGAACAGTGGTGTGTATTCCGTCAATGTGTCCAGATAATCACCGGATTTATTCAAATTGTTCTGATAGCCATCAGCGATAAGGTCAAGTGCTTCTGTCGCGGTTATTCCGTATGTTTCCATGACTTTTTCTAAAGCATTGGTGTTTTCCAGTACGTCTGTACCGGTACGCTTTGAAATGGTTGTGATCTGATTTGTCAGATTTTCCAGGTCAGTATCATTTAAATCGCCAAAAGCACTTTTAACAACTATTAGCGCTTCTGTTGCTTCTTCCACGGATCCCACAACACCATTTTTAAACACGTCTTGCACAACACCATTCAAGGCTTCGGCTTCTTCTGCAGTCAGTCCTAGATTTGCTTGTAATTGTGTTTGAGAATCTCCCCAGGACAAAGCGGAATCAAACGCGGCTGTTCCAATTTCAATCAATTTATCAGACACGGCTTGTAAAGCTTCGGCACCTTCCATCAGTGTATTGGCATCAATCTTCTTGCCTAAATTCTCCATGCCATCAGCTGCAGAATCACCGCCACTTTCAATATTTTCTAGTGAATCGCTGAACTGTTTGACCGTTGTTTTCGCTTCGTTCAGCTTCGTTTCTAGCTGCATCACCTCTACAGAATTTTCACCGTATGCAGTTTTCGTTTCGTTTAGTTGTTTTTCCAGGTTCTGCACGGCTCTTTCTGTCAATCCCATCTGTGCATCAAACTGCTTTTGGGCCAGTTCCGCTTTTTCGGTTTCCGTTGCGTTCTTCCCTAGTTCTGCAGTCTGCAGTTTGAAAGAACTTGTAAGATTCTTTTGTTCTGCATCCAATAGTTTTGCTTCGCTTTTCAGTCCGTCCAATCGGTCCTTTGCATCCCTGGCATCTTGCGCCTGATCGGATAGACCGGCATTAACTCTTTCCAGTGATTTCTGCAGTGACGTTTCCGCGCGTTCGGAATCAAGCAATTTCCCATACATTGCTGTTAATTGATCCGTTGTCGCGTTGGTGTCCTTTCCCATCGCTTCATATTCGGCTCTTAACATCTTTGTTCTTTTCTGTGCGCCATCCATCTGGATTTCAAGCTTCTTCTTCTCGGCTCTCAATTTGTCTGTTGCGCTTGCATCGTTCCCCATGGCGGCAATGTGGTTCTTGTATTCTTTGGCCGCCGTATTCATCACCTGGTTAATCTGCTTCAATGTTTCGGCATATTGTACTTGTCCATCCATTTTGAAATTCAATACAACGTTACTTGCTTTTTCTGCCATGTTTCTTCCTCCTTTTTAGACGAAAAAAAGAGGACACCCTGAACAATTAAGTTCAAAGCATCCTCTGGTTTTCCAGTCAGATTTTATATTTTTCAGTTTTATCAATGTTTACAATCTTCTTATCTTGAATTTTTATCAACACTTGGCCAAAATCAGGAATTTTCAATACAGTTGGCTCTCCATCTTTGATAATGACCACACCGTCATTTATCCCAAAATTTGCAATTGATGGATTTAAGTTTTTATTGCTTGGTACCTCCATTATACCACCACCTCCTATTTGATTAATTCGGCCAATTCACTTTCTAACTCTTGTACTGACAAGGATAATTGCTTCATTTTCGACAAAGCTTCTTTATCAAGCAGCATATCTTCATTGGCTGATTTTTTTGAAATATTTACGATTATTCCAGTCATCTGAATAATATCTTCAAACACCGCTGCAGCCTTGGCCAGGCCGCAAAATTTAAATATTTTTTGCTTTCTTTCTAGTTCGTTAGAAACCTGGTTCAGGCCATTTTCAACGTTCAGAAGGCTATTGACTGCAGCGGCTTTATCATTGGCATCAAACTTAATTTCTTTGAATTCGGTAATGACTTTAAAATACTTGTATACCAATTTTTTGAAAATAATTTTCGGATTTCCCAAAATATGGACCCCCCTCTCAATTTTTATTTTTTTGGTCTAGCGCGCTCCTTCCATCCCTTACTACCTATCTTTCCCTAATCACAAAAATAATTTTTGGTAGGGGGGGCTATCGCAGCACGCGCTTTACTATCAAATTGTTTTTCGTGAAAATTTTTCCGTATGGCTGTTGTCTGGTATGGCCTTGCAAGTCAGCAAGTAACTTGTATACCCTGTTCCGATCGAACTCATGATATAGAATGCATTGATAAGGGATAGTCAAGTTTATTTTGCCGTGCCTTTCATCCTTGAAAAGTGCAGCCATAACATCGTTGTCTTTATACAGCACCGCAACAAAGCGCCCTTGTATCTCTATGAATCTATCTTCTACTTGTTCCATACGCTCATACCATCCCTTCAAGTAATTCTTGTAATGTTGTTTTTTTCATTGTTTCAACTCCCAAATTTCATTGTCTATATCAGCAGTATCTCGTTTGAGTTTTTTAATTCGTTTATGGCTT
Organism: Trichococcus sp.; assembly: GCF_049684335.1. Lineage (GTDB taxonomy): Bacteria > Bacillota > Bacilli > Lactobacillales > Aerococcaceae > Trichococcus. The sequence continues at coordinate 20,586 of NZ_JBAVFV010000007.1, forward strand.
TCTTTTATGAAGGGATGATCTGCGACAATTTCCGCATGCCTACGCCTAATGTAAACAGCGTGATAATCCAATTCTTCAGCTATGACTTTCAGCGTCTTGCCTTCAATATACTTCTTTTTAAGCATTTGGTTTTTATACCCTTTGAATGTATCAATTAACAACATAAGAGATTCCTTGATTTCCTCCCGAAGTTTCAAACCGTTCTCGATTTTTTTAATCGTTTCTTCAATATGTGCATGTGCGCCCTTTGATTCATTTGTTATTCTGACTTTTGCCAGGTCTCCTTTTTCTAACCTAATCAATTCAAGTCTTGTTTTATTTAGATTCCATTTCATATTTGCTATCTCTTCTTCAAGTTCTTGGTATTCCATAAGCCATTTGTATTTGATCAACGGCATTCACTCCCAACATATCCCAGATAATATAAAAGACTTGCTCACCAGGAAGCACTGGCCACTGATAAACAAGTCCGATTCAATTATATTTTTTCAAAATTCTATCAATCTTTTGTAACATCGCTTTTCTTTGGAGGGCTTCACTCATTTCAAGCATTCTGTTTATGCTTTCCATAATCGGCAACACTGTTCTTCTGTCACCATTCATAACACTTGTATCATCATAGGCCGGATTCTTTACCAGGCTTATTTCTAATAACTCAGCTTTAAGGACAGTCCGATAATTCCTCTTGTCCTTCCAGGTCCAATTAGATTCTGAATATCTAAACCCTATTGAAACCTTGTTCAATTCGCCTTTGTCCATTTCTCGCATGACGGCTTTTCCGGTCCTGGTGTTAGGAATAATGATCTTGTATTTTAGCCCTATGCTATCTTCTTCCAGAATCAGTGAACCATCATCAACGCATGCAATACGCTTTGTAACATCATGAGAATAGAAAGCATACTGATTTTTATTTTTTAGCGAATCGGCAAAGGCCCCTCTCTCAACTTGTTCAAAGAACCTGTTGCCATTTTCATGTATTTCTTTCGATAAGCTGCGCCATTTCACGGCATAGCCGCTTATAATTCGTTGTGTGTCGTCCGGTTCCGTCATAGGTTCAACCCTTTAACCCATTAATGTGGCGGTTAGATTTGGCCGTTGACGGTGGTTCTTGATAACCTCCGGAGAAAACACCTCGTAATTCAGCCGATTATCAAAAGACGGCTGTGCACCTGGATAAGTAGGGATAAAGGTTTCGGCCTTTACAGTTGTATCCAAAGCCTGAATCTTAGTACAAAAATATCTTTGGTTATCCAATTCACTTTGATAATCCCTAATTGCTGCATAATAGGCCGCCTGTGCATCTAGCACCTTCTGTTTATGAACTTCAATTATTTGGTTTTGTTCGGCAAGGATGCGTACAGCTTCATTTTTCACGGCTTCCAGGTTGATGTATTCGGCTGTTTTCGAATTCTTCAGGCCGTCAATTTTGCGCTTTTCTTTTTTGATTTCTGTTTCTAGTTCCGTGATTTTCACGTCAAAGTCTTCTTCTTTTTTAGCAAAGAACTTCAGCGGATTCAGTTTGTTCATGCTGTCATTTAATGCCGTCTTTACTGCTTTTTCTTCGAGCGCTGCAATCTCTTTTTCTAAGTTATAGATACGGCTTTCAGATGCCTGGATAAGTTGTGGCTTCTGGTTCAATGCCTTTGTAGCTTCCTGGTACAATTTCGCTTTGTTCATCATGTCCTGATAATTCATAGGTTACTCACCTTTCTTCTTATCGTTTTTCAACACTGTGTTGATTTTCTTGATAGCTTTCGCCCTGGCTTCTGCTTCTTTGGTGTTTTCTTCTTTACCGTTGTTCATACCACGGTTAGCGGCTCCGATCATACCTGTTGATGTTTCCATGTGTTTCTTCGTCATAGTTGATACGCTCCCTTATTCTGCTGATTTAAATTGTCTTGATTCAACTTCGTAAACTGCCTGTGCCAGATTCTTGATAGCTTCATTCGTTACCTGAATGCGCTCATGCCGTTCTGCTTCCGTTCCCATCCTTACATTTTTCTGGCCAAAGGTTTCTGTGTACTGGTCCACAATGTTTTCAAAACGTTTTTTATCTTCCTCGCTTAATCTTTCCCACTCACTTTTGAAACCTTCTGAATAATTATTTAGATTCATTATTTCACCTCCAATCTATTTGAATTTTTTTGATATTATGCTGCAGCGGATCACCTCCCTTTGCTTTGATTAATCCAATAGAACACGCATAAACTTTGGCGAGGGCGTGGGTTTTATTATTAATCACCATTAAACTTTGTTAATTGGTAGGGGCAACGGTGTTTTAAACTTTGATTGTGTGTTTCTGTGTAATTCGTTTCTTGGTTCAATCCGTCAAAGGTTTCTGATTGATTTTCTAAGTTCATGAGTATTTATGTGTCCGATTAAGAAAATCGCTCCTAGCTACCTTTTTTTGAACATTTTAGAAACCGAATCCGGGCCGCTTGTCATTAATCTCTGAAAAATCAAGTATCTTCAGATTCATTGAAAGTCGGGAAGAAATCCGTGAATCATATGCCGCCTTCAACTGGTCATAGCTTAAATTGGTGCTTATAATCGTGCTTTTCGTGCCTTCCCTGGCGTTTATTATTTTGAACAAAGTTTTGTAAGTGTGTTCCGATGCCTGTTTTGTTGTTGATGTCGTGCCAACGTCAGTTCCTAAATCGTCCAACACTAGAACATCAGCATTCTTCATCAGGTCTATGTAATAATCAGCCGTTTTCTTGTCCGTTGCCGTGTTACTGTATGATGCAATGATTAATTCCATCACACTGGTAAAGTCTATGAATAGGCAAGTAAGCTGCTTTTTGTAGGATGCCGACATTTCATTGATGTTGAATAGCATCGAATGAGCAATATGGCTTTTCCCTGTTCCGGCCGGTCCTGTAAGAAGCACATTGGCTATTTGTCCGGAAGCAATGTCTATGGAAATGGCCTTTGCTTTGTCGCACGCTTCCAGTTCTTGCTTTGAATTAGCGCCAAACCCTTTGAAACCTTTATCCAGGAAGGACCGGCCGCCATAAATGGAATATTTTTTAAGATACTTCTTTTTCTCTTTGTCTTTCCATTGGTCACTGGCTTTTGTTTCATCAATGGAAACTTTGGTATTCCTGGTTTCTAGCCTACATTTCGGGCAATAGACTTCATTTGTTTTTAGGTCCATCATCTTTTGAAAGGTGTTCTCATGGATACCAGGGTTATCTTTAGCGGTGCAATATTCATCAACGAATAACTTCAGATGCTCAAGCATCACCTTTTCGCTTTCCTTTTTGTTCCCCATAATTTTATGTGCATTCATTTTTCAATCCTCCTTTAGAAAAACATATCGCTATTTTCGATTGGCGTTTCAAGATATTTATCTGCGCTTGCCTTGGCATGTTCTACAATGCGTTGCGACTGCGTATCAACTGGCCTTTGGTATTTTGGCTTTTGGTTTATATAGCTTTCAAATTTTGTACCAAATAACGTATTGGGCCTTAAATACTGTTCCATCTTCGGGTTACCTTTCCATTCTGCAACCTTGTTATCAATGACCTGTTTAAAATCTGCTTCTGTGAATTTCTCTTTGATCCTGGAATCAATCAGCCTTTGAGTGGCCCTGCTAGATTCCTTGAAACTAGTTCCGGCTGCAGCGTTCAGGTGTGCAACGACTGAACTATATATATCTTTATTCTTTTCATTCTTAACATTCTTAGCATTATTAACATTCTTGTCTGTGTCCATTTGCTGTCCATCCGCTGTCCGTTTACCGTCCATTTGTTGTTCACTTTCGGTATCTCCACCTTGATATTTTCCCCAATTATCAACGGTTACAACGGTCCATTTGTTGTTCGATTCTAAACTTAAAACGTTCATTTTTTCTAGCAATTTCATGTGTCGCCATACTGTGCTTTCTGGTATGTTCAGTTCTGCAGCTGCCTTTTTCCTACCAAAGACAAATTGCCCTTTTTTCAATTCAATAGTTTGCAATCCGATAACCGCATTTCTATCCTGGTGACTGGATTTAAGCAAACAATATACAAAGACTTTTAGAAGCCTTTCATTTTCAAATATTGGGCTGTCCATCAGTTTTCTATAAAGCTTTATCCAGCCTTCAGCCATTTTTCCACCCACTCACATTTATTTATTTAGTCCTTCAGATTCCTAATTCTTTTAACAATTCCATTCCGTGAATCAAATCTGCATCCAATTCATCAATTAACTTGGTAATAAGATCCAGAAGAATTTCCTGACCTTTCATCACGCGTTGCACTTCGAATTTCAAACCGCACGGTAATTCTTCCTGTGCTGCTTCAGAAACATCAGAATTGCCATAATGAAGCTGATTTAAAAGTTCTTTTATATAAATCAAGTTTGGCGTTTCAAAGATATCTTGTAGCTTGTCCATTTTTTCATTCATAAATTTGCTCCTATCCATTTCAATTTTTTTATTGTAGAATGAAACATAAATAGGCTTCCTAAAGCCTTTCATATCCGATTGCCCTCTCTTGCTTGCCGGCCTGGAGGGCTATTTTTTTGCATATTTTTCTTTTCTAATTCCTAGCTGAACTTCATCAATGACTAGCAAAACGCATTTGATTTTTTTATTCCAATCCATCCCCTTGATTTCATAGCCGTTAACTTGAAGAAAGTTGTCTATTGCCGATCTGTTGAAATTATGCAAAACAATCTCACACCTGGTTAGTTCGTTTTCGCTTTCCATCGTTTCGCCCCCTTTTATTCTTCAGTGAAGCATTTCCATACCGTTCGCAGCGTTACATAGGTTAGGAACCCAACGAGTAACCCGGCCATATATGATTGTGTGATAGCATCCATTTTTTACACCTCCCTTCATTGATAAGATTTCAATTCTCTCAATCCGCCCCCGGATTTCTCTATTTTTATTTTTTACCGCTCATCGTTCTAAAGTTTTCATGAAGTCATCAATTGATTTTCTTGATATAAGTGTTCTGCCCTGCACCTGGATAAGCGGTAACCCGGTATGTATCAAGCGTTCTAATATCGCTCTTGATACTCCTAGATATTGGGCCGCTTCACCTTTTGAATAGTATGCCTTACGTTCTAGCGGATCATTGAAAGCCGATTGTATTGCAGCCCTTACCGATTCTTTTACATGCTGCTCTATAGTTTCGTTTAGGCCTTCCAGTTCAATAGAAAATGTTGGCTTAGTATTCATGAATTTCACCTTCCCTATTTTTATAAGCCGTGCCGATCATCATGCCTTTGTTGTCGAACAAATCCACTTCTGTTTCTCTGCTGTGATAGCCTGTTTTTGAAATATATACGACACCTTTTCTTCTTGCTTTGGTGTAATACTCAACTGTCAAAGGGCTGATATGATAGCCTAGTTCTTTAAGGTGATCGAGTGACTTCACTTTGTATCCAACGAAAACCCGTTTTCCGGATTCAGTTATCAAAAAATATTTTTTCAGCATGTTTTCCACCTCAAATCTTGAATTATTATTTACATTCCTTTACTTTTTGTTCAAAAAAAATTTCATCAATCGTAATGTCTGGAAAATATGGTAACAATACATCTTTCATAGCTTGTTTTTCCCGATCATTAAAGGGTAATTTCCCACGCTCTTTCGGGCTATATTGCTGCTTGCTGATACCTAACTTCGCTCCCATTTGTTCTTGTGTTAACCCTAGCATTGCACGATAGCCGGCAATTTTATTTATTTTAACGTCCATCCCTCTCAACCTCCTTTACCTTTCTTTACTCTATAATAACCTGAACATCTTACCATGTCAACAAATACATTTACTTTTATTTACTTTTTAACTATAATGGAGTGGTAGGGAGGCAAACAAATGAATATTGATAAAATAAATGTAGGTCTTAGAATTAAATCTATTAGACAAGCCAAAGGGTTCAACATGGAGGAATTCGGTAAACTAGTAAACAATACCAGTAAAGGTGCTGTAAATAATTGGGAAAAAGGTGTTAATTTACCTAATACTGAAAGACTATCAATTATTGCTAGATTAGGTGAAATATCCGTCAATGAATTGTTGTATGGTTCATTAAATGATTTTGCGTATAGAACTTTAGAATTATTAAAAACAAAACACTCATATAGTGATTCATTAATTCTAACTATAATGGATCGAATTGATGAATTGATTTTAAAAAGTTTGGGTTTTTCTAAGCCTTATACTAAAGAAATGTTTTATAGTTTTTTCATTGATTATTATTCAAAGCTTTTACACAAAACAATGGATCAATTAACGCATGATGATATTAGAAAACCTGATTTTGAAGATAGTCTTGTATCTTTTGTTAACAATTACGGTATATCCTTCATGGATATAAAAGAAAAAATTTCTAAAGCAATAGACGGTATACAAGCCGTTGAAATAAATCAATTTAAAAATGACAATTATAAGCTGCTGTATAATCCATCTTTTAAAAATGAATTATTGGAATATCTTATAAGTGAATATTCATTTGATAACCTATCTGAAGCCGGATTTACTCCATACATAAAAGAAATATTAGATGAATATCTGAATAAGCAAGTATTCAATAACAAATATTTACCTTATTCAGTAACAAATGCATCAAATCTATCTGCTGATCTTCTTAGTGATTTTGTAGTTCCTAAAATAAATGAATATTTCAAAGATTCTAATTTAGATAAGAATTTCCATTCAGATATTTTAGAAACAATATCTGAAGCAAAGAAAAAAATATATGCAATAAACGCAACCTATTTAGAAAAAGAATAATATTATGCCGGATTCCCGGCACCTCTCGAACCAATGCCCCCGGTGAAAGAGGGAAAAATCATGGCACAAATAAAAAAATATACAAAAAAAGACGGTTCAACCGCCTATAAGTTTCAAACATACTTAGGAACTGATCCGGAAACCGGAAAACAAAAATTCACCACCCGGAGAGGGTTCGCAACTTTAAAAGATGCCAAGTTAGCAGCTTCACGCTTGAAAGTAGAAATAGAAGAAAATGGCTTCCAGGATAACAAGCGCCATACCTTCAATGAATTATATGAATTGTGGTTCGATTCTGCGTATAAGGCCACGGTAAAAGAAAGCACCTATGCCAGGACAAAAGAACTATTCACGAATCACATTCTGCCAAAGTTCGGTAAAAGGGATATTGAAAAAATCAGCGTTACTTATTGCCAGACTACCGTTAACGACTGGTGTAAAACGATGGCAAAATATCGCATATTGAAGAACTATACAACCCGGGTCCTGGATTATGCAAGTTCACTCGGACTATTGAAAGATAACCCAATGAAAAAAATCTCAATGCCAAAGCGCAAAGAGAAAGTTGACCAGGAAGAAGCCGAAAATTTTTATAGTAAAGAAGAATTGCAGCATTTCCTTGCATGCGTAAAGGCTGACGGTTTCCCTCGTTGGTATGCCCTGTTTCGGCTCCTGGCTTTTACCGGATTCCGCAAAGGTGAAGCCCTGGCGCTGCAGTGGAAGGATATAGATTTCACCAATGGGAAAATAACTGTTAATAAAACTTTAGCCAGGGGTGAAAATAACCGCCTGATTATTCAATCACCGAAAACAAAATCCAGTTTGCGGACTATTTCTGTTGATGCCCTTACTATGCAAGTTCTGAAAGAATGGAAAACGCAGCAAGCGAAAGACTATTTGAAATTAGGCTTCAACACTATGAGCGCTGCACAACCATTATTCACCACTATCAATAATGAATATATGCAGCATGCAACGGTAACGAATCGGATAAATAAAATCATTAAGAAGCATGATCTAAAGGTTATCACCGTCCACGGCTTGCGGCACACTCATTGTAGTTTGCTATTTGAAGCCGGGGCACCGATCCAGGAAGTGAAAGAACGGCTCGGACATTCTGACATTCAAACAACGATGAATATTTATACCCACGTCACCGAAAAAGTGAGAGAACAAACGGCCGAAAGGTTTGCTAAATTTGTGAATTTTTAGAATTACATATTCAATTACATATTCAGTGCAAAAAAAATAAGCCTTGAAACATTGCAGAAAAGGCGCTCTACCAACGTTTCTAAGACTTATTAAAATGATAATGTATGGGTAATGAGGGGTTTGAACCCCCGACCCGCTGATTAAGAGTCAGCTGCTCTACCAACTGAGCTAATTACCCCTATCACGTGCTAATCACGTAACAAATGTTATTTTACTCTTCTTTTCAATAAAATGCAATAACTTCACGAAAAAAAGAGTCCACTTCCGGATAGTATCTCCGGATGCGGACTCTTTTTTGTATTCATTAAGGTCTTAGATGGTTGCCCAAACGTTTTCCAATACGTTCGTTTGGTTGCGGTCAGGTCCCACTGAGAAAGTGGAGATGCGAACGCCAACTGTTTCTTGAACGCGACGGACATAGTTGCGTGCATTTTCAGGAAGTTCTTCCAATGTACGGCAAGCAGTGATGTCTTCGCTCCAGCCTGGCAACTCTTCATAGACAGGCGTGCATTGACCCAATTCCTTCAAGCTTGCTGGATAATGGTAAATCAATTCACCTTCAGCATTTTTGTAGGCAGTACAGATTTTGACTGTTTCCAAGCCGCTCAAAACATCGATTGAGTTCAAGCATAGGTTAGTGATGCCTGAAACGCGTTTTGAATGACGCATAACAACTGCATCAAACCAGCCGATACGGCGCGGTCTGCCGGTCGTTGTGCCGTATTCACGGCCGACTTCGCGGATTTGGCTTCCTACTTCATCGAACAATTCCGTTGGGAACGGGCCATCGCCGACACGGGAAGTGTAAGCTTTGCAGACACCGACAACTTTATCGATCTTGGTAGGGCCCACACCGCTACCGATGGTTACGCCACCAGCAACCGGGTTGGAAGAAGTAACGAATGGATAAGTACCTTGGTCGATATCCAACATAACCCCTTGTGCGCCTTCAAATAAGACACGTTTGCCTGCATCCAATACGTCGTTCAGGATAACGGATGTGTCGGTTACATATTTTTTAAGTTCTTGACCATATTGGTAATACTCTTCAAAAATATCTTCGAATTTGATTTCTACAGAATCGAACATTTTTGTGAATTGACGATTCTTTTCTTCCAAGTTGATCTTCAGGCGCTCTTCAAAGATCTCTTTGTCCAACAAATCAGCTACACGGATACCGACACGCGCTGCTTTATCCATGTAAGCTGGCCCGATACCTTTGATAGTCGTACCGATTTTATTTTCGCCTTTTGAATCTTCCTGAAGCTGATCCAATTGAATATGATAGGGCAAAATGACGTGGGCACGGTCGGAAATACGCAGGTTATCCGTGTTGATACCGTGATCTTTCAAATATGCCAATTCTTTGATCAATGATTTCGGATTCACTACTACACCGTTTCCGATCACACTGATTTTTTCTGGATAAAAAATGCCGGATGGAATTAAGTGCAATTTGTATGTAACGCCATCAAACTGGATTGTGTGGCCAGCATTGTCTCCGCCTTGATATCTAGCGATTACTTCTGCATTCTCACTAAGGAAATCTGTAATCTTCCCTTTACCTTCGTCTCCCCATTGAGTCCCAACAACTACTACTGAAGTCATTATTTACTCCACCTCATCTTATTTATTCATAACACTATGCTAGTTTACCAATATTACCTATGTCTTTCAATAAAGAATCAAATAAAAGCGCTCACTTCTGAACAATTTGTCCAATATCATCAACTAATTTCCGGCATATAGCTCATCGAAGAAAATTTATTGAATTCCTTTTTGAACAGGAGCTTTACGGTTCCCCGCGCTCCGCTCCGGTTTTTTTCAATGATGACCTCTACGACATTGTTCTCCTGCTCATCCCGTTCCGACTCATCGCCGCCTTCACGTTCGTAATAATCGTCGCGGTACAGGAACGCAACGATATCGGCATCCTGCTCGATCGATCCCGATTCACGGATATCACTCAATACGGGACGTTTGTCTTGCCTCTGTTCCACGCCACGAGACAATTGTGAAAGGGCAATTACCGGTACTTTCAGCTCTTTCGCCAATTTCTTCAATTGACGCGAAATGTCAGAAACTTCCTGTTGGCGGCTTTCGCGGTTATTTCCTTCAATCAGCTGCAAATAGTCGATCACGATGAGACCCAGTTTTCCCTGTTCCTGTAGCAAACGACGGCTTTTTGCCCGGATTTCCGCAATCCGGATACCCGGCGTATCATCTATGAAGATTTTTGACTGGCCCAAAGTCCCCATCGCCATGATCAAGTTGGACCACTCATCTTCAGAAAGCTGCCCTGTCCGCAAGTGACCGGCATCAATGTTCCCTTCCGCACACAGCATCCGGTTGACCAATGACTCCGCCCCCATCTCCAAGCTGAAGATGGCGACTACCTGATCCGCTTTGGTTGCGACATTCTGCGCGATATTCAGCGCAAAAGCGGTCTTACCTACGGCCGGACGCGCTGCCAGGATGATCAGCTCTTCTTTCTGGAGGCCTGCCGTCATTTTGTCCAAGGCGATGTAGCCTGTTGGCACCCCAGTCACATCATCGCTTCGTTGAGCCAACGATTCGATATTCTGCAACGATGCCGAAACGACATCCGAGATGCGGATGAAGCCGGATCGGTTTCTCCGTTCGGATACCTGAAGGATGTTCTGTTCGGCGCTGTCTAGCATGACGGCGAGCTCATCACCCTCTTCATAGCCTTTGCGGACGATTTCTGTAGCTGACCGGATCAGGTTGCGCAAGATCGATTTTTCTTCCACTATCTTGGCGTAATATTCCACGTTGGCTGAAGTCGGTACCGCAATTGCCAATTCGGCCAAGTACTCCATGCCGCCAGCATTTTCAAGCTGATTCTTCGTATCCAACTCATTCGAGATGGTGACGACGTCAATCGCTTCATTCCGATTGTTCAATTGCAAAATCGCATCAAAAATAATCTGATGATTTTTTCTGTAAAAATCAGATGATTCAAGGTATTCTAAAACATTCACAACCGTTTCGGGATCCAAAAAAATGGAGCCTAGAACGGATTGCTCTGCTTCTATACTATGAGGGGGTATGCGATCTTGAAGTGTTTCTTCCATTTTATATTTTCACCCTTTAGGTTTTTTCATTCGGATGAGGAAATCATTACTGGCTTCTTCATCTTTTGCTTCCTTATTGTATCCTAAATCAGCCACATTTACAATTCAGAATACAGAACGTTTGTTCCCTTTTTTTCGAAAATTCTGCTGGGACTGTCCGCCTTAATAAGGCTGTCAGATTTATTTTCTTCTATATTATAGGGGTGCCTCAGTGATCCTCATAAACAAACGAAAAGACAGAGATTGATATCTCTGCCTTTCATTTTATATTTGGAAAATCATTATCCTTCCGTCACTTGCACTGTCAACATTGCTGTCACTTCCGGATGAATTTTAACGGACATTTTTGTGAAACCCAACGCGCGGATAGGATTTTCTAATTCAATTTTTCGTTTATCTAATTTAACATTATGTTGCTTTTGCAATGCTTCAGCAACCTGTTTCGTTGTAATGGAACCGAACAAACGACCATCTTCGCCAATTTTTGCCGACAATTTGATGATTGATTCCTCTTTCTCCAGCAGTGCCTTCAATTCTTGCGCAACTGCCAACTCTTCAGCCTGCTTCTTCTCTTCCGCTTTCTTTTGGCCTTTCAATGCGGAAATAGTGGCGGCATTCGCTTCATCAGCCTTACGGTTTTTGATCAGGAAAGTAGCATAGCCATCTGCTATGTCTTTGACTTCCCCTTTTTTTCCTTTACCTTTAACATCCTCTAAAAAAACAACTTTCATTTATTATTCCCCTTCCTTGATTTTTTCTGGATTTATAACTGCCTTCAGTTTCTCAACGACTTCATGGACTGTCGTATTCTCAATCTGAGTAGCTGCATTGGATAAATGTCCGCCGCCGCCTAATTTTTCCATGACTGTCTGCACATTGTATTGACCCAGACTTCTGGCGCTGATGCCCACTCTACCGTCCTGGCGTTTTGTGACGACAAATGAAGCATCTACCGCTTCCATCGACAACATCGTGTCGGCTGTTTGAGCAGCGACGACCGTGTCGTATATTTTTTCATCTTCTCCATGAACAATCGCCAGGTTACCATCCACAAATTCCATAGTCTGCAATAAATGACTACGCAACAGATAAGTATCCAAGTCCTCTTTCAGTGATTTCTGGATAAGTACGGTGTCCGCTCCATTGGACTGCAGATAACTGGCAGCATCAAACGTCCTTGATCCGGTTCTCAAACTGAAGTTTCGGGTATCGACGATAATCCCCGCCAACATAGCCGTTGCTTCTATTTTATTGATGGCATCCATCTCATTGGATTGATATTCGAACAATTCAGCAATCAATTCTGACGTGGAGGATGCATAAGGTTCCATATAGACCAAAACAGAATCTTTCGGAAACTCTTGTCCGCGTCTATGATGATCCAAGACGACTATTTTTTTAGACAGATTCAACAGCCCAGGTGCTGGCGTCATGGATGGGCGATGGACATCGACCATCACGATGAGCGTCTGTGACGTCACCAATGCCATTGCTTGCTCAGGCGAAATAATCCGCTTCGCAATCAAAGGATCTTTGTCTATCTCTTGCATAATACGATTCACATCATTGGAAAATTGTTGTGGATCCAATACTATCCAGGCTTCCCGATTGTTCATCTGAGAAATACGGCGGATTCCTAAGCAGGAACCGATGACGTCCATATCCGGATAACTATGCCCCATGATGATCACCTTATCGGCATGGACAATAAGCTCTTCCAAAGCCTGGCTGATCATTCTCGCACGGATACGGGTCCGTTTTTCCATTGGGTTAGTTTTGCCGCCATAGAAACGGGCATCTTCATTTTCGGCTCTCACAACAACCTGATCGCCACCTCTTGCCAAGGCTAAATCAATATTCGACTGCGCCATTTTGGCGACTTCTTTAAAATTAGTTTGCTCAAAAGTTTTTTCATATGAGAAGCCCATGCTCAATGTCAACGGAAAATTTTGCTTGTAGGTTCTTTCTCTTATTTGATTTATAATATCAAAATTATTTTCTTCGATTTTCTTTAAAGCTCGCATATTGGTCAATGCTATAAAGCGGTCATCATCCACTCGTTTCAAAAAGACATTATTCATGTTTGCCCAATTTGTGAGTTGATTCGTCAGATAGTTGTTTACATTCGATCGCTTACGATCGTTCATGGATTGAACAGCCTCATCATAATTGTCGACAATGATATTCCCAAAAACAAATTTTTCGTCTTTGTACTTTTCTTCAATTTTGGCATATTCTGTTATATCCATCAAATAAATGACGCCAATATCCTCTTGAATGATCATATCAAAATAATGATCTCCCCATTTCACACGGCGTATCACATAGTCCTGCGATTCTTTAAAAAGCTGATATAATTCTTCATCAACCACATTCAGCTTTCTTCCAAGTATATCTTTCTTGCCAAAATACTTTATTAAATATGGGTTCATCCATTGGATTTCTTCTTGCTTATTATATAGAAGTATCCCAATAGGCATTTTAATCAAAGCCTCTTGTTCACCTTTTTTGATTCGATAAGATAAGTCAGATATGTATTGATTTGTCTCATCAATCAAATACTCCGAAGAATAACTGATGAATCCAACAATCCCAACGCATAAGAGCATAATTCCAATTCCGATTTTCCAATCTGCAATGAAAGTCAACACAACGATCACCAGCAATAAGAATACGATAATCAGGAAAGGAACCTTAATCTTGTCAGCCTTTATGAAGTGAGGAAGATTCTTTAACTTTTCCTTTATTTTCATGATAGCTCCTTTACTGAACCTACATTTTGCACTTGTACATTTTAACATATCCAGATAATAATAGCTATAATGCCCTTTCTGACGGGATTAGTTGACATCTCAACGAAAAATTTAATGTTTCACGTGAAACATTTTTCTGGATAATGTTCGTATTCCAGACAGCAGATTTTCTGAGTGCAACCAGTCAACTTTATGTTTTCGACGTTTAAAGTATAATTTCCTCAATTACAGTATGCGCTCTGGGACAGATAGACTAATTCCAAACTATCCAGTCTTCATTACGCCCATCAACCAGATTGGATTATAGTGCTGCATTTTTTCTGGATATTTTTCAAAGCATAACTCTATTTTTGGTGAGTAATTATCCGCAATCGGATTTGGACGCCTTGAAAATATATCTCTCAAAATAGTAACCACTGCCAATCAAAATGTAATTATTATTATAGTTCTCACTTAATTGCAATTCCCTCTACACTATTTTCAAAAGTTCCACGTGGAACTTTTTTAATTACCCCCATAAATTTATCCTCAAATCCTGTGTAAGTATATTTCTTTAACGATGTTCCACGTGGAACTTTTATGTTCGCTCATGTTGTCTCTTCGATTTGATCCCTTCAGCTGCTATTTTTTTTCAGCATAAACTCGCTTTCTTTCACCACCGATTACTCTAACAACCATTTTTACGGAAAACGATTTTCATGATTCCTTCCCTTACTATTTCACTAATAATTTGAATAATCTAGTTATACGATGTTCTCCTATTTTTCATGCAATTTACAGAATTTATTTTATTGTTTGAAAATGAATTTTCATCCTGTCTATCTTTTCTAAGTTTCCTGTTCCTGTAGCAACTCCTGTTCTTGTGGATAACTCAAACCATTGTCAACCTTTTTAGTTATCCACATTATCCGTCGTTCGCCTGTGCACAACTAAATTAAATAGTACGATCTATCCTTGATAGAACAGGATTTTCGCCATAAAATAATTTTGTTGATAACTTATTACCCTGATATTATTTATGATCCCTTTGGTGCTGCCGAACACCTGTGGACATCCTGTGTATAAGTCGGAATTAACAAGCGAATCCCTCTATATACAACTGAACATTTGTTTGATTAGTGTGTTTATGAAATAATGCCCTTTATTTTGGATGAATTTACTATCATTTTAATGAAAATTGTTGAATCTTGAAATAGTCACCCTTATATCCAGCTTTTAGTCATTACTGCTCGCTTGCAACTGCATAACAGAAGTCAGTTGATTTTAGCGAGATCTTTCTGTGGATAAAGTTAAAGAAATAGTTTTCCACATCCTATATTTGAATGTACACTAAGTCTTGGAATCATCGCCATATCCTTTTATGGATAACTAAAAACAAAAATACAATCAGCCTGTCTGTATACAACCTGCGGATCATTATTTCCAGTGACATTAAATGTTACGATGAAATCATCTCATTAATATAGTATGCAAAAGATAGTCTTTTGCTCTTCCAGCACCTGACTTAATTTTAATGCATCTCAATTCGTAGAAAAACTATCCCTTGATTCGAATAGGTTCGATTATTCTGAGTGAATCATTCCTTTCATATTTCACGAATAACTTTAATTAATCCATCATTTTAATTCAGCACACATATTAGGAATACACAGCCTGAACGGAAGCCTTCAACTGTGAAGCTGATATATTTCGAATAGTAGCAATCTATTTTTAGATTTAGTCATTATATCTGCGATTACTATAGATTTGCATGTGTATTTTTTGTCAGTCCTAGACCTGATTATTTGAATCTACTAATAAGTTCTATGGCTATGAATGCAGAACCGGAACCTTTTTGCGCACTGCTGTTTGATACCTCTGATGCGAATCCTCAGATTCTCTGTAATTTATCATTGAAATAATCTACATTTTGTAGTGTATCCCTATCTTTTATATGGCCTTAAGATAAAAGGGGGGCTTTCGCTGCTTTATGCTGCCTGATCTCGGATATCTGATTTTAGATTTGTGTCAAACGAGCTAATTTATTCTTGCTACTTTTTTCAACCACCAAGTCCTCCAGTCATCGTAATTTTTTTGCATGCATCAATCAGAACTACTCTAAGTGGAATCTGCTGCTGTCGGTAATATAAAACTGTACTGGAAGAGTATGTATTTGTTTGCCCTGCGGGATATCTGCAGGATGGGGAGATAGGAAAGATCTTACTTCTTCTAGATTGTACGCTGTGGACATTCCCCAACAACTCCGTTCTTCCTCCTTTCAGAAATGTTTTACTATCGCCGAAGTATACGCTTTAGCCAATGGCATTGATCAGCAGATGATGTTTTTTGACATCCAGCATTCCATTGTTAAGAACACTACTCCCAAGGTTGATCCAACAGGAGCGATCTAAATATTTTTTGCATCAAAAACAGTGCTAAAATGTTCCACGTGGAACATTTTAGCACTGTCGATTTTCCTTTGTTCAAATCGCCAAAATTTAAGCTTCTGACAGCATCTGCATTCTTGCTTGAAGATTTACCCACGACTAAGTTTAATTCGTTCTCCCAGGGGTAAAATAACCCGATCAGAGCATCATAGTACCTAGCCTTATACCACAATGAAGAATATCCAGTCGGTGCGCCAGCGCTTATGGAAAGAAAAATTTCCGAATTCCTCTGCTAGCGTGACGAGTAGGGGAGGGCATTTAGATAAGGCAGAATCCTTGGTGTTGAGCTTTCAAATAGGCTGTTCAGTGTACCCGAGACGAGCAATAAATTGGCGGAGATCTTAAGGGGAATGATCCGCTAAGGCTGATGCATAAAAACAGCCTAGCCTTCTTAGTTTGCCTATTTAGTAATGCCCGAAGGAGACATGGGAGGAGCCGCTCAGAAAAATACAGCAATAAGTTTGCTTCACCTAACCATATGATCGTTCAACAGAAACGGATAAAGCGCATCGAAAAAATTTGTATCCGGAAGAGGTGAAAGGGGCGCGATATCGGGTGCAGTGCGGTGTGTCTGTTGTCCAGCAGCTCTTTTTGGGTACAAAAAAAGGAGCGCTCCTAGAAGCGACTCCCTTAATATTATTCTGCTAATGTAAATGGCATAAGAGCCATGATACGAGAACGTTTGATAGATACAGTCAAAGTTCTTTGATGTTTAGCGCATGTACCTGTTACACGACGAGGTAAAATTTTACCTTTTTCAGATATATAACGTTTCAATAAATCAGTCTCTTTGTAATCTACATGATCAATGTGGTTAGCACAGAAATAACAAACTTTCTTACGTTTGCGTCCGCCTCTGCTGTTACGTTGAAATGCCATGTCAATTCCTCCTTTTCCTAAACTAACCATTCTGTCCTAAAGACTAGAACGGTAAATCATCATCTGAAATGTCAATTGATTCCCCGTTTGATGAAAACGGATCAGCAGTTGAGTTAAAATCAGAAAAACCGTTTTGTTTCGGAGAAGAGTATTGATTATTATACTGTCCTTGGTTTTGGTTAGATTCAAAAGATTTGCTTGATCCGAAGTTTGCACTCGGAGCTGCTTGATTTGAAGAACTTGCGCCAGTCTCTCTCGGTCTTTGTTCGGTAGTTGTTTTCGATTCCAACAATGTGAAATTATCTGCAACGACTTCAGTCACGTATACGCGCTGTCCTTGTTGATTATCATAATTCCTTGTTTGGATTCGGCCAGTGATACCGACTAAAGAGCCTTTACGAGTGAAATTCGCGAAATTCTCTGCAGATTTTCTCCAAATGACACAATTGATGAAGTCAGCTTCTCTTTCTCCTGCTTGGTTAGTAAACTGTCTGTTTACTGCAAGAGCGAAGGTTCCGACTGCTGTGCCGCTGGATGTATAGCGTAAATCAACATCTTTTGTAAGTCTGCCGACTAAGACAACATTATTAATCATTCATCTTACTCCTTTCAAAATGTTTCACGTGGAACACTTTACTTAGTTTCTACTTTAACAACGATGTGGCGAATGATATCGCTATTGATCTTTGCTAGACGGTCGAATTCGTCGATTGCTTTAGCATCTGAAGCAGAAATTTTCACGATATGGTAGATACCTTCACGAAAATCTTTGATTTCATAAGCTAAACGGCGTTTCGCCCAGTCTTTTGATTCAATAACTTCAGCGCCATTATCAGTTAAAATAGAATCGAAACGTGCGATCAATTCTGCTTTAGCTTCTTCTTCGATGTTAGGACGGATAATGTAGTTGATTTCGTAATTGCTCATTTGACTGTCACCTCCTTGTGGACTTTGGCCCTTACTTATGTAAGAGCAAGGAGAGTACCTTTTCAGGATTACTCACATCTAAAGATTGTACCATAACCCATTTTTCATGGCAAGCTTTTTTTTCCTCGCATTAAAAGGGGCCGAAAAAAAACGGAGGGCCCCGTCGCTGGACAGTTCCCTCCATTTTTAGGCTATTAGCTTTAGTATATAAGTTTTATTCTTCCGAATCTTCCTCATCCAACAGTTCATCTGCGAAATCGCTCATTTTATCGGCTATTTCGGAGGTTCCCGCTGTATCTGGTGTATTTGCCTGTTCAGTTGAATCAGCCGCTTCTAGGGCGCTATTTTCGACCTCTGAAAGCAGGGCTGCATCCAGGGGAGCCACAGCTTCCACATCCTCTTCGCGCTCAACTTTTGCCATTGTCGATACAATGGCTTCACCATCAAGCTTGATCAAGCGTACGCCGAGAGTAGCACGGCCTGTTTGGGAAATAGCATCCGCGTGGAAACGGATCATGACGCCTTTATCCGTGATGATCATGATGTCTTCATCACCGGAGACAGTCGTCAAACCTACCAATTTACCGTTTTTCTCAGTAATGTTAGCTGTTTTGACCCCTTTGCCGCCGCGTCCTTTGATAGCATATTCGTCTGCTGCCGTACGTTTGCCGTAACCATTTTCCGTGATGATCAGAACTTCCGACTCATGTTTCAGCACATCCATGCCGACAACATAGTCATCTCCTCTTAATTTCACACCGCGGACACCGGTAGCAGTCCTACCCATATCACGGACGTCCTTTTCATCAAAGCTTACGGAGTAGCCGAAGTGCGTTCCGATAATGATGTTCTGGTTGCCGTCAGTCAAGGATACTTTAATCAGCTCATCCTCATCCTTCAGGTTGATTGCGCGCAGACCGCTTTGACGGATATTTTGGAATTCAGTAGCAGATGTCCGTTTGACGGTACCCATCCGCGTCGTGAAGAACAAGTAATCCCCGTCTTGCGGGCCACCTTTGACGTTGATGATGGCTTGGATTTTTTCGTTGGCATCCAAGTTCAGCAAGTTGATGATCGGCAAGCCTTTTGCCTGGCGGCCGTATTCAGGCACTTCATAGCCTTTTGTTTTGTATACTTTCCCTTGGTTCGAGAAGTATAGCAACACATCGTGCGTCGATGCCGAAATTAGTGTTTCGATGAAATCATCATCATGGATACCCATGCCTTGGACACCGCGTCCGCCGCGTTTTTGGGCTCTGAATTCGCTGTTCGGCAAACGTTTGATGTAGCCGTTATGAGTCAAAGTCAGGACGATGTCTTCCTCTTCGATCAAGTCTTCATCCTCAAGCGACAATACTTCTCCGACCAAAAGTTCCGTGCGGCGTTTGTCGCCGAATTTTTCTTGGATTTCAAGTAATTCCGTATAGATGATGTCAAAGACACGCTGCTCATTCGCTAAAATATCAGTCAAATCAGCAATCAAAGTCATCAGCGCATCATATTCCGCTTCAACTTTTTCTCTCTCCAAACCGGTCAAACGTACCAAACGCATATCCAAAATGGCTTGCGCTTGTTTGTCGGAAAGGCCGTATTTGTCGATGAAGATTTGTTTGGCTGCATCGCCATTGGTTGAACCGCGCAGAATTGCTACAATTTCATCGATATGATCCAATGCGATCCGCAAGCCGGCCAAGATATGCGCACGTGCTTCCGCTTTTCGTTTGTCGAATGCGGCTCTTCTGCGGATGACTTCTTCTTGGTGTTCCAGGTAGTGGACCAAAATCTGCTTGAGTCCCAGCACTTTAGGGATGCCTTTTACGATTGCCAACATATTGAAGCCGAACGAAGATTGGAGCGGCGTCAATTTGTACAGATTATTCAGAATGACGCCGGCACTGACATCTTTGCGGACATCAATGACAACACGCATGCCGTCGCGGTCGGACTCATCCGCCAAGTCGGTTATGCCTTCGATCCGTTTGTCGCGGGCCAATTCAGCAATCCGTTCGACCAATTTCGCTTTGTTGACCATATAAGGCAATTCGGAAATGATGATGCGTTCTTTGCCGTTTTTCAGGATTTCGACTTCTACACGTCCGCGGACAATGATGGAGCCTTTGCCCGTTTCATAGGCTTTTCTGATGCCTGATTTGCCCATGACGATACCGCCTGTAGGGAAATCGGGGCCGGGTACGGCCTCCATCAAATCGGCAGTCGTGGCCTCCGGATCATTCATCAGGATGTGCAGGGCGGAAATGACTTCCGTCAGGTTGTGCGGCGGGATATTTGTCGCCATCCCAACAGCGATACCGGAAGCCCCATTCACCAAGAGGTTAGGGAAGCGGGCTGGCAATACATCAGGCTCCGTTTCGGAACCGTCATAGTTGTCGTGGTAATCGACTGTATCTTTGTTGAGGTCGCGCAGCATTTCCAAGGCGATTTTTGACATTCGCGCTTCGGTGTAACGCATCGCTGCGGCACTGTCTCCATCGATGGAGCCGAAATTTCCGTGTCCATCGACCAGCGGATAACGGTAACTGAAATCCTGGGACATGCGCACCATGGATTCATAGATGGCACTGTCACCGTGGGGATGGTACTTACCCATTACGTCCCCGACGATACGTGCGGATTTTTTGTGCGCTTTATCGGGTGTAACGCCCAATTCACTCATGCCGTAAAGGATACGGCGATGGACCGGCTTGAGCCCGTCACGGACGTCAGGCAAAGCCCTGGCTACGATAACGCTCATGGCATATTCCAGGAATGAAGTTTCCATTTCATGGCTTAATTCCCTTTGTTCCATGGCTTGATCATTTATTTTTTCAATTTCATCAGACATTTAATTTCCAACCCCCTTTTAGATATCCAAGTTCTTCACGTAAACTGCATTTTCTTCGATGAAGTTCCTTCTTGGTTCTACATGATCCCCCATAAGCATATTCAATGTTTCGTCAGCTTTGACGGCATCATCGACGGTCACCTGCAGGAAGTGACGGTTCTCAGGGTTCATGGTCGTATCCCATAATTGTTCTGCATCCATTTCTCCAAGCCCTTTATAGCGTTGGATGATTGGTTTTGGCGAGTCAGGGATGGAGGCAAGATACTCTTCCAGCTCCTGATCGGTATCGAGATACTTCTCTTTTTTACCTTGCTTCACTTGATACAAAGGTGGTTGTGCGATATACACATATCCAGCTTCGACCAAAGGACGCATATAGCGATAGAAAAGCGTCAGCAGCAACGTACGGATATGCGCGCCATCGACATCGGCATCGGTCATGATGACCAATTTATGATAACGGGCTTTGGAAACATCAAAGTCTCCGCCGAAGCCGGTACCCATCGCCGTAAACAACGAACGGATCTCTTCATTGGCGAGGATTTTGTCGATGGATGCTTTTTCTACATTCAGAATCTTTCCTCGGATCGGCAGGATCGCCTGGAAGAAACGGGAGCGTCCTTGTTTTGCCGAACCTCCGGCTGAGTCTCCTTCGACGATGAATATTTCGGATTCTGCTGGATTTTTACTGGAGCAATCGGCCAATTTACCGGGCAGATTACTGATTTCCAAGCCGCTCTTCTTACGTGTCACTTCACGGGCTCTTTTGGCTGCTAAACGTGCGCGGGCAGCCAACATGCCTTTTTCGACAATCTGACGGGCGACTTGCGGGTTTTCCATCAGGAATTTGTCGAAGTACGTTGAAAAGAGTCGGTCGGTGATGGTACGCGCTTCTGAATTGCCCAATTTTGTCTTGGTTTGTCCTTCGAACTGCGGATCAGGATGTTTGATGGAGAGGACTAGGGTAAGGCCTTCACGCACATCTTCCCCGGTCAGGTTCTCTTCATTTTCCTTGATGATCTTATTGCGTTTTGCATAGTCATTGATGACACGGGTCAAAGCGGTCTTTGCACCGGATTCGTGGGTTCCGCCTTCGTAAGTATGGATATTATTGGCGAAACTCAGAAAGTTTGTATGATAGCCATCCGTATATTGTATGCCAACTTCAACTTGGATATCGTCCTGTTCGCCTTCGATGTAGATCGGCTCTTCGAAAAGGACTTTTTTGTTGCGGTTCAGAAACTCGACGTAACTCTTGATTCCGCCTTCGTAATAATAGTCTTGTTCCACAGGTTCTTCCGGACGCATATCCGCGATGGAAATGTTCAATCCTTTGTTCAAGAAAGCCAATTCCCTGACACGTACGGCCAGTTTTTCAAACTCAAAGACAGTCGTTTCCTTGAAAATTTCCGGATCGGGCAGGAAACGGACCTCCGTACCATGCTTATCGGTATCTCCTGTGATGGTCAAATCGGATGTGATGTCCCCGCGTACGAACGTTTGGGTATAAATTTTATTGTCTTTATAGACGTTTACGGTCAATTCAGAAGACAAGGCATTCACGACGGACGCGCCAACACCATGGAGACCGCCTGAAACTTTGTAGCCTCCACCGCCGAATTTTCCGCCTGCATGAAGAACGGTGAAGACCGTTTCTACAGCGGGGCGGCCAGTCGTCGCTTGAATATCGACTGGAATACCACGGCCATTATCGGTTACGGTTATGCTATTGTCTTTTTCGATTATTATTTCAATTTTCGTCGCAAAGCCGGCCAGCGCTTCATCGATGGAATTATCCACGATTTCCCAGACCAAATGGTGCAGACCTGCGCCACTGGTGGAGCCGATGTACATCCCAGGACGTTTGCGGACTGCTTCCAGTCCTTCCAGGACCTGGATCTGACTGGCATCATATTCTTTTGCTCGTTCAGCTTTGTTCATTTCATTTTCTGCCATTCTGTTACACACCTTCCCTTTCTACTTCACCGTTTTTTATATGGTAGATAGTCGGTTCGTCTATCTTATTCTTTTTTATGCCGTCTAAACTGGTTGTCGTCAAAAAGGTCTGGACCTTCTTCTCGATTGCTTTCAGCAGATGGGTCTGGCGTTCATCATCCAATTCTGACAGCACATCATCCAGCAACAGGATCGGATACTCCCCCAGGACCTCATTCATGCATTCGATCTCCGCCAATTTAAGACTGAGGACAGTCGTTCTTTGCTGCCCTTGAGAGCCGTAGTTTTGGACATTGCGCCCGTTCACCTGAAAGATCAGATCATCACGGTGCGGACCGAAAAGGGTGACCGCCTGATCCCGTTCCCGGCTTTTCCCTTGGCTGAAACCTTCCATCAGTTTTAAAAAAATAGCATCTTTATCCATCTCATCAGACAACTCGATGTTAGACTTGTAGGCGATCGTCAGTTCTTCTCGCTCCAAAGAAATCTCTTTGTGCAGCGGTTGGGCCCAAGCTTCCAATTTTTTGATGAACTGGAGACGGTAGACCAACAGATCGGCACCCAAAATGGCCAATTGTTCAGTCAACACATCCAAATAGACTTCATCCTTGGCTTTACCGGTCACCAACTGCTTCAGATAAAGATTCCGTTGCTTCAGTATCCGCTGATATTGCACAAGATCATGCAGATAGACCGGATTCATCTGGCCCAGCTCCATATCCAGGAATTTTCTCCGGTTGGCGGGTGCGCCTTTCACCAGATTCAAGTCTTCCGGGGCGAACAGCACAACGTTCAGTTGGCCGATGTATTGGCTCAGTTTTTTTTGTTCCAGGTGATTGACTTTGGCAATCTTACCTTTTTTGGAAAAAATGATTTCCAAGGGGAACGTGGAAACCCTTTTTTGGATTTTGCCGGTTATTTTGGCGGAATCTTCTTGCCACCGGATCATCTCTTTTTCGTTTGATGTGCGCGGACTCCTTGCCAAAGCCAATGCATAGATTGCTTCCATGAGATTGGTTTTGCCTTGCGCATTCTCACCCAAAAACACATTGATGCCATCTGAAAAGGACACGGAAAGAGACGGATAATTCCGAAAATTTTGCAGCGTCACTTCTTTCAGGATCATGCTTCGGACTCACTGTTGTTTTGCTCAGCCTCATCTTTATCCGATTTTGTTGACTGGATGAAGAAAGTGCCTTCACCAGGGATGTCGATCATCGTACCGGGAAACAATTTGCGGCCTCTACGGTCTTCTTTTTCGTTATCTACGTACACCACGTATTCTGAAAGGAACCATTTGGCCATTCCACCGCTGGAAATCAGATTGACATGTTTCAGTAGTTGACCAAGAGTAATGAACTCTGCATCAATATTCACAATATTTTTCAAGAAATTCACCTATTTTCCAATAAAATAAGCGTGGAAAATAAAACCCACGCAACAACGCTCATTAATATGTTTATTATACTATTTTTTTTGATCAATTTCAAATTTTCGCGAAAAAAAAGGCCCTTATTTCAATTTTTTTCGAAAACAATACAAATTAGCTATATCCAAATGAAAGCGTCTATAGGCTTATAAATTTAAAATTCGCGTTTTTCGGTCATTTTATCTTTATCTGAATAAATGGAGCAGATGCAGACTTTCTTCCTATGGGAAAAACGGCTGGTCCGAGCGTTTTCATTTTAGATAAGCAAAAAGCAAGGAAACGATCGAATCGTCTCCTTGCTTTTTGGATTTTACCAATCGGATCAATAAGTCCTTACAGGCGTGATCAATTGGATGAACGAATTATCGTTATCGTCTTCACGATCTGCCGGCACGACTGTGAATGGGCGTACAGCAGAAGTGAAATTGACTTGGACATCCTGTTGGCCGAATGTGCGCAGCGCATCCTTCATGTAATCGGGATTGAAGGAAATGATCAGCGGATCGCCACTGGCAGACTCATAGGCTAAGGATTCTTCCACATTGCCGACTTCAGGGGAGTTTCCTGATAACTCGACTTTGTTTGCGTCAATGGACAATTTGACGACGTTGTTTTTTCCTTCATGCGAAAGCAGGGAGGCGCGGTCGGTAGCCTGCAGCAGATCATAGGCATTCAGGACGATCTGCGTGCTGGAGCTGGCCGGAATCAATCGGTTTGTATCCGGATAGTAGCCTTCCAACAAGCGCGAATAGAAATAAACATTTTCGGCTTTGAAAAGGACCTGGTTTTCTGTGATCATCATTTCAATTGTCGCTTGGTTCTCAACAATCCGCGAGAGTTCCACCAAGCTTTTTCCGGGAATGATGACATTGTAGGTTTTTTCCAGCTGTGATTCCGGAGCCGCGATCGAGATGACGCGCTGGCTCAAACGATGGCTGTCCGTAGCGACAGCTGTCAATTTCCCATTTTGGATGGTCATGTTCACCCCAGTCAAGATCGGACGGCTTTCTTGTGTCGACGTTGCGATTACTGTATGCTGGATCACTTGTTTGAACAAAGCGGTCGGCAAGGTGATGACTTCATTCGAATCGATGACCGGGAAATTCGGATAGTTGTTTACATCGATTCCGTTGATGGTGAAAGATGCTTTTGCAGAAGTGATGTTAGTCTGGAAATGATCTTTGACTTCAATCGTGATTTTTTCATCAGCTAATTTTTTTACGATTTCGCTGAAGAAACGAGCCGGCAGGACAATGCCGCCTTGTGTGTGGATTTCGATCTGGTTATTCTCTTCCGACACAGGGATCAGCGTTTCGATGGAAATATCCGAGTCGCTTCCGCTCAATACGATGCCATTTTCATCAGCACTGATTTTTACCCCTGTCAGAATAGGAATGGTCGTTCTGCTGGAAATAGCTCTTTGTACGTCAGATAAGTGTTTGATCAAAACCTGACGATTAATGGAAAATTTCATAATAAGGGACCTCCGATGGTTATTCATATAAATTAAATAATATTAGTAATAGTAGTAGGGCCTGTTTATACTGTGGATAAGTGAAAGAAGCTGACAATACAAGTAGTTTTCCACTTGTGGATAACGTGTTCGTAAATGCAGTCTTACTTATTGGCTTATCCACAATGCGCGAGAGCATCATTTTTTCAGACTGTTTTTGATCGTCTCGATTTCGCGTTGCAGAACAGGGTCTTTTTTTACGGAAAGGGCAATCTTGTCATGTGCGTGAATGACAGTCGTGTGATCCTTGCCGCCGAATTCGGAACCGATTTTCGGTAAGGAATTATCCGTCATCACTCGGGAAAGGTACATAGCGATTTGTCTTGGCACAACGATACCCTTGGTGCGCTTCTTGCCTTTCAATTCCTCGACGGTCACATGGTAATATTTCCCGACCGCTTGCTGGATGGCATAGATGGATAAAGCTTTTGGTTTTTCGGAAGGCATGATGCTCTTCAGAGCGTCAGCTGCCAGACTGGTGGTGATGTCGGTCCCTTGTATCGCTGAATAGGCTTGAACCCGGACGAGGGCGCCTTCCAGTTCCCTGATGTTGGAATCTATCTGCCCAGCGATATAGCTGAGGGTGTCATCAGGGATTTCCAGGCGCTCGCTGTTGGCTTTTTTGCGCAGAATGGCGATGCGTGTCTCCAGGTCGGGCGGTGTGATATCAACCGATAAGCCCCAAGCAAAACGCGAGACGAGCCGTTCCTGTAGCTTAGGGATCTCGTTCGGCAAGCGATCGCTCGTCAGCACAATCTGCTTGCGTTCATCGTAAAGCGCATTGAAAGTATGGAAGAACTCTTCTTGTGTTCCTTCTTTGTCGGCAAAAAATTGAATATCATCGACCATCAATAAGTCGACGCTGCGGTATTCATTGCGGAATTGTTCCTGCGTCCGATTCTGGATGGAATTGATGAAATCATTGGCGAATGTTTCGCTGCTGACATATTTTACTCTGGCGGTTGGCCGTAGTTGCAACATTTGATGGCCGATGGCGTGCATCAAATGGGTCTTGCCTAAGCCTACTCCCCCATAGAAGAAGAGCGGGTTGTAGATTGTGCCGGGTTCCTCCGCCACGACGAGGGCAGCAGCATGAGCCATCTGGTTTCCTTTTCCTATAACAAAGGTGTCAAAGGTATACTTGCTGTTCAGTTGGGCATCCTTGAAGAGACGATTGTTGTTGGTGCGTTTGATGGTCGGTTTTGCAATATCAGGCATTTCCTCATTCTTGATCATAAAAATGGGAGTCAGTTCTTTGCCGCTGAATTCGTAGATACCTTCGACAATTCTGCTCATCAAATTATTTTGCCAATAATCTTTATGTAAAGAAGAGGGAACTTCGATGATGATATTCGTATCAGTCAGTCGGACCGGGACTGCGCTGTCTATCCAAGTATCGTAGCTGACTTTGGACAGTGATTCTTGAAATTTTTCTTGCAGATAACGCCATAATGAATAGATGTCATCCAAATGGGACACCTCCTTTTAGTGAGTCCTTTTTATTTTAGCATTATATCAAAAAGTTTTCCACAACTCTTTTCATCTGTGAATAAAACAATTAACCGGTGCATAAATAGTTTTCCACAGGCTTGAGGAAGGTGTGGAAAAGGTTTGTGTGCGAAGTTGTTATCCACGGTCGGTTGTGGAATTCCACGTTTTCAAAACGTTGATTGTTACGGCGTTTGATACACTTTTCCACAGGTTTTGGAGGTGAGGTTTAGGTAGAAATACACACGCTGTAGGGATGTGGATAAATCGGATCGAAGGTGTGAGCAATCAAGAAGGCTGCAGGAGTTATCCCGTGCCATTGTGTATTAAAAAAAAGGTTGTGGATAATTTTATTTTGATGAGAATCAAATTTTTTTCAAGAAAGGTGTTTTATCTTTCAATTTTTTGTGCTATTATATCTCAGTGAGTTCAATAAAATGAACCAATTTTACTTGACAGGTCACATTCTGTCTCTTTATAATGTTAATGGACTGTCTAAACAGTGAAATATAACCTATTTGAAAGATAGTTTATCAGGAGGTGTAAAGATCAATGAAAAGAACATACCAACCTAAAAAACGTCACCGTCAATCCGTTCATGGTTTCCGTAAACGTATGAGCACAAAAAACGGCCGTAGAGTATTAGCAAGAAGACGCGCTAAAGGCAGAAAAGTTATCTCTGCATAGATCACTGACCGTTTCAGTGGTCTTTTTTTTTAAGTATTTCGAAAAATGCAAAAATGTCTTTCTTAAATGGAGAGTATGACAAATGTGTCCAACAGAACCGAAAGCAGAGATGCCTCGGGAGTGGGTTCAGATTTGTGATGATAACGGAGAGAGAAATTTTTCTGTTTTTCTCCATTTGGGAGAGATTTTTTTTGCATGTTATGATTGCAGATTTGAGGGAAGAACATGAGGAAATCTTTTCGTGTTAAGAAAGAAAAAGAATTTCAGAAAGTATTTCATAATGGTGTGTCCAAAGCTAACCGCCAATTCGTGATCTATGTGCTCGATAAAAAGGAGCAACCGCATTTTCGGGTCGGTTTGTCCGTCGGCAAAAAAATCGGCAATGCTGTCGTGCGGAATGCTGTCAAAAGAAAGATTCGCCAGGCACTCACGGAATTGAAGGCAGATTTGGTTCAGGACATTGACTTCATCGTTATCGCGCGCAAACCGGTTGCTGAAATGTCGGCTGCGGAAGTCAAGAAGAGTCTGGTCCATGTCCTTAAGCTTTCCAGCCTTTTGAAAAATAAATAAACTATATTATTCCTATTAAGGAGGAGTTCTCTTGTCAAAGCGTAAGCGATTACTTTTTACACTCAGCTTATTTGCTGTTATGATGGTTTTGTCAGCGTGTGGAACGGAACCAATCACCTCGGAAAGTACGGGTTTTTGGGATCGTTATGTTGTTTTTAATTTCTCCAACATGATCGTGTGGTTGTCCCAACTATTTTTCAGTAATTATGGTCTAGGAATCATTGCCTTTACGATCATCATCAGGGTTATCCTGTTGCCGCTTAATCATTTCCAGACGAAGAGCACGAAAAAAATGTCGGCTGTTCAACCGCAGATAAAAGCGTTGCAGGCAAAATATGCCTCTAAAGATCGGGAAACGCAGGAAGTCCTGCAAAAGGAAGTTTCCAAGCTGTATGCGGATAACGATGTGAATCCCTACATGGGTTGTTTGCCTGTTTTGGTTCAGATGCCTGTCTTGATGGCATTGTACCAAGCAATCAGCCGAACTGAAATTTTGAAGAGCGGCAGCTTCCTATGGATGAACTTGGGAGAACGCGATCCATTATTCATTTTGCCGGTAGTGGCCGCCATCTTGACATATGCCACAAGCAAGCTGACGATGATGTCACAGACGGAAGCGAATGCCGCGACAAAATCGATGACCTACACGATGCCGATCATGATTTTGATGATGGGTATCAACTTCCCGAGCGCCTTGTCATTGTACTGGGTAGCAAGTAATGCCTTCTCTGTCGGTCAAACGTTGATGCTGAACAACCCGTATAAGGCCATCCGCGAGCGCGAACAAGCGGAAGCACAAATAAAAGCGCGCGAAAAAGCATTGAAGAAAGCTCAAAATCCTAAAAAGAAAAAGAAAAACTAGTTATACTTTGAAGTAGGAAAGGATGACATTCTATTATGGATAAAGTAATTGCGAAAGATACGACCGTTGATAAAGCGATTCGCAAAGGTCTGGATTTGTTGGGCGTTGATAGCCATGAAGCCGATATTGTCGTAGTCTCTGAAGGTAAAAAAGGGATTTTTGGATTCGGACAAAAAGAGGCAGTCGTGGAAATCACGCGCAAGGAAATCAGGGACTTTGATGAACCAGGCGATATCCAATTAGCTGAAATCGAAGAGACAGTCGAAGATATCGTAGAAGATCTTGAAGAGGATTATCCGGAAACTGCGGAAAAGATATTGGCTGATCAACCTGAAATCGATAGACTGATTTCTTCCGATGAGGATGAGGAAGCCGAAGATTATGATGAAGAATCCGGCCGCGATGAAGCGATTGCCGCAGTGACCGAGTATCTTACTTCGGTATCTGAAGCATACGGAGCTCCTGCAATCGTGACGGTCGAAGAAAAGAACAATATGCTGATTTTCCAAATGGAAAGCGAAAAGGCAGGGTTATTGATCGGCAAATATGGAAAAATCGTCAATGCTCTCCAGATATTGGCACAAGCGTTGGTGCAACGCTATGTGCGTCGCCGCCTGTCCGTCATCGTGAATGTCGGTGACTACCGTGAGCGCAGAGCTGCCGTTTTGGAAAGTATCGCTGACCGTACTGCGGAACGCGTCATCAAAACGAAACAGCCCGTATTCCTTGAGCCGCTGCCTGCTTTCGAAAGAAAACAGATTCATGCGCGTTTGAGCCAGAACAAACGCATCAAAACCCATTCCGAGGGCAAAGAGCCGCATCGTTATTTGGTTGTTGAGATAGCGGAATAAGCGTACATCCAAAAGCCATCACCAGGAATCAGCTTGATTCCGGATGATGGCTTTTTTGCATGGGCGCTGTTCTTGCTGCGTGGCACTCAGAAGAGGTCGCAAATTATGCAAAGATGGACTAAACTGAAGATAATACAAACGGAAATGAGGGGTAGTATGGAAGATTTCAAGGCTTTATGGGCAGAAAATGTAGATGCGAAAGTGGAAACGACGATCAGAACATTCAAAAAAGAGGACTTGCCTGAGGGTGAGGTGCTGATCGAAGTGCACTATTCGAGCGTCAACTACAAGGACGGGCTGGCCGGAACCAATCCGAAAAGCGGGGTTATCCGCAACTATCCTATTATTTTGGGGATCGATTTGAGCGGCGTGGTTGTGGAATCGCTCGACCCAACTTTCCAGGCAGGGGATAAGGTGATTGTGACTGGCTACGGTTTAGGTGTGAGTCATTTCGGCGGATTCAGCCAATATGCCCGGGTCCCTGCAGCCTGGGTCGTGCCGTTGCCGGAAGGGTTGAGCCTGAAGGAAGCGATGATCATCGGAACGGCCGGGTACACAGCGGCGGAATCGGTGGATGCCTTGGAGAAGCAAGGCATTCAGCCACAAACGGGGAGTGTTTTGGTGACAGGGGCTTCCGGCGGTGTCGGCGGGATGGCGATTGCTATGTTGAAGCGTCTAGGGTATACGGTCGAAGCTGTGTCCCGCAAAAAAGCGGACTGCACGGATTACCTGAAGGTACTGGGTGTTGAAACGGTTCTCCATCCCGATGAAGTGGCGCTGGAGAAGAAGCGGCCTTTGGCGCAGCAGCGTTGGGCGGCTATCATCGATCCGGTCGGCGGTCCGCTGCTGCCTGATTTGCTGGCGCAGCTGCATTACGGCGGCTGTCTGGCTTTGAGCGGAAATGCCGGCGGAATCGCATTCGAAGCGACCGTGCTGCCGTTCATCCTGAGGGGCGTCAAACTTGTGGGGATCGATTCAGTGAACCATCCTTACGCTGAACGCATCAAGCTTTGGGGGCGCATGGCAAGCGATCTGAAGCCGGAAAAGCTTGATTTGCTGGTCGAACAGGAAATCACGCTGGAAGATTTGCAAGCGGCTTTCGGGAAAATCATGGACGGAAAGATGCATGGGCGTACGTTGGTGAAAGTGAAACAAGGAATATGATCGGCTTGGCATAATCAAGAGAAACGGCAAGGAATCAGACAAATCCGATTCTTTTTGCCGTTTTTTTTTTGATGGTGTTGTCCACCTTGTTAACGCTTCATAAAATACGGAAAACAGGTAACTTGTCTATACAAGTAAAGATAAAGCGGACAGAAAACGTTTGCAATGCAAAGTGTTCCGCGGTAAAATAGAAATGTCAGGAACATGTATATACAAGTCGAGGAGGAGAAAAAATGGTAGATTTCAACAAAGATGCAAAAGATTTGCTGGAGTATATCGGTGGCCCCGATAATATTTCTGCAGTCAGTCACTGTGCCACCCGGATGCGTTTCGTTCTGAATGATCCGGCTGCCGCCAACATCAAGAAGATCGAAGACATACCCGCAGTAAAAGGAACCTTCACCCAAGCAGGACAATTTCAGGTCATCATCGGTAATGAAGTGCCACAATTTTATAACGAGTTCGCGAAGGTATCCGGCAAAGAGGGCGTCTCAAAAGATGAGGCAAAAGCGGCAGCCAAGCAGAATCAGAATGTCGTGCAGCGTGCCATGGCTGTTCTGGCGGAAATCTTTACGCCGCTGATTCCGGCCATCGTAGTAGGGGGGCTTATCCTTGGGTTCCGCAACGTGCTTGAAGGAATCAATTTTGCCAACGGCACAATCGTTTCCAATTCTCAGTTCTGGACAGGCGTCAATGATTTCCTTTGGCTGATCGGTGAAGCGATTTTCCACTTCTTGCCAGTCGGCATCACTTGGAGCATCACGAAAAAGATGGGCACTACGCAAATTCTGGGTATCGTTCTCGGGATCACATTGGTATCACCGCAATTATTGAATGCTTATGGTGTCGCTGGCGCAGAACAGATTCCATTCTGGGATTTCGGTTCCTTCACGATCAACAAGATCGGATATCAAGCGCAAGTCATTCCGGCCATGTTGGCTGGATTTGTGTTGGCCTATTTGGAAATCTGGCTGCGTAAATGGATTCCGCAGTACATTTCGATGATTTTTGTTCCGTTGTTGGCCTTGGTTCCTACTGTCATCATCGCGCATACGGTTCTGGGTCCTATCGGTTGGACGATCGGACAATGGGTTTCCGAAGTCGTCTATGCCGGATTGACAGGGGACTTCAGATGGCTGTTCGGTCTGTTCTTCGGTACGCTCTATTCGCCGCTCGTCATCACAGGGCTTCACCATATGTCCAATGCCATCGACTTGCAGCTGATCGCCGATTTCGGCGGCACGAACCTGTGGCCGATGATTGCCCTTTCGAATATCGCACAAGGCTCGGCAGTAATGGCGATTATCTTCCTGCACAGAGGAAATGAGAAAGAGGAACAGGTTTCCATACCGGCCGCCATTTCCTGTTACTTGGGCGTAACCGAGCCAGCCATGTTCGGGATCAACATCAAATACATCTATCCGTTCGTTGCAGCGATGATCGGATCCGGCATCGCCGGTTTGGTGTCTACGACGTTCAACGTCATGGCGAACAGTATCGGAGTCGGTGGAATTCCTGGTTTCTTGAGTATCCAGACCGATTCGATGGCGATGTTCATCGTATGTATGGCCATCGCCATCGTCGTGCCCTTCCTGTTGACGATTGTGTTCGACAAGAAACAACTTTTCGCTCCTAAAGGCGAAGTCGAGGATGCACCAGTTATCCAAACTCAAAAATAAAAAGTGAATTACTGGAGGCAAAAAGCTGTTAGTGAAGCTTTTTGCCTTTAGTCATAGTGAGAAGACGGGGGTATTACAATGAAAGACTTTCAAAAAAAAGTGATCTATCAGCTTTATCCAAAATCATTCAAGGACTCCGACGGCAACGGCATCGGTGATATCCAAGGGATCATCAGCAAAGTGCCTTATTTGGCGGAACTGGGCATCGATATGATCTGGATGAATCCAATCTTCGTATCTCCGCAGATGGACAATGGATATGACATCACTGATTATTATGCCATCGATCCTGTTTTCGGCACGATGGCAGATTTTGAAGAACTGATCCGGAAATTGAAGCAGTACGGCATCGAAATCATGTTCGACATGGTGTTCAACCATACGTCGACTACGCATGAGTGGTTCCAGAAAGCATTAGCGGGGGACAAAGAGCACCAGGATTATTACATCATCCGCGATCCTAAAGAAGACGGCGGCCTGCCGACCAATTGGGGTTCGAAATTCGGCGGGGGGGCGTGGGCGCCATTCGGGGACACCGGCAAGTACTATTTGCATCTGTTTGATGTCACGCAAGCGGATCTGAATTGGCGCAACCCGAAAGTGCGCCAGGAACTGCAGGAAGTAGTCAATTTCTGGTTGGGAAAGGGCATCAAGGGTTTCCGTTTCGATGTGTTGAACCTCATCGGCAAGGATGTCGCGTTGGTGGACAGTGAAGGAAGCAACGAAAAGAGCCTCTACACGGATCGACCGATCGTCCATGATTACATCCACGAGCTGAATCAGGCATCGTTCGGTACGCTGGAGGACATCATCACAGTCGGTGAAATGTCTTCGACCACTGTCGAGAACGGGATCCTTTATTCGAATCCGGACAGGAACGAATTGTCGATGATCTTCAGCTTTCACCATCTGAAGGTCGACTACAAGGATGGTGAAAAATGGACGGATCATCCGTTTGATTTTCTTGAGCTGAAGCGGATTTTGAATGAATGGCAGGCTGGAATGTCGGATGGGAACGGCTGGAATGCACTGTTCTGGAACAATCATGATCAGCCGCGCGCCAACAGCCGCTTCGGCGATCCGATCCGTTATCCTTTTGAAACAGCCTCTATGCTGGCGCAAACGATCCATCTGCTGCGGGGCACGCCTTACATCTATCAGGGCGAGGAAATCGGCATGACGAATCCGGATTATGACGACATCAGCGTTTATCGGGATATCGAGTCGCACAATGCCTACCGCGATCTGAAACTTGCCGGATTGACGCACCCGGAGGCCATGCGCATCATCAAACAAAAATCCCGCGACAACAGCCGGACGCCGATGCAATGGGACAGCAGTCCGCACGCCGGCTTTACGACCGGCGAACCCTGGCTACAGGTCGCGGCCAATTATCCAGAAGTGAATGTCGAAAAGGAACTCGCGGAAGGGAAAATTTTCCGTTACTACCAAGAGTTAATCCGTATCCGCAAAGAGAATCCGGTCATTGCGGACGGTTCCTACGAGGGTATCCTGTTGGACGATCCCGAAGTGTTTGCCTACATCCGGGAGAATGATACGGAAAAAGTGCTTGTCCTGAACCATTTCTATGCCGGCGATTATACGATCGCCATACCGGAAGGCTGGGCGAACAAGGCCAGCAGTTTCCTGGCCGGCAACTACGGGGAGAGGCAGCTTGCGCCGTCCTTCACGCTGAAGCCGTACGAAACCATCGCTTTCAGGATAACCAAATAAACAGCAAGAAAAAGGAGATTCCTCATAAGCGGAATCTCCTTTTTTTCTTGCCTGTGTGGTGTTGCAAAAGCGGTAGTTTAGGACAGTGTCCGCTTTTCGCCGTCAAGATCGATGATCGGTTGGATGTCCTGCACGTATTCAAGTGTTCCCATATAGCTGTCATCGTCATCCCTGACGGCGCGGTAGGTGACCAGGATGAACTTGCCCATCGCGCGGAACCACATCGATTCGCTTTCTTTCGCGCCTGATTTTAGGTCGGTGAGCAGTTTCGTGACGATCGGCAGGCTCTTCGGTGGATGGCAGTTCATGACGTCGCGGCCAATCGCGCTGCTGGTGCGCTTGAAAAATTTTTCTTCGCCGTTGTCATTGTAGTAGCGCACGATATTGTCCGCATCGACAAAAGTCAATTCCAAAGGGATGTTGTTCAGCATCTTTTCCAATTGATGCGGCGTCAGATGCCCGGTTTGGAAAGTGATGTAAGAATTTGTTTCCGTCTGCTGTGTTTCATGTGAAACATCCTCGGGGATAGAACGTTCCGGCACCCATTTTGTTTCCGGTTTGACGATGCAGTAGCCGATCTCTTCGGACTCCTTGGCTATCTGCAGCCAGTGGTCCTCATTGAAGATGTCGATGATCATCGGCAGGAGGATGTCTTCTTCCTTCGTGATCATCTCCGTCATTTCGTATTTCAGATCGGAGAAAGCTTTGGGAATCGCGGCAAAGTCCTCGTTTTGCAGAATGGTTTTGAAGTCCTTATACATGGAGCGGATATCGTCATCGACACCCCACATGACTTTCGGCGGGGCAGTGATGCCTTTGTTCTCCATAATCGGGAAGAAGGCATATTCCTTGCGGGCATAATGCTTATCGAATTCGCCGAGTAGCGCCAATTGTTTCTGGATGCCTGCCTTCAGGCTCGGTTCCTTCGTTTCAAGGTAAACGGCCAGTAATTTGCTGACTTTTTCCAGCGTGTTTTCGATGGCCAAATTTTCGAGTTTCATAACTTGGATCGGATGCCCGGCATGCTGCTGTTCCGCTGAAGTGGTGTAGACAGCTTCGATTGATCCGCCGAAGAGTGAGGCATGCACGTTGCAGAGGCGTTGGATGTCTTCGGCGTCTATCCCTTTGCCCATCAGGCCTTGCTCCATGACGGAAATCTCGTAGGCGCTGACGCCTGTGAAATGTTTCTTGAAGTCGGCTTGCACCGCATCCCAATCCTCTCCTCTATGCAAGCGCAGGATGAGGCTCTGCAGGATGTCTTGGCGTTCCTGGAATTCCGCTGAACCCATGCGGGCAATTCCCCCGGTTGGAGCGGCGGGCTCTGCCGGTTCGCTTGGAGCAACCGTCCCCGGTGACGGCGCCAATTCCTTCACGCTGAATCCGTTGTTTGCCAGCATTTCGACGAATGTATCCTCCGGCACGTCGTTGCGTTTGAGAGCCTTCCCGATGGTCATGATTCGGCCGGCGGTATTCAGCATCTTGTCGCTGCGCAATGGTTCAAAGCCCAGACTGATGATGACTTCCCTGATTTCAGGGTATTGCTTCACCAGATTATAGACCGTATCGTTCAAACTGATTTCTTTCATAAATTTTCCACCTCTATTTTAAATTGTGAAATGTTTCGTTTAGTTTAGTGCTAGCTTCATTATACTTGAAAGGAGTTGCCTAGTACCACAGCATTCGTGCGTTGCAGCGATAGTTAGGGCAATGCCTTAGAAAGCGGTTGTGATATAATGAAGACAACTAAGGCAGAAGGTGGGAAAAAACATGGGAAAGAAAGTTTCGAACCTGATGGTAGCGTTATTGGTGCCCCTATTAGCTTCTTGCAGTCTCTTTGGAGGGTCGGCCACCGATTCGTCAGCTGATTCTTCGGCTGTCAGCAGTGTGTCCTCTTCCGTGTCCAGTTCGACAGACAGCGGATCGGCTTCTTCGTCCTCTTCCGAACCTGCAGACGCAGCGACAATCGAGGCTTTTTATCCGTTCAGCGCATCCGTATTCACAAAATATTTAGGTGAAGGGAATGAGTACGCTTCCTTCACGGTCTACCCACAATACATCGAAGGCAACCGTATGCAGATCACTTCCAACAACGGCGGCACTCAAATCGTGACGGTATTGGAATTGGCTGACGGGGAACTCAGAGAAGTTTTCACGCGTCCGGAGACCTACTTCAGGGAAAATATGCTTGAAAAAACAGCAAGCGGAGATGCGGCAAACCAGTTGGATATTCTGTTGAAGGAACCTTTGGAAGTCGGGAACAGTTGGATGAATGCGAGCGGAGTCCCTTCCGAAATCACCAATCTGACTGCACAGATCGAAACGCCGATGGGCAATTTTGAAGCGCTGGAAGTGACGACGACTTATGAAGCCTCCACTACCAAGGATTACTACGTAAAGGATATGGGCTTGGTGAAACGGGTGACGGATCTTGGGGATGACATGGTTGTCTCTTCCAGTCTGGAAGCCCGCAACGAGAACGTTCCGGAAATGCAACAGTTGCGCGTTTTCTATCCGGACGGCGATCTGATGGGATTGGATGCAACAAGTATTGCCTTATCCTATGCGACCAATGACGTTACCCGCACCATTCTGGCGGAGGCGTTGAAGAACGTGCCGGATGCACCAGGGGGAAGTCTGATCGGACCGAATGTCTCCATCAACAGCTTGTCCTTGAGTGACGACGGGCGTGTCTATGTGGACTTCTCGCAGGAATTCGTTTCTGAGATGAATGCCGGGACATCGGCTGAATCCCTGATTTTGCAAGGTGTCGTCAATACAATCGGGGAATATTACGGTGTGCAGGAAGTCTACCTGACCGTGGCCGGAAACCCATATGAATCAGGGCATATCCTGATGGCCGAGGGTGCCTACTTCACCGTTGATTATACGAATGTCAATGAGTGATCAGCTCTTACATAAGCAAAAAAGATGAAGCCGGCATGGCTTCATCTTTTTTCTTATAGGCTATGTTTTCTGCGGGCGAACTCGACGAATCGGAAGCGGTCCAAACGATGGCGCGACTCTGTGTACTGGAACAGACGTGTATCTTCCAGATAGACTTCACTTTTGACGACGACGACATGCGTGTCATCCTTCAGATTCATCAGCTTGTGATCTTCCCGTGTCGCTGCCTCCACAACAAATTCCTTTTTTGCATAAGCGATATTCAGGCCCAATTCATTTTCCAAATACGCATAGATGGAATTTTCGGCAACTTCGGAAGGGATTTGTTCGATAATATCATTGAAGAGGTAGTCCTTGTCCATGATGACGACTTCTCCGGCAATCTTGCGCAGTCGGACAAGGGAAATCACTTTTCGCTCGGGATCGACTTTCAGATCTTCGGCAAGAAAATCCGGAATGGTCTCGAGCTTATTTTTGATGACGATTGTTTCATTTGGAATCTGTTGGGAATCCTGGAGTTCTTTGAAACTGGTCAGCCCGGAAACGGGAAAGTTGAACCGTCTGATGTCCAGCACAATCGATCCTTTGCCTTGCTTCTTCTGGATATATCCACCTTCCAGTAAAAGCGCCAAAGCCTTTCTGATCGTTTCCCGTGAAACATGATAATGCTCCGAAAGGGTTTTTTCGCTAGGCAACAAGGATCCGGTTTCGAATTCTGCATGCTCAATTTTTTTTCTTAAATCCATATAAATATCAAAAAATTTATTCATGATCATCGAGCCTCCTGTGAGTGGATGGGTTTGTTGGGAGTTACATAAATAAGTTGAAAAATCATATTTAATAATATTATTTCATTTTATTCTATAGGATAAAAACAGAAATAAAAAGAAAATCAGTAATTTTTTAGTTTGAAAGGGTTTGCATATTATCATTTTATCATATTATTGCCATTAATGGTGGAGAAGAGTTGATTTTTGAATAAAAAAACAGGAATTTTTTTAATGAAAAATACGGGTATCGGTTGTCCGGATTGGAATCAAAACAGATTATTTCCGAACGAAATTGCCGTTTGTTCCCAAAAACGTTTGGAATAATGAGAGATGATGTGCTATATTAAAAATGAAAAATTGATAATGGGGGAAAAATGGATGAATACGGTTGTTTCTGTCGTAATGGGTAGTACTTCTGACTGGGAAACTATGAAAGAAGCTTGCTTGATACTGGATGAATTCGGCATCGCTTATGAAAAGAAGGTCGTTTCGGCTCACC
This sequence comes from Trichococcus sp., assembly GCF_049684335.1. Classification (GTDB taxonomy): domain Bacteria; phylum Bacillota; class Bacilli; order Lactobacillales; family Aerococcaceae; genus Trichococcus. The sequence goes on from NZ_JBAVFV010000007.1 coordinate 59,552, forward strand.
GGACACCGGATCTGATGTTCACTTTTGCGGAACAAGCACGGGCTTCGGGAACAAAAGTCATCATTGCCGGCGCAGGCGGCGCAGCGCACCTTCCGGGTATGATTGCTGCGAAAACGACGCTTCCGGTTATCGGCGTTCCGGTCCAATCGCGCGCATTGAGCGGTATGGACTCCTTGTTGTCCATCGTCCAGATGCCAGGCGGTGTTCCGGTTGCGACTGTAGCCATCGGCAAAGCAGGGGCAATCAATGCCGGTCTGCTGGCGGTACAGATTCTTTCGATTGAAAATCAGGATTTGGCCGATCAATTGGAAAAGAGACGGGAAGAATTAAAACAAAAAGTTTTGGAAAGCAGTGAAGACCTTGTATAAAATACTGAAACCAAATGACGTGATCGGCATCATCGGCGGGGGACAATTAGGGCGCATGCTGGCACAGTCCGCGAAGAGGATGGGATTCACCGTCGGGATTTTGGATCCGGGAGAGAATTGCCCGGCAGCCCAAGTAGCGGATTGGCACATCCAGGCAGCATACGCTGATGCGGTGGCTTTGCGTGAATTGGCCGAAAAATCCGATGTCGTGACATTCGAATTTGAGAATATCGATGCGGCAGCTCTGCAGGAAGTGGAAGCACTGTCCTGCATTCCGCAAGGTAGCGAAATTTTGACGATTACGCAGGATCGCATCAAGGAGAAGGAATTCCTTCAATCCGCTGGGGTATCGATCGCACAATTCGCGGTAGTCGAAAAAGCGGAACAACTGGATGCAGCCATCGCTAAAATCGGCTATCCGAGTGTTTTAAAAACGACCCGTTTCGGGTATGATGGTAAGGGACAGGTTGTCCTGAAATCGGAAGCGGACAAAGAGGAAGCAAGGAAGCTGGCAGCGGACAGCATCTGTGTCTTGGAGGCATGGGTTCCGTTCACCAAAGAGCTTTCGGTCATGATCGTACGCAATCAAAAAGGTGAAGCTACGGTATTCCCGGTTTCCGAAAATATCCACATCAATAATATTCTGCACGAATCGATCGTGCCGGCCCGCGTCACACCTGCGGTAGCCGAAAAAGCAAACAAAGCTGCCCTACAAATCGCCGATGCGCTACAGTTGGTGGGTACGCTTGGCATCGAAATGTTCCTGGCAGCGGATGACACGATCTTCATCAATGAGTTGGCGCCGCGTCCGCATAATTCGGGCCATTACACAATCGAAGCAATGAACGTTTCCCAATTTGATGCTCATATCCAAGCAGTCGCCGGATTGCCGATGCCGACAGCGCGCCAATTGTCGCCTGCCATCATGGTCAATATCCTTGGACAACATATGGAAGGCACGATCGCGCTACGGGAAGAAAAAGCGGATTGGTTTTTCCATTACTACGGCAAAGCGGAATCACGCACAGACAGAAAAATGGGACATATCACCATTTTGACGGATGATCAAGAAGCAACCTTAACAGAAATAGACAACACCCAAATCTGGAACGGAGGAACAATTTAAAATGATTACACGTTATACACGCCCTGAGATGGCTGAAGTTTGGTCCGAATACAATCGTTACAAATGCTGGTTGGAGGTAGAAATCCTGGCTGATGAAGCTTGGGCTGCCCTAGGCGAAATCCCTGCGGAAGACGTAGCTAAAATCCGCGCGAATGCGACATTTGACATCGACCGTATCCTTGAAATCGAAAAAGAGACCAGACATGACGTAGTAGCGTTCACACGCGCCGTTTCCGAATCTTTGGGAGAAGAAAGAAAATGGGTCCACTATGGCCTTACGAGTACCGATGTGGTCGATACTGCCTACGGGTACCAATTGAAACAAGCCAATGATATCCTGCGCAAGGATCTGCAGAACATGCTGGAAATCATCGGCGAAAAAGCGAAAGAACACAAAAAGACTGTCTGCATGGGCCGTACGCATGGTGTACATGCGGAACCTACGACATTCGGACTGAAGCTGGCTACTATGTATTCGGAAATGAAACGCAACATCGAGCGTTTTGAACATGCAGCTAAAGGCGTTGAAGCCGGAAAAATCAGCGGGGCTGTCGGGACTTTTGCAAACATCCCGCCATTCGTGGAGGAGTACGTCTGCGAAAAATTGGGAACAAGACCGCAAGAAATTTCGACGCAGGTTCTGCCGCGCGATCTGCATGCCGAGTATATGGCAACGATCGCTCTGATTGCGACAAGCATCGAACGCTTTGCTACTGAAATCCGCGGATTGCAGAAATCGGAAACCCGTGAAGTGGAAGAATTCTTCGCGAAGGGTCAAAAAGGTTCTTCCGCTATGCCGCACAAACGCAATCCAATTGGTTCCGAAAATATGGTAGGCCTTGCCCGCGTCATCCGTGGCTACATGGTCACTGCTTACGAAAATGTAGGCTTATGGCATGAACGCGACATTTCGCACTCTTCAGCGGAACGGATCATCCTACCGGATGCAACGACATTGTTGAACTACCAATTGAACCGTTTTGCGAATATCATCAAGAACTTGACCGTGTTCCCTGAAAATATGCTCCGCAACATGAATGCGACTTTCGGCTTGATCTATAGCCAACGCGTTCTGTTGAAATTGATCGACAAAGGCATGAGCCGTGAAGAAGCTTATGACTTGGTACAGCCGAAGACTGCCCTTTCATGGGATAATCAGACTGATTTCCGTCCATTGGTGGAAGCGGATGAAGTCATTATGGCAAAATTAACGAAAGAAGACATCGCTGATGCCTTCAACTATAACTATCACTTGAGTCACGTCGACGAAGTATTCGAAAGACTCGGATTAGGTGACTGATGGAAAGGCTGGGACTACGGTTCCGGCCTTTTTCTGTACACCGGAGGCCTTGAAATCATTGAAGATAAACCGGAATTTATTTCAATTTTCATGAAAATTCCATTGACAAGCGGGTGGCAGATGATACAATATAAACGAATGAATTAGGCGTTTATGTAAATTAATGTTCGGATTTAGAAAGGGACGGGAACGATGGAGAGAAAAGAATTGCTTTATACTGGGAAAGCTAAAAAGATGTACGCTACAGATCAGGAGAATGTCCTTTGGGCAGAATACCTAAATCAGGCTACCGCATTAAACGGCGTAAAGAAGGACACTATCGAGGGCAAAGGCAGACTCAACAATCAGATCACCGGCCGCATCTTCGAGTATCTGGCTGAAAAGGGTATCGCGAGCCATTACATCCAAGAACTATCAGAAACCGAACAATCAGTAAAAAGAGTCAATATGTTCCCATTGGAAGTGGTTGTCCGTAATGTATCCGCAGGAAGCTTCGCGAAACGTTTCGGCATGGAGGAAGGCATCGACTTGCCGTTCCCTGTTTTGGAGTTCTATTACAAAGACGATGCGCTCAATGATCCTTTCATCAATGATGCCCATGTACAGGTTCTGGGAGCGGCAACTGAAGAAGAAGTTGCTGAAATCAAGCAGCAAGCGCTGAAGATCAATGCAGCCTTGATCGAGATGTTCAAGGCAATCGGCATTCGCCTGATCGATTTCAAAATCGAATTCGGCAAGACAGCTGAGGGAGAAATCATCCTGGCTGATGAAATTTCACCGGATACTTGCCGCCTTTGGGATATCGAAACGAACGAACACTTGGATAAAGACATCTACCGCCGTGACTTGGGAGATCTGATCCCGGTCTACGTGGAAGTGCTGGACCGCCTGAATAAAATGTAAGCCATCCGAATGTAACCAACGAATAAACAAAAAAAACAAAAAATAAAAAAACAAAAGCGAGGAATTTGGACATGTATAAAGTAACCGTGTATGTAACGTATAAAGACTCAGTATTGGACCCGCAAGGAGAAGCCGTGAAGGGTGCCGTCCACCGTATGGGCTACCCAACGATCGAAGATATCCGCATCGGAAAATATTTTGAAATCCAAGTATCCAAAGATGAAGAGAACGTTGAACAAGTCATCGAAGAGATCTGCGACAAATTGCTGGCTAACGTGGTTATGGAAACTTATCGTTATGAAATCCAGGAGGTTGAAGCTTAATGAAATTCGCTGTCATCGTTTTTCCTGGATCTAACTGTGATTTAGATATGTATGCAGCCATTAAAGATATTCTTGGAGAAGATGCAGAGTATGTGCAACATTATGAAACAAGTCTTGAAGGTTTCGATGCTGTCCTATTGCCTGGCGGATTCACATATGGCGATTACTTGCGTACAGGTGCGATTGCCCGCTTTGCGAACATCATGAGCGAAGTAGTCCGTTTCGCTGAAGAAGGCAAGCCTGTATTCGGCACTTGCAACGGATTCCAAATCTTGGCTGAAGCCGGTTTATTGCCGGGTGCTTTGCGCCGCAATGATACATTGAAGTTCGTCTGCAAACCGCAGGATCTGAAAGTCGTGAATGCTGATACGCAATTCACTTCCCTCTATAAAGAAGGTGAAATCATCTCTGTTCCGATCGCACATGGTGAAGGAAACTACTTCTGCGATGCAGAGACTTTGGCTGACCTGAAAGCCAACAATCAAATCGTATTCACTTACGCCAACGGCAACCCGAACGGCAGCATCGAAGACATCGCCGGCATCATCAACAAAAAAGGCAACGTCCTCGGCATGATGCCTCACCCGGAGCGTGCTGTCGAAGCTTTACTGGGATCAGCAGATGGCTTGCGCCTGTTCCAATCCATGGTTGAAAATTATAAGAAGGAGCTGAACAAATAATGGCATTTTTAGAACCAACGCCAGAACAAGTAAAAGAATCCAAAATTTATCGTGAATGGGGTCTGACAGACGAAGAGTACGGCACAATCTGCGATAAAATTTTGCATCGTTTGCCGAATTATACTGAAACTGGCCTGTTTGCCGTTATGTGGAGCGAACACTGTTCTTATAAAAATTCAAAACCAGTCCTGAGAAAATTCCCTACTACCGGCCCGCAAGTATTGCAAGGACCTGGTGAAGGCGCTGGTATCGTGGATATCGGCGACGGCCAAGCTGTCGTTTTCAAAGCGGAAAGCCACAACCACCCATCAGCTATCGAGCCTTATGAAGGCGCGGCTACCGGTGTCGGCGGAATCATCCGTGACATCTTCAGCATGGGCGCACGCCCGATTGCGATCCTGGACTCTTTGCGTTTCGGCGAATTGGACAATGAGCGCACGAAACACATCTTCGAAGAAGTCGTTGCCGGCATCAGCGGTTACGGCAACTGTATCGGTATTCCGACTGTCGGTGGCGAAACGGTCTTCGACCCTTGCTACAAAGGAAACCCGTTAGTCAACGCAATGTGCGTCGGCTTGATCGATCAAAAAGATATGCAAAAAGGTCAAGCTGCCGGAGTCGGCAACTCGATCATGTACGTAGGTGCAAAAACTGGCCGCGATGGTATCCATGGCGCGACTTTCGCTTCCGAAGAATTCAAGGAAGAGGAAGAAGCTCAACGTTCGGCTGTCCAAGTAGGCGATCCGTTCATGGAAAAACTATTGATGGAAGCTTGTTTAGAATGCATTTATGACTACTCCGACGCTTTGATCGGTATCCAGGACATGGGTGCTGCCGGTTTGGTCTCTTCCAGCTCGGAAATGGCTTCAAAGGCAGGCAGCGGCTTGCTTTTGAACCTTGATGATGTTCCGCAGCGCGAAACAGAAATGACACCTTACGAAATGATGCTTTCCGAGTCGCAGGAGCGTATGCTTTTGTGCATCAAGAAGGGCGAAGAGCAACGCATCGTCGACTTGTTCAAAAAATATGAATTGGATGCAGTCGTGATCGGTGAAGTTACCGATGATGGCATGTACCGTCTATCCCATGCAGGCAAAGTGGTGGCTGAACTTCCGGTTGATGCTTTGGCTGAAGATGCACCGGTCTACTACAAACCGACTGCAGTACCTGCCCGCATCGCTGCATTCGCAGCTATGGAAGACTACAAACCTGTCTTCACATCAGCGCAGGATACATTAGTGGCTTTATTGCAACAAGCGACGTTGGCTTCCAAGAAGAGCGTCTATGATACATATGATTCCATGGTCCGCACCAGCACGGTCGTAGGGCCAGGAAGCGATGCTGCAGTTGTCCGCGTCCGCGGCACCAAAAAAGCGATCGCAATGACAACGGACTGCAACGGCCGTTACCTGTATTTGAATCCAGAAATCGGCGGACAGATTGCTGTCGCTGAAGCTGCCCGCAATATCGTTGCCAGCGGCGGAAAACCATTGGCGATCACAGATTGCTTGAACTACGGAAATCCTGATAAACCAGAAATTTTCTGGGAATTAAGCACTTCCGCAGACGGCATCTCTGAAGCTTGCCGCCAATTGGATACACCTGTTATCTCAGGGAACGTTTCCCTTTACAACGAAACCGACGGCGTGGCCGTTTATCCGACACCGATGATCGGTATGGTCGGTTTGATCGAGGATCTTGCGCACATCACTACGCAAGCTTTCAAAGCTGCCGGCGATCGCATTGTCCTGATCGGCGCCACAAAAGCTGACTTTAACGGTTCCGAACTGCAAAAAATGGAATTGGGCAAAATCGAAGGGAAACTGATGGACTTTGACTTGGCTGTCGAAAAAGAAAACCAAGCGAACGTCCTGAAAGCAATCAAAGCTGGTCTGATCGCAAGCGCGCATGACCTATCCGAAGGCGGCTTGGCTGTCGGCTTGATGGAGAGCGTCTTTGATACTGGCTTAGGTTTCGATGTAACGGTTGCCATGGATAAAACGTTGTTATTCAGCGAAACGCAATCACGCTTCATCCTGACCGTGAAACCTGAAAATGTGGCCGCTGTGGAAGCGATCTTCGGATCTGCTGCTGCACAAATCGGAACGGTGACTGCTGACGCTGTCGCAAAAATTGCTGCCGAGAATGAAACAATCACTTTGGATGTTAAAGAAGTACAAACGAAATGGGAGGAGGCTATTCCATGCTTGCTGAAACAAAAAGCTTAAACGAAGAATGTGGCGTATTCGGCATTTGGGGAGACGATAATGCCAGCCAGTTGACTTACTTCGGTTTGCACAGCTTGCAGCACCGCGGACAAGAGGGTGCGGGGATAGTTTCATGTGACGAAGGGGAATTGTTGGTTCACCGTAATCTGGGACTGATCAGCGAAGTCTTCAAGGACGGAAATGATCTGCAGCGGTTGACTGGTAACCGTGCCATCGGGCATGTGCGTTACTCAACTTCCGGCCAGAACAGCATAGAAAATGTGCAGCCGTTTTTGTACCATTTCTATGATATGGACATCGCCATTTGTCACAACGGCAACTTGGTGAATGCCAAATCATTGCGCCGCAATCTTGAGGAAAATGGCGCCATCTTCCACTCTACTTCGGATACGGAAGTTCTGATGCATCTGATCAGACGCAGCCAGAAAGACAGCCTGATCGAAAAAATCAAAGAGAGCTTGAATCAGGTCAAAGGCGGCTTCACATATATCCTTTTGACCGAAGAAAAAATGTTCGGTGCCGTCGATCCGAACTCATTCCGTCCGCTTGTCATCGGCCAATTGCCGAATGGCGCGTATGTGATGGCCAGCGAAACGTGTGCCATCGATACGATCGGAGCTGATTTTGTCCGCAACGTCAACGCCGGCGAACTGGCGATCATTGACGACAACGGTTTGACGATCGAAAAATATACCGATGACACAACCATTTCAATCGCTGCGATGGAGTATATCTACTTCGCGCGTCCGGATTCCAATATTGCCGGCGTGAATGTGCATACTGCGCGCAAACGGATGGGAACGCGTTTGGCCATTGAGGCACCTGCTGTGACAGCAGATATCGTAATCGGTGTGCCCAATTCTTCCTTGTCCGCAGCGAGCGGATTCGCGGAAGAAAGCGGAACGCCTTATGAGATGGGTCTGATCAAGAACCAATATGTCGGGCGTACGTTCATCCAACCAACGCAAGAGCTGCGCGAATTGGGAGTGAAAATGAAGTTATCCGCCGTAAAAGGGGTTGTCCATGGCAAGAGCGTCGTCATGGTGGATGATTCCATTGTGCGCGGGACGACCAGCAAACGCATCGTGACTTTGTTGAAAGAAGCAGGAGCGAAAGAAGTGCATGTCCGCATCTCTTCGCCGCCGTTGATCTACCCAAGTTTTTACGGGATCGACATCAGCAAGTCAGCTGAACTGATCGCTGCTAAAATGACCGTCGATGAAATTTGCGCGTATATCGGTGCGGACAGCTTGGCTTTCCTTAGCCAAGAGGGTCTGATCGATTCAATCGGTTTGAAATTTGATATGCCGTATTCAGGCTTGTGTATGGACAGCTTTAACGGGGTTTATCCGACTGGGCTTTATGACTATGAAGCGGATTACGTGAACAATATGACAGCTATTCAAAAAGAGAATCTAAAGGGAGGACAAGTTTGATGGAAAACGCATATGCAAAAGCGGGTGTGGATGTCACAGCCGGTTATGAAACAGTAAGCCGCATCAAGAAACACATCGACCGCACGAAACGTCCAGGCGTTTTTGGCGAAGTCGGCGGATTCGGCGGAAACTTTGACCTTTCTGAATTGAACTACAAAAAACCTGTGCTTGTATCGGGTACGGACGGTGTCGGCACGAAGCTGATGCTGGCCATCGAAGCCGGAAAATTCGATACAATCGGGATTGACTGCGTCGCAATGTGCGTCAACGATGTCGTAGCGCAAGGTGCAGAACCTCTTTATTTCTTGGATTATGTAGCTGTCGGAAAAAACCGTCCGGAAAAACTGGAGCAGATCGTTGCTGGCGTGGCTGAAGGCTGCGTCCAAGCCGGGGCTGCCTTGATCGGCGGAGAAACAGCTGAAATGCCCGATATGTACGATCCGGAAGATTTCGATCTGGCTGGATTTACAGTTGGGATTGCGGAAAAAGATGCCTTGTTGACACCTGCCTTGATCAAAGAAGGGGATGTTCTGGTTGGGTTGCCTTCATCAGGCATCCATTCGAACGGCTACTCCTTAGTGCGCAAAATCTTCTTCAAAGACAATGACTACAAATTGGCCGACAAAGTGGAAGGCATCGAAGATCAAGAATTGGGCGATGTTTTATTGACGCCTACAAAAATCTACGTGAATGCCTTATTACCGTTGATCAAAAAGCAGCTGTTGCATGGCGTTGCCCATATCACAGGTGGCGGCTTCGTCGAAAACGTGCCGCGCATGCTTCCTGAGAACGTCCAAGCGGAAATCAAATTAGGCAGCTGGCCTGTCTTGCCGATTTTCCAAGTGATGGAAAAAATCGGCAACATTCCGGCTCTTGAAATGTACGAAATCTTCAACATGGGCATCGGCATGGTGCTGGCAATCGCTCCCGAAAATTTGACGGAAGTGCTCAGCGTTCTGACCGAGAACGATGAAAAAGCCTACGTGATCGGATCTGTGGCTGCAAAAACATCAGAAAAAGAGGTTATCCTGAAAGAGGCTCAAGCATGAGGATAGCTATATTCGCTTCAGGCAACGGTTCTAATTTCCAGGCAATCGCCGATGCTGTCGCGGCCGGCAAAGTGGATGCGACCATCGCCTTCCTGTTCTGCGATAAGCCGAAAGCCTTTGCGATTGAACGCGCCAAAAAATTAAACATTCCCGTGATCACCTTTACCC
>NZ_JBAVFV010000008.1:0-25330 GCF_049684335.1 Trichococcus sp.
ATTCGATTTCCTTGAAGCCGGCGATCGATTTTTCCAACAGACATTGCGTCACGGGTGAGTAGCGCAAGCCGTTGGCTACGATTTCGCGCAGGTCAGCTTCATTGTGACAGATACCGCCGCCAGTGCCACCCATTGTGAAGGCAGGACGGACGATCAGCGGATAGCCGATTTCGGCTGCGAAGCGAAGCGCTTCGTCCACAGTGTGGATGATGTCGCTCTCCGGAACCGGCTGATTCAATTCCGCCATCAATTGGCGGAACAGATCGCGGTCTTCGGCTTGTTGGATGGAACTCAGTTTTGTTCCCAACAATTCGACATTGAATTCTTCCAATACGCCTGCTTTATCCAATTCCACGGCCATGTTCAGGCCGGTCTGGCCGCCCAATGTCGGCAATAAGGCATCCGGGCGCTCTTTGCGGATGATGTTCGTGATGAATTCTACAGTAAGTGGCTCCATGTAGACTTTATCGGCGATCTCAACGTCCGTCATGATTGTGGCAGGGTTGGAGTTGACCAGGATGACTTTGTATCCTTCTTCTCTTAAAGCCAAGCATGCTTGCGTTCCGGCATAGTCAAATTCAGCGGCTTGGCCGATGATGATGGGGCCTGAGCCGATTACTAAGATGGATTGAATGTCGGTACGTTTAGGCATGTTGTTTTCCTCCTTGGACTGCTTTCATCATATCTACAAAATGATCGAACAAGTAATTTGCATCGTGCGGTCCCGGAGCTGCTTCCGGATGGTATTGAACTGAGAAGACCGGTTTGGTTTTGTGTTTGACGCCTTCGTTTGTGCCGTCGTTCAAGGCGCGGTGAGTTGCGACCAAGTCTGTTTGGTTCAGGCTATCTTCATCCACGGCATAGCCATGATTTTGGCTCGTCAAGCTGATTTTTCCGGTTGTAAGATCCTTCACCGGATGATTTGCGCCGCGGTGACCGAATTTCATTTTGTAGGTTGTCGCACCGCCGGCTAATGAGATCAGCTGGTGGCCTAAGCAAATACCGAACATCGGCAGATTATCCTGCGCAATCAATTGCTTGATCGTTTCGATTGCTTCTGGAACAGATGTTGGATCTCCAGGTCCGTTGCTCAACATGATGCCGTCCGGATTGAAAGCTAAAATTTCGTCTGCGCTTGTGTTCCAAGGAGCCAGAATGACTTCGCAGCCTCTTTTCAATAATTCTGCGAGGATGTTGTCTTTGAAGCCGAAGTCAAGCAAGACGACGCGTGGGCCTTCACCCGCAAATTTTTTGATTTCTTTTATTGAATTCAATTGGATTTCGTCAACCGGTAATTCGTAGGCTTTCAACGATGCGACAATCTCATCCAGGTTGTCCGCATTATTTACCATTGTGCCGCGCATAACGCCGGCATTGCGGATTTTTTTGGTGATGCTGCGTGTGTCCACGCCGTAGATTCCTGGTACATCAAAGCCCTTCAAAGCTTCATCCAATGTTTTGGTGGAGCGGAAGTTGCTTGGATGTTCCGCCACTTCATGCACGACCATCCCTTTCAAGCCCGGAAGCACGCCTTCATAATCGTCTACGTTGATGCCGTAGTTGCCAATCAACGGATACGTGAAAGTGATGATTTGCCCTGTGTAGGAAGGATCTGACAAAGTTTCTTGGTAACCTGTCATCCCTGTGTTGAATACGATCTCTCCGATTGCATCCTTTTCTGATCCGAAAGCATATCCTGGATAGCAGCTGCCATCTTCTAAAACTAAAAATCTACGTTGTTTCATGTTGTTCCTCCTGATTTCTGATTGACAAGGTACGTACCTCACTTGCATGAAAAATAGGAAAATGTAAAAAAAACACACCTATTATTGGGCGTGTTTCAACGGTTGTTTACATTAATCGTTTCACATGCCTTGTTAGCCTCTCTGTGCTAATTTAAAGACGTTCTAGCCACGCTGTATCCCGTACAGTATTGTGGATTACGTTAATTTTAGACTATCTGGACAAAATTTTCAATTGATATTTCCAAAAAATGAAAAAAAGATGTGATTTTTAATTGTTCCTGACTCTAAAATGCAGAAAAACCCTTGGAAACAAAGGATTTTGTTCCAAGGGCACTGCGTAATATTTATTTGACGTCCTCTTCGACTTTATCGGCAGGCGTCACTTTATGGACTTCCGGTTCCTGCTCATCGCCAGGCGTGAAGTCATCGACAAAATGGTCGGTGCCGTTGTAAAGGTCCAAGTGATAGAAGCCATCCTCATAGCGGACGACCGAAATGCTGGCATTATCCAGATGGCGATCGATCGAGAAATCAGGAATGACGGCGTGAATCATGTTGCGGATCGTCATCCCGTGGGAAACAACCAGAATGTTTCTTTCGGAATCACGGTGCTCGCTGATCAGTTTGATCAAGCCGCGTTCGACGCGTAGCCAGAAAGTCATGTAATCTTCTGCTTCGTGGTAAGGATCCATTTCTTTCAATCCGTTCAGCTCTTCGATGACCGAGCGGTGGGCATCATAATTCGGCTCACCATTCGCGCTTCCCAGGAATTTATTCAGGTTCCCCCAGGTTTCGGCCGCATCCAGTCCTTCAAAAGAGCCAAAGAATATCTCCCTGAATTCGGGCATGGCCACCACTTTCAAGTGATCGGCATGCTGGTTTTCTTTCAAAATGATCTGTGCAGTTTCAAATGTCCGTCTCAAGTCGCTGCAGTAGACCGCATCGAACTTGACATCGCCCAAGCCTGCTCCGCTTCTCATGACGTCGCGTCTGCCTCTGGGCGTCAATGGTGTGTCGGACCAGCCTTGCATCCGATTGTATTTATTAAGATAAGTTTCTCCGTGTCGCATAAAATAAAACGTTACTCCCTTTTTCAAGGTTAACCCGCCTCTCTCAAGCTACTTTCGCATTAGGATACTTGCATTCCTTCTCTTATCTTAACAATTCCGGCGGTTGATTGCATCTATTTTCATACAACTATTTGTCGCTGAGCAAATCTTCGACGATTTCACCGGATTTGTAGGCGCGCAGCAACTGCTGCAGGTCGATGACTTGTTGGGTCAGCTTCTTGCCGACATCCGTCTGCCTTACCGTTTTGCGCTCTAATTCCTTGTCGACGATGCGTCGGGTCGAAACGATATCCTTTTCGTTTTCGATGGCATCCTGACGGGAAGTGAATGGCTGATGCGAAACCAGCTGCATCCCAAATGAGTTGTAAAGTAGCGTATAGCCGGCAAGCCCAGTCGTATTCTGGTATGCTTTCGAGAAGCCGCCGTCGATGACGATCAGTTTGCCGTCCGCCTTCAACGGATTTTCGCCGATCTTTTCTTTGACAGGCGTGTGGCCATTGATGATATGGCCTTTCTTTGGATCCAGCCCGAATTCCTTCAGTATTTTATAAGACAGTTCCACATTGTCGCGCTGCTCGTAATACAGGTTTTTCTTCTCGACGTGGGTTTCTTTATCGGCGACGTAAAGGCGCTCGAAAGTCGTCATCTTATCCTTCCCGAACAAGGACGAAGCTTTTCCTTCCCACAGATACCAAACCAGGTCCAGGCTGCGGATGTTGTGTTTGGTTGACTCGCGGTTCAGGTACCCTCTGCGCAACACTTCTTCGTATTTGTCCAAGAGAGCTTTGCCGCTGTACTTGACGTTGGCGATTGCCATCTCCATGAAGCTGCCGTCCGGATTCAGTGGGACACAGCCGTGGAACAGCAGATTGTCATTATAGCTCAAATACATGCTGCCTTTGCTGAAAAGGAACTGGACATGCTTCTGCAGCCTTTCCGAATTCAGGAATCCGGTCCGGAGTCTTTCGACAACCAGTATCTCCTCTTCGGTCAAGCGGTACGGATCGGCTGGATCGACTGTCGGGAAATAGTCGCACAGTACCGGATATTCCTTCCCGTCCAAATGCACGGTTCCTTTTTCGTAGTCGATAAAGTCCAGAACCATCCGATCGGCCATGTCGAATTCAGGGTGGCGTTTGATGATTTCCCCTTCGAGCTTGAACTGGATGATCGAAATGGCTTGATTCATTTTAGCGATTTGACGGAGTTCTTCCGGGAAAATTTTGCTTTCGTCTTCGGTATTGATTTTCGGCATGAAAGGTTCATAACGGTCCTCTTTGTAGACCATTTCCGCAAACGTGATCAGTGGCCGCAAGGAAATCCCATAAGCATCCTCGATGATTTCAAGGTTGTTGTAACGGGCACAGATGCGGATGACATTGGCCATACAGGCTGCTGACCCGCTCGCGGCGCCCATCCAGAGCACATCATGATTGCCCCATTGGATATCCAGCTCGTGGCCATCCATGAAGGTATCGATGATTTTGTCAGGGAATGGGCCTCGGTCATAGATGTCACCGACGACATGCAGGTGATCGACAACCAGGCGTTGGATGACATGCGAGATGGCAGCTATGAGCTCGGTAGCGCGGTCCAAGGAGATGACGGTCTTGATGATTTTTTCGTAATAATCCTCTTTGTTAGTCATGATCGTGTCTTTGAAAAGCAGCTCCTCGATGATGTAGGCGTAATCGGCAGGAATCGCCTTTCTGACTTTCGAGCGCGTGTATTTCGAAACGGTGAACGCGCAAAGTTCCGTGATGCGCAACAAGGTCAAAGAGTAAAATTCATTGATTTCCTCTTCGGACTCCAAACTGTCCACGATCATATCGATTTTGTCTTCCGGATAATAGACGATCGTCGCAAGTTGGTTCATCTCGCGGGTGCTCAGTCTCCCTTGAAAAATCTCCCGGATCTTTTCTTTGACGTTCCCGGATCCATTCCTGAGTACATGCTGCACAGCGTCATATTCCCCATGCAGATCGCTGATGAAGTGCTCGGTTGCTTTCGGCAAGTTCATGATGGCTTCCAAGTTGATGATTTCGGTTACTGTTTTTGCTGCTGTCGGATATTCCTTTGCCAGCAATCGAAGATACTTGTCTTTCGTTATCATTACAATTACACCCCTACTTTTGTCATTTCACTTAGAACGGAACCCCGCAAGGCAAACGTTGCTCACAGGATTATCTTTATTTTTCCTGACAAGATGATTACTTCTATCATAGCTTGAATTAAAAAAAAATGATAGACAAGATACAAAAAATACACAATTGGTCACAACTTCGACTGTGTACATCAGGGTTGGCTTCCTTGGGTCACCGCTCACCGGAGTGTGTCTTCTCCGGTGAACGGTGGCCCAAACGGAGCTAGTGGACGTAACGGATTCCTCTCCTCCGGCGAAGCCTACCTCGTCGGAGTTGGATGGGGATTTCGCCGCTCTCCTACGGCGAAGGGCGGCTTCGCCGTAGCTAGAGGTTAACCTACCGCCCTACAGACGCCAAAACCTCAAAAAACGCGCCTGCATTCCTATTGGAGTGCAGGCGCGTTTTTTGCGCAGATTTATGTTTATCTTTCTTTCATTGCTCTGTCGATTTCGCGCTTCATATCTTTTTGTTTCAATGCGTCACGCTTGTCGTAGCTTTTCTTCCCTTTTGCGAGTCCGATGAGCACTTTTGCGACACCGTTCTTGAGATAGACCCTCAACGGTACCAATGTAACACCGGTCGTCTTCGTCTCCTCAATAAGGTACTTGATCTGTTTCTTGTGCAGCAATAATTTCCTTGTGCGCAGCGGATCGTGGTTGAAGATATTGCCCTGTTCGAAAGGGCTGATGTGCACATTTTGCAGGAAGACTTCCCCGTTCCGGATGCTTGCGTAGCCATCCTTCAGGTTGATTTTCGCTTTGCGGACGGATTTGATTTCCGTTCCCGTCAGCACCATCCCGGCTTCTATCGTGTCGAGGATGATGTAATCATGGCTGGCTTTTCTGTTCTGCGCTAAAACTTTTCCTTCGCCTTTTGGCATAGTCCGACACCTTCATTTCGTTAGCTTACTTCTTTTTGCCTCTTTCCTTTTTCCCTTTGGCCTTTTTGCCTGGACGGGAATAGAACGGCTCTTTTCCTTTTTCGGTCTTTTTGCGCGATCCGCTGTCGCGATCGGATTGGCCCGGTTTCCGTTTTTTGCCCTTCGGAATCTTCGCGCGGATCTGTTTGACCAGATCTTGGTCGCTTTGGCTCTGGGTCTTTTCCTTATCGATGACCAGCGAAAAATCGATGGCGCGCGTGACAGGATCCGAATTTTCTACTTTGATTTTGACCTTTTGACCGATACGATAGATGACGCCAGTACGTTCGCCCATCAGAAGCAGATGGCTTTCGATGTAGTTGAAATAATCTTCCGTCATTTTCGAGATATGCACGAGGCCCTCCACTGTGTTAGGCAACTGTACAAAGATGCCGAATTTCGTGACGGAGCTGATGACGCCCTCGAACTCTTGACCGATTTTGTCCATCATGAACTCTGCCTTCTTGAGCGATTCGGTTTCGCGTTCCGCATCAACCGAGCGGCGTTCCATCTGCGAGCTCTGAACGGCGATATCTGGCAATTGTCCTTTCCATTTCTCAACCACTTTAGGCTCAACGATGCCTTTTCCATACGTGCGGATCAAGCGGTGGACAATCAAATCGGGATATCTTCTGATCGGTGAAGTGAAATGGGTATAATCCTTAGCAGCCAAGCCATAGTGGCCGACCGGCACAGCGTCATATTTCGCTTGCTGCATGCTGCGCAATAGTGTTGTCGAAACAACGGCTTCATATGGTTCGTCCTTGACTTTCGCCAAAACGGCCTGCAGTTGTTTCGGCTTCACGTTTTCATGCGTGCCGCTCACCAAGATACCGAATGTCGTCACGAATTCCAGGAAGCGCATCATTTTGGTCGGGTCCGGTTGATCATGGATCCGGTAGATGAAAGGCAGATTCGCCTTCGTGAAATGATGGGCGATCGTTTCATTCGCGCTCAACATGAAGGATTCGATGAGTCGCTCGCCAACACCGCGATCCGTCACATAGATGTCCAATGGATGCCCATTTTCGTCCACGATTATTTTTGCTTCATCGGATTCAAAATCGATGGCGCCGCGTTTTTGGCGTTTCTTCAGGAGGATCTCATGAAGGATGCCCATTTCTTCGAACATCGTCACAAAATCGCTGTATTTTTCGCGCAATTTTTTGTCGTGGTCCGTCAAGATCGCATTGACATCGGAATAAGTCATCCGTTGTTTGGACTCGATGATGCTCGGGAAAATATCATAGGCGACCACTTCCCCATCCGCATCCAATTCCATTTCACAAGACATCGTCAAACGGTCTTCATGCGGCAACAAGGAACAGATGCCGTTGGATAATTTCTGAGGCAACATCGGCACGACACGGTCCGTCAAATAGACACTGGTGCCGCGTTCATAGGCTTCGCGATCGATTGGGGAATTCTCCGTCACATAATAGGAAACATCCGCAATGTGCACGCCCAACAGATAATTGCCGTTTTCGAGTTTCTTCAAGGAAATCGCATCATCCAAGTCTTTGGCATCGGCGCCATCAATCGTAACAATCTGTTCCGAACGCAAATCCCGTCTGCCTTCCAACGCCTCGGCTGGAATCTCCAATGGAATGCTTTCAGCCTGGGCCAAAACATCTTCCGGGAATTCCGAAGGGATACCGAACTTGTAAAGGATTGCCAGGATATCAACGCCTGGTGCATCCTTATGGCCGATTTCTTTCGTGACCAACCCTTCCATCTTGACCGGATTCTCCGGTGTCGGATAGCTGGTGATTTCCACCAGACAGACACTGCCTTCAACAGGATGGATGCCTTCCGGTTTGATGTAGACAACGATACTGTTGATTTTCGTATCCCGCGGAACAACAAATCCCAAAAATCCGGTTTCTTCACGGCGATCGGAATCGTAAGGAACAAATTCGCCTACTACCTGATTCGATTTGCGCGTCAGAACAGCCGTTACCTCGGCTTCGACTCCTTTGTCATTCCAAGGCTCCGCCTCGCGGGTGATTTTCAACTCGACCGTATCACCGTCCATCGCGCTGCCTGTTTTGCCGCGCGGGACAAAGAGGTCACTTTCGTTCGGATCGACCGTCACAAAGCCGAAGCCGCGATCATTGCTGCGGAAAGTACCTGTCAAAGTGGCGCCTTGCACCTTAAGACGGAATTGCCCGGTCTTGTTCAGCAACAGGATGCCTCTTTCCTCCAACTGTGCAAAGACTTTGACCAATGCTTTGAATTCTTCGGATTCCGTGTAGCCTAACGCTTCACTTACTTCCTTCAAGGTCATGCTCTTTCCAACATGCTCCTGAAAATAGGCTAGAACGTCAATTTGGATCTGATCTATCTTTCTCATACTTATCCCTCATTCCAATTTAGTCGGTTCAAAAATGCCAATATTGTTTCTTCAAATACGTTTCTGTCTTTCCCAACGGTAATGACATGCGTTGCTTCCGGGAAAAAGTGATAATCCACTTCAGCATCCACGAGACTATGCGCCAACAATTTCCCACAGTCGGCGCTGATCATTTCATCTTTGCCGGATTGCGCGATGTAATAGGGAACGGCGATATCGGCTAGATTCGCTTTGATCAGTTCCGTAAACTCGTCCAATTGGGCAAGCTGGGCATTCAATTTAGGCTTCATCAATGCTAATTCATGCTCGATTTCCAGATTTGCCATGCCGAGTTTCTTTTTCGACATCTTAGCGAAATGCATAAAACTGGTCGGCACCCGCGATTCCCCAAAACTAATGATTGGTGAATTGAAGGAGCCTCCGCCTATGAATCCACCCGTTTCGATGGCCCTGGTCGCCATGATGCCACCCATTGACAACCCGAATACGGCAAGCTGATCGTAGCCCTTTTCCAGCAGCTCTGCTTTTGCGCGCATGGCATCTGCGAACCAGACAGCTGGGCCACCCAAATCAAGGATATCTTCAAAACGGCCGGTTGCATGTCCCGTAAAATTTGGTGCATATACAGTATACCCGTTCCGTTCCAAAAAGCGTCCCAACAAGCGCACATCATTTGCGCTGCCGGTATAGGCATGCAGCAAAAGGACGGCGCGTGGGCCAGCTTCGAAGAAAAAGGGTTCTGGTAAATTGATTGCTTTCATAAAATTCCTCCCAACTCGTTCATCTTCATTTTACTGTATTTACAGCTTTTTTCCTAATATATCAGATATTTGCAGTCGAAATTTTTTAGCAAGACAAAACCAGCACCCATGGTTTTGTCCAGCATGCTTTTCAGGCGAAAAAAAAGCAGAACCCGGTAATGTGGTTTCTGCCTACAATAGTTAATTTGAGGATAGATAGGTTAAAGCCAAGGCAATCAAGATGAAAAGTGCTCCCAAAACGACTGTGATCTGACGCAAAACCGCTTCAAAGCCTCTTGCTTTTTGTTTGCCGAATAATTGCTCCGCTCCACCTGTAAGTGTGCTGGCTGCGTTTGTTTTTGATGGCTGCATCAGCACAACAATGATCAACAGCACAGAAACAACCAACAGGGCCGTTAATAGTACATCGTATAATGACAAAGGATGGACCTCCCTATAATAATTTTCTATTACTAACTTTAGCACAAACTATAGGGTTTTGCTAGCAATTTCAGAAAAGAAAAGCGCCCGGACACGTTCACCTCCAATGAAGGGAACTGCCCGAACGCTTTCGTCATGATTTTTTAGTGAGATATCACACTCTTGAAACGTGTTCTGATTCGCAGGGGATTGTCATGGCTCTTGCGATTTTTAATCGCTTAGAGACATGATACACTTGGGCGCTTGCGACCACAGTGCATCCAGCACTCTTATCTTCTGATGATGCGGACGTTTACGATGCCGTCGATTGTTTTGAAATTTTCAACGACTTCATCCAGTACTGCTTGATCGGTTTCGGCGATATCGATGACAGTGTAGGCATAGTTGCCACGGCTGCGGTTCAAGATATCTTCGATGTTAATGAAGTACTTAGCCAAGCCGGAAGAAATCTGGCCGACCATGTTCGGGATGTTCTTGTTGATGATCGTCAAACGGATCGGTGATTGCATCGCGATGTCGATTGACGGGAAGTTCACGGAATTGACGATATTCCCTGTTTCCAGGAAGTATTTCAATGTTTGAGCTGCCATGATTGCGCAGTTCACTTCAGCTTCTTCCGTAGAAGCTCCCAAGTGAGGCAATACAATGATAGCATCATTGTGAAGCAAAGCTTCGTCAGCGAAATCCGTAACATATTTGCGGATGCTCTTTTCTTTCAATGCTGCCAACATATCGGCCGTGTTGACCAATTCGCCGCGGGCAAAGTTCAAAAGAACAGCGTTGTCCTTCATTTGAGCCAAGAAGGCAGCGTCAACCATGCCTTTTGTTTCAGCATTGACAGGTACGTGAATGGAAATGTAGTCCGCTTTTGCCAATACTTCAGCGATTGAAGAGGCTTTTTGGACACGACGGTTGATGTTCCATGCTGTTTCCACAGAAACATACGGGTCATAACCGATGACTTCCATGCCTAGACGGAATCCGTCATTGGCCAACATCGCGCCGATAGCACCCAGGCCGATGACACCCAATGTTTTTCCGGATATTTCTGTCCCCGCAAATTGGCTCTTGCCTTTTTCGACTTGCTTTTCTACATCGTCACCGCTTAATGTTTGAACCCATTCCATTCCTTCTTTGATTGGACGGGCAGCCATGATCATAGCGGCCAAAACAAGTTCTTTAACCGCATTGGCATTTGCACCAGGCGTATTGAAGACAACTACGCCTGCTTCGGAACATTCTTCAACCGGTACATTGTTGACGCCGGCACCGGCACGAGCGATGCCTTTTAAGCTTTCAGGGAATTCCATGCCATGCAGTTTTTCGCTGCGCAGGATGATACCGTCAGGATTTGCGCCTGAGTTAAGGACGAATTGATCTGCATTCAGTAAATTTAAGCCTTCTGGGGCAATCGCATTGTAAGTTTTAATCTCGAACATTATTTGAATTTCCCTTCCTTAGCTTCAAAAGCTTTCATAAATTCTGTTAATTCTTTTACGCCTTCATACGGGAACGCATTGTAGATACTTGCGCGCATGCCGCCTACGGAACGGTGACCTTTCAAGTTCAGGAAGCCTAATGCTGTAGCTTCTTTGACGAACTTTGCATCTAAGTCTTTATTGCCGGTAACGAATGGGATATTCGTCAATGAACGGGAATTGATTGCAACTGGGGAAGAGAACAAGTCTGATTCTTCGATTGTGCGGTACAGTAAGCCAGCTTTTTCTTCGTTCATTTTAACCATAGCTTCAACGCCGCCCAGGTCCTTCAACCATTCGAAGACTAATTTAGCTACGTAGATGGAGAAGCTTGGTGGTGTATTGTATAATGAATCATTTTTGATGTGTGTACGGTAATCAAGCATGCTTGGCAAAGTATTCTCGGTCTGGATCAGATCTTCTTTTACGATTACGATCGTCAATCCAGCAGGTCCGATGTTTTTTTGTGCGCCAGCGTAGATCAATCCGAAGTCACTGACATTGTAACGATTGGACAAAATGTTGGAAGACATATCGGCAACGATCGGTGCATTCACGAAACGAGGGATTGTTTGGAAAGCTGTTCCTTCGATTGTGTTGTTCGTTGTGATATGGATGTAATCATATGCTTCGTCTGTTTCCGGAATTTCAGGAATGTAAGTGAAATTATCCGCTTCGGAACTAGCCAATACTTCGATATTCGGAACTTTTAAAATCTTAGCTTCAGAGATGGCTTTCTTAGCCCATGATCCGGAGTTTACATAACCGACTTTGCCGCCTTTTCCAAGATTCATCGGAATCATGGAGAACTGCAGGCTTGCGCCACCTTGTAAGAACAAGACTTTATAGCCTTCCGGGATATTCATCAATTCCCGTAATAATTGCTCTGCATCTGAAATGATCTCTTCGAACAAGGAGGAGCGGTGACTCATCTCCATAACTGACATGCCACTATCTCTGTAGGATAGCATTTCACTCTGTACTTTCTCTAAGACTGATTCTGGTAGTATTGCTGGACCAGCGGAAAAATTTCTTGCTCTTTTCATCCTTTTGTCTCCCCCTTATCAATTGTCCTCATTATTTATTAATAATAATTTAATCTTATTATAGCAGATTCCACGACGAAAGAAAGCTAAAACGCCTATTTCTCGAAAATAATTACATTGGGATGTTAGGAACAAACCTCAAAAATATGATTATATTGGAACTCAAACCAACTTTATCGCCTCAAATCCGAACATTAGGGGTTTATACAACAAAAAAAGTCCGGCGTTCCAAGCGCCGGACTTTCTCTTGCGTCTGGTCTTGCCAGACGTTAATTATGTGAAGACAGTGTTCCAAGCATCTGCCTTCTTGTTAATCAATTAAAATTATTTGTTTTTTAAGTTGTAGAAAGATTTCAAGCCATCGTATACAGCCAATTCGCCTAATTGATCTTCGATGCGTAACAATTGGTTGTATTTAGCGATACGGTCAGTACGGCTCAATGAACCAGTTTTGATTTGTCCAGCGTTTGTTGCAACAGCGATGTCAGCGATTGTAGCATCTTCTGTTTCGCCTGAACGGTGAGAAACAACTGCAGTGTAACCAGCTTTTTTAGCCATTTCGATAGCTTCAAAAGTTTCAGTTAATGAACCGATTTGGTTAACTTTGATCAGGATTGAGTTAGCAACGCCTAATTCGATAGCTTTAGAAAGTTTTTCAGTGTTTGTAACGAACAAGTCGTCACCAACGATTTGAACTTTGTCGCCTAAAACTTCAGTTAATTTCTTAGTACCTTCCCAGTCATTTTCATCTAAGCCATCTTCGATGGAGATGATTGGGTATTTTTTGCATAGGTCAGCGTAGAATTCGATCATTTCATCGACAGTCTTTTCGCCTTCGCCTGAATCAGCTAAGTCGTAAACACCTTTTTCTTTGTTGTAGAATTCTGAAGAAGCAGCATCCATAGCAAGAACAACGTCTTTACCAGGTACATAGCCAGCTTTTTCGATAGCTTCGATGATAACTTCGAAGCCTTCTTCGTTTGAACCCAAGTTAGGAGCGAATCCGCCCTCGTCACCTACAGCAGTAGAGTAACCTTTAGATTTCAAGATTGAAGCCAATGCGTGGAATACTTCAGCACCCATACGTAAAGCTTCTTTGAAAGTAGGCGCGCCTACTGGCATGATCATGAATTCTTGGAAGTCGATGCTGTTATCAGCATGTGATCCGCCGTTGATGATGTTCATCATTGGAGTTGGCAATGTTTTAGCGTTAAATCCGCCTAAGTATTGGTACAATGGAATATCTAAGTAATCTGCTGCAGCGCGAGCTACTGCGATAGATACTGCTAAGATTGCGTTTGCGCCTAATTTTTCTTTATTAGGAGTGCCATCTAAGTCGATCATAGTTTTGTCGATAGCTAATTGGTCACGTACATCGAAACCTAAGATAGCGTCAGCAATGATGTCGTTTACGTTTTCTACAGCTTTCAAAACACCTTTTCCAAGGTAACGCGCTTTGTCTCCGTCACGTAATTCGATTGCTTCGTGTTCGCCAGTGGAAGCTCCTGATGGAACCATTCCGCGTCCGAAAGCGCCGCTCTCTGTGTAGACTTCAACTTCAATAGTTGGGTTACCGCGTGAATCTAGTACTTCTCTAGCTAAAATATCTGTAATGAATGGCATGGTTTTCTCTCCTTTGAGTTGGCTGAATTACTTGTGTTACCAAGTATCATTTTAGACAATTTTCTTACTTTATGCAATAGCTGAACGTTTTTGCTTACGCTTTAACGATCAGCGATTCGCCAGTCATTTCTGCTGGTTTTTCTACGTTCAATAAATCAAGCATAGTTGGAGCAACATCGGCCAATTTGCCGTCTGTGCGCAACGTAACGCCTTTTTTCGTTACAATCACTGGCACTGGTACAGTTGTGTGCGCAGTATGCGGTTGTCCGTCTTCAGTGGACATAGTATCCGCATTACCATGGTCAGCAAAAATAATGGCATAACCATCTTTTGCAATGATTGCGTCCACAACTGCTCCAAGGTTCTCGTCAACTGCTTCGATTGCTTTGATTGTAGGTTCCAACATACCTGAATGGCCTACCATGTCAGGGTTCGCAAAGTTAAGGATGATGGCGTCGTATTTGTCGTCATTGATCTCTTTCACTAATGCTTCGCCTACTTCATAAGCGCTCATTTCAGGTTTCAAATCATAGGTTGCAACTTTCGGTGAAGGGATCAGGATGCGTCCTTCGCCTTCAAAAGGCTCGTGACGTCCGCCGTTCATGAAGAAAGTTACATGCGGATATTTTTCGGTTTCCGCGATACGCAATTGTGTAAGTTTATGTTGCGCCAGAACTTCACCCAGAACGTTTGTCATCGGGATCGGCTTGAAGGCGATATCCGCGATTACAGTATCTTGGTAAGAAGTCATCGTCACAAATTTCACGTTTGTTGCGCGCTCTTTGCGGTCGAATAGTGTCCACTCTTCGTTAGTGAAGGCATTTGAAAGTTGGATTGCGCGGTCCGGACGGAAGTTGAAGAAGATGATGGAATCATTATCTTTCAAAGTTCCGATCGGTTCGCCGTCTTTGACGATGACGGACGGCAATACAAATTCATCTGTTTTATTATCTGCATAGCTTGCTTTAACAACATCCTGTGCAGATTCAAATTTTTCCCCTTCGCCGTGTGCGATTGCGTTGTATGCCAATTCCACACGTTCCCAACGGTTGTCACGGTCCATAGCGTAGTAACGACCTGAAACAGTCGCGATTTCGCCAAGTCCGATTTCTTCCATCGCTTTTTCCACTGTTTCGATGTAGCCTGGTGCAGCGTGAGGATCCACGTCGCGGCCATCAAGGAAAGCATGCAGATAAAGTTTTTTAACGCCTTTTTCTTTTGCGCTCTTGATCAAGGCAATGATATGGTTGATATGACTGTGCACACCACCGTCAGAAAGTAGACCGAAAAGGTGCAAAGCAGAATCGTTATTATTGGCGTGATCGTAAGCACCGACAAGCGCTTCGTTCGTCAAGAATTCGCCATCAATGATGGCTTTGTCGATTCTGGTCAAACTTTGGTAGACAACTCGTCCGGCACCAATGTTTGTATGTCCTACTTCGGAATTACCCATTTGACCTTCAGGCAGTCCAACAGCAAATCCGGAAGCTAGCATCGTTGCATGCGGAAAATTGTTCCAATAACGGTCAAAGTTCGGTTTCTTTGCTAGCTTAACCGCATTGCCCATCATTTCGTTTCTCCAGCCGAAACCGTCTAAAATAATTATTGCTACCGGTGTTTTACTCATTATTTAATAGCCTCCAATAATGCTAAGAATGAATCAGGAACTAAACTAGCACCACCGACCAATGCGCCATCAATATGTTCTTCAGCCATGTATTCTGCAATGTTTTCAGGTTTAACGCTGCCGCCGTATTGAACGCGGACTTTGTCAGCCACTTCTTGTCCGAAGATTGTAGCAACAGTTGCGCGCACTACGCCGCAAGTGTCGTTCGCATCTTTTGCAGTAGAAGATTTGCCAGTACCGATTGCCCAGATTGGCTCATAAGCGAGAACTAGGTTAGCCACTTGGTCTGCAGTCAAATCTTTCAAAGCAGCCGTGATTTGTCCTGATACCCACTCGTTTGTTACGCCTGATTCACGTTGTTCCAACGTTTCGCCACAGCAAACGATAGGAGTCATACCATTACGCAGAATAGCATGTGCTTTTTTATTGATATCTTCATCTGTTTCGTGGAAGTACTCACGTCTTTCAGAGTGTCCGATAATGACGTAGTCGACGCCTAAGTCCCCTAAAGCTTTCGGGCTGATTTCACCAGTGAAGGCACCCTCTTCTTCAAAGTAACAGTTTTGCGCGGCAACTTTCAAATCAGTTCCCTCTGTAGCTTCTACCATTTTTTCTAAAAATAAAGCCGGTGATCCAATAACAGCTTCTACTTTATCAAAAGCAGGAACCTTAGTTTTTACAGCCTCGATAAATGCTTGTGCTTCCTTAGCTGTTTTGTTCATTTTCCAGTTACCGGCAATAATCGGTTTACGCAATATAATCACTCCTTAAGATAGGTTGCTTATTTGTCAGAAATTGATGCTACACCTGGTAATTCTTTGCCTTCAAGGTATTCCAAAGATGCTCCGCCACCAGTTGAGATGTGCGTGAAGTCATCAGCAAAGCCTAATTGCATAGCAGCTGCAGCTGAGTCTCCGCCGCCGATGATTGTTACAGCATCGTCTAATTTAGCGATTGCTTCGCAGACACCAATTGTTCCTTGAGCAAAGTTAGATAATTCGAACACACCCATAGGTCCGTTCCATACGACAGTTTTCGCGCCTTCAAGCTCTTTAGTGAACAACTCGATAGAAGCAGGTCCGATATCCAATGCCATTTGGTCAGCAGGGAATGCTTCGTTTTTAGCGATTGTGATTTCTCCATCGTTTCCGAACTCATGAGCCATTTTAGCATCGATAGGCAAAATCAATTTGTCGCCAGCGCTCTCCAACAATTCTTTAGCCAATTCAACTTTATCAGCTTCCAGTAAGGATTTACCGATTTCCAAGCCTTGTGCTTTCATGAATGTGTAAGCCATACCGCCACCGATAAGTACTTTGTCGGCTTTGTTCAATAAGTGTTTGATAACACCGATTTTGTCGCTTACTTTCGCTCCGCCTAAGATAGCTACGAATGGGCGAACAGGCTCGTCAACAGCTCCGCCGATGAATTTGATTTCTTTCTCCATCAAGAATCCAGCTGCGCTTTCAAGGTTAGAAGCGATTCCGACGTTGGAAGCATGCGCACGGTGAGCCGTACCAAATGCATCGTTAACGAACAGATCGCCTAGGCTAGCCCAGTATTTGCCCAATTCAGGATCGTTTTTGCTTTCTTTTTTGCCGTCAACATCTTCGAAACGAGTGTTTTCGAATACCAAAACATCTCCGTCTTTCAAAGCTGCAACTGCTGCTTCCAAAGCTTCGCCGCGTGTTTCAGGAACGAAAGTGACTTCTTTGCCCAATAGTTCAGCCAAACGATCAGCTACAGGCTTCAAGCTCAACTTCGCTTTGTCTTCTTCAGTTTTTACTTTTCCTAAGTGAGAGAAAAGGATGACTTTTGCGTTATTTTCGATCAAGTAGTTGATTGTAGGTAGAGCTTGTACGATACGGTTGTCGTTAGTGATTGCTCCATCTTTCATCGGAACATTGAAATCAGCACGAACCAATACTTTTTTTCCAGCTACATCTAAATCTGTTACAACTTTCTTTGTCATTACGTCGCCTCCTGATATGTGTATCTACATAAGAAAAGCGAGGAAGCGCGTTGCCTCCCCGCTTTTGTTATCTTCTACGATTCAGCTTTCATTAGATGAAAGACTTGATCTTATAAGCTAGCAAATTCTACTAAAGTACGTACCAATTGTGAAGCGTAAGACATTTCATTGTCGTACCAAGCAACAGTTTTAACTAATTGCTTGTCTCCAACTGTCATTACTTTAGTTTGTGTAGCATCGAATAAAGAACCGAAGTTGATGCCTACGATATCGCTTGAAACGATTTCGTCTTCAGTGTAGCCGTAAGACTCGTTAGAAGCAGCTTTCATAGCAGCATTGATTTCTTCAACAGTTACAGTTTTTTCCAATACAGTAACTAATTCAGTCAATGAACCGGTAGGAACTGGAACACGTTGAGCAGCTCCATCTAATTTGCCTTTCAATTCAGGCAATACATCGCCGATAGCTTTAGCAGCACCAGTTGTGTTAGGAACGATGTTTGCTGCAGCAGCACGTGCACGACGGAAGTCACCTTTAGGATGTGGAGCATCCAAAGTGTTTTGGTCGCCAGTGTAAGCGTGGATTGTAGTCATTAAGCCTTCAATGATTCCGTATTCGTCGTTCAATACTTTAGCCATTGGAGCCAAGCAGTTAGTTGTGCAAGATGCACCTGAAACGATAACATCTTCAGCGTTTAATTCGTTGTGGTTAACGTTATAAACGATTGTTTTAACGTCGCTGCCTGCTGGAGCAGATAAAAGAACACGTTTAGCGCCTGCATCAACGTGAGCTTGAGCTCCTGCTTTGCTCATGAAGAATCCAGTACATTCTAATACGAACTCTACGCCAAGTTCTGCCCATGGAAGATCTGCTGGGTTACGTTGTGATAACACTTTGATGTCTTTTCCGTTTACAGTGAAGAATCCGTCATTAACTTCTACATCACCATTGAATCTGCCTTGAGTTGTATCATATTTCAATAAGTGAGCTAACATTTTAGCGTCAGTCAAGTCATTGATTGCTACAACTTCGATTCCTTCTACTTCTTGAATACGGCGGAATGCTAAACGTCCAATACGTCCAAAACCGTTAATACCAACTTTTACTGTCATACT
Source organism: Trichococcus sp. (assembly GCF_049684335.1). Taxonomy (GTDB): domain Bacteria; phylum Bacillota; class Bacilli; order Lactobacillales; family Aerococcaceae; genus Trichococcus. The sequence continues at coordinate 18,274 of NZ_JBAVFV010000008.1, forward strand.
GAGATTTCCTCCTTAGGATAAGTCAAAATTTTTATTTTAAAGGGTTACCCCTTTTAAAATCAGATTAGCTGCGCCCTCATCCGTAATCAGCCATGTTTGATGCGGGGCATATTTCATGAACGCTTTAATAGCCTTGGCTTTCGTGCTTCCCCCTGCAATGGCCATTGCGTACGGGATCTTTTCGATTTCTTCAATCTGAAGCCCGAAGCGGGACAATCGATAGACGATTTCTCCATTCTCATTGAAGTAACAACCAAAGGCTTCACCTACCGCATTATGCGCTTCTAGGGACGAAATCAACCCATGCGACATCCTGCGTCTTTCCATCATTACTTTAGCATTACCGATGCTATATAACAAGCAGTTTGCCTTTTTCATGACGGATAAAGTATGTTTGATCGATGGCTCGGATTTCATTGATGCATAAGCTTTTTCGCTCAAATTATCCGGAACGAAAAGTGCCATGTTCTCACCGCCGACCAATTGCGCCATACGATCGCTGACACTGTTGGCTTGGATCGACATGGATTCTCCTAAACCGCCTCGTGTCGGGACAAAAATGAACTCCCTGTTCTGTGACAATTCAGGTGAAAAATGTTCGGCAGCCTGTGCCATTGTACTTCCACCAGCAACAGCAACGATAAATTCGCCTGCCGGCAATAACGCATGCAATTCTTTGGCGGCAGTTTTTCCGATTTCATCCAGAACGGATGCATCCTCATCACTATCGCCACGAACAATCCTACAAAACTGAATGTTCAAATAATCCGCTAACGCCTTTTCTTTCGCATTCATATTCAGCAACAACCGCATGAACCTTTCCAGTTGATGAAAGATCTCTTCGCCTTCCTCAGTCAATTCCATCCCGTTCTTTGAACTGGAAAGAAGACCTTGTTTCCGCAAAAAATCTGTCTCAGTCCGTAAAGTCCTTTCTGACAAGGAAACTTTATCGGCCAGGACGCGTCTCCCGACTGGAGCATACATTTGGATATTACGCATGATATGGTAACGATTTTGAAGGACTGACATAATGTCCGGGACTACTTGTTGCAAGACTGAAATAGACTCTTCCATAACAACCCTCTTCATTTGCACGTGGACGCTTTTCGCCCCGCTGCAATCTTAGGCGGTCCTCGTTTATTTCATATCAGGAGAGATAGATTAGGACTGCAAATACTTTTTGCATCCGTCGATTCTCCCTCGTCTTTACTTGATTATTTTAACAGTAAACACTAGACGTTTCAAGCGTTTTGGCAAATAAATTCGATTTCCTTCAAAATAGATTCGTTCAATATATCACGATTAAGCTATAATCCGATTGCCTTTTAGACGTACGCTTTCAGAAAACCTTGATACAGCAACTTTTTGATGATGGTCTATATTCGACCCGCTCTTGTTTAGCGTTTCGCATCTTTTTCATTTATTATCGTCGATTCACGGCCTATTCACCGCATAACTGGTGCAACAAAAATGTCCCGCGGTCCGTTTCGATTGTTTTCTCCAATATTTGTTCGCGCATGACAGTGGCCGGGACCGCTAAATCTCTAGCCAAACGAGTCACATCAATTGGTTCCAATTCTCGGCCCTCCAGGAAAAAGCCTTTCTGTAAACTGCAGATCAATTCTCCTGCCGCAAGCAACAACTCTCTTCTGAATGTAACTGCTGACCGCAGCTGCTCCCATTCCGTTTTCTTCGCTGCCAGAAATTGTTGCACATCCTCATCTTCGTGCTGCATCATCTCTTCATAATATTCTTTTTGGAAAACCACAATCGGAGAAGCCAACTCATTGTATTTAACAGTCAGATGCCCATCCACGAGCTGCAGATAAAGATCCGGTCTGGGCAAAGAGAGGCTGTCATCGCCGAAGGCTGATCCCGGGGTAGGATCCAAAGTTTGGGCATACTCGAATACCGCCTTCACGTCGGACAGATCCACACCCATCTCGTCCGCTATTGCTTGCCATTTTTTATCACTAAAGGCCATAAAGTAATTCTCAAATATATAGTAGGCGATTTCCGGTGCATATTCATCACGCTCCGTCTGCAGCATCAGACATTCCTGCAGATTTCGGGCTCCGACACCCGGAGGATCCAATTGATGCAGCAGCGTCAATGCGTCCAACATCACGATAGGTTCAACACCCTTCTGTTCCGCGGCCTCATTCAGGTCGATGCTGACGTATCCTTCTGGATTTATGAATGCTACGAGAAATAAAACCAACTCGCGCAAGGGCGTGTCCCGCATATTTGCATAGATTTGTTCCAACAAGAATGTATCCAACGCAGGCACTTCTTCAAAGACTTGTTCCATAGCGGAAACAGTGTCCATCGGATCGTCTTTATCTGGCTTATAAACTACCGATTTTTCTTTTACAGCGCGTTCATCGAATTCTTTATTGATTTTCACTTCAATTAAAGGATTTCCTAACGCTTTTTGTTGAAGGTAAGCGAACAATTCTTCATTATCGTATCCAACGAGTCTCAGCGATTCCTCCAAGCTTTCCTTATTCATCTGCATACTTGATATAACCGACACATTAACCCCTCCTCACCTGTTCACAATCATTTTATCACACACAACCTTTTATTGAAATCGTTTTCAATTCAAAGGAGCTAATTTCAATTACAACGGGACTGCTGATTCTGGAGACTAATGGGCGTTCCGCAGATCCGGGTCTGCCTCAGAACTATCGTGCGGTTTGATATAAATTTACTACTTGCTATCTCTCACGCTATAGGTTATAATTTTTGATGTTGCTTGTCTCCTTGGTGTAATGGATATCACGTAAGATTCCGGTTCTTGAGATGGGGGTTCGATTCCCTCAGGAGACGTACTATTTTATTGATGCATCAACGTTTACGGACTTTGAATGCAAAACAAATGCAAAAGATCTCCTTTCCCAAGCGGAAACGGAGATTTTTTTATTTGCTTCCTTCTTCATCCGGAATCCAATTTGTATTTTCAAAATCTATTTTTGGACATTTGCTGACTGAAACGATATGATTGACTAAGGTATATTTCATCAGAAAGCCTGATGCTAAAGGCCAAACATTACAATTGACCTTTTCTGACCAATGAGTTAAAATAAACCATGTAAAGAAAAACTGTTCATTCAAACGAACGAGGAGGAAACATATATGAATTTAATCCCTACTGTAATCGAACAATCATCCCGTGGCGAACGTGCGTATGACATCTATTCCCGCCTTCTGAAGGATCGCATCATCATGTTGAGCGGCCCGATCGATGATTATACGGCGAACTCCGTCATCGCGCAATTACTATTTCTGGATGCACAAGATTCCGAAAAAGATATCTATATCTACATCAACTCTCCAGGCGGCAGCGTCTCAGCTGGTTTGGCCATCTTTGATACGATGAACTTCATCAAGGCAGACGTTCAGACCATCGCAATGGGTATGGCAGCATCCATGGGAAGCTTCTTGCTGACTGCTGGTGAAAAAGGCAAACGTTTCGCATTGCCGAATGCTGAAATCATGATCCACCAACCGCTTGGTGGCGCACAAGGTCAAGCAACAGAAATCGAAATCGCAGCCCGTCACATCCTGCAGACCCGCGAACGCCTGAATAAAATTTTGGCTGAACGCACAGGACAACCGATGGAAGTCATCGAACGCGATACCGACCGCGATAACTACATGACAGCCCAACAAGCTAAAGAATACGGTTTGATCGACGAAGTCATGGTCAACTCAAAATCATTGAAATAAAAATATGCGAAAAAAGCGAAGACGATCGGCAGAATGATGCTGATTGTCTTCGCTTTTTGTTTTGAGGTTGGCTGGGCAGCAAGAATGTGGCCTTTTCCCTGAGCACAACAGCGCAAGCGATACCCAGCTCCGGCGAGGCGGCTGCTTGCCGGAGGAGACCGGAGGATATCGGTGCGAACTCCAACGAGGCCTTCCTCGCCGAAGGGCGCTCGCCAAATTGCGCCTGTTCTCCGGTGAAGCCTTCGCCCACCGGAGAACAGCAGAAGTACGAGAAAAATAATCTGAAACCTCACAACCTCGCACCTTTTTCAGGAAAAAAACAAGAAAGGCAGACGGAACGAAAACGTTCCGGTCTGCCTTTCTTGTTTCCTTAACGGATATAATTAAAGATATGTTCCCAGGTCTGTTTACTGAAGACAAGCATCGGATTGCCGTCACCGAGGACGCCGTAGCCGACCATCAGACCAGCTCCGAACAGAATGAAAGCCATCAACATGAAAATCAAAACCCACATCACCGTTGACAGTACAGGTTTGAAATCAAATTTCACAGCGATCACCTATCTTCCTTTTTTGATTTTGGTTTTTTGGATTAATCGTGCCAACAATCCGAAAATACCACTGGATGGACGATTCTTTTGGTCGATGTTATTCAAGAGGATACCCGTTCCCAAAGCTACCGCATCCAAAGGTTTTTCCGCAGCGAAAACCGGAACCTTCAACTCGCTCGAGAAAAGTTTCTCGATTCCGCTGATCAATGCACCCCCGCCTGTCAAAACGATTCCAGTATTGATGATGTCCGCAGCCAATTCAGGAGGCGTCATTTCCAATACTTCCTTCGCTTGTTCCACGACAAGCACCAAGGTTTCGTGCATTGCTTCGTAGATTTCTTTGGAAGTGATGTAGATGGTGCGCGGAAGGCCCGTCACCATGTCACGTCCACGGATTTCCATTTTTTCTTCCTTTTCAGGCTCCAAAGCGGTTCCGATCGTGATTTTGATCTTTTCAGCTGTCCGCTCGCCGATCAACAATTTGTGTTCCCTTTTTACGAAGTTCATGATGTCGGCATCCAGTTTATCGCCGGCTGTTTTGATCGAGCTGCTCGTTACAATGCCACCCAATGACAAGACTGCGATATCACTCGTTCCGCCACCCATATCGATGACCATATTACCGTTCGGCTGAAAAATATCAAGCCCGGCTCCAACAGCCGCAACTTTCGGTTCTTCCTCCAGATATACATTCTTGCCGCCGCTCTTTTCCGCGGCTTGGATGATCGCTTTTTGTTCGATCGTTGTGATGTTCGTCGGACAACAGATCAAGATGTTCGGCTTGGTCAAAAAGCCCTTCACATTCAAGCGATCAATAAAGTGGGTCAACATTGCTTCTGTGATGTCAAAGTCTGCGATAACGCCGCCTTTCAACGGACGGATTACTCTGATGTTTGCCGGCGTACGCCCGACCATCATATAGGCTTCTTCCCCAACTGCTAAAACTTTTCCGGTTTTTGTGTCTACTGCTACGACGGAAGGCTCATTCAAAACGATACCTTTCCCTTTAACGTGAATCAGTACGTTCGCTGTACCTAAATCGATTCCTATATCTCTGGCCACGTTGTTCCCCTCTCAAACATTCATCATTTAGCGATAGCTATCTTGCGGACGACAGTTGTCCGACTTATTTTGCAAAAAGTGCTTCAACATCTGAATCGCTGAAGGCCTTCTGTTCATCTTCCGTTACACGTTCGACGTCAGCGCCCAACGCTTGCAACTTTTTATCGAATTCATAATAACCGCGATCCAAATGCGATAAGTTGGTGACGCGCGTATAGCCTTTGGAAACAAGACCAGCGATGATCAAAGCGGCCGCCGCACGTAAATCCGACGCGGCTACTTCTGCCCCTTGCAAGTCTGTATTGCCATGAATTAGGACCGTCTGCCCTTCGACTTTAAAATCAGCATTCATACGGCGCATCTCTTCCAAGTGCATGAAGCGGTTTTCAAATACCGTTTCGGTCATCGTGCTGGTACCTTGAGACACCAATTGCGCTATCGTCATTTGTGCTTGCATATCGGTAGGGAATCCTGGATGCGGCATCGTTTTGACGTCAGTCGCCTTCAAAGTACGAGGTCCGATTACGCGCAGTCCATTTTCTTCTTCCTGAAAGGCAACGTGCATTTCCTTCAGTTTTGAAATCAGCGGCTTGTTGTGTTCCGCAATCGCATCTTCAATGAGTACATTTCCGTTCGTAACTGCAGCCGCAATCATGAATGTCCCTGCCTCGATACGGTCCGGGATGATCGAATGTTCTGTTGCTTTCATGGATGAAACACCTTCGATACGAATTGTTTCTGTTCCGGCTCCTACAACTTTCGCGCCCATGCGGTTCAAGAAATTTGCCAAATCAACGATTTCAGGTTCGCGTGCGACGTTTTCGATAATAGTGGTTCCCTCGGCCAAAGTAGCGCCCATCATGATGTTCTGGGTAGCACCGACACTTGGGAAGTCCAAGTAAATGCGTGCGCCGACTAATCTATCGACTTTTGCTTCAACAAAACCATTTTCGATTTTGATGTCAGCTCCCATCGCTTCAAACCCTTTCAGGTGAAGGTCGATAGGTCGTGTTCCGATGGCACAGCCACCCGGCAATGCGATGCGCGCATGCCCCAGACGTGCCAAAAGCGGACCCATTACGACGATCGATGCACGCATTTTGCTGACATAAGCAAATGGTGCTTCAAAATTAATGTCGTTTGATGCATCCGCTAAGATGGTGTTGTTGTTTTCTTGAAATTCAACGCCGACATTCAGATGTTTCAGAACGTTATTCATTGTGAAAACATCAGACAGTATCGGAACGTTCGTCAATACAGATTGCCCTTCGCTTGCCAATAGTGTAGCAGCCAAAATCGGCAAAACTGCGTTTTTTGCGCCTTCAACTTTAACTGTTCCTTCAAGACGGTTACCGCCGCGAACAATTATTTTTTCCATAAAAAAATCCCTCCGAAAGTCAATTGTGATCTCATTTGTATGTTTGTATGCAACTATTTGATAAACCTGGAACTCCGAACTGCCCGTACAGCAACAATCTGTTGTGCAACTGCGAACAGCTCATGAGAACAATAAGTAGCTGATGTTCCGCGAGGTCGTCACCAACTCAAGCAGAAACGTACTTACTGTGTAGCCTAAAGCAATCGACAGAAAGAAATAGAGCACCCGTGCTTCGCGTATGTGCCCCTTCCTTATCCATTTCTCCAATCTGATGGCTTTCATCGACCAGAAAGAAATGAAAATGAATATCATATGGGATAGCAATACTATTATAC
>NZ_JBAVFV010000009.1:0-46347 GCF_049684335.1 Trichococcus sp.
ATGAAGAACTCCGCTCACGGATAGAGGTCTATATCCATTGGTATAACCATGTTCGATCAAAAGAAAAATTAGCTGTTCTCAGCCCAGTCCAATACCGAATCCAAGCCAGCCAAACGGCTGCATAATAAAAACTCTAACTTTTGGGGGTCGCCACCCATTCGACAATTTGCACCTCAACCCACATCGGATTGTCGAATAGGTCGGGTTGATTCGAGAATTTCGACTACAGCAAAGGCTGCCTCGATAAAAAGGCAGCCTCGTTTTTTGCATATAGACCTGCATTTATTCTTTATATTCCGCCGCAGCTACTTGCGCATCTCTCCGTGGTTCCCTTAATGTCATCACGAACCGGAAAACCGCCAACCCAAGCAGGATTGCCGCTTCTATATAGAAGATACCGCGCACCGAGGTTACCTGGAACAGACGCTCCAATACCACGATGCCATATGGGGAGAAGGCTGCCCCAATATTGAACCCGACCAGAATGAGTGAAGTCCGGTAAGCCGCATTGCCGGCAGAGGACGTGCTGACTTTATTGAGAAGATAAGGGAGGAACGTCCTGAAGGAAAAGCCACAGATGACCGCACCGATGCTTGTCTGCAGGACACTGTTCGATGTCGCAATCAAAAACATGCCGATGCTCATGACGGAGAATGAAATCGGCAGCGTATAGGTCCGTGTGATCCGGTACACCTTCCCGAAAAGAAAACCAGCTGACATGGCCCCCACCCCGATCAGCGCCAGGATGTTGCTGCCGTCCGTCGCATCGCCGTATCCCAGCGTGGTCATCAAAGTCGTGCCTTTCACAGCGATGGACATGTAGATGATGACGGCTATTACCAGCAACACGATATACCCAAGGAAGTCCCGTTTGCCGAGAGCGGACTCACTGTTTTTTGGGACGGCCGATGCTTTCATTCCCCCGTCCGCTGCTTTTTCCTTCCCGATTTCGTCATAAGCGACATTCGGGACGAACAGTAGGAACAGGATGAAGACGGGCAGCGCAATCAGATAGACCCAAAAGGATGTTTGCCAATGCACCTTCAGCAGCTGTCCGACGGTGAAAGTCATAAACATACCGCTCAGCCCTTCGAAGGCACTCTGGTAACCGATCATGGCCGCCCTTTCGTCACCTTCGTAAAAATGGCTGATGATTGCGATAAGGAGCGAATTGAACATGCCTACGCCGAAGCCGAAGAGCGCACGCGATATGAGAATGATCCAAAAATTGTCGATCAGCGCCGGAATGATGCCGGAGACGAGAACGATGACGATTCCGATCAGGATCGTGCGTTTGTAGCCCAAATAACGCGCGAAGAGATTGCTCAACAATACCGAAATAATGATGAACAGGGATGGAATGGTCGACAGCATCTCTACGGTTTGGAGCGGAACATCCGCGAATGTTTTCGCCATGGCCGGGATATTGGCAGCGATGGCCCCTCCCGACACCACGATCAACGAAGCCGAGAGGATGGACATTTTCAATAGCAGGTCTTTTTTCAAATCGATACCGCCTTTCCGCGACAAAGCACGTCTTAGCATTATAATCGCTAACTTTTTAGGCTAAGCATAACACCTGAAGTGAACTCCAGGTCAAGACTTTTCGCGGAAATAATTGCGGCGAGCGACGCGGAATCGGTGCGTTCCTCCGGCGAGGATTCCCACACCGGAGGACAACGGTATCTTACGGTCGCTTCTCCTGCGAGCCAGTCCTCATCGGTGCACAGGCTTATATTGTGGGCCGTCCTCCGGCGTGGCCTCCGTTCGCCGGAGGAGAAAACCCTTGCTGCGTATCACCTCAGCCTTACACGAGAGAGCGGAGGGTATGCGTAAACACTCCCTGTTGACTTGCCCCCCGAAGCAAGTAGTATAATTGATATGCATACGCTTCACATCCCAGGAGGACCCCACATGAAAAAAACGTTGTACTTGATGCGCCATGGCCAGACCCTTTTCAATGTCCGCAGAAAAATCCAGGGGGCATGCGATTCGCCTTTGACGGAGCTCGGCATCCAACAAGCCGGAATCGCCAGTGCCTACTTTGATGATATCGATTTTGACCATGCCTACAGCTCCACAGCCGAGCGCGCTTGCGATACATTGGAGATCGTGACGAACGAACTGATGCCTTACCAACGCCTGAAAGGCCTGAAGGAAATGCATTTCGGCACCTTCGAAGGCGAGAGCGAAGACCTGAATCCCAAAGACAAAAGCACTTTTTTCTTGCAGTACGGTGGAGAATCCGGTGATCAGGTAATGGAACGGATGGTCCGGACCTGCACCGAAATCATGGAACAGGACGACCACCAAAACGTTTTGGCGGTCTCGCACGCTGGCGCCTGCATCCACTTCCTGCGTGCTTGGCAGGATCCGAATGAAGTGGTGAAGGATGGTATCACCAACTGCTGCGTCTTCAAGTACGAATACGATCCGGAGGCGAAAACATTCGCGCTGTTGGAAGTCGAACGGCATGGGTTCTAAAGTTTCTTGAAAACAAATCTGGATAAATGAAAAAAGTTAAGGGAAGCCTCAAAATAAGGAGGCTTCCCTTAACTTTTTGTGCATTTTCCACAATGAAATAATTGCCGAAGAGTGCAGAAAGATGAATATCTTTCTGTTATTCATCTTTTTCAGTCCGTGTTGGCCTAGAAAGATGAATAACTTTTTATTATTCATCTTTTTCGGGCCCTGGTGCTCTGAAAGCATGAATATCTCACTGTTATTCATCTTTTCGGGGCTTGCCTCCTTATAAGTTCGTACCCCAGACACCGCAGAACGGATCGACCGGGCTCTTGCCTTGAAACTCGGACTTGCCGATCAATTTTTCCACGAGGATCTCGTTCACTGTGCCATTCACTGAATAACCGTTGATGTAAGTCCGGATCATCGGTGAATCGGCAGCCATCAAGCAGATCCACTTTTGCTTTCAGATCGTCCACTCCCTACTTAAATATTTCAAGGAAGTCCAATTGTCCGGAATTGAATGTTTCGACGGAAAAGCCGACTTCGCTCAGTTTTTATATGAAGGAACCTTTGGAAGCCGTGCAGCTTTCCGCCCATGCTTCCTGCAAAACAGCAAGGGACAAATCAGCCGTGCTCGGCAGCACGCGGTCCGCCAGCGCCAAAACCTGTTCATCGCCAACCCCAACCGCCACGATACCGGCAGCTTTGATGGCTTCAACGCCTGAAGCCGCATCTTCGACCCCTACACAGTCAGCCGGGTCGGCACCCGCAAGCTGAGCGCCCGCCAGAAAAATATCTGGAGCCGGTTTGCCAGCCTTAACTGTCGCCGGATCGACGATGCCGTCAAAGTAAGGACGCACCTGCAACAGGTCGAGGATTCCCGGTGCATTCTTGCTTGCGGAAGTCACGATCATTTTTATGCCGGCAGCCTTCAGTTCCTCCAACAGCGGAATGATACCCGGCAAAATATCATCCGGCGTCATTTCCTTTATCAATTCCAAGTAATGGGCATTCTTTTTCACGCATAATTCATCTTTTTCGGCTGAGGAATATTTATCCGCAACCCCGCCTTGCGCCAATATGCGCTCCAGCGAATCGATGCGGCTTACCCCTTTCAACTCCTCGTTGAACGCCTCATCCACTTCAATGTCCAGCTCCGCTCCCAAGTCGCGCCAAGCCAAAAAATGAAATTTCGCCGTATCGGTAATCACACCATCCAAATCAAATAGTACCGCTTTCATGTCCCCATCCCTTTCGTCTGCATTTCTGCCTCAGTTGCCTTAAGCTTAAAATTAGTTCAAAGGATACGCAAGAAATAGGGCATTGTCAACGGACTCATTAGACAGTCAATTATTTTACAATCAGATATCCAACTGGCCACCAAATTCCCTCGTTCATTCATCCGATCTATAAATGATTTCGCTATCATTTATAAATCAGATTAACCAAACGGCCGAACCCTATGCCAAAAAGCTGCTTCTATTAAGATATACCATCTATTTGCATCCAACACAAAAAACGGGAACTGATCCGTCTCCAGCAAATCCGAAAACACGAGACTCACCATCGACAATCAATCCCCGCTACAAACCGATAAATATATTTACAATATCATCGTCGTTAAATCCCGAACGCAAATGTTAAGCAACCCGATAGATTGCCACTCCGAGCAGCACTGCCGCCATCACCCCAAGGTTTTACTTACTCACCAAATTTTTCTTGCTCCACTCGCCCATACTCTGCAGTATAGGAATAAAACTTTGTCCCAAAGGTGTTAAGGAATATTCGACTTTTGGCGGAACTTCTTTATAGACTTCTCTGTGAACCATCTGGTCTTCTTCCAATTCTCTCAATTGCCTTGTTAATATCCCTTTTGAAATATTTGGCAACAACCGTTGAAGTTCATTAAACCTTCTCGTCTGCACGCTTAGATTCCATAATATGATGATTTTCCATTTCCCTGCAATGATGTCTTGCGTTTGCGTAACGGGGCAAACCTCTATTTGATCCCCTACAGGTTCACCAAACCGACTTCTTGCCATGATAAATGCCTCCCGTTCTTAATGGTACTGTTTTTGTGACTAGGTCATAAAAAAGTGCCTACTTCCAAAAATCTGTCTATTACTATACTATTAGTTTACATTAAATAAGTAAACAAAAGAATTGGAGAGATGCAATATGAAATTATTAGTAACGGGAGCATCAGGGAAATTCGGTACCAAAGTTGTAGAAACGCTGTTGAAGACTGTCCCCGCCAGTCAACTGGCTGTCAGTGTTCGTAACCCAGAAAAAGCGGAAGAATTAAGGGCTCGTGGAGTGGATGTCCGACAAGGTGATTTTGATCATCCAGAAACATTGGATGCTGCTTTTGCAGGTGTTGATCGTTTATTGCTTGTTTCTGCGGATGGGGATAACGAAACAAGAATTCGCCAGCACGCCAATGCAGTAGCTGCGGCAGAACGCGCTGGCGTCGGTTTCATCGCATACACCAGTTTAGCGAATGCAAAAGAAAGCAAAAACTTATTCGCTCCAACGCATCAGGCCACAGAAGCAGCGATCTTGAAAACGGGGATCCCCTACTCCTTCTTACGTAACAACTGGTACTTGGAGAATGAAATTTCAAGTATTCAAGGTGTCCTGGCAGGAGCTCCATGGGTCACATCAGCAGAAAACGGCAAGGTAGGCTGGGCACTTCAACAAGAATATGCAGAGGCTGCGGCTGCTGTACTTTCCGGTGACGGGCACGAAAACACAATCTACGAGCTTTCTGGCAAAGCGTTGACTCAGGAAGAAATGGCAGCAACTCTCGGAAGTGTATTGGGCAAGGAAGTAACTGTCCAGCAGGTTGATGACGTTGCCTATGCCGAAATCATGGTGGATGCTGGTGTGCCGGATTTCGTTATCCCTATCCTTGTTGAAATCCAAAAAAGCATTCGAGTTGGCTCCCTGGATGTTGAGAGCAATGATTTCGAAAAACTTCTTGGTCGTCCAGCAACCCCACTCAATGAGGGTTTGACCCAAATCGTAAATGGAATTACGCAAAAATAATTATTGCATTGAACCATAAAAATGAGGTCCTTTATTCCCAGTGATTGACTGGGAATAAAGGACCTCATTTTTATAGTAGAGTCTTCGGTAGCACACTCATCCAACAATCCACTCAACAATGATATTGCCTGTTAAGCAATCCGATAGATTTCCGCTCCGAACGGCATCAATGCCAACTTGGCATGCTTGAAGTGCTGCATACCGAACGGAATGCCTACGATTGTCATGCAGAAGATGACGCCCATAATGACTTCTTCGGCTGCCAATGCCAAACCGCCCAACAGCATCCAGATTATATTGAACACAAACGATGTGCCGCTTTCGCTGATGCGGATTTCCCTGCCGAACGGCACTGCCGCCATCACCGCGAACTTGAAGCACTGCATACCGATAGGGATCCCGACGATGGTCAGGCACCACAGGATTCCGATAACGATCCAGGAAATAAAACTGATGAAACCACCTAACACAAACCAAATCAGATTCATTAGGAAATTCATGATCCTCAACCTCTCTTTCCCTTACATTATAATCCCTGCTGCACGCAAAGACATCAGACTAAGTGCTGAATTTTCTCCCTGGTCTACGATTTGCTCACGGCCTGTCCTCCGGTGAACGCAGGCTTCGCCGGAGTTCGCCCAACATTTCGGCGTCCTCCGATAAGGCTGGCTTCGTCGAAGGTGGGGCCGAAAGTTACCGCTGTCCTCCGGGGAGCGGATGCTTAACCGAAGTTGACGACCGTTTCAAACCACGCTCCTCCGGCTACCAGGCACCCTCTGCTCCGAAAAAAGAGCCGCCTCGCAAAGAGACGGCCCCACACTATTTCTTTGGACTAATAAGTTAATCCTGGGTTGAAGAATCCAAGCAAAACGCCGACAAATGCAACGACTACCAATATCAACATTACTTTGATTGGTGACATGTTCTTTTTGGAAAGCAAATACCAGCAGCCAACTACAAATGAAGCAGTCAATAATCCCGGGTATACTGAATCGAATTTGTCTTGCAGGGTCAAGAGGCTATTGCCATCCGCTCCAACCAACATGAACGAAGTTTTAACACTCACCCAAGTAGCAGCAACAGCCCCAATGACCATTCCTCCTAATAAGGTAATGGATTCACGTAGTGCCAAACCTTGTGGTCCTACCAAGAAATCAACAGCCTTACCGCCTAATTCATATCCTTTGAAGTAAAGGAATTTCATTCCAAGATAGGCAATGATGTTCCACACGATTATGTAGAAGATTGCGCCTAACGGTGAGCCATCAGTGGACAAGCCCAGTGCGATACCGAGCAGAATCGGAATCAAAGTTCCAACGATCAGGGAATCACCGATACCTGCCAAAGGACCCATCAGACCAGCTCGTAAACCATTGATCGTTTCATCATCAACATCCGCTGACCCATTGGCACGAGCCACTTCCAAACCAGCTGTAATACCGACTACGACCGTACCAATTTGTGGTTCAGTGTTGAAGAAGGCAGTATAGGTTTTCATCGATCTTTCTTGATCTTCTTTTTTATCATACAATTCTTCTACAATCGGCAGCATCGAACATAGATAGCCAAATGTTTGCATATGTTCTTGAGAAAAACATGTCAAGTTTCCGTAATACCAATTGTGGAAAGATTTATTTAATGTTTTTTTGCTTAATTCCTTATCCATCATCTTAAATGTCCTCCTCTTCATCGCCGCTCACTGAAACCATTCTTTGCAATGACAGTAGTTTGATACGATAGTTGATTAATGCAAACATAGCCGCAACCACTGTTGCTGAAACCAAGTTGATCCCTAATGACGCAGCCAAAGTAAAGCCGAAAAAGAAGGGAATAAAGTCTACTGCTTTCGTAACGATTTGTTTCAATAGAATCGCAATACCGACGCAAGGAAGCAAGGATCCGACTGTAAATAAGGTTTTCATTGCCAAACCATCCATTGGTAAGGTTGTTTTGATTACCTCTACAACATCAGCTCCTAATTTACACATGATCAAGGTTGGGATAAATGAAAAGAAGAAATGGGAAATCCAAGGCAAGCCCATGTTGACTGTATATAGCTTACGGAATTCTCCTTTTTCCACCGCTTTCCAACCGATGTGTTGCCACGCTAGGTTAGCTGTTGCCGTTCCGTAAAATAATACGGTACCCAAAGTCCCGACCATCGTACCGAATGATGTCGCCAATGCTGCACCTTCTACGCTAAAAGCCGTCAAACCATAGCTTTTTAAAGCTACCATCGCAAGCGGAATACCAATATAACTGACTGCCCGAACGTCAGCTGAAACCGTTCCACCAGGAGTGACCAATGCGATGTATACGATTTGCATTGCAGCGCCGACTAAAATACCCGTTTGGATATCTCCTAAAATAATACCTGAAACTAAACCACCGATTAAAGGACGACCTAATGTATAATTTCCGAATGATGTACCGCCTAAACCAGGCATACTTGATAAGCAAGCGAACAGCCCTAGCATAGCTGCTTGAATCCAACTAATTGTCATAATTTCTTCTCCCCTTTTGTTTTTTTATTTAAAACCAAATTTGCTTCTGAAATTTTCCCATGTTCCGATTGAAACATCAGGCAGCAAGGCAAATTTAATTTTATAACCAGCTTGATACATTGCTTCAAAGGCCTCTGCTTCTGCTTGTGTGATCGATTGGTTATTTCCCAATTTAGTAGTGCCCTCACGGTCATTGCACGGACCTACGATTATAGTATCGATTCCGGGTTTGAATTTTTGGTCCATTAAAATCTTTTTCATGTCCAAAGGATCTTTGGTAATCAAGAAATATTGATCTTTGCTGTCCAATACTTTTTGATTTTTTTGTTGCCATTCCTCATTGGTCCAAATGAACGTTTTTAAACCACTGGCACTCTTATAGGCCGCTTTTAAGACGTCACTCTGAGCCGCTTTATCATTCACAGCGACTAGCCCATCACAAGGGAACTCTCTTGCCCAACGCGTACATGTTTGACCATGAATCATACGATCATCAATCCGGATAAATGATACTGTCATTTTATTTCCCCCTCTAAATTTCGTCGTCTTCTTCTGGTTGTTCTAATTTGAATTCTTGCAAAGCTGCTTTCGCTTCGGATACTACGGTAGCGATAAAAGTTTCTCTGTCCGAGCTGTCTTTCATCAGAACGGCAGTTAAAGCCAACGGCAAGTTCATGCCTCCGATAGTGATCGTATTGGCGAGCTTCCCTTCATTCGCTAAAACAGTTAATGCTGTTGTCAAAGGTGAGCCGCCTATAATATCAGCAAGCAAGATGATTTCATCATCCCCAGTCACAGCTTGAATGCCTTCCTTGAACATCAAAGCAAATTCATCTGCTGTTTTCCCATCAGGCAATCCAACCGCGATCACATCATCCCGTTTTCCAGCCAACATATTCAATGATGATTTTAAGCCCGTTGCAAAATCACCGTGGCTTACCAGAACCACATATTTCACATTATTTCCTCCTACTCGTATATGAATTAACCTCTATAGAATAGCACCCATTGAAGCGCTTGCATCGTGTCGAGTGTCAACACATTCATGTGACATTTGGCATGAAATAATAAAAAAAATGTTTGGCCTCAGCATTGTCCGGTCCGGCGTCCGGGTCTGGCGGTTCGTTTCCCCGCCAAATTGGCTTTCGCGGGGAATATCGTGTTGTCCGCGGACGTTTTGCCCCGCCAAAGGGGTTTTGGCGGGCTATCTCTGCGCATAAATTTAATTCCCATACAAAAAAGAGGCTGTATCAAAGCCAGAAAATCCCGTTCTGGTTCTGATAAAGCCTCCTATTCGTGTTGCAGTATACAGCGGATTACTCGGGCTTAACAGACCTCATCCTCCGCGTGACATTTGTCATCCCGATTACTTTAATTGATTGTCAATTTCCTTTTCGATGTCAACCAACTCATCCTCGATCCGATTTTCATTCAACGCATTGGTAATCAGATAATCGCATCTTTCAATGACATTATTGTACTTTTTGAATTTCGGTTCGATAACCGCGTTTTCGATAATGTCATCCAACACAGCTTGTTTTAAGGAATAATTGCTCATGGCATCCTGATCCAGCAGTGCTTTCGTGCTGTCACTCGCCATTACACTCTTTAAAGCGGAAGCCCCTTGCGAATTTTCAAATAGTTCCTGTTGAATTTCTTGGTCAATCGTTAAGGTTTCAAGAAACTCAAAAGCTAATTGTTGCTGGGTCGTTTTGGAATTTATCGCTATCAAAGAGGTGGCTATTTGGGAAGTCTTTTGATTAGCGGTTGTCCCCGGCATCGCCAAGCAACTCCATTTGAAAGTAGAATATTTACTGACGCGATAAGGATAGGGTTGATAGGTCCGGTATTGGGCAAACGTCAACGGGCAAAAAGCGACATTCCCTTTATCGAAGTCCTCTGACGATACTTGATAGCCCTTATTCAAATCCTTCAGTTTTTGAACATAAGATAAGGCTTCCCTTACATCGCTTTGATTCAGATTACTCGATGCACCCTCCTCATCAAACAAGCTGATGCCGTAACCGTTGACCGCATCTTGCCATTTGAAACCATAGGAGCCGTATTGATCAATCGTGCCATCACCATCAGTATCCTTCGTCACTTGTGCACATATCTGATAAAATTCTTCGATCGTCCAATTGCCCTCAGGTATAGCAATGCCTTCCTTTTCCAATAGATCGCGATTGACGCACATCATGGTCGGGTTGATCTCATAGGGTAAGGCATATTGCGTATTTTGGTAACCACCCGAGCTAAGAGCGCTTTCATAAAATATATCAGTGCTTATGTCATTGTTTTCAATCAGATCATTCAACGGCAGCAGCGCCCCTAAGGAAGATAGCCTATTGAAGTCTTCAGCCAGAACCATAAAAACATCCGGTTGGTCCCCGCTGGCGATATTGGAAGCTAACCAGGCTGAATAATCTTGTTTCAAAATGCCGCTCTCATATTTTATCGTTACATTAGGATGTTCCTTTTCGAATTTTTCAATGGCATCATCGATTACTTTATAGCTTTCCGCATTGTAGACATCCCAATTGCTGCCGGTAAACATCCCTAGGGTAATCGTGATTTCCCTGTGAGAGCTGACAAACAGATAGACCATCACCAGACTGCAGACTATCAAAGCGAGGAATACCTTTTTCATCTTAGTCATGATCATTACCGAAGTCTTTTGTGGTTTGACCCGTTTGGACTGCCCAAATAGCCAGTTGTGTCCGATCCCTTAAATCCAATTTGGACAAAATGGTGCTGAGATAATTGCGAACCGTCCCCTCCGATAAGAATAACTTTTGCGATATTTCCTTATTGGACAGGCCGAACCCCACTTGTTGAATGACCTTCATTTCACGGTTTGAGATATCCGCAACATTTTTATCATCCACTTGGATCGCATAATTGCTGGTTGCCATTTGAGAGAATTTTTTGAATACTTTAGAGGCGATATCCGGGTTGATCATCGCACCCCCATTAACGACGGTCAAAATGGCTTGGTGTAAACCGTCCATGCTGACTCCTTTCAACAAATACCCGCTGGCTCCATATTTTAATGCACTGAACACAAATTCATTGTCATCAAAAGTAGTCAGGATAATGATTTTAATGTCAGGATATTGTTCCTTGACCATCTTCGTGCAGTATACGCCATCCATTTTTGGCATCCGGATGTCCATCAAAATAAGGTCCGGACGGCATTTTTTGATGCTTTCCAGCACTTCAAACCCATCAGCTACGGTAGAGACAACTTCAATACCCGGTTTGGTCGATAAAACAATTTCCAGGGATTGTCTTATCAACTCTTGATCATCGGCAATCATTACTTTAATCATAATTTATTCCCCTTTCGATCGGTATTTCTATGGCAGTTCTAAAACCGTTCTCGCCAGAAAATCTGACCGTACCATTTAAAATCGATACGCGTTCACACATCTGCTTTAACCCATAACCACATTTGATGCTTTCACAACCCGTGCCATTATCTTGAATGATGATGACATATTCATCATCGTAGACGAACATATTTATTTCGATCTCCGTGGCGTGCCCGTGCCGCAAAGAATTGGTGATGGATTCCTGGATCATCCTGAAAATGATATCTTCTTTGGTATTCTCAATATCAACATTATCCCATTTGTAATGCAAATCTATTTTCAGATTGGACACACCTTCATATTCGGCAATCATTTTGGTCAGTCCATCTTTTAAGGTGCTGTCTTCCAAAACGCCCGGGCGCAATTTATATAAGGAACGCCGCACATCTTTAATGCCCACCCTGACAACTTCACTAACCAGCAGCAATTGCTTTTTCGTTTTATCTGGATCGATATCAATTATCGCAATGCAGGCATCTACACCCGCCGATATTCCGGTTAAAGCATGGCCCAGCGTATCGTGTATTTCTCGGGAAATTCTTTTCCGTTCATTATCTTCACCGATTTTTTCAGTCAAATTGGCATAGTTCTTCAATTCGACATTTACGCGTGAGACCATCGCCAATTGTTCTCCGACACGTTGTTTTTCCCTTTGTTGAACAAATAAAGAAGTCGCCAGAAAAGATATAAAGCCAACGATATTCAGCGAAGCAAGGATGTTTCTGAAGAACAATATCAAGGTTCTGGCTCCACTGGGATAAAAATTAATATAGGTTTCAATCGAGGGCATTCTGACAATGAGCGAAAGAATGGCATAATCAGAGATGATCAGCAGGCCAAAGCTGATGACCAACAGTGCCGGCCAATATTTAATGTTTTTTGTATTATACAAAATATCAGCAAACACCAATAACACGATGCCATTGTAACTGCCGTTCAAAACGATTATCAACGTTATCATTACGATAATTTCCAGATATATCAACCAATAAACGATATAACTGTCTTTCGTGCGGAAATACATGCTCGCCAGCAATACCAAAAACAACAGGATCGCCCCAAAAAAAGTCTTTTCCGGAGCCGGAGGGACATAAGACAGGTTTTCCAAAAAAGCAGAGGCATACCCATGGGACTGCAAATATTTTGTCGAAAGCAAAAAGATGGAAGCATTAAACAATACGATAATAAAATTCAGTAGCAATAAGGAATTATGAATATAAGCTATATGCTTCGTTCCTAAATTTTTCATTATTGCCACCCCGAAATATCATATTCACTGATGTTGTCCTTGGTTATTAAGGTAACAGGCACAACAATCGACTTTTCGTATGGTTCATCATCAACAATTTCATAGGCTGCTTCAATAGCTTTTGCTCCCATTGTAGTAGGCGATTGTGCTGCAGTTCCCTGGACTTCATCACTATCAATCAATAGTTTCTTCATATCCGGTGAACCATCCACGCCATAGACCAGTACTTCATGATTGATTTGTTTATCTTTTATTGCCGCCAAAGCACCCAATGCGCTTGGGTCATTTAAAGCCATGACAACATCGAAATCAATTTTTTTATCAATGATTTCCATCATTACGGGCATCGCGACTTCCGTTTGGCCTAAGCATTCTTCGCTTGCAACAACCGTATAATTGTCATTATCTTTGATCGTATCCAGAAAACCGTTGATCCGGTCAACAGACGACAACGCAGCGCTGTGTTTTAAAAGCACAATCTTTGCTGAAGCCAGATTGCGCATCATATCCTTGGCACACTGCACGCCAGCATCATAATTATTGGATAAAACAGTGGTGTCCGCAATGGTGACATCATCCAGCTGCGCATCAATGACGATAATCTTGATGCCTTTTGCTTTGGCTTTTTTCAAAGAATCATTCACTTTGGAATAATCAACCGGGTTGATGATCAATACATCAATCCCCATCTCGATCAAGTCATTGATTTGTTCGTTTTGTTTATCGACATCCAAAGCCGGATCCCGGGTATACAAGATATCGCCACGACCATTGATTTGTTTCTCTATTTCATCCGTTATGGCCTTGTAAAAGCTATTATTCATGGTCATATAAGTAGCACCAAAAATAATTTTGTCACTGTCGTATCTGACGAATTTATAATTATAATAGATGGATGAAACCGCGATGACACAAACAGAGACAATTATAACCATCATTTTGCTTACATTTCTCATCAAATCCTCACTCTCCCACCTCACAGTCTATATACTTTTGTCACGTATGTAAATTGACAAAAGTAATTAATTTATGCAGACGCTTTCTGAAAATCCTGACTGCAAAACGAAAACAGCAAGCCCCAAGTCTCCGATCGGATATCGGAAATTAGGGGCTTGCTGTTTTACTGAATTTTCCTATTGAGGAATTACTCCCCCCGCACTCGCATAACCGTCTCCCGTTCGATCACTTCATGCGGCACGATCATCTTCGGCAGCAGGGCGCTCGGTTCTTGGAGATGGCGGATCAGGAGGGCGGCGGCTTGTCTGGCCAGTTCCTGGACGTGGATATCAATGGTCGTCAGGAATGGGTGGGACAGAGTCGCAAAGACGGAATTGTTGAAGCTGACGAGAGAAATGTCGTCCGGCACTTTGTACTTATCCAGCTGTAGATACTGTAGGACCCGCAAGGCCAGGCGGTCATCGCCGACGACAAGTCCGGTCGGTTTGGTTTCTTCGAGGAACTCTTGGAAAGCCATGAAGTCATCCGGCGTTTCGAAGTAGAGTGACGGATGGACGGTCAGTTCGGCGTCGCGCAAGGCATCGGAATAGCCCTTGTAACGTTCCTTGTCGACCGTTTGCGAAGGCGTCAATCCGACGAAGCCAATCCGTTCGTGTCCGTGTTGGATCAGGCAGTCCGTCGCCGTTTTGCCGGAAAGGCGGTTATCGTTGTCGATATAGATCGTTTCGTTCTCATAGACATCCGGTTTCCCCAGCAAAGCATAGGGGATCTTCCCTTCGTGCAGGAACTTGCGGATTGGGTCATTCGCCTCCGAATACAACAGGATAAAGCCATCGACCAGTTTGCGCTGATGCATCAGGCGTACGCTATCCTTCAGCTCCGCCATCGTTTTACCGGTAGCCAGGGAAATCATGTATTTCTGTTCATTGCAGACGACGCCGATTTCCTGGATCATCTCCAAGAACAACGGGTTCTGCGCAGGGTTCCCCATTGTCGCCACCGGCAGAATCACACCGATTGTCTGGGTGGACTTGTTGGCCAGGTTCTGGGCGGCGAAGTTGGGCGTGTAACCCAGTTTCTGCATCGCATGGCGCACTTTCACTTTTGTATTTTCGCTGATCAGCGGACTGTCCTTCAACGTGCGTGAAACGGTTGAAGTCGCGACACCTGCTTCTCTGGCGACATCTTTTATCGTAACGGTCATAGGCATTTTCCTCAGGTTCATTTTTGTATCTCTAGATTACCATTTAAAAGTGTAATTTTGAACCCTTGCCGCCAAAGTATTTGGCGCCAGGACGATATTGTCCCAATCCGGATGGTGGATGGCATCCGGCACTTCCTGCGCTTCGATCGCCAAGCCCAGCTGACTCCGCATTGGACGGCCGTTCACAAAGTACGGTTCGTTCATGTCTGTCGTCGAAAAAAGCACAATGCTGCTGCGATTGCTGGACAGTTCAAGTTGGCGGCCGCTCTCCTCATCATGGAGTATCAGCTGCGGCTGTCGATCCGACTGCATCAGGAAAACATCATCGAACCCTTCTGGCCGTTTGCGGATGGCGTCACCGATAAAAGTCGCTTTGCGAAAATCGAAAGCCGTCCCCTCCACCGCTTGTTTCGTACCAACGGGAAGCTTGTCGGCATCCAAATCCAGTACTTCTTCGCAGGCCATCCGCAAAGTATGATCGGTAATCGGGCGTTTGGCATCGCCGCTCAAGTTGAAATAGATATGGCTGGTCGGATTGAACAGCGTTTCTTCAGTGTCCCGGCTGATCCCTTCCATCTTGATTGTCAGGCACCCTTCCGCATCCAAAGAATAACTCACTTTTGCCTGAAGTTGGCCGGGATAGCCGACCTTTTCCGGAGTTGATTCCAACGAGAAAGTGACGGTTATCGCTTCTGCAGTCTCTTTGGTCGTGAAGTCCCAAAATTGTTGGCCCCAACCCCGGCTGCCGCCGTGGATATGGTTTTCGCCGGCGTTCCGCTCCAACTGCACTGCGCCCCATCTGCCTCCAGCAATGCGGCCGGCGACCGGTCCGACGGTGGCGCCGAAGGAAGCCCGGTCGTTTCCGTAGGCTTCGGCATCAGCCAAGCCCAGCACAACATTTTCGCTCTGGCCTTCCCGGTCCGGGACCAACAAACAGATCAGCCGGGCACCGTAGTTGCTGCAGCTGACGGACATGCCGTTCGGCTGCATCAAGGTGATGCGCAGGACTTTTTCCGTTCCGATGCTGCCCCATTCGCGGATCGTTATGCTGCCCATCTTAAATCGCCATCTCCCACGTATCGCGCAGGATGGCAAGCGACAAGTCGCTCGTGTCCGCCAACACGCGGTCGGCATGTCCCAACACAGATGCATCACCGATCGCGACCGCGGTGATATTCGCTGCTTTGATGGCATCCACGCCTGAAGCGGCATCTTCCACACCGATGCACTCGGCTGGTTGCACGCCTGCAAGCTCCGCTCCGGCCAAGAAGATGTCCGGAGCCGGTTTTCCGGCTGCCACTGATGCCGGATCGACGATGCCGTCGAAGTAGTCCTTCACCTGAAGTAATTCAAGGATGCCGGGCGCGTTCTTGCTGGCTGAGGTGATGATTGTCTTCAGACCTGCTTCGCGCAATTCTTCCAACAACAGCAGGATCCCTGGCAGGATATCAGCCGGTGTCATTTCCTGGATCAATTCTAGATAATGGTCATTTTTCTTTGTGCAGAAAGCTTCTTTTTCAGCCAAAGAATACTTGTCAGCCAATCCACCGTATGCGAGGATGCGCTCCAGCGAATCCATCCGGCTGACGCCCTTCAGTTCTTCATTGAAGGCTTCGTCGACGGTGATCCCCAACTCCGCTCCGAGGTTACGCCAGGCCAAAAAATGGAACTTGGCGGTGTCGGTGATGACGCCGTCCAAATCAAACAATACTGCTCTCAACATTTCTTTCTCTCCTTTAATGTCGCTCATACGGACACGGTCTTTTTCAGTGCGACTTTGATTTCATCTTTCAGCTGTAGCTCTTCGTCGTAGATGCGGACAGGTAACGCTTCGCCCTTCACCAAGGTCAAGCTGACGGTTTCTTCGTTCACTGCGATCAGGATCAAGCGACCGCGGTAGTTGATGTGGAATTGGTAGTGAGTCCAGTCTTTCGGCAAGAACGGCGCAAAACGAAGACCGTCTTTGGCGCGCATGCCGGCGAAACCTTCCGCGATCGTCAACCAGCTGCCGGTCATCGATGTGATGTGCAAGCCGTCTTCGGTATCGTTGTTGTAGTTGTCCAAATCCAAGCGCGCGGTGCGTCGGTAAAGATCGACAGCTTTTTCTTCTTTGCTCAGTTCGGCCGCAAGGATGGCATGGATGCATGGCGACAAGCTTGATTCATGTACGGTCATCGGCTCGTAGAAGTCGAAGTTGCGTTCTTTTTCTTCCATCGTGAATTCGTCACCGAACAGGTAGATCCCTTGCAGGACGTCCGCTTGCTTGATGAAGCAAGAACGCAAAATCTTGTCCCATGACCAGTGTTGGTTCAATGGCAAATCAGCCTTGTCCAACGCGCTGACCGGTTTCAAATCCTTATCAAGGAAAGTGTCGTGCTGCACGAAAACTTGGCGCTCTTCATCGTACGGGAAGTACATGTTGTCGATGATATCCTGCCATTGTTCTTTTTCAGTTGTGGTGATGCCCAACGCTTCTCCACGTTCAGGATATTTCTCCAGGCTTTCCAAAGTATAACGCAGCACCCAGACAGCCAAACGATTTGTGTACCAGTTGTTGTTGATGTTGTTTTCGTACTCGTTCGGCCCAGTTACGCCATGGATCATGTAGCACTGCTTGTTCTGCGAGAAGTGTACACGGTCCGCCCAGAAACGGCTGACGGCACTGAGCACTTCTAGCCCTTCTTCGGCCAAATAGCTTTCATCACCTGTATAGGCTGTGTAATTGTAGATTGCGTAAGGGATCGCACCGTTACGGTGGATTTCCTCAAACGTGATTTCCCATTCATTGTGGCATTCCACGCCGGTGAAGGTCACCATCGGATACAATGCGCCCTTCAATCCTTGTTGCGCGGCATTGTGGAAAGCTCCCGGCAATTGATTGTGGCGGTATTTCAACAGGTTGCGGGTGACTTCCGGCTCGGTGACCGCCAAGTAGAACGGCACGCCGTAAGCTTCCGTATCCCAGTAAGTAGCGCCGCCGTATTTCTCGCCGGTGAAGCCTTTCGGTCCGATGTTCAAGCGTTCATCTTCTCCATAATAAGTGGAGAACAGTTGGAACAGGTTGAAACGGATGCCTTGTTGCGCTTCGTCGTCGCCGCCGATTTCGACATCCGCCAGTTCCCAACGTTTGGCCCACAGATTCGCTTGTTTTGCTTCCAACGCTTCGAAACTTTGGCCGGATACTTTTGTTGCATAGATTTCTTCAGCAGTTGCTGCAAGTTGGTCCTTCGCATGATCGCGGCTCGTTGTCAGCGTCACGTATTTCTCTAATGAAAGGACTTGGCCGTTTCCAGCTTCCCCTTCGAATACTTGGGAGACGAACAATTCCTTGCTGTTGTTGCCTTTTGGATTGAAGCCTGTCGCTTTGTGGTGCATCGTGGCAGCTACGCTGAAACGTTCGATGCCGAAGTTGTTCGGGATCGTTTCGACGACCAACGTATCGTCAGTCTGTTCAACCCATTCCCAGAACATTTCATCATAGTTGGCATCCTCGTTTTGGACATTCCCGTCCAGAGCGCTTTCGATGCGGATATTGGCATTTTCTGAAGCTGTGATTTCCACTTTGATGGCGCAAAGTTCCTTAATGTCGATGCTCAGGAAGCGTGTGAAATGGACAGTGACTTCTTTGCCGTTCTTCACTACCGTAAAGAACCGTTCCAGACGGCCTTTTTCCATATCCAACGTCAAGGCAAAGTCTTTCGTTTCGTCCTTATGCAAATCGACTTCTTCCCCGTCCACAAAGATATGCATATAAAGGAAATTCATCGCATTGATCACTTTTCCGAAATATTCCGGATAACCATTTTTCCACCAACCGACGCGCGTTTTGTCTGGATACCAGACGCCTGCCACATAGGTGCCTTGATGATGATCGCCTGAGTAGGCTTCCTCGAAGTTTCCGCGCATGCCCATATAGCCGTTGCCGAGGCTGGTCAAACTTTCCTGCAGGCGGCGGTTTTCTTTATCTAATTGTTTGGTTGTCACTTTCCATGGATCGATCTCAAAAATTTGTTGTGTCATCATTGCTTCCCCCTTATTTGTTCTTCCCCCTTAGTTTAAGTGCAATCGGTTGCATTGTCAATGCAAAAGTTGCATTATTATTTTTGCCGGATTATTTAACGGACTGGGAACCTTTTCCTTCATCTATTCGCTGGATATCTGTTGGAAAAACCAATTTATTCTGAAATAGAACGCTTGCAAAATCTCTGGATATGTTCTATACTTCGAATCGTAAACGTTGCAATCGATTGCACTGATAAATTTTGAGAGGAGTTTTAAAAATGAAAAAAATATTTACGTTTGATTTTTGGCAAAAATTCGGTAAAGCTTTGATGGTCGTTATCGCGGTCATGCCGGCAGCTGGTTTGATGATCAGTATCGGTAAAATGATCGCTATGTTCTCGGGGGATGTCCAACTGTTGCTGACAACGGCTGGGGTTATCGAAGACCTAGGTTGGGCTGTCATCGTCAACCTGCATATCCTGTTCGCTGTCGCCATCGGGGGATCTTGGGCGAAAGAACGTGCCGGCGGAGCCTTCGCAGCACTGCTTGCCTTCATCCTGATCAACCGCACGACCGGTAAACTTTTCGCGGTGACCGGAGACATGCTGGCTACGGACGGCGCGACAACCAAAACCTTGTTCGGACAGGACATCCTGGTGAACGGCTACTTCACTAACGTTTTGGGCGCACCTGCTTTGAATATGGGCGTCTTCGTCGGTATCATCGCCGGTTTTGTCGGTGCCGTCATCTTCAACAAATACTACAATTACCGCAAACTTCCTGATGCGTTGTCCTTCTTCAACGGCAAACGCTTCGTGCCTTTCGTCGTCATTGGTTGGTCCGTTCTAATTTCCCTTGTCTTGGCAATCATCTGGCCAGTCGTTCAGACCGGCATCAATAATTTCGGGATTTGGATCGCAGACTCCGCGGATACAGCACCGATTTTGGCGCCGTTCGTATACGGTACACTGGAGCGTCTGTTGTTGCCGTTCGGTCTGCACCATATGCTGACGATTCCGATGAACTACACTTCCTTGGGCGGAACTTACACAATCTTGACGGGTGCCGCTGCAGGTTCGCAAGTGTTCGGACAAGATCCGCTATGGTTGGCTTGGGCCAGCGATTTGGTGAATTTGAACAACACTGGAGATACCGCAGGCTACAACGAATTGCTGAATGCATTCACTCCGGCCCGCTTCAAAGTTGGCCAAATGATCGGCGCTGCCGGCAGCTTGATGGGCTTGGCTTATGCAATGTACCGCAACGTCGATGCCGACAAACGTCCGAAATATAAATCCATGTTCTTCTCCGCAGCCATCGCTGTTTTCCTGACAGGCGTAACTGAGCCGCTTGAGTACATGTTCATGTTCGCTGCACCGCTGCTTTACGGAGTCTACGCAGTCCTGCAAGGGGTCGCTTTTGCCATGGCCGATATCATCAGCCTGCGTGTCCACTCCTTCGGTACGCTGGAATTCCTGACCCGCATCCCGATGTCCTTGAAAGCCGGCTTGTGGTTGGATGTCGTCAACTACATCTGGGTGACGCTCGCATTTGCTGTGATTATGTACTTCGTTGCCAACTTCATGATCAAGCGCTTCAAATTCGCAACACCAGGACGTTTGGGCAACTATACCGACTTCGATGGTGAAGGCGAAGAAGCTGCTCCTTCCACTGCAACAACGACCGGCAACGCTGCTGCATCCGATAACGACAAACTTGTTTGGAACATCATCGGCGCATTCGGCGGGCAAGACAACATTTCTGAAGTCGATGCGTGTATGACACGTTTGCGCGTCACGGTCAAAGATGAAACACAAGTTGCGGAAGACAAAAAATGGTCCACACTGGGCGCACGCGGCGTCATCCGCAAAGGCAAAGGCATCCAAGTCGTGTACGGACCTCAAGCAGATGTCCTGAAATCTGATATAATAGATTTATTAGGAAAATAGAAAGGTGAGGACCACATGAAACTACTGACTTTGAATACGTACAGCTGGGTCCAAACAGCAGATCCTAGCCTGTTTGCCCCTCTTGTTGCCGACATCGTGGAAAACCAATATGACGCCATCGCCCTGCAGGAAGTGAATCAACTCTCTTCCGGGCCGGTCATCAACGATCCGGAAGGCTATCACGCGACGCAGAATGAAATCCCGATCAAATCGGATAACTTCGCCTACTTCTTGGTGAAGGCCCTAGCAGAGAAAGGCCTTGTCTACCATTGGTCTTGGGTGCCGTGCCACCAAGGCTACTTCCGCTTCGACGAAGGTGTCGCCATCCTCAGCAAAGCGCCGATTCAGTCAGTCGATCAGGTCCAACTTTCTATAGTCAATGATTTCGAAAGCATCCACACCCGACGCGCTTTGGTCCTCGAGACCGAAGCCGCTGCTTTCGTCTCCGTCCACCTATCCTGGTGGAAAGAGGAAGAAGAAAATCCATTCCTGCGCGAGTGGTCTGCAGTTGAGTCTGCAGTCAAAAAGCTGCGCGACATCAAGCCCATCTACGTGATGGGTGACGTCAACAACCCAGCCGATGTCCGCAGCGAAGGCTACGACCTCATCACGAACGCCGGCTGGCAAGATGCCTACGCCGTCGCCGCAACGCGAAGCGGCTCCGCAACGGTTCCGCCGGCGATCGACGGCTGGGAAGGAAACGAAGTGCCCTTGCGCATCGATTACATCTTCTCGGATCAACCACAAGCGGTCGAAACGTACGAAGTTAAGTTCGATGGAAAGAAGTTGGCTTGCGTGTCTGATCATTACGGAGTTGCGGTAACGTACGCTTAAACTTAATACATTTGGATGAAAGAAGGTATACCTCGCGCGAGGTATACCTTCTTTTTACATTTAGTCTTGTTGGGCACGGAGGCGGGGGCGCCGTGAAATGCGGAATTCCCCGCCAAAAGCATTTTGGCGGGGAAAAATAGAGCGTTCCACACCGAAATAACCTTCCAAAGCAGTTTTGGAAGGTTATTTCTGGTCGAATCCGGTCCAAAAAGCCCGCCAAATCACGTTTGGCGGGCTAAGTCGCAGCGTTATCCGCTCTGACGTCACTGCTTGAGTAGGCTATTCGTGTAATCCACATATTTTCTGTACAGGCTGTCCAAAGTCAGGTGGATGGGCAGGAAGGAAACAATTTCGGTGTCACCCTGCATGACCGGGGTGCTTTGGAAATACAGATTATACTTCCCTAAAGAAGCTAAACTGTTATTGCTCAAGCTAGTAATCGAGACAATCGGAATGCCTTTTAGCTTCAAAATGCCCATTTCTTTTTCAACTTCGCGTATGTCCCCGCTCAACGAAACCACGATCAACAAGTCAGAAGGCCTTATGTCGCTTTTGGATGCCATTTCCAATTCCCTTTTGGCTTCCAATAGAATGGGATATTTGCCGACAGCAATCATCGAGCGTAAGAAGTCGGCTAAAACATTGCGCTGTCCCCAACCTGTTCCATAACAATAAATCCGATTTGCTTCATGCAACTGCTTCAAAATGGGTGTCAATTCGGTTTGTTCAAAAATTTTCTTTGTCGCTTCAATGTCTTTGATCTGCAGACTGTAAAGATCTTGTTTTTCTCCGGTGACGTTTTGCTTGGAAATATCTTTTCGGATGCTGTATTTGAACTCACTGTATCCGCTGAATCCCAGCTTTTGCGTCAAGCGCAGGATGGATGATTTCGATGTCAGCGTCTCTTTCGCCAATTCAATAATGGTCATTTCTTGGCAATTCGCCTTGTTCCTGATGATGTATTCAATAATGGCTTTTTCATTTTCATTCAGTTCCTGGAAGTGCTCATTGATGATGCCTTCTAATTCCACCCATATCCCTCCGTAAACAAAGAGTCGCCTACCAAGAGCAACTCTCTTTGGTGTGCGACTCTATTGTATCATATGAAGTGTCTGTTTCAGGACGGAACTCTTAGTTTAAAGTTGGCCAAAACTCCGTGTTGACGGCAATGAAATCATCCAGAATGTTTTTGGCTACACGCGCATTCGGCACGATGCGGGAAACAGTCAGTGCTTGCCATAATTTTTGGTAGGAGCCTTCTTCCCAAGCTTCCACTACCAGTTTTTCAACAGCGACTTGCTGTTCCATCAAACCTTTTTGGAAGCGAGGGATTTCACCTTGAACTAGCGGTTCCGGACCATTTGAACCGACGATGCAAGGAATTTCCACCATCGCTGTCGGATCAAAATTGGAGATCGCCCCATTATTCGGAACAATCAACAGCATGCGCTCTTTTGTATTGTACGCAATCGCCCGAGCCAAATCGACAATGTAAGAAGCGTGATCGTCCATTTCCAGTTCGGAATTCACCGCTGTCCCAAGTTGCGCAATGCGGTTGCATTCCCCAAAGACCATCTTCTCACGGTGATCCATCACCTCGTTGGCGCGGGTATATTCAGGATTGGCTTTTTCGACTTCATCTTGTGGGAATAAGTAGTACTTCAAATAAGTGTTCGGCAAGGTTTTTGGATCCAGTGGATAAACTTCTTTGGCTTTTCCGAATGTGTGTACCCAGCTCGCTTCGACTTCCTCGCTGCCCTTTCCTTCCAGCTCGGCAGGCGTGAGGTAGCCATGCTCTTTGACATGCTTTTGGATTGCAGGCATCAGGTCATTGCCGTCTTTATCACGGATATCTGTCCACCATCCGAAGTGGTTCAATCCATAGTAGCGTATGGAAAGTTCTTTGCGGGATTTCATTCCAAGAATTTCCGCCATGCGATGTTCGATACCTACCGGCATATCGCATATGTTGATGATTTTGCTGTTTGGACGCAGTTTACGCGTCGCTTCCGCTACAATCGCCGCTGGATTGGAGTAGTTCAGCATCCATGCGTTCGGAGAATATTGTTCCATGTAATCCACTAACTCCAGCACGCCTCCTATCGAACGCATGCCGTATGCAATCCCGCCCGGTCCACAAGTTTCCTGGCCGATGACGCCGTATTTCAAAGGAATTTTTTCATCTTTTTCACGCATCGCGTATTTCCCGACACGGATATGGGCCATCACGAAATCGATATCGGTAAAAGCAGTTTCGGGATCAGTAGTTGCAACAAAAGTGATTTGAGGCGCACGTTCTTTTAGGATAATTTCGCACGCATCCGCGATTTGCTTCTGTCTCTCCGGATCATTGTCATAGAATTTGATTTGTCTGATCGGAAAAATCTCCAGATTCTCCAACAACATCATAATGATTCCCGGTGTAAAAGTGCTGCCTCCGCCTGCGATAGCGATTGATTGTTTTTTTAATTCCATTTTTATTCTCCCTTTCTATTTTTAACTTAGTTTTTTATGATGATAAATCTATTGGATATGTTGTTAAATCGGTCTTTGTTCGACCAGCTGATCGAATGCTTCCCTGACTTGCGGAACATCCAGCCCCACAATCACTTGAAATGCCCTTCCATTTCTGACGAGACCATGAGCACCACCTTCTTTGAATTCCGCATCGGTTGCCACCAATGCTTCATCTGCCACCGTCACACGTAGCCTTGTAGCGCAGTTGTTCACCTCGACAATATTATCAACGCCACCTAACGCTTCCATATAATGCGCAGCTCTCACAGTGTACGGATTGCCTGCCAGCTCGCCAGCATTTTTCTTGGCTTGCTTTTCCCGGTACTCTTGTTTGCTGTACATCTTGACTTCTTCAGCATCTTCACGCCCAGGTGTTTTCAGGTCATATTTCAGAATGGCGAATCGGAACACAAAGAAATAGATGACACTGAATGCAAAGCCGACTGCGAAGAGAGTTAGGACCGAACCCATATGATTGATTGACATCGGAATGATGAACTGCGACAGGTTCGTGATCAACCCACCACCGATATCTCCGACAACTCCGAAAGCATATACGGTCGCGCCTAAAGTTGCCGCCAACAAAGCATGAACCAAGAACAACTGCGGTGCGATGAAAAGGAACGTGAATTCGAACGGTTCCGTGATCCCGGAAAGAATGGCGGTCAAAGCTGTCGGAATCAACAGTGCCAATGTTTTTTTACGCTTCTCAGGACTGGCTGTCGTATAAAAAGCAGCCGCAATCCCCAAAGGTGCGAATAGTTTGGAAACATTATGCAGCGCAAACCCACCTTCAGGGAACAACTCTTTCAAAGGCTTAGTCGACTGTGCGAATGTATTCAGATTTTCCAACCAAGCAGCGGTCAACCCGCCTTCGACTACCGCTGGCCCAAAAATGAACGGTTGGTAGATGAAGTGGTGCAAGCCCGTCGGAATCAAAATCCGTTCAAGGAACACATACAACCAAACACCGAATGTCCCGGAACTGGCCATGAAGCCTTGTGCTGATCCGATGCCGCTTTGGATGATCGGCCAAATCCAAGCCGTCAAAAACGCTACGGGCAACATCAGGAAGAACCCAATGATCACGACTAACGAAGAACCTTGGAAAATACCGATCCAATCAGGCAATTTCTTTTCGAAATAGCGATTGTGAATCCACACAACGATTGCCGCAATCAAGATAGCACCGATTAAATTGGTGTCCAGCGTCTTAGTCCCAGCAATCATTTTCAGGCCACTGTTGCCGCCGACTTCTTGGGTGAAGTCAACATTGAATGTCGGTCCCATCAGCTGAAGAATTTTGCTTAAGAAGTTGTTAAATGTGGTATAAACAACGAACGACTCCAAAGCTGCACGAGCATTTGCTTTTTGCGCCAATCCCATAGGCAAACCAATAACGAATAATAACTCAATCTGATTAAAAACTGTCCACCCACCGGATTCAACAACCGCCCAGAAGTTTTTCCATATCGTTCCTTCCGCTGCGATTCCACCAACCAACATTTCATTTTGGAACATGATCGAAAGCGACAAGATAATCCCTGCAAAAGCGAATAATAAAACAGGTGTAAACATGGCGCCGCCGAAGCGTTGCAATTTCTGCATCATCATTTTTCATCTCCTTTTGTTTTTTGAAATCCTTTTCATGTGACTACTATAGCACGGGTAAAAGGGCCCAACAATAAGATGGACCCTTTTAGGGAAAGCGTTCTCACACTGGCCTTTTTACCATTTCCCGGGAAATTTCCCAAGGGGTTTGTCTAAGCATCTATAAGACGTGCCGCTGCGCATCACCTACATCCTCTGGGATCCTCCGCAAGCGTTCGAAGTCAAGTTTGGCGGAAACAAATGGCCTTGCATCTCAGACCATTAAGGGCTTGGAGTTTTGCTCGTGTAATTTTTATCAGCTACATAAAAAGGATGTTCTCAAACCATAAAAATGATCCGAAAACATCCTCTTTGCTGTGGGCTCAAACTATCTCAACATGTAAAGTTGATATCAGCCGCTGTTCATTTATGCACATATCTTGCCATCATACCGTTCCGGCTCATCCTCGTCGCCCAACCCATCGGGTAAATGCGTTTTTTGAATGGTTATTGTTTAAAGAGATGTCTTTCCATATTATTTTCAATCTGTATGTCCGACATATTCAGTAAGAGGTTTTATACTTGCTAAGGAGTCCCTACAGAAAAGAAAAGAATGATCTTCAGCTTAGCTGAAGATCATTCTTTTCTTAATTTATTATCATATTATTCTACTGTGATTTTTTCAGCCCATGGTGTTGCAGTTTTTTCAATGACAGCATTCAGATCTTCGATATTTTTACGTCCGACTGTCTGTAACCATTCTCTTGCAGCATCAACGCCATCACGGGCGAAAATGACTACTGAGTCTTTCCATGTTGCACGACCGCACAGTACACCATTGAATGTCGATCCGCCTTCTTTTGCGAATTCCAATGTTTTTTGGAATAATTCTGCGGAAACACCCGCACTCAAGAAAATGAATGGTAATTCTGTCGCTTCAGACTGTTCTTTGAAGAATGCTAAAGCTCCTTCACGTGTGTGAACAACTTCACCCTTTGAAAATCCTTCAACATAGTTCATGTTGACAGGGACTTCCATTTTCAACACATCCACAGCATAGCGCGGATCAGAGAATACTTTCATGGATTCAATGACTTTGCGTGGTTTTAATTTTGCATATTCAGGAGAATTTACATCGATATTACTTGCATCATACGTTACAATTTCAAGAAAGAAAGGAATATCTTCAGCAATACATTCTGAACCAACACGTTCAACAAAGCCATGTTTTTGATCATTTATTGCTTCATCTTCATCGATATCGTAATATAGCAAAATTTTTACGGCATCTGCCGGGATTTCCTTGATACGTTTTGCTGACCAGGTTGCCAACAAATCAGGAAGCCTTCCTATTTCTGTTGCATCATAACCTGTTTTTTCATATGAAATCAATAGACCCGCATTTTCATCGCGCAAGCCTGCTGCAGGTAAACCATATTCGGGATCCAATAAAATGGATGAAGAATACTTCGTCAATTCTTGCGATACCAAATTTTTGAAGTTGATGATGCCCTCATCCCCAACATCTGTAGCACTATTATCAGCGATCATCTTTTTCAATGACCCTCTTTGGTCAATTGCTAATGCCGCTATGACATTATTTTTATCAGAAACATTCTTCAGGTATTCGTATTTTCCTTTTGTTACATTATGCATAAGTACACTCCTTTAATTTTTATATCCTAGTGACTTGTATCTGTCTATAATAGAAATCATAATTTTCACGATTAATTTGTCCGGTCTTTGACTCCAACGTATTCAATACGCCTGCTGTCATGGCCATCTTCAATAATTCTTCATCTGCACATTTGGATTCCAGTGCTGCCGCAATTCCCGCTACCGTTGCATCGCCTGAACCTACAGGGCTGACTGCCTCGATTTTTGGAACTTCGACACGATAGTACCAGTCATTGTGTTTAGCGAATGCGCCTTTACTTCCCATTGAGACAATAATCCATTCAATCCCCTGATAGCGTGTTCCTTCCAGAACTGCTTTCAAATCATTCAAGTTTCCGCTCAACGTTTTGCCTTCCAGTGCGCTTAGTTCACTGATATTTGGCTTGATGACGGTCGGTTTACTATCAGTTGCTTCCAAAACTCGTTGGAATGGTTCTCCTGAAGTATCAAGAACAAGCGGGATATCCTTTTCATTTGCCTGCATAATCATTTTTTCATAGCAGCCCGGTGATAGCCCTTTCGGTAGACTCCCAGAAATGGTAATGACCGAAACGGATTCATCACGTAATATATTTGCAAAATGTTTCAAGAATTCATTCTCTTCCCATTCACTCAACGTTGGTCCAGCCTCGAGAATTTCGGTTTGATTGTCCTCATGGAGAATGGCGATACAATTCCGTGATTCTTTGGTCGTCTGATAAAAATCATGTTGGATTTTCTGTTGATCTAATTGTTCTTGGATAAACTCCCCGATCGTACCACCAATAATACCTGTAGCCAATACGTTACTACCGAGTTGCTTTGCGACACGGCTGACATTCAAACCTTTCCCACCCGCTGTTTTGGAAACATTCTCCACACGATTCACATCGTTTATGACGAGTTTTCCAAGTTGATAAGAGATGTCCACCGATGGATTCATAGTTACCGTTACAATCACATTTCCACCTCATTTAGTGTTTGGGTATTTTCGCTCATACTTTCTTCAAAAACACATCCAACGACCACTTGTGTCGTTGGATGTCAACTTATTCAAACGTTATTCTAAGAGGAACTTCCTACCAAATAGAAGGCCAGATTCCGAACCCAGACCCTAGCAAGCCAAGTACCAACAATAGTCCGATAGCTTTCAATGGTGTCCAATTCCTCTTCACAAAGAAGAAATAAAGCATCAAGGTTAAGGACAATGGAATCAATTGTGGTAAAATACCATCCAAAATGCCTTGGATATTGATTGTTACTGGTACTTCATCGAATTCATTGTAAGTGATTTGCATGTCGCCATTCGAAAGTTCACGAATGCTTGCGCCATCAGCTAGGACAGGTTCGCCTGTAGCAGCGTCGACAACGGGGGCTCCGGCTTCATCCATACTATAGATTTGGTCAGCATATGTATCCAATGAATCAGCAGTCACAACAGTCGTGATAGCAACCGTTTCAAATGTAGTGCCATTCGGTACTTCGACACCTAATTTTGTAGCACCATATAAACTTGTTAAAGAACCAACAACAAAGATACCTAAGATGCTGGCAGCACGTGTAAATTCCTTTGCATTCTCGGTAAGAAGGCCGATTGCATCCGTACCTAATTTGTATGACCAATTCATCAAGAAGAAACGGATACCGAATTGCGCAGCGTTGAAAACGAGCAGGAAGATGAATGGTGCCGCGATATTGCCGGTCAAAGCCATGTTTGCAGTGATACCCGCTGTGATTGGAACCAAAGTGAACCAGAACAGTGCATCACCTATACCACCTAAAGGACCCATTGCAGCAACCCGTACGGCACGGATAGTTGGGATATCTGTTTTATTCTGTTCGAGTGATAATACAATACCCATTACGAATGTTACCAAGAATGGATGCGTGTTGAAAAATTCCAAGTTATGCGACATAGAAGCTGCCAAGTCATCTTCATCTGTATGGATTTTTTTCAGACCTGGTAAAATCCCGTATAACCATCCGTTTGCTTGCATCCGTTCGAAGTTGAAAGAAGCTTGCAGAAACAATGAACGCCATACCATTTTATTTAATGTTTTCTGATCAAGTTTAGGGGCTGCCGTTGTATTTTTATATGAATCCGGAATGTTATATGCCATCTTCTCCACCTCCGTCAGTTGTAACACCTACGTTTGCAGTCTTGAATTTTGTTTGTATTTGGTAATCCCAGAATGCAAAGCCGAAGCCGATTAACGCTAGTAGTAATAATGCAGATCCGCTTAGAGCTGGAATACCGGCTACGATGTTTGCTAGAGCGAATCCAGTGAAATAGAATCCCCACATTTCGCGTGAAACCATAACTTTTAATAGAATTGCAAAACCGACATAACGCATCATACCTCCGGCCGCACTTAAACCACCCATTAACCAAGCTGGAATAGCACCTACTACAGAGTCTCCGAAAGCAGCTCCACCGATAAAGAATAGCGTTACGATAACACCAAAGATAAGTCCTAATATTGTCATTGCCAGATAATTCAACTTCTCAATACCCTTGTCATCCGCATTGTGTGCATATTTGTCAGCTATTGACATCATTGGAGACATCGCTGAAAAGATTAGCGTTACACCATACTGACCAAGC
The DNA here is from genome assembly GCF_049684335.1 of Trichococcus sp. Classification (GTDB taxonomy): domain Bacteria; phylum Bacillota; class Bacilli; order Lactobacillales; family Aerococcaceae; genus Trichococcus. Next base: position 29,956 of record NZ_JBAVFV010000009.1, read on the forward strand.
AATGAGAACGGTACCGCAGTCGCTACGGCAACGGTTGGTTCCAACTTCAGCGAAATCGCCAAAATTGTCGCCATAATTCCCCCGATAACCGCATTAGGTGGTTGAGCTCCCCCTACTGGCATGTTCCCGATGGTCATCAATTGATAGGTACCACCGACAATCAACCCTGTGGTTACGTCGCCTAAAATCAAACCAATGACCGGCCCCATAACAATTGGTTGATACAGCGACTCCAAGAAACTGAATTGATCAATTGCAGCAATGAAAGTTACAACGAAAACGAGAATGATTTGAATAATGCTGTAATCAAATTCCATTATTTATTTCCCCTTTCAAATTGAAACGCTTAACTATATAATTTTGATACATCTTCAGCTGCCATCGTTGGTACACGTCGGATTTCCAGTTCAACGCCCTTCTCCTGAAGTTTTTTGAAGGCTACAATATCGTTCTCATCAACCGCAACAGATGTTGCTACTTGACGTTTCCCTTCGGACATATGCATGTTACCGATGTTGACTTTCTTGATGGGTACACCTCCCTCCACTAATTTCAAAACGTCTGAAGGATTCTCACAAATGATAAAAATCTTCTGACGATCAGTTGCTTTATGAATAATTTCAATGGTTTTTTCCAAAGTGAAGTAACGTGTAGCTACTCCTGATGGTGCCGCCATGTCCATTAAGCCTTGCCTCATTTTGTCTCCTGCAACTTTATCATTCGCTACGAGAATCAGGTTGGACCCTAAAGTTGAGTTCCATTGGGTGGCCACCTGTCCGTGAATGAGTCGATTATCTATTCTTGTCAATAATATGTTTGGCATGGTATTGCTCCTCTCTTGACTATCTACCTTTAAAAAGGATACGCTTACAAAACTCGCAGAATTGCTGGACTTTTTATTTAATTAAAATCCATTGGACACTCACCAAAAATACTTCCTGAACAAGGCTGCTCTATTTCATGATTTCAGAAATGGCATACCGAGAAATGGTCATGATGGCCCCAGATTTCACTTGGATATCCACCGTATCGGTACCGACTGAACTGACGACCCCATAAATACCATTTGCAAAACTGACTTTTTGCCCTTTAGCAAGCGCTGTATGCAACTGAGAGAAATGTTCTTTCTGCTTCTTCACACCACGAAAGCTCGTCAAGTAATAAACAATAAGCACCAGGATAATGAAGGCTATCATCACGATGGATGAACCTAATATGATTTCCCACATCTAAATCCCCTCCATTTCTTCGTTTTCTTGCTCTTCTTTATCTACCGGCAGTTTGGGATGCTGGACACCCTGCATTCCCACTTGTACGGCTTGCTCAGCCAATGCGTCCACATCTTCACTGTAGATGCGTCCCAAACCGATTTCGATCAGCATAGGAAGGTTCGTTCCGGTGATAACCTCAACCTTATCGTACTCGGATGCCTTGATCATAGCTGTACGGAATGGCGTACCTCCCATTAAATCAGTGAAAATGATGACACCATCCGTATGCTGACGCAAGTTTGCTATGGATTCCTCCATATTATTTTCAAACATTTCCAGTGAATCTTCTTCAAAAAATGGAACGACTGCATAGTGTTCTTGATCTCCTCCAATCATTGTTAATGCTTTTGTCATTCCAATTGCAAATTCTCCATGTCCAGTAACAATGCAACCAATCATCAAATCACCTTCCTTATTTTCATTTGTACTTCATATAAGCTATCTTTCCGTCTAAATAAGTTTCTTCCAATTCTAAATTTTCATTCAATACGATAAAATCCGCTGCATGTCCTTTAGCGATTTGTCCGCAGACGCCATCGATACCAACACTTTGGGCGGGAATAAAACTCGCCATTTTTATGGCCTCAGCGGGTGTAGCAATCCCCCATGATACGACGTTTTGCACCGCCTGAATCAGTTCAAGAACGCTGCCTGCTAAGCTACCGTCGGATACCAATCGTGCGGCGCCATCCTTGATCAAAACAGGGAACTCTCCCAGCATCGACTCTCCTTCTCCGAGCCCACCACCACGCATGCAGTCGGTAACCAATACCGTCTTATCACGGCCGTGGCCATCCATTACAACTTGAGCGGATACCGGATGCACGTGATGGCCGTCGCAAATCAGTTCATCGAATACATTCTTTAGAGTTATGGCTGCTCCGACAACGCCTGGTTCACGATGATGAAGACCGCGCATGCCATTGTATGTATGTACGAAAATGTTCGCACCATGTTCAACGGCCTCTTTGCACTGCTCATAGGTGGCTTCTGTATGGGCAATAGCCGTACGGATGTTATGTTCTGTTGCATAATCGATAAAATCCAACGTACCGGCTCTTTCTGGGGCCAACGCAATTTTTTTCACGTTGCCTCTAGCTAATTTTTGCCATTTGGCTAGTTTTTCGATAGAGGGATCTCCCATGTATTTAGGATTCTGAGCCCCTTTATATTTTTCACTAAAGAACGGTCCTTCCAAGAAAATCCCCTGTATTTTCGCGCCCCGGATGCTAGCTATGTTCTCTCCGATCATGGCGCATACCGCATCCAGTTGTTCCGTCGAGGCAGTCAGTGTCGTCGGCAGAAATGACGTTACTCCACAAGAAAGGATTCCCTCGGCAATAACATTTAGCCCTCCCAAATCGTTGTCCATCACGTCGTAGCCTTTATAGCCATGAATATGTGTATCGACCAAACCCGGAGCGATCCGTTTACCGCTATAGTCGATAATGTCGCCATCTGATGGTTTTTCACTTATAAATGATCCAAACTTACCGCCTGTTATCTCGAGGTAACCTGGTCCCTTTTCTCCATCGGTGAAATAAAACGTTTCCGCGAAAACATATTTTTTCATTTTCAAGCCTTCTTCTCTTTTGTTATTTATTCTGTATCGGTGATACTATAGATATTTACACCTTTCACCACGCGATTCACTGTTCCAGATGGAGATGGTGTATCAGGGCGATTTCCTACTTTGATTGCAGTGAAAAGGGATAAGGCTTGTCCGAACATCGCGTACGGTAAAGCCAGATAAGCATCAGGTACTTGTCCGTAGCTTCCTTCAAACAGAAAGTTAGTCCCTTCAAATTTCAGATTTCCGTCTACAGAAATGCCGCAAATCGTTTGAGCAACTTTGTCTCCGTCCAGCTCTGTCAACATGTCGATGTCGTATTTGCGTGTGTAGGCATCGTTGGATACAAACAGGAATACAAGTGATTTCTCATCGACAAAAGATTTCGGGCCGTGTCGGAAACCCAGAGAGCTATCGAAAGCGGTCGCGACTTTACCGGCTGTCAACTCCAGAATCTTAAGCTGTACTTCACGGGCTAATCCCGCCAAACCACCAGATCCTAGATAGATAACGCGATTGAAATCTAAATCTACGAATGCTTGGATTTCCTCTTCGCGGGTGAGGACAGTATTACCCATTGAAATAATACGAGATATGATGGCTTCTTTTTCTTCCGATTCAGCTGGGTCGAACGTTAAAAGTGCCGTTAATGTCATACAAGTAAAGCTTCCTGTCATTGCAAAACCTTGATCGTTCGAACGACTCGGCATCAACAGCAGCAAATTCTTGTCGTCTCCGGCAGCATGCTGAGCAAGCTTTCCATCTGGAGCACAAGTGATGGTGATTTGATAAAAATCGTTGACTATTTGTTTTCCTAATTCAACAGAAGCCAAACTCTCCGGACTGTTTCCGCTACGGGCAAACGAGACTAAGACGGTCGGTATTTCTGCTTTGAAATAACTCTTAGGATTGGAAACAAGATGCGTCGTAGCTACGGTTTGAAACTCGAAATGTGCTTCATCACCTTTTTCTTTTAGGTAAGGTAAGATGGTATCTCCTACATAGGCGGATGTTCCAGCTCCTGTAAAAATGACACGAATATGTTCATGTGCATCCTTAATCATTTTAAGGAAGTTTGTGATACGTTGAGACTCTCGTATGTAGTAGTCAAATGCTTCTTGCCATAATTCTGGTTGTTGCTTGATTTCTCTTGTCGTGATTTCAGCACCCAGAGAAGTTAAATGATTTTCTGAAAATGTAAACACGTTGAACACTCCTTTTTTTGTCTTGCTTGTTATATTCCGCTGTTATTTTTTAGAATGGCGAATCTTGTAGACGAATTGGTCACCGCGCGCCACACTCAATGTATACTCAATAATTTTGTTTTCTTGGCTATAGGTTGTCCGACGAATTCGCAAGCAGGCCGATCCTATTGGCAGCCCTAATTGCTCAGCCTCTTTTTCTTGTAATACGGAAGCATAAAATTCTTCATCTGCGTACTTGATATCCTGATTATAAAATCGCGGATACAACTCGTATAAAGGCATACTTTCAAGCTTACTGATTGTCAGGTCCGTGAATAAATATGCTGGGATAAACGTTGTTTCATACATCATCCGCATCCCATCTGCCGAACGAAGACGTTTCATTTTGTAAACATACTCACCTTCCTGAATACCTAAATTTTTTGCGAGATCTTGATTTGCTAAGATGTAATCCAGTGAAAGCACTTGTGAGTGCGGTGTTTTTTCGATTTGCCTCATCTGATCAGTAAAGCTATAGGAATCTGATAAATTCTGCATTTCCTTCCATAGCCCCGAGACAAATGTCCCTTTTCCGTGGCGTTTAAGAATGTATCCCATTTCTTCAAGTTCATTCAATGCAGCGCGGACCGTTGTACGACTGACATCATATTTAAGGCAAATTTCTCTCTCGGAAAGCATTTTTTCATCAACACTTAAGTTCGTTTTTATGTATGCGATTAAGACATCAACTAGCTGATTGTATAAGGGAATCGAACTATTTTTATCCAGCATATTTCCATCCTCTTTCCTGAAATGACAGTCCTTTCCAATAGAATTGTCTCATCACCCCAACTGGTAACTACTTGTCATTACCAGTTACAAGTAAATAATAATGCACCCGGTTTCATTTGTCAACAATAATCTTCACAGAATTCATTACGCCGTCCGCTTTTTTTCCGAAGACATGATGGTTGCAGGATACGCACTCCAATTGTTTGCAGCACAAATAAAAAACTAGCCGGATACCCGCGAAAAAACGCGGTGTATCCGGCTAGTTCTGATTATTACTTGATTTCTCTTGTCGTGATTTCAGTACCCAGAAAAGTTAAATGATTTTCTGGTAATGTAATCACGTTGAACCATCTTTTTTTGGTATTACTTATGATATTTCGCTGTTATTTTTTAGAATGGCGAATCTTATAGACGAATTGGTCCCCGCGCGCCACACTCAATGTATACTCAATAATTTTATTTTCTTGGCTATAGGTTGTCCGACGAATTCGTAAGCAGGCCGATCCTGCTGGCAGCCCTAGTTGTTCAGATTCTTTTCCCTGTAATACTGAGGCATAGAATTCTTCATCTGCGTACTTGATGTCCTGGTTGTACACTTGTGGATACAATTCGTATAAAGGCATACTTTCAAGCTTGCTGATTGTCAGATCCGGGAATAAATATGCGGGGATAAAGGTTGTTTCATACATCATCTGCATCCCATCTGCCGAACGAAGCCGTTTCATTTTGTATACATGCTCACCTTCCTGAATGCCTAAATTTTTTGCGAGGTCCTGATTGGCTACGATGTAATCAAGGGAGAGAATTTCTGAGTGCGGTGTTTTTCCGAGTTGTTTCATTTGTTCAGTAAAACTATACGCTTCCGATAGATTCTGCATCTCTTTCCACAATCCTGAAACGAATGTTCCTTTGCCATGGCGTTTGAATATGTAGCCCATCTCTTCAAGTTCATTTAATGCTGCCCGGACAGTTGTGCGACTGACATCATATTTAAGGCAAATTTCTCTTTCGGAGAGCATTTTTTCATCAATATCCAAATTAGTCTTTATGTGCTCGATTAATACATCCACTAGTTGATTATATAAGGGGGTTGAATTATTTTTTTTAAGCATATCTTTATACTCCTTTTTGAGAACGGATTCATAAACAATAAAACTTATTCTATGCTGGCGATTGCTGGTAGTTACCAATAAACAACAAATAATAATCCATCCAATTTCATTTGTCAATAAGAGTCTTCAAGAATTAAATTTCCGGAAACAAAAAATCCTTTAAACGCCCGGTAAGATAACTTATCCATGAGCAGTTTAAAGGATTTATTCTTTAGATATGCATAGTCGAGAAACTGCGTTACAAGGCTTCCTCTAACTATTCATCCTCTTCATCAAAAACTCCAGCGTTTAACAAATCATTTACTTTTACAATACTTTGTTTGGTTTCCATAACGAGAGAATTGGCGTTGCCAATTAAAGCAGCATTTACGAAGCTGATCACCATCGGCAAGTTCATCCCAGCATATAATTCAAATTCAGCACCATTCATAATCTTTTTTGAAGCAATATTACAGGGGGTTCCACCCATCAAATCGGAAAAAACAGTGTAATTCCCGTGCAATTGATCCGTTACTGCATCGAATTTTTCCGTAAAATCCTTGTCACCTTCGTTGGGAAGCAAAGATACAGTATAAATATTTCCCTGTGGTCCTAAAATCATTTCTGCGCTTCTTTTTAACTCTATGCAAAAATCTCCATGACTGATCAATATTAAATTAGTCAAATCACTCACTCCTTTATTTAGCTATAACACCTAGTGCGGATAAAGCTACAGATACAACCAATACAATAAAGATTGCTTTAGTTGAAGTAATGTTTTTCTTTCCTAACAACCAATACACAGCTCCTACAATAGCTGCCGGCAGCAACCGCGGCATAATCATGTCAACGTTATTTTGGACATCAATCACTAAAGAACCGATCGATGGTGTCCAAGATAAATGTACATTAATCATAGTAGCAACCAAAGCTCCAACCATGAACACTCCCATTAATGTAGCAGCATTAGTGATAGCGTTCAGACGGCTTTGCATTGTTGTAACAAGCGTTACCCCTTCTTTATAGGCAATCTCAATTTGCATCCAACGGAAGTACATCACTCCAATTTGCACAATCATCCACAAGAAAGCTCCAATCGGGTTGCCGTTCACCGCCATATTTGCTGCTAAAGCTCCAAATATCGTGGGTAACAAAGCTCCAAAAATAGAGTCTCCGATAGCTGCAAAAGGTCCCATTAAACCAACTTTAATCCCGGATACTGTTTCTTTAGAAGCAATTCCTTCCTTCTCTTCAATAGCAAGATCGATACCTGTAATGATTGTATTCAGAAAGTTGGTAGTATTAAAGAACTGCGTATGCGTTTTCATCATTTCTTTTAATTCTGGAGTCCCATCTCCATATATCTTTCTCAACTGAGGTAGGATGGTATACAGATACCCCGTACCTTGCATGCGCTCATAATTCCACCCCAGTTGAAATCCAAATAAACTTCTTCTATTAATTTGGTTAAAGTCTTTTTTTGTTAATTTGTAATTAGATTTCGTCATCTTCGATTTCTCCTTCTTCTGATCCGGAAGCGTTATAAGAGGAATTTATTGGTGCTTCTACTGACCGTTTATATTCATTAAAGGCTAAAGCAAAACCAATCAATGCTATACCCAGCATCGGCATCGCTGTAAAGTTGGCGTTAAGGCCTTCCACAACCCCAGCTACAGAACCGCCGATCCGTTGAATATTTCCGAATACAGTTGTAAGGAGTGCTGTAATGACAAAGCCTAAAATCAAATAAGGTGCGTGTTTTTTCACTGGCAGATATCTTAATAAAATAGCAAAACCAACAGCAGGCAATACAGCTCCAGCTACTGATAATCCGTCGCCCAGCCATTTTAAATCACCGTTCAAGAATCCAACGATAGTATTCACAAATCCGCCGCCAAAACTTAAAGCCAGAAACACTGGCAAGGCTCTTGACAATGACCAAGAGAGCGAGCCCATAAGGAAGTTTCTCTCAATCCCCTTGTAATCCATTGCTTCAATCTTCGCATCGACTCGATGAGCAAAAAAAGTATTTGCAAATCGGCCCAAAATATCCATTTGAATCATCAGACCCGCTACCGGAACTGCGATGGCTGCAATCGCTTGTTCAGGGTTCATTCCTAATCCAACCGAAAATGCCGTAGCCAAGACCGTCCCTGAATTTGCGTCAATTCTGGACGAACCACCAAACGTTCCTACACCCAGAATAGTTAACTGCATACTACCACCGATTATTAAACCAGTTGTCATATCCCCCATTATCAACCCAGCGATCAACCCAGCAAACACCGGCTGACTAAGCGTTGAATAAACTGTCAATTCATCTAAAATCTGATAAGCTGCATACAGTGTAAGTAAAATAATTTGCCACCATGCTATTGTCATTGTTTTATTCTCCTTTTTTATCCACTAAATATGTGGTTTTAATAACGTCATAAAGTTTTCGGCGCGATCGTTCGGAACCATCTGAGAAACCAGTTGTATACCTTTTTCATCAAGTTTTTTAAATGCATCTATATCTTCATCCAAGACATTGATTGACCTTGTGATCGCTTTTGAATGCTCTGACTGCGACATATTTCCCACGTTAATTTCTTTGATCGGCACGCCTAATTCGATCAAATGCAACAATCGATCTGGTCTTTTGGCAATGATCAGTACACGTTGACTATCATACTTGCCGGCCAGAATATTAGCGGCTGCTTTCTCAACAGACAAAATACTTAGTTTCACTCCAGCTGGGGTTGCTAATTTCAACCCGCTTTTCTCAATTGCGTTATCCACTATTTCATCATCCACGACCATGATTCTGCCTATGTCCAATTTGGTTGTCCATAAATTTGCTACTTGCCCATGAATTAACCTTCCGTCAATTCTTACTGCTGTAATACTCATGATAATTTCCCCTTTTCTATATTTTTTTAAAAATTGGTTCACTGTTTAATTGGATAGTATCCGACCAGATGCCTTCTGTTTCAAAAATGACGATCTTATTCTGACCTTTCCTGAAGAGAGCCTTCGGAACATACAACGAGAGCGTTGGCCCCACGTTCCAGAATCTGCCGATATTGAAGCCGTTCACAAGGACGATACCTTTCCCAAACAACTCCATATTGATGAAAGTATCTTTGGGATCATCGATGGTGACATCATATTTGTAGAAGGAAGGCGTATTCTCTCCCCAGCCTTTCTCAAAGTCTATGGATAGCTGATCTGTAAATTCCAGGCTGTATTGCTCCCAATCGGCAACAAAGTGCAAATCGGACATGACACCCGTTCGGAGCCCTTTTTGTTGCGTATCCGCCAGCAGCTTATGCCCATAATTGACTCGTCCCATATTTTCCACTAGCACATCCAACTGATTGGTTCCCGCTTTAGGGTAGGCGTATATTTTTTCTCCGACGTCTTCTTGGTATTGTGTAGCTAGTTTATCTTCGTTGAGGAAGAATTGGATACGATCGCTACCATCTATTACACGATAAAACTCTTCATCGCTGTCTTTATTCACATAACTTCGGTACAACGTATACCCATATTGTTGACCCAACTCTTCCATTGTTTTTGGGTATTTAGACACTTTTCTCTCGGCAAGATCATCTATAACGGAAAACAAACTGACTTTCCCGGCCAACGGGATGTCCCTTATGCTCATGCTTTCCTTGACTAGCGGTTCGTGTTGTTCAATTTCAGGAAACAATTCCTTCATCATCGTTTTCAAGGCGAAGTATTTTTCGGTTGGATTACCTTGCTCATTTAATGGCGCATCGTAATCATAGGAGGTTACTTGCGGAAGATCTTTGCATCCTCTTGCAGAACAACCATTCATAAACCCGAAATTTGTTCCACCGTGAAACATATAGAGATTGACACTCCCGATTTCCAGCGCCTCTTTCACATCATCAGCTAAATCTTGTGGATCTCTTTTTATGATGGGATCATTCCAGCGATTAAACCAACCATCCCAAAACTCCATACACATCAGTGGCCATTTCTTCCCTTTTGATTCATGAAATTCTTTCAAATCCTGAAAATTTTCTTTCGAGCGAGATCCAAAATTACCTGTAGTCAGGATATCGGATTCAGTCAATGTTCCGGCTTCTTGTGTTGCTCTCCAAGCTCCATCCGATGTAAAAATCGGAACGGTTACTCCTTGTTTCAACATCAGTTCATGCAGCACCATTAAATATTCTTTATCCTCGCCATATGAACCGTATTCATTTTCGACCTGCATCATGATAACAGGACCGCCACAATCAAATTGCAGAGGTGAAATAACTTCGAACAGTTTATCATAATAGCGAGAAACTTTTTCGATAAAAAGGTTGTCACTGGAGCGTATTCGCATATTTTTGTAAGTCAATAACCACGCCGGTAATCCACCGAATTCCCATTCTGCACAAATATAAGGGGAGGGTCTTAGAATTACAAACAGACCCAATTCTTCTGCGATTCGGACAAACCCCCTTATATCAAACTGTCCCGAAAAGTTATACTGCCCTTCTTTTGGCTCATGCACATTCCAAGGAATGTAGGTTTCCACGGTATTAAATCCAAGCGCTTTCAAATTATACAAAGAATGATACCAATCTTCGGGAAGAACCCGGAAGTAATGGATGGCTCCGGATAAGATCTTGAACGGCTCCTCATTCAGTAAAAAATCTTCCTTAATTTCAAATTTACTCATTGCTTACATCCTTTCTGAAACGTTTACAGTTAGTATATTAACATACTAAGTCGAATTCTGTAAACTATTTTTTTAGCCATTAAAAAAACTGGCAATTTCTCTTTTTATAAGTTAATATATTAAGTGAAGTGTATTAAAAAGGAGATAATCATGAGGATTCCAAAATACCAAAAAATTAAAGAAGATTTACTCCAAAAAATCAAATCCGGCGAATTTCAACACGGTGATCGCTTTTACAGTGAAGCAGAATTGGTAAAGCTCTACAATGTAAGCTCTATCACAGTCATCAGAGCGATTCAGGAGCTAGCTACTGAAGGATATCTCATCCGGATCCAAGGAAAAGGCACCTACGTCTCTCGTTCGCGTAAACGCAAACTTGTTGAATTCTCTGATATTGAAATTTATGCTGGAAAAACAGAAACAGTAGAGGTTTTGGGTATGGAAATTCAGAATGACGATGAAACGAACCAAGCGTTACAATTAAGAAAGAATGAACAGTATTATAAAATTACAAGGATAAGAAAAGTTGATGGTGATCCTTTTTTACTTCATATTTCTTATATCCCCAGCCGATTTATCAAAAAAGATATTCCTGATTTCAGCTATTACGACTCTATTTATAATCGCTTCAAGAGTGACTTTAGCATCAACCTATTTGATGCGGATTCCAAAGAAATAAATGAAATTTGTTTTCCCACTGATGACAATATTGCCAAATTACTAAATATGAAACCAAACGAACCTTCAGTACGGCAAGAAAAGAAGACGATCTTAGAAGACGGAACTGTAGCTGAAATGGTAATTAGCTACAAAAAGTGGAATTATTATAAGATAGAATTGTCTTCATTTAAAAATCAATATTAAGATATGTCCGATTGAGTTGTGGAATGTAAAAAAGAGATGCCTTCGCAAAAATGCGAAGACATCTCTTTTGTTGTCGTATGAAGATTCCCGTCAAATTCGATCAAACGATGACTCCATAATAACTAAAACTATTCCTGAAAGAAATCTAAAGAAGCCACTTGATAGCTAAGGCCATTTAAGTGCCTCCTAATTGAACAAATATTCCCCCCTGAAATGGTGATAGTCAGTGGCATACTTCGTCGTTAACAATCCGGCATATCCATTAATATTGGTGAAAATTATACCTATATAATTCGAATCACTTTTTGTCAATTTTTTGTAAGTATTACAGGAGTTGTTTCAACATCTCAACACAATACATGAATTTCTGCTTCTGTTGCTTATTTCATGACCCTAGCCTTTCAGAACTATTTTTCGTATTTTCTGCCAACAATCTATTCAGCGCATGTGCGTCCTGTAAGAACTGTTTTTTGTCGTCATCTTTGACAAACTCCAACATAAAATAACGATCAGCTATCTCACTATTCGAAAATCCAGAAAAAACAGCTATATATGTCTCCCAGACGCTTGCTCCCTGTAACAATGGCAAACGTTCTGTATCCTCCCAATGAAAAACATGGACATGCGCTAACCACTTGATCAGTCTGGAAATACTATTCAGATGTTCACTTGCCTCTAAACCTATTGCCGCTTGCCAGTAAAGAAAGATATTCTCTTGCGCGACGGCTTCCATTAATTCTTGTGCGCTTTCGGGGGTGTCTGTCAATGTCCTTCCGTGGTACTCAATATAAATTTTTAGACCAACTTTTTTTGCCATCAGACTAATCCGTTTCGCATCCTTTATAACATCTGAACGATAAGCTACAGTTGCCTCATCAGAGCTTTTCTGCCCTGCCCAAACACGGATAGCCGGAGCGCCCAATTGAATGGCCGTCTCCAGAATTTTTCCGAATGAATGTACCTGTTGGATTTCCCCAACACGGTAATAAGATCCATAAGCGACTGATTCCAATCCTGCTTTCCTCATCAGCTCAAAAACTTCTCTTGCTCGCTCGAATTCCCCAGGGATAACGTGAATATCGCTTCCCCATTCTATTCCGCTGAGATTCCCTTCTATGGCAAGGGCTATGATTTCTTCAACAGTTAGATTTCTGAATGTAGCAGAAACTAATCCACTTTTATTCACCCTCTCCATCCCTTCCATAATTAATATACAATCGTTGAATAGCTATATTCAAAAACCCCCACACGATAATTTAGCGGTGGGGGGTAATAAGTATTAAGGTTGTTTGCCGATATAAGCCAGGATACCGCCATCGACGTACAGCACGTGGCCGTTCACGAAATCCGAAGCGGTGGATGCCAGGAAGATGGATGGGCCAGCCAAGTCGATTGGTTCGCCCCAGCGTTCGGCTGGTGTGCGGCCGACGATGAATTGGTCGAATGGGTGGCGTTCGCCGTTTTCTTGCAGTTCGCGTAGTGGCGCTGTTTGCGGCGTCGCGATGTAGCCAGGTCCGATGCCGTTACACTGGATGTTGTATTGACCGTATTCGGAAGCGATGTTTTTCGTCAACATTTTCAGTCCGCCTTTGGCGGCTGCATAGGCGCTGACGGTTTCGCGGCCAAGCTCACTCATCATCGAGCAGATGTTGATGATTTTGCCGCTTCTTTTTTCGATCATGTCCGGAAGCACGGATTTGGCCATGATAAACGGTGCAGTCAGGTCGATATCGATGACCTGGCGGAAGTCCGCCACGGCCATTTCGATCATCGGTGTGCGTTTGATGATGCCGGCATTGTTGACCAGGATATCCACGGAGCCGACGTCCTCTTTAATCTGTTTGATCATCGCTTGCACGCCCGGCTCGTCGGTCACGTCGCAGACATAGCCGCGCGCTTCGATGCCGATAGCTTTATAATTGGCGATCCCATCATCCACCGATTTTTGGTCCAAATTATTGAAAACGATCGTTGCACCGGCCGCAGCCAATGATTTCGCGATCTCGAATCCGATTCCATATACCGCACCCGTGATGAGTGCCACTTTTCCGTCCAAACGGAACATATCCATATTAAAGTCCATGCGTATCCCTCTTTCTTTTTTCGTTTATTTTAGTTGGTCCATCGGAACCATATCCATGTCCGTGTAGGTGATGTTTTCGCCGCACATCGACCAGATGAACGAGTAGTTGCTTGTACCTACGCCGGAGTGGATGGACCAGCTTGGGGAGATCGCAGCCTGTTCATTGCCCATGACCAAGTGTTTTGTTTCATCCGGTTTCCCCATCATGTGGAAAATGCGCGTGTCTTTTTCCATATCGAAATAGACGTAGGCTTCCATTCTGCGTTCGTGCGTGTGTGTTGGCATGGTGTTCCAAGCGCTGCCCGGCTCCAAAATCGTGTAGCCCATCTGCAATTGGCAGCTTTCGCAAATATTCGGATGGATGTATTGGTAAATTTTGCGTTTGTTCAGCGTCAACGGTTCGCCGGTTTCCATCGGAGTGATGGTATCGATGCTGATTTTCACGTTCGGATGTTTGTGGTGCGCCGGCACGGAGCTGATGTAGAATTTGGCCGGATTGGCTGCATCCTCTGATGAGAAGATGACTTGGCGCGTCTCTTTGCCGATGTAGTAACCATCCTGTTTTTTCATCTCTTCTTTTTTGCCGTCGATTTCAATGGAGCCCGGTCCGCCGATGTTGATGACACCCATCTCGCGGCGCTCCAGAAAGTAATCGACGCCCAATTCTTTGTCCAGGACGATCTCCAATGCTTTATCGGTTGGCGTGACGCCGCCGAAGATCATGCGGTCATTGTGGGTATACGTCAGGCTGATTGCGCCCGGAACGAACACTTTTTCGACCAGAAATTCCTTGCGCAGTTGTTCTGTCGAATAATGACGGATATCCTCCGGACTGTGTGTATAACGTGTTTCCATATTTTGCATGTGATAATCCCCTTTATTTTGTATTTCGTGTTTTTTTTTACATATAATCTTGCAGACTTTCCTTTGACCTTTTACTTCCCTTTGATCTCGGCAAACTTATCGGCATACTGCCTCGCCACTTCGGTAACCTTATCAAAGTCACCGGTCGCAGCTGGGGCCAGCAAGTTGCCGCCGACACCGACCGCGATGACGCCGGCATCGAACCATTCCTGCATGTTCGCCAGACTGACGCCGCCTGTCGGCATCAGGTTCAGGTGCGGCATCGGCGCTTTGAAGCTCGGCACGATGCTCGGACCGTAGGCGCTGCCCGGGAACAGTTTGATGATGTCGGAGCCGTTCTTCAGTGCTTCTTTCATTTCCGTAATCGTCATGCATCCCGGCAGATAAGGGATTTGGTACAAATTACATAACTCAGCCGTCTCTTTATCGAAATTCGGGCTGACGATGAACTCGGCGCCGGCTAGGATTGCCAGACGGGCAGTGATGGCATCCAATACCGTCCCCGCTCCGATCACGACTTCCGGTTGGTCCTTATAGACTGCCGCCAATTCGCGGATGACCTCATCCGCGTTCGGGACCGTAAATGTCAATTCAATGCCGTTCAGACCACCCGCGACGATCGCGTGGCTGGACTTCAGAGCCTCTTCCTTTGTGGTGCCGCGGACAACTGCCACGACCCCCGTTTTCTCCAAACGATTCAAAATAGATACGCGTTTCATCCGATTCCCACTTTCTTAACTCGTTAGCATAGTGTTTATCCTTGAGATACTTCAAATTTAAACATTCTTCCCATATACTTCTAATTCAGTCAATGCAGGAAAAGGCGAATCGTCGTTGGCTTTGATAAGTTCTCCAATTTCGATCCATTCTACTTTGCGTGGCTGAATGTCAAAATATTGTGGGATCCCGCTTTTTTCAAAATGAACTACCTCACTTGATCCATCTGAATATCGGAAGGTCGCCTTTTCCCAATAGGAATCATGCGGAAAATCGGCTCGCAGGACAATCCCGATGCGATCGATTTCAACCATTCTTCCAAAGGTTACACGCATGCTTGCATCCGCTTGCTGGTTGATTCCCCAGGATTGATAGGGATACGCACCATGACTGTTCGTTGCGATTATGCCATCAATGGCATTTCTGGCCGCAAACACTGACTCATTCCGTGTTTCGACATTGGCTGTAGCATGCGGATACGCGCTACTTTCTCCATGATCAGCCGGATTCAGGGCTAAATTTTGGTATGCGTTTATTTCCTGCTCACTTGCCAATCGGGCAGCCACGTAATGACGTTCCCCTTCGAAGGCCCGTGGAGAGAAGGCTCGTTTCGCCTCCGGATCCAATATGATTGGATATTCCCAACTTAAGCCCGGCAAATAGATTTTTGCGCTCTCGATGGCATCGTCAACTTTCACTATCAGATATTGTTCCGGCCTATCAACTGTAAATACTAGTTTGTCCCCTTCAGAATACTGCATATATTTAAAATCCAAATAAACCTGGTCGGTTCCTTCAACAGCCTTAATGCACACATTTTCCTTATTTAGCCAGGATATTGTCATCTTCACCATCCAACGCCTCCTCCCTTCACTAGTAAATTCTTTTGTTACCCTGATGCGTTTTTATATTCAGTCTTCCGTACAAAGGCGTTTCTTCGTAAAAATAGAGCTTGTTTCCTTTAAACGTATCTTTATGAGCATAGAAAATATGAACTTTTTCATTATCCTTTACACCCTTGATTTCGAAACCATGCATATAATCTTTTTTCACCTCAGCCGGTACTCCATCTTGTTTAACAGTGACTTCCTGAAGATGTACATGTTCCTTCGAAAGAATGGTCGCAAATATACCGACATCTTCGAAAGACTGTTCCGCAACGACCATTTTGTTGGATTGCAGCTGATTATATTGCGGTGAATAAAGACTGCCTTTCACCTTGATATGATCAGCTTGAAGCTGCTGCATGAATACATTCAATCCAGCCGAAAAAAG
>NZ_JBAVFV010000010.1:0-27248 GCF_049684335.1 Trichococcus sp.
GATGGATACAGAACAAGGCTTTATCGTTGGAGAAATCAAAGCGATTTTCTTTGAAAACGCGAGTAATTTCTACAAAGTCATGCTGATTTCAGTCAGTGAATCGAATCTCCCGCAAAAGCATGATGAAATTGTTGTGACGGGCAGCTTCGGGCAGATAACCGAAGATACAGCCTACCGCTTTTTCGGCGAGGTTGTGGAGCATCCAAGATACGGGGTCCAATTCCAAGCCAATTCCTATCAACAGGAAAAACCCACCTCCAAGAACGGGTTGATTGCATTCTTGTCGGGGGAACGGTTCCCGGGCATCGGTAAACGCACGGCAGAAAAAATCGTCGAGACTTTTGGCGAGGAGGCAGTCGACGTCATCCTCGATGACCCGGAAGCTCTGAAAAACATCAGCGGCATGACACCCAAAAAAAGAGAAATGATGCGCGATGTCCTGATGCAGACGCAAGGAACCGAGAAGATCCTGATCGCTTTGGGGAACTATGGATTCTCCAATAATCAGGCGGCAAATATCTTCCATTTTTACCGCACCGAAACGCTGACTGTCCTTAATGAAAATCCTTACCGACTGCTCGAGGATATCGAAGGCATCGGCTTCAAGAAGGCCGATCAATTGGCGGAGGAGTTGAATTTCGCTCCGGACCACACCAGCCGGCTGAAGGGTGGGTTGTTTGCCACATTGCAGGAACTTTGCCTCTCGAATGGGGATACGTATGTCGACGGGACTGTCTTGCTTGAGCGGACAATCTACTTGCTTGAGCAAAGCCGGCGTTTTATCATCGAGGATGCGCCCGTCATAGAGGCTCTGATGGAAATGGTGATGGACATGAAAGTGGTCGAGGATCACAGCCGTTTTGCCATCCCATCCCTTTATTTCGCCGAAGAAGGCATCGCATCATCAATCGACAGGCTTCTGAAACGAAAAACGAAAATTGCTTATCCGGGAGTTGATTTGGATCTGGAAATCGAGCAACTGCAATCAAATTTGCAGATCCGCTATGGCGCCTCCCAAATCGAAGCGATTAAAGCAGCTTTGCTTTCACCGTTCTTCATCCTGACCGGAGGCCCCGGTACCGGCAAAACGACCGTTCTGAAAGGGATCGTCCGCATGTTCTCCGAACTGAACGATCTTCCGGAAAACCCTCACGACTACAAAGACGGACTTTTCCCGATATTACTTGCCGCTCCGACTGGACGGGCCGCAAAACGAATGCAGGAAACGACAGGTCTGCCCGGTAGCACGATTCACCGCTTGCTGGGCTTGACGGGCCAGGAAAAGGAATCCGAAGAACTTTATACGCAAGAGCTGGAAGGCAAGCTGTTGATCATCGATGAAGTTTCGATGGTGGATACATGGTTGATGCACCGGCTCCTGAAGTCTGTGCCATCAGGCATGCAAGTGTTGTTTGTCGGGGATAAGGACCAATTGCCTTCGGTAGGTCCGGGCCAAGTGTTGTTCGATCTGCTGAACTGTAAATCGTTGCCGCAGGTCGAACTGAATGAGATATTCAGACAAGCAGGCAACTCATCGATCATCCCGTTGGCGCACGAAATCAAGAATGGCATCCTCCCACGCGATTTCCGGAACAATCAAGCGGACCGATCGTTTCTGCCTTGCCAAACGCATCAGATCGAGCAGGTGATCCGGCAAGTCGTCGAAAAGGCAAAATCAAAAGGGTTCACCGCGAAAGACATCCAGATTCTGGCCCCGATGTACAAAGGCGCTGCCGGTATTGATGCCATCAATACGATGATGCAGGAAATCTTCAATCCGAAGGGGAACAAAAAAAGACGGGAAGTGGCTTTTTTTGATGTCGTCTATCGTGTAGGCGACAAAGTGCTGCAGTTGGTGAACCAACCGGAAAACAACGTCTTCAACGGGGACATGGGTGAAATTACTGCCATCCAATTCGCCAAGGAGACGGAAGAGAAAGTCGACCAGATCACGATCCTGTTCGACACTGTGGAAGTCACTTACAATCGGAATAATTGGAACAAGTTCGTGCTGGCTTACTGCTGTTCCATCCATAAATCGCAGGGCAGCGAATTTACGATGGTCATTCTGCCGATGGTAAAACAATACGGGCGGATGCTGCGCCGCAATCTGCTTTATACAGCCATCACCAGGAGCAAAAGCAAATTGATTTTGTGCGGTGATTACGAAGCCTTCGAAACGGCTGTCGTAAGCACCGGAGATATCCGGAAAACGATGCTGCATGAAAAACTGGAACGAAACCTGAACAATGACAAGGTCTTCACTGCGGAAGAACCCGCAGAAAGCAAGGAAACGAAGGCACCCAGTGTTGGAATTGAGACTGCTGAATCGCTTGCCGAAACAACTACCGAATCAACAACCCAAAAGTCAGAAAACAAAGAATCTCCAAAAATAATACCCATCTACCATTTGACGATCGAAAAAATTTCCGATGGGAGCATCGATCCGATGATCGGCATGGAAAATATAACGCCGGAAACTTTCATGAATGAAAAATAATCCGGGAGAAGTCCGCAGACAATGAAGCAGTTGTCTGCGGACTTTTCTGTTTTCAGAAAATCAGCGACGCCCTCTGCAATAATCAACGGTGCCTCTATAGTCGCTAGCTTCAGCAAAAGAAATAAGCTACTCGCCGCCTCAATATTCTGCTATACTGACAGTAAAGCAAGTTACTGGTTATCCAATACAGCTACAAGAAGAGAGTGGTATAATGGAACTATTTGATCAATTGATGAATCCGAACTGGAAGAACATCCCGATGGAGCATAAGCTTGTTCTGGCCAGCAGCGTTGTCCGTTATTTTGTGAATCCGTTGTTGTCTGTCGCGGATATCCGTCCGGCGTATTACCAGATGGGCGGCATCAAGACCGAAACGTTTACAGTGGACATCAACGGCGCACCGTTTGTTTTTGTGCCCGGGCACAAGGAGGCCGTCCTCGGATGGGACAGCGGAATCAATGGCCTGGACCCATTGGACATCAGCTCCGACAGGAAAGAGATGTACCTCGCCATCGAAAATTGCCTGAAACTATCTGTTCAAGGCGCTGAGTTTTTGCATGACGATCATTGGATGAAGAAGAAAATCGAACCGATCCATTCTTTGGATGAATTGGACGAATTGGTCAACAGCCAAATGTCGCAGCTCCGGACGACAGAGATCCCTCCATTATTGGTGGAAGTCAGTCCGACTTATGTAGGGATGACGAAAGTCGGAAATTATGCAGTCATAAACGGGAAATTTGAGGGCCAAAGCGATTGGTTCAGCATACACGAGAAGGACATCCATCAAGCCTTGATGCCGAGCGCAAACGGATCATCGATATTTGCGGATTTTCCGGCGCATCTGGTCCAAAATGATTCGTTCTTCCTGAAACAGAACGAAGATTTGGATTCTTACACAGTTTTCGCGCCTTACCAGACCACGTATGCAGAAATGCGCAAGCAATTGGAGAAAGATGGCATGGGGCTGTTGTCCAGCGATGAATGGGAATATTGCTGCGGCGCATCGACGCGCAGGCTTTTCCGTTGGGGCAATCAGTTGCATCGCAATCTGTTCGAACCGGAAGATAGCCATCTCTACAAAAAGAACATGTTCGGCCTGGAAATCGCCAATATGGGTTGGGGACCGGAACTTGTCGAAGACGGGTTGTTGGCCAAAGGCGGCTGGATTTTCATTCAAGCCGAGAATATACTGGAGAAACTCCTTCCCTACGCTACCTATTATGAAAACCATGCGGATGCTTTAAAAGAGAAGCAGCAAGAGCCATTGACACCCGGTTATTACTGCGCAAGACGCTCCATCCGCATAGAAATGTGACCTGTTTTGCTTTTCTGAAGAACTGCTTGCAAGCGGCCGGTATTTTGGTTATACTAGTTTTTGATTGAAGCAAAGGATATAGGAATGGATAAAAAAAGAGAGTTTCCGTTTGGTGAAAGGAAACGCATCCGTTTATGCTCCCTTTGCGTAAATATAGTAGAAATACTATCGCTTCCAGCGTTAACGGATCCGAGAGGTAATGAATGATCAAAACATTTCATTGCAAACAAGGTGGTACCGCGTCATTCGTCCTTGTATGCAGTGGGGTGTTTTTTATTTTATCCACTCCAAAAATAAATGAAGAGAAAAGGAAGGTAATAATGAAGAATCTGAAAAGCAGTGACATCCGTCAAATGTATCTTGATTTTTGGGCAACGAAAGGGTCAAAAGTGGAGCCGAGCGCTTCACTGATACCGGTCAACGATCCGACGTTATTATGGATCAACTCAGGCGTAGCAACATTGAAAAAATATTTTGATGGCACGTTGATTCCTGAAAATCCGCGGATCACCAATGCTCAAAAAAGTATCCGCACAAACGATATCGAAAATGTTGGCGTGACGGCAAGACACCACACTTTATTCGAAATGTTGGGGAATTTTTCGATCGGAGACTACTTCAAAGAAGACGCGATCCCTTGGGCTTGGGAATTCTTGACTGATGAAAAATGGTTGGCATTCGATCCCGAGCTGCTTTACGTCACCTATTATCCGGAAGACACGGACACAAAACGCATTTGGCAGGAAAAAGTCGGCTTGCCGGAAGATCATATCGTTCCGATCGCGGACAATTTTTGGGATATAGGGGCAGGACCATGCGGACCGGATACGGAAATTTTCTATGACCGCGGATCGTCCTTCCAGGATTTGCCTGACGGAGACCCTGAAATGTATCCTGGCGGAGAAAATGAACGCTACCTTGAAATCTGGAACCTTGTGTTCTCCGAATTCAACCACAAGCCGGACGGTACCTATGAGCCGCTGCCGCACAAGAACGTCGATACGGGAATGGGTCTGGAACGGGTCACGAGCGTAGTCCAAAACACACCGACCAACTTCGAAACGGATCTGTTCATGCCGATCATCGAAAAAATTGAGACGCTGAGCGACGGCAAGAAGTACGGCGAAAACAAAACATTGGATATTTCTTTCAAAGTCATCGCTGATCACGTCCGCGCCGTCAGCTTTGCAATCGGGGACCGTGCCTTGCCTTCCAATGAAGGCCGCGGCTACATTTTACGTCGTTTGATCCGCCGCTCTGTCATGCATGGCCAAAAATTGGGCATCGAAAAACTGTTCCTGAACGAATTGGTTCCGGTTGTGGCAGCTATCATGGAATCCTATTATCCTGAAGTCAAAGCGGACCAAGATTTCATCATCAAAGTCATCACAAATGAAGAGCAACGTTTCCAGGAAACGATCCATGAAGGGATGGACATCCTGAACAGCGTCTTTGATGAGATGAACGAAAAGGGCGAAACTGCCGTAAACGGCAAGAATGCCTTCAAACTGTATGATACATACGGCTTCCCATTGGAATTGACGAGCGAATATGCCGAAGAAAAAGGCTTCACAGTCGATACAGCAGGGTTCAACCAAGAGATGCAGGAACAACGTAACCGCGCCCGTGCAGCAAGACAAGTGGAAGACTCCTTCTCCGTACAATCCCCTGTCTGGGCTGAAGTACTGGTTCCAAGCACGTTTTCCGGATATGCACAAACAAAAATTTCGTCCGAGCTTTCAGTGATGGTTGCGAATGACGAAATCGTCGAAAAAGCAGCTGCAGATGACCGCGTTCAGATCATTTTCCGCGAAACACCTTTCTATGCAGAAATGGGTGGACAGGTCGCGGACAAAGGAACGATCGAAACCGAAGCTGGTGAAGTGGTCGCAGAGATCGAAGACGTCAAACGCGCCCCTAATGGCCAAACGATGCACATCGCGCGTGTCCTGACGGAAATCCATTCGAACGAAACTTACGTCCTGCACGTAGATGAAGCGCGCAGAAGAAGCATCACCAGGAACCATACGGCGACCCACCTATTGCACCAAGCACTGAAGGATGTATTGGGGAATCATGCCAACCAAGCCGGTTCGCTGGTAAACCCGAATCAACTTCGTTTTGACTTCACGCATTTCGGCCAAGTAACAGCAGAAGAGTTGGTACGGATGGAAGAAATCGTGAATGAAAAGATTTGGGAAGCATTGCCTGTCGTAACGGTCGAAACAACCGTCGATAAAGCGAAAGAAATGGGCGCCATGGCATTGTTTGGTGAAAAATATGGAAAAGAAGTCCGAGTGGTCGATGTCGGTGGCTATTCAATCGAACTATGTGGCGGGGTTCATGTACAGAATTCGCAGGATATTGGAGTCTTCAAGATTTTGTCCGAATCCGGAATTGGTGCAGGTGTCCGACGCATCGAAGCAGTGACCGGCCAGGCAGCTTATCAGTATTTCCGCACAAAAGAAGCTGAATTGAGCGAGGCGGCACAGCTTGTGAAAGCCCAACAAACAAAAGAAGTAGCCGGTAAAATCAATCAACTCAAACAAGAAATGAAGGAAATGCAAGGCGAAAATGAGTCTTTGAAAGCAAAAATCATGAATGCCGAAGCCAAAGATCTCTTTGAAAACGTGGAAACCGTCAATGGTGTCACATATATCACCTATGAAACAAAAAATCAGGATATGAACGCGTTGCGTCAATTGGCTGACCAATGGCGTCAAAAAGCTGTCTCCGATCTCTTCGTGGCAGCTTCGGCCACAGACGGCAAAGTCAATATGCTGGCGGCAGTCTCACAAGAGAAATTGGAACAAGGCTTAAAAGCCGGCGATCTGATCAAGACGCTTGCTCCATTTGCTGGAGGCAAAGGCGGCGGACGTCCGGATATGGCACAAGCAGGTGGAAATAACCCAACAGGCATCCCGGATGCCCTGAAACACGTTGGCATCTGGATCGAGGAAAATACAAAATAAGCATCTTTTCTCAGGGGCGGGCATCCAAAAAAGATGCCGGTCCCTGTTTGTTGGGCCAATCCGCATGAAACAAGATGCGGAATATACCAATAGGAAGGAAATTGGACAGGTCGCGACGCCCACCCGCAGAGGCAGTGGCATTTCTTTGTTGTAGTTTTTTGTGATTTCTTGTAAAATGGTAAATATACTAAAGAAAACTGGGGTGTCGCTATGAGTTCGAAAGATGAAACGATGTTATTCAATTTTGATGACAATCTGAAAAAGAATGTACAAGAGACATTAGCCCTTGTTTATGACGCATTGGAAGAAAAAGGATACAACCCTATCAATCAGATTGTGGGCTACCTGCTTTCTGGCGATCCAGCTTATATCCCGCGTCATAACGATGCCAGAAACCTGATCCGCCGTCACGAACGTGATGAAATAATGGAGGAATTAGTGAAGAGCTATCTTTCTGGAACAGGCAGAATTATCCAATGAGGCTCATGGGCTTGGATGTCGGATCAAAAACGGTAGGAGTGGCCATCAGCGATCCGATGGGATGGACGGCGCAGGGGATCGAAATCGTCAAAATCGATGAGGCCAATGGCGTATTTGGCCTTGATCGGATTGCCGAATTGGTCAAGGAATACGAAGTTGAGAAGTTTGTACTTGGCTTGCCCAAAAATATGGACAATAGCATTGGTTTCCGGGCGGAAGCTTCCATCGCTTATGGAAATTTGCTTGAAAAAGAGTTGGGTTTGCCGGTCGATTACGTTGATGAAAGACTTACCACTGTGCAAGCAGAAAAAATGTTGATCAATGAAGGAAATGTTTCCCGCAAAAAAAGGAAAAAGGTTATCGACAAACTTGCTGCTGTCATACTTCTTCAGAATTATTTGGACAGCCAGTAAAGAGAGTAGTTTTTTTGTCCTATTTGCGTTACAATATCCTTTGTTTGAACGATAAAAATAATACTTAGATAAAGAGGTGCATACCATGACTGAACATAATCACGATCACGACCACGATCATGACCATGAAGATAACCACGAGCACATCACAATCGTGGATGAGAACGGAAATGAAGAGTTATTCGAAATCTTATTCACTTTCGAATCAGAAGATTTCGGAAAGTCCTATGTGCTGGTTTACCCAGCAGGATCTCCTGAAGGAGAAGAAATCGAATTGCAAGCTTACTCCTATGTTGAAACCGAAGATGGCGGAGAAGGCGATTTGGAGCCGATCGAATCGGATGAAGAGTGGGATATGATCGAAGAAGTTCTGAACACATTTATGGAAGACGAAGATCTTCAATAATAGTGTAAGTAACTTCTAAAGAAAATAAAGGAGGATCGGGACAACCATTGTCTGGATCCTCTTTTGTTTTGCTGCTGCGTTGCTTTTTTGAGCTTTTGGCATCCAGCCGGATCCACCCTGAAAAAATGATGAGAAAACTGTCCAATATGTTCCATATGTCTATGCAAATAACGAAAAAGATTCAATTTATATAGGTTTTCGTGTATAATTACGGAAGTCGAATGGCTAATAGTCTACAAATAGCCATATACTCAAGTAAGGAGGGCCTCGTCTTTGTCACAAAATGATCAGCAAGAACCTCAAGAGCAACAAAAACTCATTCGGCCTACGTTGGAGAAAGAAGCCGTAGACAAAATGAAAATACGCAAGAAAGAACGGTCACTAGTGCGAAAAATTGTTTTTGCAATCGTAACGATAGGGATCCTGTTAGGAGTCATCGTTGGCTTTGCCGGCTACAAATATATAACAGACGCACTTCAGCCATTGGAGCCAGAAAGTACGGAAGTCGTCGAAGTGGAAATTCCAATAGGGACGTCCACAAAAGGGATCACACAACTGTTGGAAGAAGGCAACGTCATCAAAAACGCGACCATATTCAACTATTACATCAAGACGCAAAATGTTTCTGATTTCCAAGCAGGCTTTTATGAATTATCGCCTTCCATGAGCTTGGACGACATTATTGCGACGCTTCAAGCGGGCGGAAGTCAGGTGCCGCAATCGAGCGATCACAAAATCATCGTAAGAGAGGGCAATACGATCGAACAAATCGCAGCGGAAGTCGAAGAGAAGACGGATTTCACAGCTGAGGAATTTTTGGCGAAAGTGAATGAACCGGAATTCCTGACGAATGCGGCTGCACAGTACCCTGATATTTTGACTGAAGCTTCCCAACGCACCGATACGCGTTATCGCTTGGAAGGATACCTCTATCCGGCGACTTATGATTATATAGCCGGAAATAATTTGGATGAAGTCATTTTACAGATGTTGCAGAAGACGAATGAAGTACTAATGCCCTATGCAGAACAGATTGCTTCTTCAGGGCATACCCTCCATGAAATTCTGACGATTGCTTCACTAGTCGAAAAAGAAGGCGTTACTCCGGAAGATCGTGCAAACATTGCTGGCGTATTCTTTAATCGTCTGGAAATCGATATGCCGATCCAATCGGACATCAGTATTTTGTATGCGCTGAATGAGCACAAGGAATTAGTGACCTTCGAGGATCTTGAAATAGATTCGCCCTATAACCTGTACAGGAATACAGGCATGGGTCCTGGGCCATTCAATAGTCCAAGTGAAGGGGCCATTCAAGCGACGCTATCACCAGCGGATACTAACTATCTGTATTTCGTTGCAGATACAACAACCGGTATCGTTTATTTTTCCGAAACATATGAAGAACATTTACAATTGCAAAGCCAATACGTAGACAGCGAATAAGACGAATAAAGTGAGCTGCAAGAAGAGAGGAAGAAACACCAGTGAAAAAACCTATCGTTATTGGGGTGACAGGGGGATCGGGAAGCGGGAAAACCAGTGTCAGTCGGGCCATTTTAGACAAGTTTTCCGATGTTTCCATTTTGCTGTTGGAACAGGATCTTTATTATAAAGACCAAAGCGATTTACCGTTTGAGGAACGCCTGAAAACAAACTACGATCATCCATTTGCGTTTGATACGGATCTGTTCATCGAAGATCTTAAAAAATTGATACAATACGAGAGCGTCGAGCAACCGGTTTACGACTACTCCAAGCACACGCGCAGCGATAAAGTGATCCATCGCGAGCCGAAAGAAGTCATAATCGTTGAGGGAATCCTAATTTTAGAGGATCAACGCTTGCGTGATCTGATGGACATCAAAGTCTATGTGGACACGGATGATGATATCCGTATCATCCGCAGAATCAAACGCGATATGGAATCAAGAGGCCGGACACTTGATTCTGTCATCCATCAATATCTGACAGTGGTCAAGCCGATGCATCAGCAATTCATCGAACCAACCAAAAAATTTGCGGATATCATCATTCCTGAAGGCGGACAAAATCAAGTCGCAATTGATCTGATGACCACGAAAATTGCTTCAATTTTGGCCGAAAAAGCAGAATAACAATAAATGCCTGTAATATTTTAAAAATATAATTGCTTTTATTGGGATTAAGTGGTATTTTAAATTCACTATTAATTAGGCAGCCAATAAACGATATAGAGCTACAGGAAATGATTATTTCTCTTTGGATGACACGCTACCTGTCCCGGATCCATTTGGCTTTAGGGGACAGCTATCAACACAAAAAAAGGGAACTGCCGTCCTGTGCTGAATATTGCATATTGAATCATTACTTAAAAGGGGCATATTTCTTATGATCGAAAAAGCATATCCGATGACAGCTGAAGGTAAAGCCAAATTAGAAGCTGAACTTGAAGATTTAAAAGTGAATAAAAGAAGAGAAATCGTTGAACGCATCAAGATTGCCAGAAGCTATGGAGATTTATCCGAAAATTCGGAATATGAATCTGCAAAAGACGAACAAGCTTTCGTCGAAGGCCGCATCACAACATTGGAAAAAATGACCCGTTTTGCGGAAATCATAGAAGTGCAAAACGTCGACAGCGATGTGGTTTCGATTGGACTCAAAGTGACATTCGTAGAATTACCAGATGGCGATGAAGAAACTTACATTATTGTCGGCAGTGCAGAAGCAGATCCGCTTGAAGGTAAGATTTCAAACGATTCTCCGATCGCTAAAGCCTTGTTGGGCAAGCATATCGGCGCAGAAGTCGCAATCGGTACACCAGGCGGCGATATGAACGTGAAGATCGTCAGAGTGGAACAAGCTTAGAAAAAGCATTCAAGAAGAGGGTAGGACAAAAATCATTCGAAATGATTTTGCTGTCCTATCCTCTGTTTGTTTACGTTTCGTTTCTGCTGATCGAGTATAATGACAAAGGATAGGCATTCAAATGGACTCTACGACTTTAGTCTTAGTGTACTATCCACCCTTAGCGCACTGTCAAAGCGGTCCAGGTAATCTATAATGGAAGCAGATACTTACATTCCTCGTTGTCGCACCTGTAAGCTAGCGTTCAGTGGAAATGTATAAAACATCGAAGAGAAGGGAGGGGCTCAGGATGAAAAAGAGGGCCTTGAAATTATTCATGCTCATTGAAGGCCTGTTGGGGGTGGCGGTCCTATTCCAGTTGGTGCAGGACACAGATTTGCTGTTGGTCTTTGTATTCGGGCTGATATTCATAAAATTCGGCACCGGAAAAGGCGAGCGTCGTCAGATTCTTGGCTTGGTCGGATGGTTTATGGTAGGCATGAGCATACTATCCACTTTCTCAGTGTGGCTGATGTTGATTCTTTTCATATTGTTCGTCGTCATCAACGGGAAAGGAATCTGGTCTGAGTTGAAGCTGGATACTTTTGTTGACGTTCCTTGGGAAGAAAAAGCATTCCGAACAGTCAAAACGAAAGAACCGGAACAGCGGAACGGTTCCAGAAAGCGCCAGAAATGGATCGGAAACACCAGTATCGGGACAGATGTCTATGAATGGGACGATGTCAATCTGACTGTGTTCATGGGTGATACCATAATCGATTTGGGGAATACATTGTTGCCGAAAGAGGAAAACATCATTCTGATACGCAAAGGGTTCGGGAAGACCAGGGTAATCGTACCTTTAGGAATCGGTGTGGCTGTCCATCATTCCACCATCAAAGGACAACTTATGTTCAACGAAGATGAACTGGACTTGACCAATGAAACGGTCAAATTGTATAGCCGGGATTACGATGAGGCAAACCGAAAAATCAAAATCGTCTCCAATAGCCTGCTGGGCGATTTGGAGGTGATCTATCTATGAGGAGAAGCGCGGTTTTGATTCTGTTCAGCACGATACTAGGCGTCTTTGCTTTTATCGTGGCTGGTGTTTTATTTGCCTTGAGGCCGTATTTAAGTTATCAGGAACTGCTCGAGGTGGATCGTTTTTATGTGCCGGCATTCCTTTACATCATTGTGTTGCTGCTGTTCGCTGCCATCGTTGTAACTTGGATCAGCCACTTTTATTTAAAGAGTCAAGAAAATCGCATCAAGGACAAATTGCATTGGCTTTACCTTGGCAATTATGAGCATACGGTATTCAACAACAATCGAGATAAATCATTATTTTTGGATCAGTATTGCCATGCAATCCATATTGAAATTGAAATGCTTAGGAAAAAGATGCTTAGCCTGTCTCGGGAAGTGCAGCATTTAAGTGCAAATCCTCAGCAGGTCGGCAACGAAACAAAAGAAGAAATTCTCGAGCAGGAGCGGCATCGCATCGCGAGGGAGCTGCATGATTCCGTAAGCCAACAGCTCTTTGCCGCTATGATGATGTTGTCGGCAGTCAATGAGCGGTCGGATGCTTTTCCGGAAAAAATACAGAAACAGATGCGGCTCATAGAAGGCATCATCAATGAGTCCCAGTCGGAGATGAGAGCGTTGCTCCTTCATCTTCGTCCAACTAAACTTGAAGGGAAATCCCTGAAAAAAGGGATAGAACAGTTGTTGGTGGAATTGAAGTCGAAAGTCCAAATTGCGATTAAATGGGAAATCGATGATGTCCACACGATGAGTGGCATCGAGGATCATTTTTTCCGCATTGTCCAGGAGTTGCTTTCGAACACTCTGAGGCATGCAAAGGCAAGTAATCTGGAAGTATATCTGAAACAAACCTTGCAGGAAATCAGTCTCCGTGTTTATGACGATGGCGTCGGCTTCGATACTTCGATCGAAAAATCCGGCAGCTATGGTCTAATGAACATCAAGGAGCGCGTGCAGGGAATGGGTGGGAGCTGTAAAATCATCAGTTTCCCCAAAAAAGGGACCGTGATTGAAATACGCATCCCTAATACGAATGTGAATACAACCGACGCAAGTGCTGAATAGGATGACAAAAATTTCTGAGAAAAAGTTTCATAAGGAGGGTTCAGATTGATACGTGTATTGATTATCGACGATCACGAGATGGTGAGGCTGGGATATTCGGCCTATTTATCCATCCAAGATGATATTGAAGTAATAGGGGAAGCGGAAAATGGCTTGATTGGCTATGAAATGGCCTTAGATTTGCGCCCGGACATCATTTTGATGGATCTGGTCATGGAAGTCATGGATGGCATTGCTTCGACAAAAGCGATACTGAACGAATGGCCCAAAGCGAAAATTATCATCGTCACCAGTTTCATCGATGACGAGAAGGTCTATCCGGCATTGGAAGCTGGGGCGTCCAGTTACATGCTGAAAACCTCATCAGCGCATGAAATCGCGGACGCAATCCGTTCCACTTACCACGGTGAGTCAGTCCTGGAGCCAGAAGTGACGGATAAGATGCTGGAGCGCTTCTCGAAAAGAAATATCCGGCCGTTGCATGAAGAGTTGACCGCCAGAGAGCGGGAAGTATTGCTTCTCATCGCGCAAGGTTACTCCAATCAGGATATTGCCGACCAACTGTTCATCACACTGAAGACAGTCAAAACGCATGTGTCCAACATTCTGACAAAATTGGAAGTGGATGACAGAACCCAAGCTACCATCTATGCATTCAAGCATCATCTGATCCAATGACTGTGAGCAAAGTGTTATAAAATGATGCTTCCTTATGATAAGATGAATATGATAGATAGTAGTGAGGGGGGCAGGCTGATTATCGAATCAGCGACTAGATGAAAATAGAGATCAGTGAACGCGCACAAAAGTGGTTTGAACAGGAAATGGGTATTTCAGGCAAAAAAGGGGTCCGTTTCCTTGGGAAAGTGTATGGCAGTAGCCAAATACATGAAGGGTTCTCGGTTGGGCTTGATGTGGATGAGCCAGTATCTCCGATCGGAAAAGCCGAGTACAATGGCATTTTATATTATGTAGAAGATGCGGATGATTGGTTCTTTAATGGCTATGACCTGCATGTCGGCTTCGATGAAAAACAACGCGAACCGGAGTATAACTTCATCGCACAAAATAAAGAGGGCAAATAAAAAAGAGGGCACTGGATTTTAATCCAGGCCCTCTTTTTGTGTTCAGTTCAGGTTTTCAGGTTCAGACGCTCATGATGACAGGAACAATCATAGGACGGCGCTCCGTTTTTTCATACAGGTAAGGCTGAATGGCATTCGTAACGGTGTCCTTCAATTTCTTCTCGGTGACAGCATCAGGGCTCTTCAACAAAGAAAGAACATCCTGGCGGACGATTGCTTGTGCTTCATGGATCAAATCGCCTGATTCACGCATATAGATGAATCCGCGTGAAAGGATGTCCGGTCCCGCCAATAAATCTTTGTTGCGGAAATCGACGGTCAATACCACGACTACAAGGCCATCTTCAGAAAGGACACGACGATCGCGCAGGACGATGTTTCCGATATCGCCGATGCCTTTTCCATCTACATAAACGTCTGATGCCGTAAAGCTGCCGGCACGTCTCGCCGAATCAGCCGTCAATGCAAGGATTTCCCCATTATCGGATATGAAGCAATTCTCGGTTGGAATGCCGACTGCTTCTGCTAATTCTGTATGAATCTTCAGCATCCGGTACTCGCCGTGGACAGGCATGAAGTATTTTGGTTTCATCAGGGTCAACATCAATTTCTGCTCTTGTTGCCCACCATGTCCAGAAGTGTGGACGTTGTTTACTTTACCGTGAACAACAGCTGCCCCAGCTTCCAAAAGCAAGTTGATAACGCGATTGACACTGGTTGTGTTGCCCGGAATCGGTGAACTTGAGAAAATGACTGTATCACCAGGTTGGATGGAAATCTGTCTGTGTGTGCCGTTAGCAATCCGGCTTAATGCAGCC
The DNA here is from genome assembly GCF_049684335.1 of Trichococcus sp. GTDB lineage: Bacteria > Bacillota > Bacilli > Lactobacillales > Aerococcaceae > Trichococcus. The sequence continues at coordinate 14,934 of NZ_JBAVFV010000010.1, forward strand.
ATCGGTTCGCCTTGCGATCCCGTACACATGATCAAAACCTTATCCGCAGGGAGGCTGTTCAATTCACGCGTGTCGATGAACAGATCATCCGGTGCCACGATGAAGCCTAATTCTCTAGCCGTACGGAAGTTCGTCTCCATGCTGCGGCCGAATATAGCGATTTTCCGGCCCGTTTCGAGCGCGACTTCAGTGACTTGTTGCAATCTGTAGATGTTGGACGAGAATGAAGCGAAAATGATTCTTCCCGAAACTTTTTGAATGATGTTTTTAAGGGATTGACCAACAATTTGCTCAGATTGCGTAAATGTCGGTGTTTCCGCATTTGTGCTGTCGCTCAGAAGTAAAAGCACGCCTTCTTCACCGATTTTAGCCATCTTATGGATGTTTGCCGGTTTTCCGTTTGCAGGTGTGAAATCGAACTTGAAATCTCCTGTAAACACAATGTTACCAGGAGGAGTCTTGACCACGATCCCCATAGTATCCGGTATGCTGTGCGTTGTTCCGAAGAAGCTTATGCTGGTTTTGCGGAATTTAATGATTGAATCTTCATTGATTTCGTGCAGGATAGCATCTCTGAGTAAGCCGTGCTCATCCAGTTTGTTGCGGATCATGGCGAGCGCCAGTTTGCCTGCATAGATAGGGACATTCAATTCTTTCAAAAGAAACGGGACACCACCGATGTGATCTTCGTGTCCGTGAGAAATGAACAACCCTTTGATTTTGGATTGATTTTGAACCAAGTAACTGTAGTCAGGTATAACATAATCAATGCCAAGCAAGTCATCTTCCGGAAACATGATTCCGGAATCAAGAATGATGATTTCATCCTGGAATTGTATGCCATACATATTTTTGCCGATTTCTCCTAAACCCCCGAGGGCAAATACACCGACTTCATTGTTTTTTATGTTAGGTTTCATACATTGAACTCCGTGATTTTAAAATTAGGATCTTTTTGTTCGTATTCTAAATGGCTGCCTTCCAAAGGTTGAATGAATTCAATGTTGTAGGGGGTATTTTGTTCAACTAATCTTCTGGCTATTACAAGGTCGGATGCCTCCACATAAAGAGATTCCGTGTTCTCTCTGGTTGGTGCATCAAATTTTGCTGGTTGGTATGTTACTTTAAATATCATATAGTTCACTCCATTTTTCTTATTGTTTTTGATAGTACTGTACTTAAAAATTACAATCTTAGTTTGTTAACTTGGTCAATAGTTGTATTTTTTCATACAATCGGTACTGTAAGTTTACCACAATTAAGGCAGTTAGTATAGAAATGACTGTCAAAATCATTTTTGCGGAGGTGCAAGCCTTTCCAATAGTAAGGCAATTCTCTTTTGTTTTTTTTAACGAAAGCAATCAATATTTTTGTAGACTTAAACACAGTAATTGGCTAGACTGGATAAAGAGGGTTTTGAAGGCTGGACAGAAAAACGAGATTTTTTTTTTTGCCCTGAAGAACCCTGGAGAATCGTTTTTATTAAGGTAGGTGTATCGAAATGTCTTTAATTTGGCGTTATATCAGTCGGTATAACAAATTATTTTTATTAAATGTGTTGGGAGCTTTTGGATTTGTGCTTGTAGAATTGGGATTGCCCACGATGCTTGCAGGATTGATCAACGAGACGGTTGCAGGTGGCGGAAAAGGGAATATTTTGCGCACGACTGCGGTTATGGTCGGCTTGGCCTTGATCGGTTTTGTGGGCAGAATAATTGTCGCCTATGCAACCGGCAGAATCACTACCAACATGGTAGCGGATATGCGCAATGACATGTACCAAAATATCCAGACTTTTTCCCACGAAGAATATGATCGCATCGGCGTTTCATCATTGGTGACGCGTGTCACCAATGACGCCTTCATTCTGATGCAATTCGCTCAGATGTTACTGCGTATGGGGTTGATGACCTTCATTATGATGTTCGCCAGCGCATTTATGATAGCGCGCACGAGTCCGGACTTATCGATTATCTTATTGCCGGCTTTTCCGGCATTGCTTGTGATGATCATTGTGATCGGCAAAAAATCACAGCCGTTATCTGAGGCGCAACAGCAAAATCTTGATGACATCAACGGGAATTTAAGGGAATCGCTTTCCGGTATGCGTGTCATCCGAGCCTTTGTCCAGGAAGCTTTCCAAGCTGAACGTTTTGAGGGAGTCAACAACGCCTACAGAGTGGTTTCAAAAAAGCTCTTCCGCCTGATGGCCTGGAATCAGCCTGTATTTTCTCATGTCATCAATCTGATCATCATCGCCATCATGTGGTTTGGTTCCGAGCAGATTGAGGGAGGCAGCCTTCAGCTGGGGGACATGACAGCTTTCATCGAATATAGTTTCCATGCCTTGTTCTCGTTTCTGAATTTTGCAGTCGTCTTCATGATGTACCCACGAGCCTCGGTTTCCGCGAAACGGATCCAGGAAGTGTTGGACACTACCAGCAGCATTTCCCCGAATGAAGAGGGGATCACGGAAACCCTGACGCATGGTTATCTTAGTTTTGAAGCAGTCAGTTTTGCCTATCCTGGGAACACCGACACCCCGGTGATCAAGGATATTTCTTTTTCGGCAGTGCCAGGGCAAACGATCGCTTTCATCGGCAGCACAGGGAGCGGCAAATCGACGTTAATCCAGTTGATTCCGCGTTTTTATGATGTCACAAAAGGGCGCATTCTGCTCGATGGGCATGATGTGCGCGATTATAATCTGAAAGCTTTGCGCAAAAAAATAGGCTTTATTCCGCAGAAGGCCTTGCTTTTCACCGGAACAATATCCGAAAATCTTCGTTACGGGAAATGGGATGCCTCAAAAAAAGAAATCGAAGAAGCCTCCGATATTTCCCAAGCCAAGGAATTTATAGCGCGCAAACCCAAACGTTTTGATGAACATTTGGCTGAGGGCGGAAGCAATCTTTCTGGCGGGCAAAAGCAACGCTTATCCATTGCCCGGGCGATCGTCCGCAAACCGGATCTTTATATCTTCGATGACAGTTTCTCGGCGTTGGATTACAAAACGGATGCGACCTTGCGCGCGCGGCTCAAAAAAGAGACCGGAAAAGCGACAGTCATCATTGTGGCCCAACGCGTCAGCACGATCATGCATGCAGATAAGATCATTGTAATGAATGAAGGTGAGGTCGTCGGTCAGGGAACCCACAAAGACCTGTTGCAGAATTGTGAAATCTATTATGATATTGCATCCTCGCAAATGAGCAAGGAGGAACTTTCATGAAAAAAGTGGACAAAAAAACGTTGCTCCGTGTATGGGACTACCTAAAATTTTACAAAATGAAGTTCTTTGGGTCCATCTTGTTGACCATAGCGATGACGATACTGAATGTATTGGAGCCTTTCATCATCGGATTTGCTATTACCGAAATAGGCAGAAATGTATCGGATATGTTGAAAGGCGTGGAGGGTGCCGGCATCAATTACGATTATTTATCGAAAGTGCTGATCATCTATTTTGTTCGGGCACTGCTTTACCAAGCTACGAATCTCTATTCGCAATTGTTCATGACGGATGTCGTTCAGGATGCTATGCGTGATTTGCGCAGGGATCTGAGCGATAAATTGAACCGGCTGCCGATTGCTTACTTTGACCGCAACCAATTCGGGGACATATTGAGCAAAGTGACGAACGATGTCGATTCTATCGGCAATGCGCTGCAACAATCCTTGCTGCAGGTGCTGAATGCCGTTTTGGGGATCACATTTGCGCTCATCATGATGTTCGCGATCAGTTGGAAGCTGGCTCTCACCATGGTCGCGCTGATTCCGTTGGCTAGTATCCTTTCCAAAAAGATCACGCAGCTGTCGCAGCCATATTTCCGTGGACAAGCGAAATATCTTGGGCAGCTGAATGGTTTTGTCCAGGAATCGCTGACCGGCTTCTCCATCATCAAGCTTTACGGCAAAGAAGGGGATGCTTTCGAGGAGTTCCATTCTATTAATGAATCCCTGAAAAAGAATGGCTTCAAGGCTGCCTTCATTTCCGGCCTGCTGTCACCGGCTGTAGCGCTCGTCACCAATGCTTCCTATATCATCATCGCTGTGCTCGGGATTCTGCAAGCGATGGCTGGAGCGATGACAATCGGTAATGTGCAGGCTATGGTGCAGTACGTATGGCAAGTGAACCAGCCGATTTCAACGATCACACAATTATCGGCCATCATCCAATCGGCTGCTTCTTCCATCCAACGTGTCTTCGATCTCCTTGATCAAGAAGAAGAGGTGCAAGCAGAAGTGAAAATGAGTTTGCCGAAGGAAATCCGCGGAGATGTCACTTTTGAAAATGTCTCCTTCAGCTATGACAAAGCAGATCCGCTGATCAAAAACTTCAACATCGACGTAAAAAGCGGCGAAACAGTGGCGATCGTCGGTCCGACCGGCGCCGGCAAGACTACGATAATCAATCTCTTGATGCGCTTCTATGAGGTGGACTCGGGCGCCATAAAAATAGACGGCCACGACACGAAAGAACTGACCCGCGCTGACTTGCGCTCCCAATTTGGCATGGTACTGCAGGACGCATGGCTCTATAAGGACACGATCACAGGGAACATTCGCTTCGGGAAACTGGATGCGACCTTCGAAGATGTGGTGGATGCGGCGACCACAGCCAATGTGCATCATTTCATCCAGACTTTGGGTGCAGGCTACGATACGGTCATAAATCAGGAGGCCTCCAATATTTCCTTGGGGCAAAAGCAATTGCTGACGATCGCCCGCGCCTTTATCGCGGATCCTAAAATCTTAATACTTGACGAAGCGACTAGTTCCGTAGATACTAGACTGGAAGCTTTAATCCAAAAAGCGATGAAACGCATCATGCAAGGCAGGACCAGTTTTGTGATCGCGCACCGACTTTCCACCATCCGCGATGCCGATTTGATTCTCGTCATGGATCAAGGCGAAATAATCGAACATGGCAAACACGCAGAGTTGTTGGAAAGAAAAGGATTTTATTACGATTTGTACACGAGTCAATTCAAAAATGAGGCAGAATAAGAGGAGCAAAAAATTTGGAAAACAAAAAATTCATTTTCTTTGATATCGACGGAACATTGCTGAACGATGAAAAGATGCCGCTTGAGAGCACTCTCCAAGCTTTGCGCCAATTGCAGAAGAATGGGCACGAAATCGCGATCGCAACGGGGCGGAATCTGTTTCTGGCCCAAGAGGTCATCGATACGTTCCAATTAGACAACTACATCGTCTGCAACGGAGCTGCAGGGTATTTCAAGCATGAACTCAAGTATGAGAACAAATTGGATCTGGATGCATTCGAAAAATTGCTGCAGATTTCCGATCAGAGTGGCCATCAGATTGTCTACGAATCAGCGCATGCTTTGGCTCGTCGCCATGAATCGATCGAGAACAACGCAAGCGAAGCGATGCGCAGTATTGAGTTCGAAGTCCCTGACCATGATGCGTCTTTTTATCAGAACAATCCGCTATATCAAGCGCTCCTGTTCTACAAAGACGAAGAGAAAGCAATCTATGAAGACGGCGCTTTTCCGGAATTCCGCTTTGTGCGCTGGCACGATGCTGGAGTGGATGTATTGCCGAATCCTGGTTCAAAAGCACAAACTGCTCTGTGGATGGCGAAGCATCTGGGCTTTGCGCATGAAGATACAATAGCTTTCGGCGACGGAAACAACGATTATGAACTTATTTCCAGCGTCGGCTATGGCGTCGCAATGGGAAATGCGGTCGATCCTGTCAAGGATGTCGCCAAATTTGTCACGAAAGATTGTAATTCAGGCGGAATTGCCTACGCACTTGAAAAATTAGGCTTGTTATAGAAGTGAAAATAGGGTATCATATCATTCATAAGGCGTTTTTGCCGAACGTCATTGATACCCTGTTATTTCGGGGGCGTAGCTCAGTTGGGAGAGTGCTTGACTGGCAGTCAAGAGGTCGTGGGTTCGAGCCCCATCGTCTCCATCATAATTTATTTGTAAGCTTTCAAAACATTGACGTGGCAACGTTTCTAAATGTTTTGAAAGCTTATTTTTTAGTGAATATGTAATGCTAAAAATTCACGTATTTAGCAAATTTATCAGCTGTTTCGCTTTCTGCCTTTTTGGTTGCATGAGCATAAATATTCATAATCACATCGCTGGACTTGTTTAGCAATGATCATTTTGAATAAAAACAGGTGTATAATTAACTTAAAGAAGTCTGGTGAAGCGGCGGGCCAAAACAACAATCGTCATCCGAAAGTTTTGAGAAATAGGAGAAACGGAAATTGCTGCCATATTGGGGCCGGGACTTTTGTTTGAAAAAGGCAGGGTTTAGTCGCCTATCAAGCGACAATACAAGGAAGAGGTGAAATAATGAGAAAGACAAAATATTACATAACGACGAGGGCTAATCGGAAAAATTTCCTTTTGAAATACGGCGACTGGATGTTTAGGTACGTCCCGGAGAGCAAAGCTTGGGAAGCATCCGATTATTGGTATGAAGAAATAATCATGAACGCTTCTACAGATTTCGAGGAAATAACCGAGGAGCGCGCGAATGAGATAATCGCAAATGATGGCGTTCTTCAAATTTAATAACAAAAATGAGCATCTAATTTTAAATATTAGATGTTTTTTTATGCGCAAAATAAGGGTGAAATCGTGGTATAGGCCAGCATCAAACACTTGGCCCCTCTCTTCCAATGCGTTTGGAAGACGCGTTCAGTCAGAGTGAACAAGCGGGAATTTCACTTGAGTCGGATGACGTACTGATGCTTTTTTCTTCACATAAATCATAGAGTTCTGGCGTTGCGAAGCCATCTATCTAAAATGTAGTATACTGAAGTAGTAATATATTCGAACTCCAAAGGACTGAATGCAATGAAATTCGGAATGCGTACACCAAGTATTAAACGATCAATCAAAGCAAGGACAACCGGACGAGTGAAGCGCGCGGTCAAGCGTTCCATAAATCCGCTATATGGTAAAAAAGGCATGGGATGGATAAGAGATCCAAAACGTGCAGCGTACAATAAAATATATAAGAAAACAACGTTCTCATTCTGGGATCTATTCAAATAGAAGCAGTAAGACCGTTGCTGACCTGGTGCAAAAAAATAACCTATTCATTTCTGAATAAGTTACACCCATAACCCTACGGATTTTTTGACCATGCTATTGACCATGTAATTAGTTAAACGCATTTAATTCTATTAACTATTTTTTGGCTTCCTTCCATATAATAAACGCTATGCGAAGCCTTATTAAATACATGCTAATTGATAAATAACAACCCATATTCTCCATCAAAAAAAAGAAAACAACTCTTGGGAAAGTTGATATGAAGCGATTCATACGACTTTCCGAGAGTTGTTTTTTTGTCTATACTACCCTAGGGTAGTATAGACATTTAGAGTGGTTTTTGAATCAGTGTGGCTGAGAATCGATTTTACCTGATTTAAATTTGTACCGTTTTCGAAAAGTAATGAGCAACATGTATGGCGCATGCCATGAACTTTTATTTTTTTCAGGCCGTCACATTTGTTAACGATTCGAGTCATAATCAGATCAACTTTTGAGAGTGCCAGCATTGTATTTTTGGTGTTGGGGAATACTAGCTGTTCGTTGCTTGTTGGATTAGAGCCTAACTTTGATAATGTGGTGGCTTGAGATGCTTTCCAATCTGCCACTCGCATCACGACCGCGACGTAAACGCCGCAAAAAATATTCTCTCGATTGGCTTGGGATAAGCCTTGGTAAAACCAGCCTAAACCGCTGTCTTGGAGCTGAAACGATCGCTGGAGAAGTTATGGGTATTCCCAGTAGCTCGGTAGTTCAGTGACGATGTAGTTCACCTGTTTATTTTTGCTTCTTTTTCAAATATTCCGCACGTATTTTTTCAAGTTGCTGCTTTTTATCAAATTTGGCAGGTGTCTGTTTTTCATGAAACTTTGTCACAGATGCCAGACCTTTATAATCCAATTGGTATTTTCCCACTTTGTTCACCTACTTTTCCTGTCCTTAAAGAGAATCTCTTCAACAAATATATTATACCGTATTTTATCATTTTCTGCCAAAAGACTCCCACCTCTAAGCGATAGCGTAGGTGGGGGTAGTTCAATGTTGCTTATTGTTTAAGGAGATAGTAAACCCATCGTCTCCATAAAATTACAAAATCAACCTTTAGAAACGTTGACAGGACGGTATTCCTTCGACGCTCTAAAGGTTATTTTATGTGTCTAAGTCTATTTCTACGTTTATTTCCACTTCATTTTTCTTGGAATATCCAGCTGTCATGACAGTAATTGATTTTGGTAGGGCTTCCAGTTTCAAAAAGTAGTTGACATTATTCCCCGCAGAACGTAATGTGTGAATAATATATTATATTGGATAAAGAGAGGATGAGAATTCGGGTGAAGAAATCGGTTTTGACTTTCCGCAATGCCAAGCAGAAAAATGAGCGGCTGACGATGCTGACTGCTTACGACTATTCCACTGCCAAGCTGATTGATGCTGCAGGGATCGACTCAGTACTCGTGGGTGATTCGCTGGGTATGGTGATGCTAGGGTATGAAGACACCTTATCGGTAACGATGGAGGATATGATCCACCACACGAAAGCTGTCGCCAGAGGGGTAAAGGATGCGTTGGTCGTAAGCGATCTGCCGTTCATGTCCTATCAGACCTCCGTCTATGATGCGGTATCCAATGCCGGCAGGCTGATCAAGGAAGGCCGGGCGCAGGCAGTCAAATTGGAAGGCGGCATTGAAGTCTGCCCGCAGATCAAGGCGATCGTGGAAGCTTCCATACCGGTCATGGCACATCTCGGCCTGACGCCGCAATCCGTCAATGCTTTCGGTGGATTTAAAGTCCAAGGGAAAGATGAAGAAGCGGCGCGCAGCCTGATTGAGCAAGCGAAGGCTGTCGAAGCGGCAGGAGCCTTTGCGGTGGTGCTGGAATGCATTCCGGCAAAGCTGGCCGATTTGATCACTAAAAGCATCTCGATTCCGACAATCGGCATCGGTGCGGGAAACGGCTGCGATGGCCAAGTGTTGGTCTATCAGGACATGCTGGGGCTCTATTCCGATTTCACACCAAAATTCGTCAAGCGCTATGCTGAAATAGGACCACAGATGCAGACAGCCATCAAAGGCTACATATCTGAAGTGAAAAGTGGCGCGTTTCCAGCAGTGGAGCACACGTTTGCGTTGTCCGATGCGGTCATCGAAAAATTATATTAGAGGAGTAATCATGAATGAAGATTGCAGCAACGGTTGAAGAAATCCGCAGTGCCGTGAAGGCCTGGAAAAAGGAAGGTTTGTCGGTCGGCTTCGTACCGACGATGGGCTATCTCCATGAAGGCCATCAAAGCTTGATGCAGAAATCCGTCAGCGAAAACGATCGGGTGGTCGTCAGCATCTTTGTGAATCCGATGCAGTTCGGCCCATCCGAAGATTTGGAAAGCTATCCAAGGGATCTGGAAAAGGATGCCGCTTTGTGCGAAAGCAGCGGAGTGGATCTGATTTTCCACCCCGAGCCGAAAGAGATGTACCATCCCGATTTCAGCAGCTTTGTGGACATGCATGATCTGACGGAGAGCTTGTGCGGAAAGAGCAGACCGGCTCATTTCCGGGGCGTCTGCACCGTGGTGACAAAGCTGTTCAATATCGTGCAGCCGGACCGCGCCTATTTCGGACAGAAGGATGCCCAACAGTTGGCGGTCATCCAACAGATGGTCCGCGACCTCAATATGGACGTCACCGTCATCGGCTGCCCAATCATCCGGGAAACAGACGGATTGGCCAAAAGTTCGCGCAACAGTTATCTGTCAGCGGATGAGCGGAAGGCAGCTTTGGTGCTGAGCCGAGCGCTCGAAGTCGCGCAACAGTTGCTGGCGGATGGCGAGCAGGATGCTTCCAAAATCCTGAAGGCCATTTCGGAAACGATCCAAGCCGAACTTATGGCGAAGATCGATTATGTGGAGTTGGTGGATGCGCGTACGCTGAAGCAAGTGGACAGCGTTGAGCGACCTGTATTGGTGGCTTTGGCAGTCTATATCGGAAAAACGCGTCTGATCGATAATTTTATCACGGAATAAGTGGGGGGAAAAACAATGCAACTAAATATGCTAAAAAGTAAAATACATCGCGCCGTCGTTGTCCAGGCGGAGCTTTCCTATGTAGGCAGCATCACTGTCGACAAGGATCTGTTGGAAGCTGCAGGCTTGATCGAATATGAGAAGGTCCAAATCGTCGACATCGACAACGGGGCTAGATTCGAAACTTACGTCATCGCAGGCGAACGCGGATCGGGCATGATTTGCCTGAATGGTGCCGCCGCCCGTTGCGTTCAAGTATCGGATAAAATCATCATCATGGCTTACTGCATGATGGATGAACAGGAAGCGAAGGAACACAAGCCGCTTGTAGTGTTTGTGGATGAACAGAATGCCATCACAACCGTAACAAGATATGAAGAACACGGCAGACTCAGCATGTAGGCTAGCCGTATAAGGACAAAAGAAGCGCAACCGCATCGATCCAGTCGGACCTGATGCGGTTGCGCTTTTCCTATTGCACGGATTGCAGCGTGAGCTGAATATCTTTGATGGAGAGTTGCAGTTTTTCGTATTCCTCATCATCCAGCGGCAAGGGGATCTGTTTCTCCAAGCCGTTCCTGCCGATGATGCAAGGCATGCTGAAGGCCGCTTCACCATGGCAATTGTATAAACCGTCAACGGTTGCGGTCACAGGGAAAATGCTTTTCTCGTCCAGCATGACCGCGCGGGCCAAGGCTGCTGCGACTTCCCCGATGCCTGAATTGGTCCAACCTTTCCAGTTGAAGACATCGGAAGCTGTGTGCACCACTTCTTGGCTGACGAATTTTCGGTCCAATGGTTCCGCAGGGTCCAATAAAGCATCGCTTTGGGTAAGCGTGAGCGCACCCACAGTCGTGCTGCTGAAAGCTGGGAAGGCTGTGCTGCCGTGTTCACCCATAATGTAGCCGCTGACGGTTTTGGGATCGACCTGATAGTGGGCAGCAACAATCTGACGGTAGCGGAAGGTATCCAAAGTTGTTCCGGTGCCGAAAATTTTGCCTTTCGGATAGTCGAACTCATTTTCGGCGATGTAGGTGATCGTATCGACCGGATTCGTTATCAGGATGATGATGGCGTCTTTTGTGTGTTGGGTGATACCGGCCATGATTTTGCGTATTTCAACGGCATTCTCTTTGCCCATCAATGCTCTTGGGGGCATCGCCTCACCCGGGCGCGGCTTCTCACTAACGCCTGCGGAAATGATGATGACATCCGCATCGGCGCAGTCAGCATAGTCGCCAGCATAGATTTTGCCGTTTGTCCTGTAGCTTGCGGCCAGCGCATGGCGGTGGTCCAGGGCTTCGCCTCTTGCCGTGTCCTCATTGCTGTCGATCAGGACGATGTCAGAAAATAGGTTGAGGTGGCTGCAGTCGGTCAATACTTGCGAACCGACATGGCCGACCCCGATGATGGCTAATTTTGTTTGGATCATAAGTCACATTTCCTTTCGTTTTGAGATATTGTCATAAATGGCTTGGTGCATGTCTGCTACAGAATAGAAGGTTGGCTCCAGCACCACTTTTTCATCTTCCGGTTTCCGCCGATGGTTGAACCACAATGATGTCCACCCAGCAGCCTGTCCGCCGATGATGTCCGTTTCATAGGTATCCCCGATGAAGAGCAGCTCATCAGGGCGCGCTCCCAAAGCCTCCTGCACATGCGCGAAAGCCGCTGCATGGGGTTTTGGATAACCGATTTTTTCGGAAATGAAGATACGCACTGGCGGCACCCATCTCTCCAGGCCCAACGCAGTGAACTTCTTCATCTGGTGCTTTTCAGGGCCGTTTGTGAAGACCGCAATCGGAATGTTCTGACCTTCCAGCTCATTCAACAGCTGCTCGATCCCTGGGCTTAACGTGATTTCTGCTTGCCTTTTTTGGTAGGTTTCCTGGAAGTGCATGGCCTCTTCGCTAGTAAGCGGAAGACCCAAGTCGGCAAACGTATGCTGGGTGCGCATAATGTGGGACTCGGCCAGCGTCAGATTCCCTCTGGAGAACAGGTCGAAGGCGGCATCGCAATGCTCGCGGAAAAGAGCAAATGTGGCTTCGTCGCTGTAGCTGGTCTCCATGCGGTAATTGTCCAACGCTCGAAAAAACGGACTGGCTGTGTCGTATAAAGTATCGTCCAAATCGAATAGAATAGTAAGCATTATTAAGGTAGTTCCTTCCTTTTGTCGTTGCAGTCAGTATAGCATCCGAAACCGGTTTTTTGAAATGGGAAAAATAGGGAAGGCACTGTAATGGAATTGGC
>NZ_JBAVFV010000011.1:0-29519 GCF_049684335.1 Trichococcus sp.
AGCCGGTACTGATTCAGTCTATCTCCCTTATTTTTACATCGTTGGCTTCGGAATGGTCCTTTTCGGTATCCTGTCGTTGCTGTCGGGGGCATCAAAAGGAGTATCCGAACCAAACTGAGTTGCAGAACCAGATAAGAGCTTCCTGTGCTCTCGTTGTTCCTCATCACTCTAAATACTGGCGCTTCAGGCCTTGGAGAACTATAATATAGGTAATGGATTCAGTGAGATGAGGTGTAGTGCATGTTTACGGATAAACGACTGACGGAAGCCTACGAAAAAGCGAGGGTCGAATACATCGACGAAACATCAAATTATGTTTTTTTGAGTGACTGTCACAGAGGCGATGGGAGCCTTTCGGATGAATTCGCACGGAACAAAAACATTTTTTTGTATGCGTTGGAATATTATTACAAAAATGAGTTCATCTACGTTGAAAATGGGGATGGTGATGAACTGTGGGAACACCACGAATTCAAGCACATCAAAAATGCCCATCCCGAGGTATTCGCTATCCTCAAACGTTTTTATGACGAAAAACGTCTGATCATGATTTACGGGAACCACAATATCTATCTGAAAAGCCAATGGTATGTGGAACAAAATTACTTCCGGAATTACGACGAGTATACCGAGTTCTTCTACGATTTCCTCCCCGGGATCCGACCGATTGAAGCCTTGGTTTTGAAGGACCGGCAGACGAAACAGGAAATATTCGTCGTCCACGGCATGCAGGGCGATCTGCCCAACGATCAACTTTGGTACCCGACGATGCTTTCCCTGAAGTACTTTTGGCGGTTCCTGCACGCATTCGGCGTCAAGAGCCCGACAAGTCCCGTGAAAAACATGAACAAACGGCATAAAATCGAAAAAAACTACGTGAAGTGGATCCAGAAGCATGAAAAAATGCTGATCTGCGGACATACGCATCGTTTCAAATATCCGAAGACCAAAGATTTGCCTTACTTCAATTCGGGCTGCTGCATCTATCCGACAAGCATCACCGCCATCGAAATCACCGGTGGCCAGATTCAATTGGTCAGGTGGAAAACGCGCGTGAATGAGGACGGCTTGCTCCAGATCAAAAGGGAAGTTATGCGCGGGCCGGATCCGATCGGGAAATTCGATATCCGGGCGAGTGTCAAAAATGAAACTGCAACTGAATAATCTTGCCTTACCGACTCTTCTTGCCATACAGAAGAGTCTTTTTTATTTTCAAAACAAAAGAAAACAAAAGCAACACGGATTGCGTTCGATGGTCAATAGAAATTGGTTTGCACTCCCACTGGTTGACTGATAAAATGAAGGAATGCTTTCATTGGATGAAACCATTTTTATCCAAATGGAACAATTTTTCAATTCTTTACTGTGGGGGACGAAATGGCAAAAAGAAAAACTTCAGGGAAACACAAACTGTTGCGGCTGCTGTTGCTGCTTACATGGTTTTGCATCCTGACCTGGATTGAGATACATGAAGGAGTCGATCCAACTTCAAACCAGGGCAGCACTACCAACACTTCAGTGATCCTTTCGGCGGATGATGCGCCTCAATATACTGGCCCAGACTTCCTCGAAATAAACGGCGGAAAGAGCACCTTTGATTCTTCAGAATTGCACTTTGAAGGAGAGGGCTGGATCAGGTACGGCGATTTGGATAAACTGAACCGCGTCACGACAATGGACGCCATGATCACGCCGGAAATGTACCAAACCGGAACCGATGCAGACAGCAGCATCCTGCCGACTGGCTGGTCAAAAAGCAATCAGAATGATTCAAATCCCAAACAGCTGAATCGCGGTCATTTGCTGGCGGATGTGCTCGGAGGAAGCGGTGAGGACTGGCGCAATCTGGTGACGTTGTACCGAAACGCCAACTATCCGGCCATGTATTTCGCCTCGGAATTCATTGTGAGTGAAGCGATTCAAGCAGGCACAACGGTCCGCTATCGGGTGACCCCCCTCTTCAATGATGATGAATTGATCTGCGAAGGGTTGCACATCATGGCAAAGAGTGTCGATGACGATTCAGTCGACCTGAACGTCTATGTCTTCAACGAACCCAAAGACGCTGTCGACTAGCGATGCGCTATAGCGCACTTATATTTTAAAATAGGCATCCATCATAGACGGATGCCTGTTTATTTTCTGCAGTCTAGCGAAATTTTCCGCTCCATAACTCTCTGTTTCCATTCATACAGCATGACACCTGTCAGTCCCCCTGCGGTATCAATCAATACATCAGAAAAAGCCGGACCTCTTCCCGGAATGTAGGACTGATGGAACTCGTCCGATGAGGCATACAGAAATACGAACAGCAAGGCATAGAAAACTGATTTTCCCGATGATCCTTGATGTTTCCGATAACGTAAAAACAGGACTGCCAAAATCAAATACTCGGAAAAATGGCCTGCCTTACGGATCAGATAACTGAGCGCCCCCTGAACAGAACTGCCTGGTCCGATCCCAAAAAATTTCAACAGTTCCAAAATGATGCCGCTTGTTTCGGATGAATCCTGACCAGTTTGATGAGACAGAAGAAAAATGATGCCCATCCAGAGGCATAAAGCTGTAAATCTAGTGTTAAAAGTAAAACGCATGCCCTTGAATCCCTCCGTCCTATTAAATCAGTATAGCGCAGCGAGCCCTACCTGAAAAGTGGATAGAGATATTTTTTGAGAAATAATAACTAGTGTAACAATCGAATAAAAAGGGATAAAATTCCACATCTCATCAAAATTGTTATACAATAGAGTTGAATTATGATAGCGCTTACTCCGGATCTTGGAGATAGTTTTTTCCGGCACAACCAGCGCAATCCAACAGTAAAGGAGTCCTTTGCATGTCGCTTGAAGAAAAATACCGTATTCCGGTCGAGAAGCTACGTTGGAGTTATTTGCATACCGGCGAACTGAATTTTTGCGAATCATCCAGGGATGTCCCACCCTTGCAGGGCATCATCGGTCAGGATCGGGCCGTGAAATCGATGGACTTCGGGCTGGGAATGGCGGTGCCCGGCTACAATATTTTCGTTTCCGGTCCACCAGGAACCGGAAAGAGCACCTACGTCCAGACCGTAGTATCCCGGTTGGCGGAGAAAGGCAATACGCCTGATGATTGGTGCTATATCTATAATTTTTCCGATCGGGACAAACCGATTGCGGTGTCTCTGCCTGCAGGGCAAGGGAAAATATTTCGCAATGACATGACCGAGTTCGTAGAGGACATGCGAAGCCTCATTCCTAAAACGTTCGAGAGCAGTGATTATGATCAACAAAAAGGCACCATCATCCAGGTGGTACAGGAAAAGGTGGATTCTGTTTTTCGGAGCATCGAACAGGAAGCTCTCAAAGCGGGATTCGTCGTCAGGCAAGCGCCTGGACGCGTGGCATTGATACCGATCAGGGATGGCAAGCAACTTTCCCCGGAAGAATACAAAGCTCTTTCGGCTGATGAACGCAAAGTTATTGATGAAAATACCTATAAGCTTGAGAAAAGGCTGGATGAGATCATCCGCGGTTCCCGCGCGCTCGAAAAGGAGGCCGATAAACAGCTCAAGGAATTGGACATGCAGATAACTCGGTTTGCGACGGAGCCTCCCATCGCCCGATTAAAAGAAAAGTACGCTTATTCGGAAAAAATCCAGGATTATCTTGATAAAGTGCTGATGGACATCACCGAAAACAATATCATCTTCCGTTTGGCAGATGCACCGCAAGCGCAAAATCCTTTTCAGTTGCCGGAAAACGACGGGGACCCCTTCATAAAATACAAAGTCAATCTCTTTGTGAACAATGAAAACAGCAAAGGCGCGCCAGCGATAATTGAACCATTTACTAATTATTACAATATCTTCGGGAAAATCGAATACAAAAACCAATTCATGTACACGACGACTGACTTCACGATGGTGAAAGCCGGCGCCATCCATCAGGCTAACGGCGGATATCTGGTGCTACAGGCTAAAGAAGTCCTTTTCGATCCATTCATGTGGGATGCATTGAAAAAAGTGTTGAAGCATCAACAAGCCTTGATCGAGAACATCGGCGAGCAGTACCGCTATGTGCCGACCTTGACGCTGAAACCAGAGACCATCCCACTGAACGCTAAAATCATTTTGATCGGTAGTCCGATATTTTACAAAGTGCTGACTTATGATGAAGATTTCAGAAAACTCTTCAAAGTAAAAGTCGATTTCGATATCAGTATGGATCGCAATGGAGAGAATATCAGAAAATATGTCTCATTCATCAGCTCAATCTGTGAGGAAACGGGAATCCTCCATTTTGATCGCAGTGGCTTAGGTAAAATCATTGAGTACGGATCACGTCTTGCGGGCAATCAGACCAAATTATCCACTCAATTTAACGAAATCACGGAAATTGTCCATGAATCCAGCGCCATCGCCAAGTACGAGGGGGCAACGATGGTTTCGGATATTCACGTGAAAAGAGCCCTTGCTGACAGGAAATACAGGGCCAATATGATCGAGGAAAAATTCCAGGAAATGTTATTGAGGGACAAAATCATGATCGATATTCAGGATTCTGTCATCGGTCAAGTGAACGGCCTTTCAGTGATCCAGACAGAAGAATATGCTTTTGGCCATCCGACGCGGATCACAGCCCGAACCTATATCGGTTCGAACGGAGTGACAAACATTGAGCGCGAAACCAAAATGAGCGGCAGCAGCCATTCAAAAGGGGTACTGACGTTGGCAGGCTTTCTCGGCGGGCAGTTTGCACAGGAAAAACCGCTGGCAGTGAGCGCCCAGTTGACTTTTGAACAGAATTACGGCGGAGTCGACGGGGACAGTGCCTCCAGTGCTGAACTTTATGCACTCCTATCCAGCCTTGCTGATGCACCACTGAGACAGAATCTTGCTGTCACGGGTTCCATCAATCAGAAGGGTGAAATCCAACCGATCGGCGGCGCTACCGAAAAAATCGAAAGCTTTTTCGATCTTTGTGAGGCGAAAGGTTTGACCGGAGAGCAAGGGGTCATCATTCCGAATCAAAATGTGGACGATCTGATGCTGAAGGAAGAAATCATTGAGGCAGTGAATGCTGCTAAATTCCATATCTATTCCGTCAAAACAGTTTCAGAAGGGATCGAGCTGTTGACGGGGATGAATTGCGGAAAACGCGAATCGGACGGGAATTTCACGGAAGGCAGTGTCTTCCGTAAAGTCCAGTTGAAACTGGAAAAATACAACAAGAGCATCGAAGCCGCTCAAAATGCGATTGACCCGCACAACAATTACAGCAATGAAGACTACGATTCAGAATGAGATGACTTCCCAATAATTTCCGCGTCTATCTTAGCTTAAAGAAGAGTTGAGCAGGGACCCGATAGGTTTCAGCTTGACTCTTTTTTGATGTCTTTTTGCATATCAAAAGTAGCCGTCCGTCAATTTTCCAATAAATGTCAAGAATTAGATTATATATTTTGAAGATACAAAATATATTGATATAATAGAAGTATAAAGTTAATTTTCGAATCGCCATCATCAAATTTTTGCGTAAAAATGTAAACCTTTACAATATTAAGTGGATTGGTGGGATAAATCATGAAAAAATTGCGTAAAGTAAAATCTCAATGGTGTGCCGTTATGATTTTCGGTTTGTCTGTAGCCGTGCTTATGGCGGCACCGGCACCCTCAGTTTTTGCAGAAACTGCTGGAGCGAATGCAGACAGCACCATAGGGAGCGGGTCGTCCCAAACAGAACAAAGCGATATGATTGAGCAATCATCCATCCTTGAAGAGGATACGAACGAGGCTGTTGATGTTCTGACCGAGAAAACAGTAACCGGATCAACGGATTTTTCAGAAAATGCGGCATCGGAAGAACATGAAGAAGGCGTGCCCGCAGCCAACGAGGGAATACCTCCGGAGAGCGGATTGATACCAGATTTTGTCGAAGCCGCCCCTCAACCAAGCGATGCCCCACCGATTAAGTCTGCTCCCGCAGTGGAAATGACTGCAGTGGCCGCTACACCATTACCCGAAGTGAAGGAAAGTTCATCGGACGTAGTCGTTTCCTACACAGCTGTCATTGCCAAAGGAGATTTTACACTCGACAGTCTGCCATGGGGCTATGCCGGCTATGCTTACCGCAACATGACGAACGATTTTGTAGGGCAAAAAATCGAGGTGATCAGAGAATCTCAAAACGGCCTTTACGCATTGGCAGTGCTGAACGGCGAAAAGTTGGGTTGGGTCGACAAGCGAGCCTTGTCCGATATAGTAATCATCCCTAAGGTACAAGATCTTGCTTCAGCGGTTGCCGTTGATTATACTGCACGTATCAGCGGTAAAGATTATTCAATCGATAGCCTGCCATGGGGTTACTCCGGCTATATGTATATGGGAACGAGCACAGTTTATTTGGATCAGAAAATACAGGCCGAAAAAGAAACCGCGAATGGTCAGTACGTCCTGATTTCCCTAAATGGTGAAAAATTAGGATGGATCGATAAGCGCGCTCTAGCGGATATCTACAGTCAGCCTAAAGTGCAGGATATTGCATCAGCTCTGACGGTGGACTATGCTGCCCGTATCGGCGTAGCCGGTTTTTCCATCGACAGCCTGCCATGGGGCTATGCCGGGTATGCTCAGATGACAACAAGTTCGGCTTATTTGAATCAAAGCGTACAGGCAGTCAAGGAGACCGCTAACGGCCTGTACGCTCTGATCGCGCTGAACGGCAACAGATTGGGGTGGATCGATAAACGTGCACTGTCAGATATCTATATCCAACCAAAATTACAGGAGCTGGCAACGGGGGTACCTGTAGATTATAAAGCTACTATAGCAGCAGCCGGCTTTTCTATAGACAGCTTGCCTTGGGGATATTCCGGGTACGGGCAAATCGACACGACCAGCAACCATACCGGAGAGCGCATCCAAGCTATCCAAGAGTCGCCGAATGGACTATATGTTTTGATTTCTTCCAATGGTACCCGATTGGGATGGGTTGATAAACGAGCACTCACAGATATCGCCGTACCGCCAAAACTTCAGGATGTAGCGTCTGCTGTCGTTGTTGCTTATACAACGGCCATCATCTCACCGGGTTATTCGATCGACAGTCTGCCATGGGGTTACGTCGGCTATCAACAGATGGCCACTTCAACCGACTACCTCGGACAACGGTTTGAGGCAGTTAAAGAAACAGCCAACGGATTGTATGTGCTACTTTCGCTGAACGGCAATAAACTGGGTTGGGTCGATAAGAAAGCTTTGGGGGATTTCAGCTACCGATCTCAGGCGCAAAATATTTCCGGCGGAACCGTCGTGAGTTATTCACCGACAATCTCGAAAGCCGGTTTTTCGATCGATACCTTGCCATGGGGCTATGCTGGTTACCAATGGCGGACGAGCACGGACAGCTATGTCGGACAGACGGTTGATGCGATCAGGGAATCCGCTGATGGGCATTATGTACTCATTTCCCTAAACGGCAGCTACATCGGTTGGGTGGACAAAGCGGCCCTTTCAGGTTTGCCAACCTATGCAAAAGGGACAGACTGGACAGTGATCAACGGGTATTTCCGCAGCAACTCGGGTGTCAATTACTACATAGGCAACAGCTATATCATAGTCAGTTTGAGTCAACAAAGCGTCTGGGCTTACAAAGGCGAGACGATGCTTGTTTCAGCTCCGGTCATCACCGGTAAACCATCCACCAATAACGCTACGCCGCGAGGCTTATTCTACATCCAGCCATTTAAACAATCGCCATCCGTCCTGATAGGTGCTGACTATGCTTCGCCCGTCAGCTTCTGGATACCGTTCGTGGGCAACATGGTAGGCTTGCACGATTCGCCTTGGCAGACGCATGGCTACGGCGGTGATATCTACCTCTACTACGGTTCACATGGGTGTGTGAATACACCGTACGAAGCGGTCCGGACTCTTTATTACAGTTATCCAGTCGGAACTCCGGTAGTAGTCTATTAAAACTGAAAAGCAGGGACGGCATATACCCGCTGTCCCTGCTTTTTGTGACACTAGGGCAATAAAACGTTATAATTATGAAAACAAATAGGAGGGTGATGGGAATGAAAATAGCCTTACTACAGATGATGGTCACAACGGACAAGGAAACGAACCTGAAACGTGCAGAGGAATTGGTCCAAAAAGCAGCCCAGGGTGGAGCAGATATGGCGGTGCTCCCGGAAATGTTCAATTGTCCTTATGATAACGCCTTTTTCCCTGAATACGCAGAATCGAAAGGCGGAGAAACTTACCTGAGGCTCGCGGATATGGCGAAAGAAAATGCCATCTATGTGGTCGGCGGATCGATTCCACAGATTAAGAACAACAAAATATATAACACAAGCTATACGTTCGATCGCCAAGGTAACGAGATCCACGACTACAGCAAAACCCATTTATTCGATATCCAGGTCGATGGCGGGCAAGCGTTCAGAGAATCCGATACGCTGACGCCAGGGGACGGAATGGGTGTTTTTCAGACTGAATTCGGCTTGTTCGGCTTGGGCATCTGTTTTGACATCCGATTCCAAAACGACTGGGAGCTGCTTCAAAAACAAGGAGTCCTCGTCTGCGTTGTGCCCGGTGCGTTCAATATGACGACCGGCCCGGCGCATTGGGAATTGTTGTTCCGAGCCCGCGCAGTCGACAATCAGCTGTTCATGGTGGGCGTAAGTCCTGCCCGCGATCTCGATTTCAGTTACCATGCATACGGACATTCGCTTGTGACGGATCCATGGGGGAACGTGTTGACCCAACTCGGATTTAAGGAAGAAATGGCGATTGTGACAGTGGATCTCGAACGCGTTGCATCCGTCAGAAAACAACTCCCTATCCTTACTCTAACTGTTGTGGAATGAAAGATTTCCCTGGATAGTGCAAAATGAAAAAGATTATGGATTGATAAAGAACCCTTAATCTCTCATGAATTCAAGAATAAACGCCTTTCTTTGTGTACCGTAGCACTTACTTTTTTGCTATAATGAAATCACACGAATGCACCAGCTCGTCATTTTCTGCGACTCTTGGTCGAAAAACATCAGAAAAATAACCCGCTGTATGTGAACTATACGATTTGAGAGAAGGAATCCTTTATGTCCAACGAGAAAATGTATATGACTGTCGATGGAAATACGGCCGCAGCCTATACATCTTACGCTTTTACTGAAATTTCAGGGATTTATCCCATTACACCCTCTTCGCCGATGGCCGATGCTGTCGATCATTGGGCGCAGGAGGGCCGCAAGAACATCTTTGGCCAAACCGTGAAAGTGACCCAAATGCAATCCGAGGCCGGAGCAGCGGGCACTGTTCATGGAGCGCTGCAAGCGGGCGCTTTGGCGTGTTCCTATACATCATCGCAAGGATTGTTGCTGATGATACCCGACCTCTACAAAATGGCCGGGCAACTGTTACCTTCCGTCATCCATGTTGCCGCTCGTGCGGTGGGGGGCCATGCGCTTTCCATCTTCGGCGACCATTCGGACGTGATGGCCTGCAGACAGACGGGCTATGCTATGCTGGCATCCTCCAGTGTACAGGAAGCGACGGATTTGGCAGCTGTCGCCCATTTGGCGGCGATCAAAGGGCGCGTGCCGTTCCTGCATTTCTTCGACGGTTTCCGGACTTCGCATGAAATCCAAAAAATCGAAGTCCAATCGTATGACGACCTAGCGGAAATGCTGGATCAGGATGCTTTGAAAGCGTTCCGTGACCGCAGCCTTAGCCCGAACCATCCGACATTGCGTGGAACGGCTCAGAATCCCGACGTCTTTTTCCAGACCAAGGAAGCCGCGAACAGGTATTATGATGCTGTTCCGGAAATTGTCGAAGGCTATATGGAAAAAATGAACCAATTGACCGGCCGGGACTACCGTTTGTTCAATTATTATGGTGCTGCGGATGCCGAGCGGGTCATCATCTGCATGGGCTCCGTGTATGAAACAGCCTGCGAGACGGCGGATTACCTGAACCGCTTAGGGGAAAAAGTGGGTGTCCTCAATGTGCATCTTTACCGTCCGTTCAGCGTCGGGCACTTTATGAAGGCTTTACCGGACTCCGTAAAACGTATTGCGGTTCTCGACCGCACGAAAGAAGCCGGCTCCATCGGCGAACCGCTCTTTTTGGATGTCGTGGCGGCCTTCAACAATCGCCTTGAGCGTCCGATGATCATCGGCGGCCGTTATGGCTTGGGTTCGAAGGACACAACGCCGGAGCAGCTGTTCGCAGTCTACAAAAACCTGAAGAAGGAGGAACCGAAGCATCCCTTCACGATCGGCATCAACGATGACGTCACCCACCTTTCGCTTGCAATAGATGAACAGATCGACGTCCGTCAGGAAGGCACGTTCGAGGCGCAGTTTTGGGGATTCGGTTCCGACGGGACAGTTGGGGCCAACAAAAATTCGATCAAAATCATCGGAGATCATACCGATATGCACGTACAGGCTTATTTTTCCTACGATTCGAAAAAATCGGGTGGTGTCACTATTTCCGATCTGCGCTTCGGCAAGGAACCAATCCATGAGCCCTATCTGATCGAAAAGGCTGATTTCGTGGCTTGCCACAACCATGCCTATGTAAAAAAATACGACATGCTGAAGAACCTGAAACCGGGCGGCGCTTTCCTGCTGAACACCAATTGGCGGGCCGAGGATCTCGAAACGCGTTTGCCCGCTAAAATGAAGCGGTACATCGCAGAAAACAAGATTGCCTTCTATACGATCGACGCCATCAACCTCGCCAAGGAAATCGGGCTGGGCGGGCGGATCAACACGATCTGCCAAGCGGCCTTCTTCAAAATATTGCCGGTCATACCTGCTGAAGAGGCAATGCAGTACATGAAAGAAGCGGCCCGTAAATCTTATGGACATAAAGGCGAAGCGATCATTTCCATGAACGAGAAAGCGATCGACGCCGGCATGGAAGGTGTCCAAAAAATCAGTATTCCGGATAGCTGGAAGGATGCACAGGATGAGCCGGAAGTGTTGAAGGGCGAACCGGATTTTGTCCGCAACATCGCCAACATGATGGAGCGAATGGAAGGCAACCAATTGCCTGTCAGCGCCTTTTTGGACAGGGCTGACGGGACTTTCCCGCAGGGGACGACGCAATACGAGAAACGCGAAATCGCCGTTCAGATCCCGATCTGGAACCCCGAAGAATGCATCCAGTGCAACCAATGCTCCTTTGTTTGTCCGCATGCCGCCATCCGACCGTTCCTGGCTACCGAAGACGAGGCAGCCAATGCCCCTGAAGGCGTGGAATTCTTGGATGGGATGCGCCCATACAAAGACTACAAATACCGGATCCAAGTATCTGCTGCCGACTGCACGGGTTGCGGCATCTGCGTCTTGACCTGCCCTTCCCGCAAAAAAGCGATCGAGATGAAAAACCGCGAGGACCATCTGGAGGAAAACAATAACTGGGATTATATGATCCGTCTGCCGCACAAGGAAAATCCTGTCGGCATCAATACGGTTAAGGGCAGTCAATTCGAAAAACCGTTGTTTGAATTTTCAGGTGCCTGCGCAGGTTGCGGCGAAACGCCATACATCAAACTAGTCACCCAAGTGGTGGGTGATCGTATGCAGATAGCGAATGCGACAGGCTGCTCATCCATCTACGGTGGATCGGCTCCTTCCACTCCTTATACGACTAATGAAGCCGGCTGCGGGCCATCATGGGCAAATTCTCTGTTGGAGGATAATGCGGAATTCGGCCTTGGGATGCACCATGCGACGAAACAACTGCGTCAACGCACACTGGAATTGACAGGAGAGCTCTTGAACCTGCAGATTGACGATTCGCTCAGAACGGCTGCAACAGCCTGGACAGAGGGATTCAACGACAAAAACAGCGCCCGCAAGTTAGCCGAAGCGTACATCAAGGCTTTGGAAACTTCGGACACAAAGGATCAGAAGATCCAACAACTGATCAACGAGTTAGTCGGCTATAAGGACTATCTGATGAAACGCTCCACTTGGATGATTGGCGGAGATGGCTGGGCCTATGATATCGGCTTCGGCGGAATCGACCATGTTCTCGCAAGCGGGGAAGATGTGAATATCCTCGTGCTGGATACCGAAGTCTATTCCAACACAGGCGGACAGGTTTCCAAATCATCCAACCTGGGTGCCATCGCCGAGTTCGCTTCCGGCGGCAAACCGGTCCGCAAAAAAGATTTGGGTATGATGATGATGAATTACGGGTACGTATATGTCGCACAGATTGCGATGGGCGCAAACCCTAGGCATACGCTGAAAGTCATCTCCGAGGCAGAAGCCTACGATGGTCCTTCCATCGTCATCGCCTACTCGCCATGCATCAGTCACGGCATCAAGTGCGGTTTGACCGTATCGCAGGAACACGAAAAAGATGCTGTGGATGTCGGTTATTGGCATCTTTACCGCTTCCACCCGGAAAACAAACTGAAAGGGAAAAACCCGTTCAAGTTGGATTCCAAGGAACCGCAGTTTGAACGTTTCCAGGATTTCCTGATGGAAGAGGTCCGCTACTCTTCATTGTATAACCAGTATGATGCTGAGCATGTACAGGCGATCTTCGACGAAAGCCTCCTGGCAGCAAAAGACCGTTATCAGTCCTATGCACGCTTGGATTCTTATACAGACTAGCATCAATCCGGACCAGTCGCCGCTTAATAGAGCGGCTGGTTCTTTTTGTTGCGTTCAGGCATGCATCAAAAGTTACGACAGCGTCCGTAATGTTTTGAAAAAAGGTACAGGGAAGGCTATAATGGAGGAAAGAAAGCGCTTTTGGGAAACGGGTTTGTAAAGGAAGCGAGGAAGCGTCATGACGGCAGAAGTAGGGATATTGAACGCAAACGGATTGGTCCTGGCGGCTGATTCGGCTTTGACGATGGGGAACAGCGAACAAATGAAAATATTCAATTCCGGCAATAAGATTTTTTCGCTTGGACCGAGCCATTCGATCGGCATCATGATGTTCGGGAATGTGCAATTCATGGGGATTCCATGGGAAATCATCGTAACAGGCTTCCATCAGAAAATAGGTGCCCGCCCATTGGATTCGGTCTGGGATTACTGCACCGAATTCTTCAATTATCTTGAGAGTGTGGATGAAATCTACTCCTCTATTTTTACCGAAGTGCTCATCATAGGGTATGCGGAAAATGTCAGCAATATTTTGGAGAATACGACTTATGTACCGTCACCCGGTGCATTCACTCTGGCGGATTACCAAAAGGCTGTCGAGGAAAAGATCCCGGCGTTGCTGAAAGAAAGCGAAAAGATGAAGAGCATCACCAAAAAGGCGCCGATCAAAGTCTTCTCTGACCGTTACGGGGAGAAGCTGGACGAGGTTTTTAAGGAGCTTTTCGATACGGTATTCCTGGGCTTGAACCTCTACGATAAATTTAAGCCGGATCTTTATAAAATCGTGCGGAATTATGTATACAGCGACAGCTATTATCCAGACACCTACTCCGGCCTAGTGATCGCCGGTTTCGGCTACACTGAGCTGTTCCCCAGCATTTACCAGTACGACATAGCCGGTGTCGTCGACAGGGTAATCAAAAAACGGCTGACTGTGCGACAGATCGTGATGAATGATTTTGCCGAAGACAGATGTTCCTCGGCCATTGTTCCATTTGCACAGCAGGATATGGTCCATACGGTCATTAACGGCATAGCGCCGGATCTGGAGGCTGATCTTGGGGAATTGCTCCGCGCCACACTTGAAAAATTTGTTTCGGAACTGACTGAGAAAAAGTTACTCAAGGAAAGCGATGCTCCGGAAATCAACAAATTGAAGGCGACGCTAGTCGAATCGGGCCTGAATGCCTTCGAAAACATGAAACAAGAGCGGCATTTGACCCCTGTCTTGATGACGATCGATTCGATGCCGAAGGAGGAACTCGCTTTGATTGCGGAAACGTTGGTCAACATCACCTCCTTCAAAGGGAAAATATCCTTTTCGATGGAAACGGTCGGCGGACCAATCGATGTGCTCTTGATCACAAAAGGGGAAGGCCCGGTCTGGGTCAAGCGGAAAAACTACTTCAATCCCGATATCAATCGCCTGCGCTGATAGGACAGAAAATTTCCCCCGAAATTTCCGAATTTGGTGTAAAATGAATGAAATGAGCTTTATGGAAGGTGTTATTATGTATCTGAATATTCAAGAAACGGCCGACTATCTGGAAGTGCCGGTCAGTGAAATCCATCGTTTGATCCGCGAGCGGCAAATCCGCACAATCAGCGTGGATGATGACATACTGCTGAACCGCGATCAATTCAATTTTTTCATTGAACAGAGGGAAAAGTACAAGCACGAATGGGAGGCCTATTTGAATACGCCTTTGCCGGAAGATCCTGACATCAAGGACGAGGATTGAAAAAAGCAGCGGGCTCTCAGATGATGAGGGTCCACTGCTTTTTTATTTAAGATATAAGCGATTTGGAAGGCTTACAGGTTTTGTTTGCGTCTGTATTCTGACCGTGAGAGGCCGGTTGCTTCCGCATTTTCGACTGTCGGCTGTTCCGGTGTGAAGACAGGTTTCGGTTGTTTGGCGGGCTTTACAGTAGAGCGCTTCTTGCTTTTGAATCTGCCCGATTTGAAGAGATCCAGCGCCAGGAAGATTGCGGCTGCGATGAAGAGACCGAACGAGAGGGTGCCCATCAACCCGGAAACACCCAACAGATCATCCAGCGTTGTCCTAAGATGGATGTATCTTAATAATGCTCCCAAGCCCGCGCACAAGATCGCCCGTTTGGTATTGCCGCTGGACACTTTCAAGCGTTTGTTGGCCTCCATAAGCATGCTGAAGACGGCAATCGCATAACTGACGAGTGCGGCGTACAGAAGCAGGCTGTTCTGCCCGGTGATGTTCGCCAATTGTTCACCGGCCACCGTTTGCGTATCCAGAAAAAGGAAAACTGTGCCGAACAGCGCGCCGAGAACACCGTTTCTAAAATGAGTTCCTTGCTTCTTCAGGAGTTTATTCAAGTTGGCTGAAAAGGACAGGGCCGCCAGAGCGTAACAGCCAATGGCCAAATAGAGCGTCAATCCGGAAATGCCCGTTCTGGTAGCTATCAGTTGATCGCTGGCTGTTTGGGCGTGCAGATAGAGGAAACCAGTCCCCATGATCAACCCGGATACGCCGCTGCGGAATCGGGCATTCGCTTCGCGTTTTTGCTTGCTTTTCCCAATCAGGACCTGCAGCGTTGCGAGAATGAAAAATCCCAATGAAATATACAGGCCGAAATCCGGAATGCCGATGATGCTGCCGATAGCAGTGGCTTGCTGCAGGTATCCAAAAAGCAAGCCGAGAATCACTGATGTGAAAGGAAATCTGGATTCCTTGCCGTTGCGTTTTTTCATGATATGGATGAACGTCAGGATAAGAAGAAAAATGATGATGATCGGGTAAGTCATACCTAAGCCCCCTTATATGTCAATTTGCTCTGAACAACTGAAGCATCAAAAATGAATCCGCAGTTCAGGAACATTCAAAGGACATCATAACACAGATTTATGATGCATTTGTTGCGGAATGACGATTCTTTTGTTAAGAAAGTATGACCAGACAAACACCGGAGTGGACCCAGAACAAAACCAGCAGGCCACTTTTTTAAGGATGGCCTGCTGGTTTTGTTTAACTCTCAATAATTGGGCGGAGAATCTTCTGTCTCATCGGGAAGAACATCATCCCAGCTTGTATCGATCGCATATTCTGACCCAAAGTCTTCGTAATCCGCATCGAAAATATCCGAGTCGCCCAACTGGGATAAAGCGAAGTTGATCAAGCGGATCAAATCCTGGGTGTCCGTCATTTTCAATTTATCCCGATTTTGCAGAATCGTGCTGCGGTCCTCCATTTCGTCCGGACTGGCATTTTCCGCGGCTACGCAAATCGGATAGCGGCAATCTTCTTGAGGCGCAACCATCTCAGTGAGTTGAATATCCACTTCTATGACAGCATCGGTAAAATAGATGTAGGTGGCTGCATCATCGATATCGGTGAAATATTTTTGGAGAGTCTGGTCCTCATTTTCTGCGCTGTCGTTTTCATCATGATAGTCGTAATCATCTTCTTCGATTTCATCCACATCTTCACGTTCTTCATCGGAATATTCCCGGAAGTCGCTCTCGTCCGTATAATCTTCCAAAGCGTCCAAAGGTGTCTCCTCGATGATGATCGGAAGGAGGTTTGTGCCGCCGGAGCGCGTGATTTCAAAACGATGCTCGAAAAATCCGCTCCAACTGAATGCCGCTTGGATGATGCTGTTGAAATCGTAGAAAGTCTCATCGCTGTTCACCTGGATATCCCGCCAAATAGGCACACCAATGTCACGGACAGCAACCCTGAATTCATAAATCATCTTGACCACCCCTGTTCTCTTCTTTATTCAAGTATAGCGCTTTACCAAGGTGAAGAGCAAAGAATAAACATGACTTTTTTCATCAGAAATCCGAGGTTCAGGAATGCAGTTTACAAATCTATTTCGTTATAATGGATATGACAAAGAACTTGCGCGAAGAGAAAGTAGTGATGGAGGAGGAAGTTGCATGTTGGACAGTAGATACATCATCGCTTATGGTTTGACGACTGAGGAAAGCGACTATTTGCGGAAATGCAGCGAAGAGATAGAGTGTGAGGTGTTGACTGCAAGGGATTTTCGCGATTTGATGTCAACAGGCCATTTCCTTTCCGTCATTTCAGCGGATAGACTGGATAAGGAAGCCGTTGTCGTGCTGTCGGAATATTTCCGGGAGGTCGATGGCAATCTTACAAAACGGCTACTTCTTGGACAAGAAGTAGCCGGATTGACGGAGGCCGCACATGCAGAAGCCTTTGAAAACTTTTCGGAACTGAAGGGCAAGCTGCCAGACTTGCTGTCGAAGGCAAGCAAGAAAGCGAAAAGTGCCGAAACCACGATTCATACACTTGCCAATATTATGCAGGTCCGGGATCTTATCGAAAATCATCCAGGAATCACCACCCACGACTTGGCGAAAGCCATCGACAAAAATGAGGCCACCATCAGGCGGTATATTGAAATTTTGAGGATCATGAGAAATAAGATAACGTACGATTCGAACAGGAAGACCTGGTCTTATAGGCACTAAGCAGGACTAGGTAAAACTTTATCAGCCGAATTAAGGCCAGGAGAGGAGCCTGTGTTATGTCTACAGTCGTTTCAAAGTTGTTACAATCACCAGAGCCGTCCATCCGGTATGCTGCTAGGGTCCGGATATTGGGGGGAGATCCTGATTCGTCCGAAATCAGTGAGCTGCTGTCGGAAATAAAACATTCTGATCGGGTCAATAAAATCCTGAGCAAAAAAGATGCCTCTGGAATGCTCCTGCCGTTGGATAATCCATACAAAAAATGGGATGGCGCGCATTGGGCGCTGACACTTTTGGCTGACCTCGGCTATCCAAAAAACGATCCCGATATATTGCCGATAATCGACCAAGTCTGCAAGCATTGGCTGAAACCGGAATTCCGGGAAAATGACACTATCAATGGAAGGTTCCGAAGACATGCCTCCCAACAAGGGAATGCCTTGTATTCCCTGTTGAGCTTAAACGATCAGTCCAGGATGGAAACAGCTCGCTTATTGGTGGAGTTGCTTTTGAAATGGCAGTGGCCGGATGGCGGATGGAACTGTGATCCGAATCCGCAGGCTGATGATTCATCCTTCACTGAATCTTTGATACCGTTGCGGGCATTGGCTCTCTTCGGCAGGCAGACCGGCGACAAAAAGGTTGTGGATGCATGTGAAAAAGCAGCGGAGGTCTTCCTGTGCCGCCACATTTACCGCAGACGTTCGAACAACAGGATAATCAAGAGCGATTTCACAGTATTGCATTACCCTTGTTATTGGCACTATGATATCCTCTTCGCCTTGAAGGTCATGGCAGAGATGGGGATCGTTGCAGACAGTCGTTGCGATGATGCGTTGGATCTTTTGGAATCCAAACGGCTCCCGGATGGCAGCTGGCCGCTGGAAGCAAAATATGGCCGAACCCTTGATGAAAAGGATGCAAATAGGCCATCAAACAGCACCTATCTGGACTGGGGGGAAGTGGACGTCAAGAGCGGCAATGAGTGGGTAACATCAGATGCCTTGTATGTATTGCGTGCAGCAGGAAGATAAATTGCTCTGCTTTTGATCAATACCATGACAACGATCCGTTCAAATTATCCCGGCTCCCTACAATCACTGTCCCATCAACGAAAATCTATGGTACACTGATATCGTTGCTTGAATCAGACTTTTATTACTCAAAAAGGCTTTGTATTATTAATTTTACTTCCAAAAAAAGGAGAGGATTTATTGGGGAATTTTTCCATTGCGGTGAATGCAGTAATGCCTTTATTGTTGTACATGTTGATCGGACAAGGATTATTGCGGGCCAAGCTGTTGGACGGCACGACTTACCAAAAATTGAATAATGCCATTTTTCGGTTCTTTTTGCCGATCAATCTCCTTATGAACGTTTACGAAGCGGATGTCAGAAGCACATTCAGAGTTGATGTGCTCTTTTTCGCTGTCGGACTTACTTTAAGTTTCTTCTTGTTTTTTGCTTTATTCATTCCGCGGATCGAAAAGGACAATGCCAAACGCGGGGTGATGCTACAAGGGACATTCCGTTCCAATTTTGTCCTGTTCGGATTGCCGATTGCTACTTCGTTGTTGTCGGAAAGCCAATTGGGAATGACATCGATACTGATTGCAGTAATTGTTCCCTTGAATAATGTTCTTTCCGTCGTGGCACTTTCCGTTTATTCGGATCATAAGATCCAACCCGTTCGGATCCTCCTGGATATCCTTAAGAATCCGATGTTCATCGGTACAGTCATAGGGATACTGATAAGCCTTTCCGGATTGCAATTCCCGCTGTTCCTCGACGATACGCTGAGCGGAATCAAAGGTCTGGTCACACCGTTGGCATTGATTGTCATGGGCGGTACTTTCCGCTTTGATGCCTTGAGTAATGCGCGACTCCAACTGGCGGTGACTGTATTCTTCAAATTGGTTTTGATCCCAATAATCGGTCTGACGCTGGCTGTCCTCTACGGATTGACCAGAGAAAATTTGGTTCCGATGATGACGATGCTGGGCGGTCCAACAGCCGTATCCAGCTACACGATGGCGCAACAGATGGGCGGGGATCCGGATTTGGCGAGTCAAATCGTCGTTTTCACTACCATCTTTTCGATATTCAGTTTGGTTGTCTTCATAACTGTGCTGAAATCATTATTTTTGATTTGAATCCTATGTAAGGAAACAAGAGCCTGCTCAGAAGCAGATTCTTGTTTCCTTTTTTTGTCCACTCGCGTTCGCCTATGACCCTCTTAAAGCTTATAATGGATGTAGAAGGAACACAACCATCTTATGACAGGGGACGATAAAGATGATCATCATCGGGATAACCGGAGGATCGGGAGCCGGCAAAACTACCGTAGCAAAAACGATCGCGAAAAGACTGGGCAAGGGCAATGTCGTCTATGTATCGCAGGATTGGTACTACAAGGATCAGACGCATCTGAGCGTGGAAGATCGTGTAAAACTGAATCTCGATCATCCAAACGCCTTCGATAACGAACTCTTGATTTCAGATTTGGCCAAACTCCGTTTAGGACAAGACATCGAGGCGCCAATCTACGATTTCAGTGTGCAAGCGCGTTCTAAGAAGACGACCCGGATCGAGTCGAAGCCCGTAGTCATACTGGAAGGGATCCTGATTTTGGCCATACCCAAATTAGTTTCCATGATCGACATCAAAATATTTGTGGATGCGGAACCGGACATCCGCCTGATCAGAAGGATCGAAAGGGATATACGGGAGCGGAACAGCACCTATGAGAGTACGATTGCCCGTTATCTGACGACCGTCAAACCGATGCATGATGCCTTCATCGAGCCATCCAAAGTACAAGCCGACATTATTGTGCCGCGTGGGGGGCAGAACGACATCGCCACTGACATGCTAGGAGACTTGGTGGAGCATTATAGCCATCATCATGTCTAAAGAGCGGTACGTTCCCAATAGATAACTCCAAAAATATTATTTCATGAAAAAAGCATTAGAAATAGACAAGAAAACAGAAATAGTATATAGTGTTCCTATGCAGTAATACTACTGTCAAAAAAGCAGAGCACGCATCGAAATGAGAGGATCTATTCAGTGGATAACACAGAATTATTGACGCGATTTAATCTGACTAGGCACGAAGCGACTATCTACCTGACGTTGCTTTCGGACGGGGATCTGAACGGCTATGAAGTATCGAAAATAACCGGTATTTCACGTTCGAACGCCTATGCATCATTGGCCTCGTTGGTTGAAAAAGGAGCGGCCTTCATTATTGAAGGGGAGACAACCCGCTATACGCCGGTACCTGTGGAAGAATTCTGTGGGAACAAAATCCGATCCCTTCAGGAATCCAAGCAGGAATTGATTAAGAACATCCCCCAAAGAAGAGAAGATGCGGAGGGGTACATAACTATTACAGGCGAACACCGCATAATGGACAAAATGCGCAACATGATTTCAGAATCGAAGTCTCGCGTCTACTTGTCCGTTTCCGGGAATATCCTGCCGGAACTTTTGACGGAAATGCAGGCTGCGCATCAGCGTGGCATAAAAATGGTCGTCATAACCGATACGCCTTTCCCTCAGGAAGGCATGACCGTTCATGTTTTGGAGAAGCCGAAGAAACAAGTCAGGATCATCGTGGATTCCACGACCGTTTTGACTGGAGATATCGATGAGGGCGAGTTTTCCACTTGCCTGTATTCCGGAAAGAAAAATGTAGTTGATTTATTGAAAGAATCGTTGCAGAACGAAATCAAAGTAGTCGAAATGATGAGAGGATTTGAAGCGAAATGACAAAAAAAGTATTTGTTGAAAAAGAGCAATTGGAAGAAATCGTACAACAGTATCCGACGCCCTTCCATTTATATGATGAAAAAGGTATCCGTGAGAATGCGCGTAAATTGAATGCGGCTTTCTCTTGGAACAAAGGTTTCAAAGAATACTTCGCTGTGAAGGCAACACCGACACCGGCCATTTTGCAGATTCTGAAAGAAGAAGGCTGCGGCGTCGATTGTTCGACCTACACAGAGCTGATGATGTCCGATGCACTCGGTTTCAAAGGCGATGAAATCATGTTCTCTTCGAACGTGACGCCTAAGGAGGACTTCCAATTCGCCCGCAAACTGAATGCGACCATCAATTTGGACGACATTACCCACATCGATTTCCTGGAAGAAGTAGCTGGATTGCCGGAAACGGTCAGCTGCCGGTTCAATCCAGGTGGTGAATTCACGATCAATAATGAAATCATGGACAAACCCGAAGACGCAAAATATGGCTTCACACGTCCGCAATTGACGGAAGGCTTCAAAAAGTTGATGGCAAAAGGCGTGAAACACTTCGGCCTGCATTCGTTCCTAGCCAGTAATAACGTTGCGGATGAGTACTATCCGATCCTTGCAGGCATTCTGTTCCAGACTGCGGTCGAACTGAAGGAAGAAACAGGCGCGGATATCACTTTCATCAACCTTTCAGGCGGAATCGGCATCCCTTACCTACCGGAACAAAAAGCTGCGGATGTAGCGAAAATCGGTGAAGGTGTCCGCAAGGCGTTCGAAGAGATCTTGGTACCAGCCGGCCTTGGAGATGTTGCGATCTATACGGAGCTGGGCAGATTCATGCTTGGGCCATACGGTTGTTTGGTGGCAACGGCTATCCATGAAAAGCACATCTACAAAGATTACATCGGTCTGGATGCGAGCGCAGTCAATTTGTTGCGTCCGGCGATGTATGGGGCTTATCACCACATCACCGTGATGGGCAAAGAAGATCAACCAGAAGATCACATGTATGATGTGACCGGCGGATTGTGCGAAAACAACGATAAATTCGCCATCAACCGCATGTTGCCAAAAATCGACATCGGTGACTTGGTCGTAATCCATGATACCGGTGCGCACGGCTTCTCGATGGGTTACAATTACAACGGAAAATTGCGATCGGCCGAAATCCTGTTGAAGGAAGACGGCGGTACAGAAATGATCCGTCGCGCGGAAACACCTAAGGATTACTTCGCAACCTTTGATTTCACGGACCTGTTCAAAGACGTGAAATAAACGGAAATAAATAATAGACGGGCTAACGAGCACAGAAAATGTTCGTTGGCCCGTCTTATTTTTGCTTCGCTCCAAGAAATTAATCTGACTGCGTGATATAATGTTCCCTGGATGAACTAACGAGGAGTGAAGAACATGTTCCGAAAAGAAACGATCAAGGAAAACGTATCGGCGCTTCCTTTGAAGCCGGAAGACTATTGCGTCATCACCGGTACAGCACTGGTTATGCATGGCATAAAAGAGGAAACAAAGGATATCGACATCAGCTGCACCAAGGAAGCGTTCAAAGTTTTAGCGGCTCAGGGATTCCCAATCAAACAAGGCGCCTTTGCCCGCAAAGTGATTTTCAGCGAGGATGTGGAAATTTTCGAGGATTGGCATAGAGGGGATATCACGATGATCGAGGAGGTTCCGGTCGCGAGCCTGGAATCAGTCATCGTTATGAAGAACCAGCTGGGCAGGGAAAAAGATCTGGCAGACATCGCTAGGATTGAAGCGCATCTGACTCAATAATATAACCAACCAAAAAGCTGAAGAACCTCCCTTTTGCGGGTGTTTCTTCAGCTTTTTGACTCTAGGATTTCAAACCAATAAAAGCTGCATCCAAAAGGGTGCGAAATAGGCTCCACCCATGGCAAGGAGAAAGCCACCTTTCCAGATGGTGGCAGGGATATATGTTTTTATTGCCAAGGCTGTTCCGTCCCAATGGCTTTCATTTTTCAAAAGCAAAACAATGAAGAACTGATGCGCCAATCCAAGCATATACCAGATGATAAAACCGATTGTGATGACATCCACTGATTGATAAATCTTCATTAGAAAGCCGTAGTTATTCCGGTAAACCAGAATAGAACTGCTAATAATAATGAGGATAATCAGGTTCTGCCAAAAGCTCTTTTCCTTTGCCAACAAATTTGTGAGCAAATAGATGCCCAAGAAAAGTGGAATGATCCACAGCAACAGTCCCTGTAAATAGAGATAGGACATTACAACAAAGAACAATGCCTGCGACACGTAACCACCCAGGAGGCTAAAAAACATCCCCAGTCCGCTGCGGTTTCCGATTTCGGCCAAACCGAGGATGCCACCGCTTTTGACTATCGAGGGAAGGACATTGAATTTTATAGACTGGATGCTTCCGCCCCACAAGCGAGCAGTCAGAGCATGACCACATTCATGGATGATGACGTTGGGAAGATCCAGATAAATGCCGAACGTATACGCAAGCATGCCGCGGCTGGAAAAGGTAAAATAGGCTACCGTAAAAAAGAGAGCAATCAATACGGGAAGGTCCATCATGCGAGTATCCTCCTTTCAATACATGCGTCAGTACTCATTCAAGAGGATAACATGCAAATTTTATTTTTTTATGAAGATGATAGGGAAGTATCATGATTAATACCAATTGAATCCCTAAATAGCAAGAAGCCTTCCTTTCAACGTATACAGAAAGGGAGGCTTCTTTTTTATGCAGTTGGAAATGCTTCAATTATTCGGTTTCAGTTGTTGTGCTGTCATTCCCGCCGAAAAGGTTGGTGAAGAATTGGACGATGGATTCCCAGATGCCCATGCTGTCTTCCTTCAGTTGTTCCTGATCGACATTGCTCCAGGCCGTTTTTGCTTGTTCGAATAATTTTCCGCCGGTTGCCTGTAGTTCTTCACCGAAAGCGGCAATCTGTTCTTTTTGTTCAATTGTCAGATTGATGTCGCCGAAATTAATCATCAGGTTCTTGATATTCGTAATATTGTCTGCCGACAGGATGCTGTCAAGATTGTAGTTCTTCAACACATCCTCAACTATTTGGCGGATTTCGTCAGCGCTGATGTTACCGTTGTTAGCATCCTTGGCTTCTTGGATGTCCTGTTTCATTTCCACGATCGCAGCGTTCATCAATTCATCCGAATAGCCGCTGTTGGCTTGGTTTTCCTCAGTTACCGCAGAAGTGACAGCCAGTTCTTCCTGGGCGACTTCAACAGCGGCTGCGTCCAGTGTATTCCCTGAATCAGCAAAAGCTTTGTAAACACCGGCCAATGCGCCGGATCCGTCAACCGTGACGGCGGATGCTACTTTGATGTCCACATCCACTGCACCAGCTGTAATGGCTGCATTCTTATATTGCGCCTCTGTGATCGCAGTAATGGTTTCAGGAGTCAGTATCTCCACCGAAACAGCACCATCGCTGTCGGCAGGCGTGATGTACGTGCTGGAATAGACTTGATTATAAGGGTAATCATCCTGCAGCAAGCCGTTCAGTTCACTGACTGCCACGACCAACTCCTTCGTCCCCTCGGCCACCCCCAACGTTTCTCTGGTTTCTTCCAGTTGGGCGGCATTCAGACTTTCGCCGTAAGTGAAGATCGGTTCGATTGCGACTTTATCGGCGAACGCTGCCGGAGCGGTGATTCCCAATAAGGTCAACGAAGCCAGTCCTGTTGTCATAAATTTTTTCAGTTTCATAGTTTAACCTTCTTTCTTTCGTAGCTTACTAAAATTGTATCAAAGATAGCCTACGAAATGTATTATGATTTCTTTAAATAAGTATGAAGGTTCCGCGACGCAAAGTCAAAGTTTTCCCCAAAAAGAGCCTGCCGTGCCGTTTCGCGCACAGTTGGCCGCAATCATGCCCGAAATCGTCTGAAAAGTCGTTTCTGCAGCCGTCTTAATGATGGGTTTGAACGCTAAATGAGGGAACACATGTATAATTGTGTTCCTTATAAAACGTTGATTTATCAACGCCAAAATGGTATGCTTTTTTTATCGAAATCAACCGAAAAACCCCGGATATCGGAGGGCATAAAATAGAGGAAACAAGAGGACATTTCAGTGAATACCACCCATGCAATCAAAGACATCAGCCAAATTCAAACATTGATGGACGTTTATCCGCCATATTCGAAAAATCGCCTGTTGCTGGAGTATGCTATCCGGACAGGTCTGCGCATCAGCGACATCCTGAACGTGAAGGTAGGGCAAGTGCTGGGGAAAGAGTCGTATCAGATCGTCGAGATGAAAACAAGCAAGAAGAAAGAACTGGCCATCCATGACCGCTTGAAGCAATCCATTTCGGATTATGTGGAAAGGGAAGGGTTGGCTGCGACTGATTATTTGTTCTATTCCAACGCTGACAAAAGCAGCCATATCAAGCGCACGCAGGCGCACCGCATCATTGCACATGCCGGGGATATGATCGGCATCACCTTGAGCGCCCATTCGCTGCGGAAGAGCTTCGGCTATCATTCCTATAAGCAGGGCGTCGATATTTCCTTGCTCCAAACAATCTTTCAGCACTCTTCACAAGCGGTCACGCTCCGTTATATCGACATCACCCAGGAGAACATCAACAACGTATACAAACGCGTCGATTTCGGATTTTAACACTAATAAAAAAATAACGCGTTTTGAGAGCGTTTCGTGATGGTGGATGCGTAATCCCATTTGAAATCGACTCAAAATGCGTTTCCGCAAAATCAGCAAAAAAGTGCACCTTGCCATCCAAAACAGCAGGGTGCACTTTTTATAAATTTGATATGGGATTACAGTCCCATATCTTTTTTCATTTTTTCAAGCTCATCTTCGACAGATGCCGATCCTTGGCTGGCATATTTTTCTTCCAGCGCTTTCGCTTCATCGATCGGTGTCATGTTCAACTCGGACATCGCATTCGCTTCATCCAACATTTTGTCGGCTTTTTCTTCCATGCGTTCGAAGGAGCTCATGGCACCTTTCGTGCTGGCGATGGAATCTGTGGCTTTGTTGAGTGTTTCTTGGGTTTTGGCGACCGCCATCTTGGATTTGATCATTTCGCGGCGGGATTTGAGCGTTTCGATGTCGGTTGCCAGTTTATCATGCATCTGGCGCATCTTGACGGCATTCTCATGCGCCGAGGCGTATGATGTCGCCAATCCAGCACCGACATTTTCCAATTCCTGCTTTTTGGTCAGGAAGATGCGGGCGTCGTTCTCGTTGCCGGCTTCCAAGGCTTTTTTGGCATAATCGGTGTATTTGATGACTTCCGCCTGGTTTTCATCGACTAAACGCTTGGTCCGGGTCTCTTCAGCCATGACGCCGGCTGTGCTTCTTTTGACCTCGGCCAAATCTTCCATCATGTCGCGCAGGTATTGGTCGATCATTTTGGCCGGATTTTCCATTTTGTCGATCAAAGCATTGATGTTTGCACTGATGATATCCGAGAATCTTTCAAGTATTGCCATTTTTGTTTCCTCCTTATGGGTTCGTGTTTTCCTTGGTTTCGTCTGCTGCCTGTGGGGTAGGGCTGGTATCGGCTTGTTGCGGGACATCGGCATCATATTTTTTCGTCAATTCTTCCGCCTCGGTGTTGCCGAATGTATCCAGCGGCGTCTTCAGAATGTCTTCGGTTTGTTGCGCTTCCAGGTTCTTTTGTTTTTTTGCATGCCGCCACCATAAGAACAGAAGGGCAAGCAGAATGATGACACCGAAAACGATCAGAACAGCGATCCACGGGGAACGCGTCACTTCCATGATGCGATCTGCGGAATCCCGGAAAGCATCGCTGAAGAATTCTTCGTCCGTTCTGTTGTCATCATAGTAATAGGAATCGATGTAATCAAGCAGGACATCGCCGGCCTCTGTATCGATTACAGTGGCAGCCTGGGTACCGACTACATAATAATCCATGTACATGCTGGGCTGATATTCGAAGAATACCAACAGCAGATGGGCCTCGTCCGCAAATAGTTCATCATATTTTTCGTTCGCGAAGCTTTCCAAATCCTCCATCGAGGGATTCGTCGAACCGTCGATGTCATCCGTCAAGTATAGATAGGGTTGCACGCCGGTTTTCTCGTAGAAATGCTTCAATCCCGAGATCAATTCAGAACGGTTTCCGACCCAACCAATCGTGTCTGTGTAATAATCAGTTTCCGTGACCGAACCATCCGGAAGGGGCTCCCGTTCCACTGTAGAAAGGGTGATTTCGTTGTTCCCGCCCGAGCCGGAAAGTGAAGATCCCGTATTGAAGGAGAAAATCAAACCGAAAACAATAGCCAGAATGATCACAACTAATGCGATCGTACCGCAGCCTAAACCGCATCCCGGAGCACCTCTAGGGCTACCACCAGAATAATTGGGACCGCCGGAAGATGGGCCTCTGATAATGGGGCCACTCCGGAAAATCGGACCGCTTGAACCGGAAGAACGGGGGATATTAAACCCGCCGCCCCCAAAAGATCCGCCACCTCCACCACGACCGCTTTTGCTGCCGCCGAAGGATCCGCCTCCAAAAGAACTGCCGCGACCACCGCTGCTGCGGCCTCCGCCACCACGGCTTCCGCCGAAAGAACCACCACCTCCCCGTGATCCGCCACCGCCTCCTCTTGCCATACATACACCTCCTTGAGTACTTATTCGCCTCATCAAAGTCAATCTATCACAGTGCGTAAGCGCTGTCAATTTAAAGCCATTGGATAAATATGACAACATTAGCAGCCATCAGAAAATCGCATGTCAGATATTCTAACGAATAATGTAACAATATCATCGACAAAATCAGAAAGAAACGGTAAGATATTCTTACATAGAGTCAACAAATTGTGTTAATTGAACGGCAAACTGCAGCAGAAACAAACTGTTGCGGGGAAAATGCGAAAGGGGTGGGCCAAGTGAAGTTGACCGAAGGAACAGAAATAGACGATTTTTTATTTTTGACGAAGAATGGGAGTTGTGAAAGTTTCCAATCTCAGCTGAAACGAGATTTCACTGCGGTGATTTTCCTGAGACATCTGGGCTGCGGCATGAGTCAACTGGATATGCTGAAATACCGGGATGCCTATCAATTCCTCAAAGATCAGGGGATCGAAATCATGATGGTTATACAAGGGGAAGAAGCCGCTGTTTCCGAAAGAACAGCAAAAATGAAAATCCCATATACCGTCATAGCGGACCCTGAACAATCCTTGTATGAACACTTTGATATCCCTTCATCGGATTCGATGCGCAATCTTGTTTACGGCGTTTCCGAAGAAAAACTGCTGGAATTTGAATACTATGGGATCGAATGTCAACGTTTTGAGGGGAATGAACTGCAACTGCAAGCGACAATCGTCGTCGATAGAAGAGGGCAAGTTGTTTTGAGCCATTACTCCGAAAACATAAGCGACGTGCCATCTCCATCAGAATTGTACCAAATGCTGCAGGCTGTGCCTGTAAGAAGCTGAAAATAAAAAATAGAAGCGAATGCGACCATTTCCCTAGAGAAGGAAAGGGCGCATCCGCTTTTTTGTTGTCTTTCCTCCAAACGCTAACATTCGTCCAATCAGCTCCCATGGTGGTAATATATAGGTGTAAACGACACTGGTAGCCTGTCTAGAGCGAGGAGTGAATGGTACTATGAAAAACGTAACAGTCAACAGATTGAAATTGGAGCAGTTTTTGCTGGTTCTGAAAGAAAGGGTGACTCCGGAATACAAGAGTCAAACGGAAAAAGATATCCTCACCTTCATGGAAGAAATCGTAACCGAGCAAAGAAAAAACGTAAATTATGATGATTTGATCAGAAAGGTTCAGTCCTATTCAGGTTGTAATCGTGCTTATCTGGAGTCTGAGCTCGACATCCGTATGAATAAATTTCCCCATGGCTCTTTAGCCGAACTGGTCGTCAACAGCGTGGATACTGATGATTATCTCACATTGTTGGAAATCGAAAATCCTACCGCATCAGATTTGGAATTTCTTGAGGAAGTCAAAGAAAAGCTTTTTGCGTATTTCGACTGACAACTATAATGTTTGTTCAGGCTTATCTGTGATTCGGGCGGGATTTTATCCAGCTCATTCAGATCGGATAAGCCTATTTTTATTTCAGAACTATACTAGGCCTATTTATATGAAAAATTTCGTTAGTCGCGTCAAATGACCCAAATACCAATGCAAACCTTCCTGTACCTTAAGATTCCTTCAATCATGGTTCAATAACCTAAATCAGCTGGCCCTTCAACAATAATTATCTGCAACGACCTGAGACCTGATTATGTCCATCCATGTCAATCTAATCCATAAATGCTTGTAATGGCTGACCGTCCGACTAATTGTTTTGTTGGATTGCCGGCATTTATGACTTGATTAACCCTGAAGCAACGAATCCAACGGATGAATATGAAAAATAATGCCTTTGTTGCTAATAATTATCAATAGATAACCTGAGGCGATTTTGGACCTACAAAAACCTGAAAAACGGGGGATTATAGCCGCATTGGATCGTATCCGGAAAAATTTCATATTCTAGTTTACATAATATATATTATACGAAGTTAAGTGTAAAAGTCATACAGATGATTAATAATCCGATGAAGCTTGTTTGCACTATATGAAAATAGCAAAATTGCGATTCTTTTAGATTAATCGC
>NZ_JBAVFV010000012.1:0-334058 GCF_049684335.1 Trichococcus sp.
CCTTTGACTTGAATACGTTTTCTCACTATACTAATATCAGATTAAGAAAAACAATTTCATATTGTGATACAAAATTTCCGCTATCATTATTTTCACCCTTCTTATCAAAAATAATCTTTTATGGGAGGAAGTTTTAAAAATGGCTCAAAATCAAATAACAGGGGCTACAAAACGTCCGTTCGGATTCCGTGACTTACTCGGATATTTCATGGGTGACTTCGGCTGCAATATGAGTTTCACGCTAATTTCCAGCTACATGTTCATCTTCTACACACAGTACATCGGGATTTCATTGGCCCACTATTCCATCATCATTCTGATCACAAAGATCTTTGATGGCATCAACGATCCGATCATCGGCGCAATCGTCGACCGCATGGGTGCAAACAAAAAAGGCGAAAAATTCAAACAATGGATTATCCGCGGGGCTCCTTTCTTGGCATTGGCAGCAACCGTTATGTTCATCGACGCAGCCGACTGGAGCTATCCTGCTAAACTTGGCTTGTGTATCGGCGGCTACATCTTATGGGATGTCACCTATACAGTCGTTAACGTACCTTACGGAGCCTTAAGCTCTGTTATGACTTCCAAACCTTCACAACGCGCTGCTCTATCCAATGCACGTTCTTGGGGATACATCATCGCCGGTGTTCCTCTAGGCATCCTGATTCCGATGTTCGCTTACGAACAGGTCACAAAAAATGGCCAAACAGCCAGTATTTTCCGCGGCGAAAGAATGTTCCCGATTGCTGTCATTTTGGGTG
Organism: Trichococcus sp.; assembly: GCF_049684335.1. GTDB lineage: Bacteria > Bacillota > Bacilli > Lactobacillales > Aerococcaceae > Trichococcus. Next base: position 765 of record NZ_JBAVFV010000012.1, read on the forward strand.
TCGTTTCCATCGTCGCCTTTGCCCTTCTGTATCTGAACACTGAAGAACGCATCCAACACGTAGGGATTGAAGGCGAAGAAGTGAAATTCAACTATTTCAATACATTAAAAGACTTCTTCCGCAACCGCGCAATTCTGGGTATCGCTCTTGCTTCCATCGCGCAGATACTGTTCATCATGGGCGGGAACCAGTTGCACCAATTGACTTACCAGATGTACTTTGGGGACGGAACTTTGAGTTCTTACTCCATCCTGACGCAAGTTATCCCATTGTTCGTGGGTACTGCTATCGGGGGTGCCTTGGTCGGAAATCTGGGCAAAAAGGAATTATCCACTTGGCCATTGATCGGCTCCATCGCAGTCTATGCTTTCCTTTACTTGGTCGAAATCACAAACCCGATTCTTTGGATTGCGATGCAGATCATCGCAAACAGTTTCGCCTTCGGTTTGACAATCTACACGTGGGGTATGGTTGCTGACGCGATCGATTTTCAAGAGTGGAAGACCGGCATCCGAAACGAAGGTTCGGTCTACGCTACTTACTCTATGCTACGTAAAGTCGCACAAGGCTTCGGACAATCCTTCATCCCTGCAGCCATCGCTATCCTGATTCCAACATTGGATGTCAAAAATCCTGTGACTTGGACCGCCGAAAACTCACTGGCCATCCGGAATATGGCTACCCTGTTCCCACTGATTGGCTATATCCTGATCTTCATATGCTTAAAGTTCATCTTCAACTTGGACAGAAAAACAGTTGCAGAGATGCAAGTCGCTTTAGGCCGTGACGAAGAATAACCCGTCCACAACAAAAAAATCCCAACCGGATCATTACTTCCGGTTGGGATTTTTTGTATTATTCGTGTTCGGCAAAGAACTCTTCTGGTGTCTTCAGAACGCCGCCGGTATTGGCTGATGTAACCAAAGCTGCGTAACGTCCCAACCAACCTGTCTTCACTTTAGGCACAAAGCGCGTCTGTTTTTTCTTTCTTTCTTCCAGCACTTCATCAGGGACGCTTACGTTGATCGTACGGTGCTCCAGATCGATGACGATTTCATCGCCATCTTCAATCAATGCGATAGGACCACCTGAAGCTGCTTCAGGAGAGATGTGTCCGATCGCGATACCGCGTGTGGCACCTGAGAAGCGGCCATCCGTGATCAGTGCAACCTCGCGGCCTAATCCGCGTCCCACGATGGAAGACGTTGGAGCCAGCATTTCCGGCATCCCGGGTCCACCTTTAGGGCCCTCATAACGGATGACGACAACATGACCTTTTTTGACAGTACGGTTATCGATGGCTTCCACTGCCTCATCATGGCTGCTGAAACAGATCGCTTTTCCAACGAACTTTTTGATGTCGGCATCCACGCCGCCTACTTTGATGACGCCGCCGAAAGGAGCGATATTCCCGTTCAGGATGGACAAGCCACCGACCGGAGAATAGGCATCTTCGTATTTGTGGATGACTGCTTCATTTTTGATTTCGTGGCCCGCGACATTTTCACGGATCGTCTTGCTGGTGACTGTGATGCGGTCCGGGTGCAGATTACCGTGTTTGATCAATTCGTTCATGATTGCCGGCACACCGCCCGCCTCATGCACATCATGCATGGAGTAAACAGATGATGGTGCTATTTTTGATAGATACGGAGTTGTTTCCGCAATCTCGTTGATACGGTTCATGTCATAGTCGATTCCGGCTTCTTTCGCCAAAGCCAATGTATGCAGCACCGTATTCGTTGAGCCGCCCATCGCCATATCCAAGGCGAAGGCATCATCGATTGCATCAGCAGTGATGATGTCAAGCGGTTTGATGTCTTTTTTGACTAAGTCCATCAATTTGAAAGCCGCTTCGCGGATCAGTTCTTTTCTCTCGTCGCTGACTGCCAAAGCAGTACCGTTGTATGGCAATGCCAATCCCAATACTTCCATCAAACAGTTCATCGAGTTGGCGGTGAACATCCCCGCACAAGAACCGCATGTTGGGCAAGCGTTGGCTTCCATATCGAAGAATTCTTCCTCGGTCATGTTGCCTTCTTTGAAAGTGCCGACCGCTTCAAACATGGATGACAATGTCAGAGCCTGTCCAGTAGCGGAAAGCCCAGCCTTCATCGGGCCGCCCGAGCAGAAAATCGCCGGAACGTTGGTGCGGACAGCAGCCAACAGCATACCCGGGGTAATCTTATCGCAGTTCGGGATGTAGAAAACACCGTCGAACCAGTGTGCGTTGATGACTGTTTCAGCGGCATCGGCAATGATTTCGCGTGATGGCAATGAGTAACGCATCCCGATGTGCCCCATCGCGATCCCGTCATCGACACCGATAGTGTTGAACTCAAAAGGAATCCCGCCGGCTTCACGGATCGCTTCTTTGGCGATATCGCCTAATTCTCTCAAATGCACGTGACCAGGTACGATATCTGTATAGGAATTGCAGACAGCTATGAACGGTTTGTCCATATCTCCTTCTTCCCTGATTTGTCCGGTCGCTCGCAATAAGGAACGATGTGGCGCTTTATCTATTCCCTTTTTGATTTTATCACTACGCATTGCTGTCTCCCCTTTTTTCCGTATATTTATAAAAAAGAAGCCCTCATGTGATGTAGGGCTCCAGCTTGCGTCGAGCCCTGATTCACTAAGAATAGGACTCAACTAATTGAATAGTTTGAATCCTAGGGCATAATAATGACTAATAAAGTGTTTACAGCATGGTAAGCTCTCGTACTGTGTGCGTTCATTCTTCTCATCATACTGCAACTCCTTTCATTATCTTTCTTTAAATATTAAATCTAAATTAGAAATAAGTCAATGCTTTTATTTTTCTTTCATAATCCGTTCAACTGACTCAATCCATCGTGTCTCCTAAAGGACAGGGACAGGCGAGAAGTTGTCCGGAAAGCGGAGATCAGCACCATCCGAATCAATGGATTCGATCATCATTTCAGCTTCATATGCCAAACCTTGCCCGACCGCACTCATCGACAGCTCATTGAAATGACAAAGAACCCCTTCATACAAAGGTACAAACGGCAGTGCTTCCAAAACGTCTGCCGGCCTCATCAGGGCCACTGGCTTATTGGCTTGCAGCACGTCCCCCTCCACTAATACAGTCGAAACAAAATGTGAACAAAAAAAATAATTTTCCCTATCCCATACCTTATTAAATAGGGCGGGAAATAGCCCCAGCAGATTGTAATGGTACTTTTCTTTGTCCTTTTCGAATGACGATACATAGCCTCTCATCACTGCTGCCTGTTCCTCTGACACAGTCAACGAATACACCGCGCATTTTGCCTGGCTGTAGAAAGCAGATGTAACATCTTCGTGTATGAACCCTCCTATAAAAGGGTTATTGGCTTTCTTTCGGCCGAAACTGAAGGTATCCGCCAGTTCTGCATCAAACGCCAAGGATACATGGTTGTATTTTTTTCTCGTAAACAGTTTGATGGTCCGAGTCAACATAGACCCTGTATCCGTCAATAATAAATAAATCTTCTGGTCTGACATCCTTGTGCTCCTAAATTGTTATTACAAAACCTGACTTCCACCCATTTAAATAAAATTAACGATAAGATAGGCCATCCCGTTGCAGAAAAGGAAAAGTCGTTCTGTTTTTGTATCCATCCTTTCATTATACCAAAAACAGTCCGGCTGAATGCAACTTTTCAGAAAATTATCTTTATCTTCCTTTTGATTCCATTCGTCTCCTCCGCTCCCGACACTAGGATAGTCGAAGAATATCTGATAAAATAGAAGAAAAGTTGATTATAAGGAGCAAACATACATGTACCATTGGTCTGAATTATCCAAAAACTATCCGGCATCCAGCATCCGAAAGATGGCGAAGCTGGCCGCCCAATTTGATGACACGCTGATGCTGACGATGGGCGAACCGAATTTCGAGACGGCCGAATACATCAAAAAATCCGGGCAGGATGCCATCGCCGCCAATCATACGCACTACGGCCCCAATGTCGGCGAGCTCGCTTTTCAGCAAGCCGTTGCGAAAAAATATACGGACCAGACCGGTATCCCCTTCGATCCGAGTGAAGTCATGGCGACTTTCGGCGGAACGGAAGCCATTCTGCACGTTATGATGGCGATCCTGAATCCCGGCGATGAGGTGATCATCGCCGACCCGAGCTATCCGAATTACCTCGGCCAGATCATGCTGTTGGGAGCCACAGTCGTGCCGGTACCCGTCTACGAAGCAAATTCATTCAAGATGCAGGCATCCGACATTGAGCAAGTACTGACCGACAAAACGCGTTTAATCATTCTGAATACGCCGAATAATCCGATGGGGTCGATCCTTGATCAAAGCGATATGGAAGCCATCGTGGCATTGGCCGATCGCCATCAGATCGCGATTCTGTCGGATGAAGTCTATGAAAGCCTCATTTATGATGGAAAGAAACATTTCAGCCTGTTCCAGATACCAGGAGCAAAAGAAAATCATTTCGTGGTGAACAGCTTATCCAAAACCTATGCGATGACGGGTTGGCGGATCGGCTATGTCGTCGGCAATAAGGAAGCCATCGATCGCATGGCCGAGTTCCGGGAAGGCATCGGATTCTGCGTTCCCCCCTTCATCCAGGAAGCCGCAATCGCTGCAATCACCGGACCGCAGGATGATGTCCGTTATTTCCTGGAACAATATGACCGTCGCCGCCACATCATCGTCGATGGCTTGAACCAGATCCCGGGCTTCCATTGTCTGAATACGGAAGGCGCCTTCTATGCCTTCCCGAACATCAAGGCATTCGGCAAGACTTCCTATGATTTTGCGATGGAAATCTTGACCGAAACCCACGTAGCGCTCACGCCGGGCTCCGCTTTCGGGAAAATGGGCGAAGGCTACTTGAGGATTCCGTTCGCCGAATCGGAAGAGGTCCTGCAGGAAGCCGTTGACCGCATCAAAGCCTATACCATAAAGGCTTATCCGAATTTATAGATAAAAAAAACGACGAGTCTCCTCGTCGTTTTTTTTGATTGCTAAATATCGATTTTGGCTGACTTGTTTTTTTTCCATGCTTGCCAGACATGGTAGGCATACTGCGAGAAGGTGATGACAGCCAACCCCCCGACGAACAGCTGCAGATAAACCAGTCCAGGCAGACGGAACAGGGAAAGCAGGATCGTGGCAAAAAGCAGGACAGTTGTGGCTTTTCCGAATACATTCGCCGGCACAATGATCTTCGGCTCGACATTCAGCAAAGCCACACCCAGCAGTATCTGCAGGCCGTCTTTTATCAATACGATCAGGAAAAACCAGCTTGCGATATACCCGATGTCCATCAAGGTGTACAGAACAGAAATCTGCATCACTTTATCCGCAAACGGGTCAGCCACCTGCCCGAATTTGGTGATGGCATCATATTTCCTGGCGATGTAGCCATCGATGATGTCGGTAAGGCTGGCAATCAGAAAAATGATCATCGCCCAACGGACCGGATGCGCCACATCGGAATAGAAGACCATCAAATAAAAAGGGATCAAAAACAGGCGTATCAGCGTCAGGATGTTCGGTACACGTTTCATAAATTTGGCCTCCCAGCTACCATTGGCGTTCTTCTTATACATATTTTAATCTATAGTGCGTTCTTTAGCTATTTTTAACAGAGTCGAACAAAAAAAATTCAGAAACCAAGCAACCGGATGGCAGCAGATTTCTGAACGATTCTCAATAATGCATCACGTTGTCTTGATAATGGATGCCTGTCCCCGCCAGGAAGACGATCTCATCGAAGAAATATTGCATTTTCTGGGAAGATGCCAGCATAAATTCCGGATGCCACTGCACTGCGAAGATGTTTTGGCTTCTTTCTTTTGCTTGGAAGGCTTCAATCAACCCGTCGGAGCTCCACGCGATTGCCTCAAATGGCTCCGCCAATTCCTTGACGCCTTGGTGATGGAAAGAATTGACAAGATGTTTCTCCCCTAAAAAGGAACGCAAGAAATTATTCGGCGCAATCGCAATCGAATGGGAAGCATACTGGATGTTCGTTTTTTGGTCATGTTGGACATCATACTCTTCCAGCTGGCTGATATCCTGATGCAGACTTCCGCCAAAAGCGACATTGATCAGCTGCATCCCACGGCATACCGCAAAAATCGGTTTGCATTGATTGTACGCCTCTCTAGCCAAAGCAATCTCGAAAGCGTCCCTCGCCGGATGTGTGACACCCAAGCGATGCGTAGGCTCCTCATCATAGAGGATCGGGGACACGTCCTGCCCGCCTGCCAAAATCAATCCGTCCACAGCATTGATGTAATGCTCTGCATCCATGGGATCGCTGATGGGAATCACGAGCGGAATCCCTCCTGCTACTTGTACACCATCGATAAAGCCTTGCGGTGTGTAGGTTTTTTCCATCTGATTGCCGAGTTCAGCGCTCAAATGGTTGCCTCCAATTCCTATAATCGGTTTCATCCCTTATTCCTCCCGTCACATTTTTTTCTAATGAAGTGCGGTCATGATCTGCAGACACTTCCCAAAAAGGCTGTTCAAATGAGCGTACGACGTACAAGCTTAACTTTACCGCAACACATATACATGTCCATGCAGCTGTCCATCATTCTCATTCCGCCGCCTCTATTATTGCTATTCGATAAATTTTTTCACCAAATTCACATTTAAAAATAAATTAATGCTATTGTAACGTGCTGCCATGCCTCTGTCAATGACGAGTTCTGGTGTTTTCCATTGCAGCATCTCATTTTTATTCTCAATTTTTCATGAATACCCTTGATTTCTCTTGCTTTTTGGACGCTTTTGCTCTAGGATTCAAGATAGAAAATAAAATTAAAAAAAAATGAGAAATTATGTGCGGGGAATGTTTTTATTGAACTGGGTAGCATTAAAAATAGACAGATTATGCGCATTTGCAAAAAGGGATTGAACTCGCCTTCGAAACAATTGTACAATTGACAGAAGCAAAAGAAAAAAGCAGCAATCAATAATGAAGCGTATTAAACTACTACAGTAAAGAGCCAGGGAGTCTAGAGTGGGAATCCACATCCAGACAAACGCCCTGCCGAGGAGGAAATTATGGCAATTTGGTCAAATAATTATCACGGTTCCATGAATGAAAAGGCATTTGAATTCAATTCATCCATCGATGCGGATGCCCGTCTGGTTTATGCGGATATCGCCGGAAGTATCGCTCACGCAAAAATGTTGGGCAAAACCGAAATTATTCCCCGCGAAGAAGCGGATGCACTCGTCAATGAGCTGGGCAAAATGAATGATGAACTGCAGGATGGCGATCTGACCATCGATTTCTCGGAAGAAGATATCCACAGCTTCTTGGAAGCGGAATTAACGCGTCGTCTTGGCGCTATCGGCAAGAAAGTCCACACCGGTAGAAGCCGCAATGATCAAGTAGCGACTGCTTTGAAGTTGTATTCTGTTTCTGCATTGGAGCATTTGTCCAGCCTTACCGCTAATGTTGCCCTCGCATTGAGCGAGAAAGCCGAACAGCATCTGGAAACGATCATGCCTGGTTACACCCATCTGCAACGTGCACAACCCATCACTTTTGCCCATCATCTGATGGCTTACACGGAGATGTTCTTGAGGGACAAATCCCGTCTGGATGATGCCCAAGAACGGGTGCTGCATTACTTGCCGTTGGGCAGCGCCGCACTTGCGACTACCACTCTTCCTTTGGACCGCGCCTTCACTGCTGAAGCACTCGGCTTCAAGGATTTTTCTCGGAACAGTCTGGATGGCGTATCCGATCGCGACCACTCCATGGAAATGTTGGCGGATATGTCGATCATCATGGTCCACATTTCCCGTCTGGCTGAAGAAGTCATCCTCTGGTCATCGCAGGAATTCGGCTTTGTGAAAATCCGGGATACATTCTCTTCCGGATCCAGCATCATGCCGCAGAAGAAAAATCCGGACATCGCGGAATTGCTGCGCGGTAAATCCGGCCGTGTCTTCGGCGATTTGATTGGCGTATTGACTTTGATGAAAGGCTTGCCGCTCGCGTACAACAAAGATATGCAGGAAGAGAAGGAATTGCTGTTCGAAGCGATCGACACGGTCACATTCTGTCTGGAGATTCTGCCTGCAATGCTGAACGATATGGACGTGATGGAAGCAGCCATGCTGAAGGCTTCGCAAAAAGGCTATCTGAACGCCACTGACTGTGCAGACTTCCTGGTTGAAAAAGGCATCCCTTTCCGTGACGCTTACCAGATCACCGGAAATATCCTGAAGGAGTGCGAGGAACAGAACCTGACGCTGGAAAACTTCCCGTTGGAGATGTATAAGAAACACTCGGACGCTTTTGATGAAACCATCTACAAAAAGGTTGACCTGAAGGAATGCGTCATCCGCAGAAATGTAGCCGGCGGACCGGCACCGGAACGCGTGAAAGAGCACATCGAGTCAGTCAAAACAAAATTAGAAGACTACCAAATCATTTCCTAATCACCAAAAATTAACATAAAAATGCGGGACCACCAGTTTTTGGTGGCCCCGCATTTTTTGTGTCCCTTAAAAAAATTTCTGATCAATTCAGTGTATTCACTCAGGTATCCGTTCGATCTTCATCAGATTGGTTGTGCCGCTTTCTTTTATCGGCGTCCCAGCAGTGATGACGATGGCGTCTCCAGGTTGCGCAAAGCCCTTTTCTTTCGCCAATGCGGTTACCTTGTTCAGCATATCATCCACAGTTTCCGGTTCTTCGATGACGAAAGCCTGAACACCCCAGACAAGCGTCAACCCTCTTTGGACCCTTTCGCTGTAGGTTGCCGCCAAAATATTCGCTTTCGGCCGGTATTTGGAAATCATGCGGGCCGTATGCCCGGAGCTTGTTGCCGCTACGATGGTCTTGATGCCCAAATTCATGACTGTGCGCGCTGCAGCTTGGCTGATAGCTTCGGTAACGGATGCCTTATCGAACAAAGACATGGTAGACAGGTTGCCGCCATTTGCCTCTAAAGCTTCTTCCGTCCGTTCCGCGATCCGCGCCATCATCGCGACAGTTTCGACGGGGTACTGGCCGACAGCCGACTCTCCGGAAAGCATGACTGCGTCTGTTCCGTCAAATATCGCATTCGCGACGTCGCTCGCTTCTGCCCTTGTCGGCCTCGGATTCCATTGCATGGAGTCCAACATCTGAGTGGCGGTGATGACTTGTTTTCCGACCAGATTGCATTTCCGGATCAGGTCTTTCTGGACGATCGGCACGTCACCCCCATTGATTTCCACACCCAAATCGCCGCGCGCAACCATCAAGCCGCTGCACACCTTGAGTATCTCTTCGGCATTCTGGACGCCTTCCTGGTTTTCGATTTTGGCGATGATCTGCGTGTGCGTCGCATCCATCTCTTCAAGGATCTCGATAATTTCCAGAATATCACTGGCCCTGCGGACAAAGCTGGCAGCGATGAAGTCCACTCCCTGCTTGACACCGAAGCGGATATCCGAAGCATCCTTTTCCGTCAGCCCAGGCATACTGAATTTAGCTTCCGGCACATTGATGCCTTTTGAATTCTTCAGGATGCCATCCACTTGGACAATCGCTATGATTTCTTTGGATTCATAATTGATGTCCGTAACCTCCAAAACCAACAGTCCGTCATCGATCAAAATATGCATGCCGATCGTCACATCATTGATCAGCTCAGGATAAGTGACAGAGAATTTTTCTTTTGTTCCCAGCACGGGTTCCATGCTGATGATTACCGACTCCCCGGAGACCAAGGTAACGGCGTCATTCGTCATTTTATTTGTCCGGATTTTCTGTCCTTGGATATCCATCATGATCCCTATATTTTTATTCGCCAACCGTGCAGCTTCCCTGACATTATTCAGACTGACCATATGCGTTTCATGTTCGCCGTGCGAAAAATTCAACCGCGCCACATTCATGCCGCTGTTCATCATCCTTACCAGCACATCGACGGAATCGCTGGCTGGTCCAATCGTGCAGACTATCTTCGTCTTTTTCACCATGTTAGCCCCTCATTTCTGAATTGACCATCCTCATACCCTGACATTTACCTATCTTCATTATAGAACAAATGTCCCTATTTAGAAATTATGACGCTATGGAAAGCAAAAAACGTGATACTTTTCGTCATCACGTCTTTGCGGAATTCAGATATTCGATTCGGTTTGGATAGCTTCGTTCGACTTCACTGGCTTTGATTTCAGCGTCAACAGGAACACGGTGGACAGGATCAAGGAGATACCGACCAGATCCGTCCAGTGGAGACTGGTCCCTAACCAAAAAACGGAAAGGAACGTTGCAGAAAGCGGTTCGGCCGATGAAAGCAGGCTTCCGACAGTTGCGCCGATGCGGTGCACCCCTTCCAAATAGAGACTGAAGGAAATGACCGTACCCAACAGGATGATAACCAGCAATGAAGCAAACGCAGAGAGGTCCCAAGTACCGATGATCCGCCAAGGCTGATACACGATTGAAAGCAGAACGCCACCTATCAGCATCCCCCAACCCAATGAGAGCAGCGTTCCATAAATTTTGATGAGACGGGCAGGCTGCAGATTGTAGATGACGACAGAAACCGCCGACAATAAACCGTACATCAATGCTTCCTGCGAAATGGCCAGACTGTCAAAGCGGCCATGTGTGGCCAAAAGGAAAATGCCGGCAACCGCAAAGACAATGGCTGCCATTTCAGCTGGCCGCGGTAATTTTCTGTTCTTGACGGAAAGGTAAACCATGATCAGGACCGGGGCCAAAAATTGCAGAACTGTGGCCGTTCCAGCATTTGAATGGCTGATCGTCGCAAAATACGTATATTGGCAAAAGGACAGTCCCAAAGCCGCAAACAGGAACAAATCCTTGCGGTCCCGCTTATCTTTCCAGACCCGAAAGATGGCATCCTTTTCTTTTTTGTAGCATAGCACCAACAAAATCAGGCCAGCCATCAGCATCCTGACGGCAACCAGCCAGCCGGATGTCAACCCACGCTGCTGCAGCAGAAACTGCCCGCTGGTTCCCGAAAGCCCCCACAGCAGAGCCCCTACAACGGTGAACAGCACGCCGGATTTATATTGAGACATTTCATTCCTCCAATCCTTTACTTTTTTCAAATAACATCATTATATGTGATGGCTAGATAAATAGAAAGCTGATATTTTTTGTTTTGTCCGAAAGGCGATTTTGTGGGATACTGATAAGCGTGAACGAAAACGGAGGTCGAAAAAATTGATACGCATTAAAGAAGCCATTTTACACATTTTGGACATCAACACGAATGAACCGATTTTTTCCTACGCTGGACTGGATACGTCAGAACGCATGATGATCGAATATATCGAAGCGATGGTCGCAAAGGTCGAAGATTCCGACAGCATGAAGGATGGGATCTTGGAAGAGGACAATCCGATGACTTCCCTGTTTAAAAATTGCCAAAGCGATTTTGTTGAAGGCACGAAAGCCTTGTCGGAAAAATTCTTCAATGTAACCAAATTGAATCCCGAAATCCCGCCTGCGGATCTGCTGATTGCGCATTTTGAATTGGATGAAGTGCCGTGCCTTGGGGTGTTCAAGCTGAATTACTCAGACAGCTATACGCACTTTGTCTCCTACGAAGGGGATGTCCTGACCAATCAGATCATCCTGAACCGCGCCATTCTGCCTTCGCAAAGACAAGCAATCCAGGAAGGCCTTGTTGTGAATCTGGATCAGATGGTATACCACGTCATCGAAAAAAAACACATGATCGCTGAGCTAGGTGAAAAGGTTAACTACTTCACGGAAATGTTCCTTGAAGACACGCCGAAACCGAGCCTGAAGGAGAATATCTCAATCATCAAAAAGGCTGTCCAAAAGACAAGCAAAGCCTTCAACGATGAAGAATTCCAGGTATTGGCCGAAACGAAGGAAGCCATCGTCACCAGCATGCAGGAAGACAATCTCATCGATAACGAAAAAATCGCTGAAGCCTTGTTCGGCGATAACTTCGCCAAAAAGCAGAAATATTTCGAACAGGTCGAGGAATTGGGCTATGTCGATCGCGCCCCTGCGGAAGCGGCAATCGCCGGACCGAAATATTCCAAACAAAAATTCCGACTCGATAACGGCATCGAAATCAGCATTCCGCTGGAGCTTTACAAAGACCCGGACGTTGTGGAATTCATCAACAATCCTGACGGCACAACATCCGTCATCATCAAAAATATTGAGAAAATCAAAAACTTATTCTGATCAGCAAAGAACCGATGACCTCACATTGAGTGCCATCGGTTCTTTGTTTATTTCGCTTTTCTGGAGATGTTCAGGATGGACAAGCCGTAAAGCAACAACGCTGTTCCAATCAGGATAAGGATGCTGGTGAAGGGAGTAACTGCGATTTCCCCGAAGCGGATGGTATGGCCCATCATCAGTTTAAAGGCATCCAACCCTTCAACCGGAACCCCTTCGAACGAGATTTTCAAAGGTTCCTCCATCATCACTTGCCTCATCAAGGAAGCCGAATAGGTCATCGGAAAAAGTTTGATGATCGTCTGCACATTATCCGAGAACTGTCCGATCGGCACATACACACCGGCAAGGAAGCCGATGATGGTGCCGAGGATCGTGCTGGCTGTTGCGAAAGCGTTCTGGCTTTGGAAGAAGGAAGTCAGGAAATAGACCATCGCACTGCTCGTCAATACGGTGAGCAGGATCAGTCCGATCATCTTCAGCATGGCAAGCGGAGCCAACAGTTCTCCTCCGTTCAGGAAGATGTACGCTTCGGCCAACACAAACGTTACGATGCTCATGATGAAACCCACAACCACCGAACTCAGGATGTAGCCTGCCGCCAATCTGCTCGAACGGATCGGCGAGACCGTGAAGTCCTTCAATATTTTATTGGCCCGGTCATCGATCATGACAGCGAATGCACCCATCGTTGTCGTGACCCCGGAGACCGAGATGACACCGGACATGATCCAGCTGTCCATGACGTACTGCGCACCAACCGAATCCCCCAGAGCGTTGGTCAAATTTTTTCCCAAGAAAAAGACGTAGAGTCCGATGATGATCAGCACTGCCAACAGGGAGAAGAAGACATTCGCCTTGTCCCTGAAAAATATTTTGATGTTGCGGCCAACGATCGGTATCATTCCTGCACCTGCTTTCCTGTAATCGCAATAAAGGCATCATCCATGGAACCTGCCACCACCTCAAAATAAGTCAGGTAAGGTTTGCATTGCTCCAGAATGGGCAGTGCATCCATTGTTTTGCCTAATTTCACACGGAAGAGATCTTGCTGCAGCTCATACTGCGCCTGATGAGCATCCAAAATACGGCTCACTTCGGAAACTGTTTCGGTACGCATCTTCAATACGTCAGAGCTGTACTTTTCCCTTAGTGCATCAGGGGTCCCTTCTGCGATGATTTCCCCTTCGTCGATGATGACGACATAATCAGCGCTGGCTGCCTCCTCCATGTAATGCGTCGTCAGAAAAATCGTCATCCCATGTTCAGCTTGAAGTTGCCGGATTGTATCCCAAACATTCTTACGGGTTTGGGGATCCAATCCGGTTGTTGGTTCATCCAAAAAGAGGATCTTTGGTGTGTTGATCAAGGCCCGCGCGATATCGGCTCGCCGCTTCTGCCCCCCGGACAACTTTCCGTACGGCCTGTCCAAAAAATCCGTTACTCCGGCAGCCTCGGTCGCTCTGAGGAATGCCGGTTCCCAATCAGCTTTGGGCAATCCGTAAAAACTCCCTCTCACCTCAAGATTTTCCTTGACGGTCAACAATTTGTCCAACAAGTTTGTTTGGAAGACGACGCCTATATTGGAACGGATCGCAAAGTCATCCTTTCCTAGAGTATAACCGTTGATCCTGACTTCCCCACTGTCCGCCTGCAGCAGCGTGCAGATGATATCGATCGTCGTCGACTTGCCTGCTCCGTTAGGCCCCAAAAATGCAAAAAGCTGACCGGCATTCACATGGAAATCGATGTTCTTGACCGCCTGCACATCTCCGAAACGCTTTGCTAAGCCTTTGACTTCTATGATTTTTTCCAACTGAAAACACCCTCTCTGATAGCGCAGTACTGCTATTCCAGAATATATAAAACTTCTTCATGTTCAGTGTATCAGAATGGGGATTGAAGACAAAATAATTATGGGCCGGAGTACGGTATTCATTTTTTTCATGTGTGCTCCGGCGAGCGGAGGCTTCGTCGGATTTCAGCCAACATTCTGAGTTGTTTCCTCCGATGAGGGCAGTTTGGCCGGAGGTAAGTGCGAAAGTTACAGGCGTACTCCGGTGTGCGGATCCTCGCAGGAGCTGGCAATCGCTCCAACTGCTCTCCTCTGGTCAGCGACAGCTCTCCACAGCATATTGCTGGCAGCTAACAAAAAAACAGAGGCCATCTCTTTTTGAGACAGCCCCTGCTTACATTTGTTACGTTCTATCAAACGCGTGATGATTCCTACCTGGAAATCATCACGTTCTCTCGCAAATGCGTTCTGGTCTGCAGGGGTTTGCGCTTAAGCTGATAAGCGCACATGGTCAAAAAGCGACCACTTTGCGCTTGCCCTCTTAATGCTCCCCCCTACCGCAGACCATCACGCTCTCTCGTTCTATCGACTCTTAACCAATAGATTGATTGCTTGTTGTACGCTTTCTTCTTTCGAAATGTTGTCTTTTTCCTGGTCATTCACGCAGGCGACCAGATTTTCCGCAACGATGATGCCCATTGCGCGGTCGATGCTTGATCGGACTGCGGATAATTGCGTCACGACATCGGAACAGTTCTTTCCGTCTTCCATCATGGCAAGGATGCCACGCATTTGTCCTTCCGCGCGCTTAATGCGGTTGATTATATTTTTGTTGTATTGGTTCACACAACCTCACCCCTCCAGGCCGAAATGCCTCCCATTACGTTCGTTACTTTGTAGCCTTTTGAAGCAAGATATTGGCAAGCTGCAGTTGAGCGAGCACCGCTCAGGCACATAACATAGTAATTTTCATCCTTATCCAGTTGATCCACAGTGTCTTCTAAGCCGCTCAAAGGCATAGAGATGGCACCGTCAACGTGTGCATGTGCAAATTCGTCATCTTCACGTACGTCCACTAGTTTGACAGGAGTTTTTTTCCATAATTGTTCGAATTCCGGCATTGTAATTGATTGATACATATTATTTTACCACCTTTTCTGGTCTGACGGTTGCATATAAGCTGAATGCACCATCTAAATTTTTGACTGTAAATCCATTTTGCTTCAAGATACGTTCAGCGATGTAACTGCGCAAACCGCTGAGACAGCTGACGATGATCGGTGTTTCTTTCGATAATTCCCCGATACGTGCGCGCAAATCGTCGACAGGGATATTGATGGCACCCTTCAAGGAGCCTAGTCTTGCGATTTCGCCCTCACCGCGGACATCCAACAGTTGGTAGCCTGCTTCTTGCATCTTTTCCAATTCATACCATTGGATGGATTCAGAAATGCCTTCAATGATGTTCATGGCTGCGTATCCGGCCATATTGACTGGATCTTTGGCTGAACCGAACGGAGGTGCGTATGTGAATTCCAATTCCGGCAAATCATGGACCGTCAAATTGCCTTTGATTGCTGTAGCGATGATGTCGATGCGTTTATCTACGCCATCCGCTCCGATAGCTTGCGCTCCGTAAATTTCACCGGTTGTCGGATGGAAAATCAATTTCAGGACGATTGCTGATGCATTCGGATAATATCCGGCATGGCTCTTACCTTGGATATGCACGACTGCGTATTCTTTGCCCGACAACTGCAATTGGCGTTCGTTCAGACCTGTGGAAGCGCCGGCCAGACCGAATACACGCACGATTGCGGTACCGATGCTGCCTTTATTTTTTCTGTTCAAGCCGCTGATGACATCGGCTACCTGGCGTCCTTGACGGTTCGCTGGCGAAGCCAAAGCGATCATCGTATCTTCACCAGTGATTTGTTGTTTCACGATGATTGCATCACCGACTGCGTAGATGTCTTTTTTGCTTGTTTCATAATTTTCATCGACCAGAATACCGCCGCGCATGCCTGTTTCGATACCCGCAGCGATTGCTAGGCTGTTCTCAGGTTGGACGCCGACTGACATGATCGTCAAATCGCTTTCCAGTGTCACGCCGTTTTCAAGGACGATTGTTTTGCCTTCATTTTGGAAAGCCGTAGCCGCAACGCCTGTATACAGCGTGACGCCGTTCGCTTTCAATTCATCCGCCAGGTAAGCAGCCATTTCTTCATCGAATGGAGGCAAGACATGCGGTGCTTTTTCGACGATCGTTACAGCCAAACCACGGTGCGCCAAACTTTCAGCCATTTCAAGACCAATGAATCCCGCTCCGATGACGACCGCTTTTTTCGGTTTGTGCTCAAGGATGAAACCTGTGACAGCATCCACATCCGGTACATTGCGCATTGTGAAGATATTTTTGGCTTCGGACAGACCTTCTGCTGGCGGTACGAATGGTTTTGCTCCTGGGGATAAAATGACTTTATCGTAAGCCAGTTGGTATTCGCCATCTTTAGAGCGGACTGTCACTTCTTTTTTATCCGGATCGATTGCGGTCGCTTCGCTGAAAGGACGGACATCCAAGTCAAAACGTGCGCGCAATTGCTCAGGGGTTTGGACCAATAGATCACTGCGTTCTTGTATATCGCCTGATACATAGTAAGGCAAGCCACAGTTCGCAAAGGAAACGAAAGGTCCTTTTTCCAATACAATGATTTCTGCATCTTCATTCAATCTTCTCAAACGTGTTGCAGCGGACATACCGCCTGCCACTCCACCGATAATAACAATTTTCATCATAGTTTTCCTCCTCTTGTAGGGCCTGACCATGCGGACATGCCGCCTTTGACATTGACTACATCGTAGCCTTTGGATTTTAAGATAGTTGCTGCACGTTTGCTGCGACCGCCTGATTGGCAAATCACATAAACCTTACCCTTAGGGGTATATGTCTCCGCTTTTCGCAACGGAACATTTTTTGCGCCCGGAATATGTCCTGCGATGAATTCGTTCGGTTCACGGACATCGATTATTTGTGGTTTTTCGGTTAAGTTGGCTTCCAATTCCTTAGTGGATACGGAAGGCATACTGTTGAATAAATTAAATAGCATACTTGGCTCCTTTTTCGTAAGTAGTATCAATCGCTTATGAACCTATAATACCCCATAGGGTATATTTTGTAAACCATTTTTATTCAAAATTTTTTAAAATGTTCAAATAGCCTGATACATAGCCATTTCCGCAGCCATCGATCAAAAAAGACCGCAAAAGTTGCGTAGGGACGCAACTCTGCAGTCTTTCTTCTTATTGATTGCTTTTATTCTCTGCACGTAGGCGTTCGATAAAGCTTTTTATGTGTTTGAAGGCTTCTTTCAGCTCTTCGATTGAATAAGCGTAGGAAATACGGATGAATCCCTCTCCGCTCTCTCCGAAGGCTGTGCCTGGCACAACGGCCACTTTTTCCTCCAGAACCAAACGTGTAGCGAACTCTTCCGAAGTCAAACCGAATTCGGTTATGTTTGGGAAGATATAAAAGGCGCCATACGGTACAAAACACGGTAAGTCCAAATCTTTTAGGACTTTCAGTAGATAACGGCGACGTTGATTGTAACTTTCACGCATCTCAGCTACATTGTCATCACAGTTCCTCAATGCAACAATGCCGGCGTACTGACTTGTCGTCGGTGCGGCCATGATGGCGAATTGATGAATTTTGATCATCTGTTCCATAATGATCGGCGGAGCAGTTGCGTAGCCCAGACGCCAACCGGTCATCGCATACCCTTTCGAAAAGCCATTGATGTACACGGTCCGTTCCTTCATTCCCGGCAAAGCGGCAATGCTGAAGTGATTTCCATTGTAGGAAAGTTCACTATAGATTTCATCGGTAATGACGAATAGATCGTTTGCGATGATGACTTCAGCGATTGCTTCCAAGTCCTCTTTGGACATAACGGCCCCAGTCGGATTGTTGGGATAAGAAAGAATCAGTACTTTTGTTTTCGGAGTTATCGCCGCTTCCAGTTCTTCTTTCGTCAAACGAAATTGATTCTTCTCCTGCAACGGGATAGCGACGGGAACCCCGTCAGCCAATACGATGCACGGAAGATAGGAAACATAGCATGGCTCCGCGTAGACGACCTCGTCGCCCGGATCCAACATGGCCCGCAAAGCCAAATCGATGGCTTCGCTTCCACCCACCGTAACGACGGTTTCATCTTCGGGGGAATAGTGCAGATTGTAGCGGCGTTCCAGATAGCGGCAGATTTCCTGGCGCAGTTCGGCCAAACCGGCATTGGCAGTATAAAAGGTACGCCCTTTTTGAAGGGTATACATGCCTTCATCACGCACAATCCAAGGGGTGTCAAAATCGGGCTCGCCAACCCCCAACGAGATCACTCCAGGTATCTCATTCGCAATATCAAAAAATCTCCGGATGCCGGAAGGTTTGATTTCGCGCACCTTAGCATTTATCGGATTTCTCATGGAGTCAGCACCATCCGTTTGTCTTCACCCTCATCCACGAACAGCGTGCCGTGATCTTTATAACGTTTCAATACGAAATGGGTAGTGGTTGATTGAACTTCATCGATGACTGAAAGGCGTTTCGCTACAAACAAAGCAATCTCCTTCATCGGCGCTTTCTTCAGTTGCACCATAAAATCAAAACCACCGGACATCAGGAAAACAGTCTCCACTTCCGGAAATTGGTAGACTTTTTCCGCGATACGGTCGAAGCCGGACCCTCTTTGCGGGTTTACGCGCAGCTCGATGATGGCAGAAACTTCGTCATCGCCGGTCTTGTCCCAGTTGATCAGGGTATGGTACCCGCAGATGATTTTGTCCGCTTCCAGTTCTTTCACGGCAATCGCCACTTCTTCTGTGGCTACACCCAACATGACTGCGACTTCTTCATCAGTCAGCTTGTTGTTCTTTTCAATAATTTTCAGGATTTTTTCCTTCAATTCGTTATTCATCGTTTTGCCTCCTCTGGCTGTACGCATTCGGGCCATTTTCAGGCTCTATTATTCATTATTTGATAAATGAAATTTCTTTCATTTTATCACCACTAACAGGCACTTGCAAATAAGTTTTCGGGAATATTGGCTGGTGGGATGGCGCATCTGTACTGGAATAAAAGCAAAAAAAAACTCCACAGGCTCGCGAAGTGCGAACTTGTGAAGTTTTCTCTTAACGATTAATAACGCGTATCCAGGAATCCGCAGAATGCGTCAACTGGAGAAACGCCAGTGAATTCGGAACGACCAACCATTTTGTTGACAAGGGCTTGCAAGGTGAAGTCTTTGCTGTCATATGTGTTGATGTATGTTTGTACTTGCGGCACGTCAGCCAAGTGGTTTGGTGCGTTTACAGAAACAAAGATAGTAGGTATTTCATGAATATAGAAAGGAATATCAGGTGTTCCTTTCGAAGCAGGCCATTGGATGCGTTGATCCGTATTCGGTTGTACCGATGCTACATTTATGATCAAGTCGTAGGCTGCAATCAAATCTTTAATTGGACGTTTTTGAGCATATACGTTCATCACAGCGGCCGCTCTTTCTTCTTCTGGTAATTTGTTGATTCTTTCTTCGGTAGATTCCCAGATAGAAACTTCGAAGCCTTCAGCTTCCAGGATACCTTTCAAGGTATCAACAGGGCGAACAGCTTCGCCGCCGATCATTGCGCCGAATCCGCCTTTATGGCCTTCAACGTTAACCAACAAGACCCGTTTTGTCTTTTCTGGTGAGATCGGGAAGATATTTTGGTTGTTTTTGACCAAGGTGATCGCTTTGTCGGCAACATCAACTGCGATTGCTTTGTTTTCCGGCAAGCCGATTTTAGCCATCGCTTCTTCTTTTGATGGCAAGATTTCGGTTTTCGCTTTTTTGTGTAGGCCTAAAGCAGCTTTAGTACCTAAGATACGCGTCAACGCTTCTTCCAAACGATCATCCGTGATGACGCCGTTGTTGTAGCCATCCAACATCCATTGGAAATCTTCATCTGGATCATTAAAGAATAGGAATAAATCAGAACCTGCTGCAATAGCCGTAGGCAGCATGTCTTGACGTTTCATCGCTGAAGTCATCGCAACCATGTGGCTAGCGTCGGTAACAACTAGACCATTGAAGCCCATTTTATCGCGAAGAAGATCTGTAAGAATATATTTATTCAATGTAGCGGGTAAAATTTGTTCTTGAACTGTCGCTTCAGGTTTGAAGTGTTTAACATACTCAGGCAAAGAGATATGCCCTGCCATGATGGATGGTAAGCCTGCTTCAAACAGCGTTCCGTAAACTTTGCCAAAAGTATCATCCCATTCTTCAGTTGAATATGGGTTAACACTAAATGATAAATGTTGATCGCGTTCATCAATTCCGTCACCAGGAAAATGTTTTGCTGCTGGTGCGATACCGCTCTCTTGAATCCCTTTCATATACGCTAATGACATTTCGATGGTTTTGTCCACGTCGCCACTCCACGTACGCGTTGCGATGATCGGGTTACGCCAGTTACGGTTGATATCCACGATAGGTGCAAAACTCCAGTTACAGCCGATAGCAGCAGCTTCAACTCCGGAAACACGCCCCATTTCGTATGCATATTTCGCATCATTTGTAGCCGCAATTTTCACTTCAACACCTACATACGTGCCATCCGTACACGCACCATTGCCTCCTGCCTCTGTGTTGGCAGCAATCAACAAAGGAATTTTGCTGTTTTCCTGCAGAATTTTGTTTTGTAAATATACTTCTTCTGACTTACCTGGATTGTAGCGGACTCCGCCGATATGATAATTATTCAATACGCCAGTCAGATATTCCTCCGTGCGCTCTGATCCCATATTGATGAACAGTTGTCCGATTTTCTCTTCGACAGACATGCCTGCAATCGTATCTTTGACCCATTTGATTCCCTCTGCATCCAAGTTATATGGTTTAGTAGTTAAATCGACTCTCATGATTTGTCCCCTCTCAAATAGTTCTGGAACAGATCGATACCAGCGCGTTGGCGTCAGCACCGTCTTTCCTACAAGAACAAGTATAGGCATTTTACCAAAAAAAATGAAGGCACTTTCACCCAATTTTTGAAAGGTTCGGATTCTGTTCAAAATTGAATCATTAGACAAAAGTAGTTAACGGCAAGCCCTTTACGGCCTCAAAAATCGCTCTGTGAAGCCATTTCAATCGATAAAAAAATGCATTAAAAAGTCCCAACGTACAAAAAGCAAGCCTTGTCGGAGTGTCATTTTTTTGTCACAGTATCCGATCAACAAGAAAAGGAGCGCTCCAGACGGAAGGCTCCTTTTCTCTCAAATAATGTAAAAATCACTCGACTAACTCGCCGACGATCGGCAGTTCCTCAAGAACCTTTTTGCCGTGAGGCGACTGGTTGGTGATTTCTTCCGTCAGTTCATTGCCGGCAGTCAAGCCCATTTTGTGTTCTCCGTTTTTCCAAGCTTCCACGTTTGTGACGTCGTAGACTACCCCATCGACGGCTACATAAGCCGGCTGTCCATTTTTACCGTTGTATTGGCTGAGTTCTTCGAGCGTGAAGGTCCGCATTTCTTCAGCTGAACTGCTGACCGATACAGTTTCGGAACTCGTTGCTGCGCTATCTTCTACTGTGGCAGGCGCACATGCGACCAACAACAAGCCGGCTAACCCTGCTTGCAGTATCATACTCATTTTTTTTCTGGACATGTTGTATCCTCCTTCATCATAAACCAAATGTTTCATAATGGATGCGGCCTTTGGACACGCCTTTTTTAAACAAAGCTGCTTCGATTGCATTCATGAATGGCGGCGGTCCACATAACAAGTATTCTGTAGCCTCAAATCGGATTTCATTATCCTGGAGAATCTTCTCGATTTTTACTTCATCCAGGAAGCCGCTCTCATTGGAAAAGAATGGCACCAAACGGAAATCAGGGAGCCTGTCCTTCAACGATTGGAGCTTATCGGTAAAACCATATTCATCCCGATTTTTCAGGCTCCAGACCAGTACCGTCCTGTTCGGAAATTTTAGGCGGGCGCTGTTTTCCAATATTCCCAGCATTGGCGTGATCCCGATGCCTCCCGCAAACATGACCATACTCACCGCTTTATCGTGCATCCCTTCCTGAACATGCCACATACCGCCATGAGGGCCTTCAAGCGACGCTTTGACTCCCGGCTGCAGCGTTTGGAACCGGTGCGTGTAATCCCCGGAATCCTTGATGGCCAGTGCGACCTCATCCCGATCCTGCGGGGCACTGATCAGCGAGAAAGGATGCTCTTCCGATGAATACTGCGCGTCATAGAGGCGCAGGAAGACAAACTGTCCGGCTTGGTAAGGGAATACTTCGCCATTGTCCGGCTTCAGATGGACTTCCAGGACATTGCCGTTTTCCGGTTTTGTGGCAGTGACGGTGAACAGGTTTTTCTTGAGTCTGGTGGGTTTGAGGAATTTGTGGTTGACGTACAGGCCAAACGCCAAAACAAAATAGCCTCCGAGAATGGCGGCAGAAAGGTAGTCTCCCTGCACGATCACGGTCATGGTCAAGACATGGATAGCCAAAAAAGTGGCGGCGATTATGTTGAAATTATGGACGAATTTCATCTTCTCGTAGTTGGCGATGGGATATTTTTTGAGGGTTGTTTTGGCTGTTTTGACGATTTTTTTTCGTCCGAACCAGTTCGTCAGGATGAGGGCAGAAAGGACGGCGATGGTCAAAAAAAAGATGATGGCCAAGTCCCCGAAAATGGTCGAATAGCGGTATACCCAGCCCCAGAGAACCGTTACCCATAATTTATGGGTGACCCCGATAGACAAGGCGACGACGGCCATGATGGCATGGAATCGATTCAGCTTGTCCAAGCTGAAGTATTGTTCGATGAACCTCGGACGGGATGCGATGATGACTCCCATCAAAAGCCAAGTATAGGACACAATTCCCAGAAAAGGCGGGCCTGCGGAAAGGAAGCTCCTGTTCCTGAGTGCGACTGCGGCGATAAGTACAGGGAGAAGGATATAAGCGACAACAATCAGCATGCGCATCAGTTTTCTGTTCATTACTGAGACCTCTTTTCTTCTGCTGGTTTCGGAGGACAGATGCAAGAAGCGTTTCTTACCCAAAGGAAACGCATCTCTTGTGTCCATTTTATAACGTTATGCAAACGGATACAAACCAGAAGCCTCGACCGACAAAATGCAAAAGCAATCGGAAGACACTTCTGAAGCCAAAAGCTGTGATACAATGAAAAAAATAATCCAAACAAGGAATGATAATATGGACCATACAAAAAAAGAACTGACATGCAACCAGACGCGGAACGTACGCACTGCGTTCGTGTCCTACAGCGAATTGAACGATAAAGATACCCTGTTCGGCGGCGAAATCATGTCGCACTTCGACTCAGCCTGCGGCAGGGCCGTGTTCAATTTCGTCAAACGGCCTTCCTTCACTGCGACTGTCGATTTGGTCGCTTTTATCCAACCCGTCCGGAAAAATGAGGCCATCTACGTGGAGGCTTATGTTTCCGGCTGCGGGAACACATCTGTGGAAGCCTTCGCCAAGCTGACCGCCACGGATGTACGCACAGGCGAAAGCCGCATCTGCGCCTACGCCTTCCTGACTTTCGTCATCACCGACAGCTCGGATCCCGACTTTATGATGCCGCTGATCCAGCCCGAGTCGGCAGAAGAAAAGATGATCTGTTCCGGCTACGAGGAACGCAGAATCAACAATCTGGTCAAACGCAACCAGAACAGCCGACTGCTTTCCGGCCTTTCCACCAAACAGATTTGGGATGCCTGAATCGATTTGACAAATAAATAAACTGCCCCATAATAATTCATATCGGATTCTCATTGGGTAGTTTTCGTATATAATGGAAGCAAATACAGAAGTATGACTACATGAAAAAATCTGATGCATCTTGATTTTCCAACCTTTTATTTATAGCATGGAATCCTTTTGCAGAGGGGGGGCGCTGGTGAAGAAATTTTTAGGTTTAATCGCGATGAGCGGACTGCTCGTCATCGCCCTTTTTCCCGGGAACGACTATTCGGACATCGAAACAGAGAATGGCGGATCCTATGAGGATTACAGCGAACTTGCTGATGAACGGGCTGAGGGCGTCGATTATGAAATCATTTCAAGAAAAACCGATTCTGATTTGGCTGTCATCGCCATTCACGGCGGATCCATTGAGCCGGGAACAAGCGAATTGGCGGATGCCATCGCGGGGGATGACTATGACTTCTACACCTTCTATGGCATTATGGGCAGCGATAATTTGTCCTTGCGCATAACGTCCACCAATTTTGACGAACCGATTGCGCGGGCTTTGGTCCAGGAATCTGATCGTACCTTATCCATCCATGGTTTTGCAGGTTCAAGCGAACTCACTTATGTTGGGGGCCGTGATAAAGAATTGGTCGCTCAGCTCAAGAAAGGTCTGACGGCAGCAGGTTTTGAAGTAGCGGATGCACCGATGAAGCTTGCAGCCACCGATGATTGGAATATTTGCAATAACAATACCCGTAAAGCAGGGGCACAGATTGAAATATCTTCTTCGCAGCGGCTAAAGCTATTCGAGAGTCTTGATGAGGCAGGTCGAGAAACAACGACAAGCGCCTTCGAGGCCTATACAACCGCCATTGAAACGTCACTTGCAGCCCATTAATAATAGTGCAGGCAGGTCAGTCCTTATAAAATAAGGGCTGACCTGCCTGTTTTCTGTACAGATTTTTTTTATAACTTGCCGAGGTAAGTCAGGATCAATCCAGTTCGACATTCAATATGCCTCCCTCGATTGACCATGATGAATCCTCGGGCAGTTCAGATGTTAGGATTTTGAAAATATTATAGCGTGTAAGGACTTCAAAGATGCCCAAAGCCGGCTCTGGACGACCAAATGCCAAATTCAACGGTATCACCTTCAGCGAAGAACCATTTTGTCCAATGACGTATTGTACAAGGGCGCTCTCATTCGTGGCCGAATAAACTTCTCCGTGCAGAAAATTTCCCAGACTGTACAGAATGACCGTGTCATTATAGATTTCGATAGGCTTCAGGACCTCCGTATTATGTCCGACAATGATATCCGCCCCCGCGTCACTGATTGCTTCGGCTATCCGTCTGTCTTCGGTTTCGACAGAGGAGGAGTACTGCTCTTCCCAATTTAAATGGACAATAACGAGATCTGCATCGCGGTGCGCCTCTCCTATCACCTTCAGGGTAGTGGCATACCGCGATTCATTTATGCCAATTGTCGCCATTTTGATTCCATTGATCTCCTGATAGATGATTTTCACTGTGGCGGCCGCATCCTGGCCGACGTGTGTAATGTTTTTTTCATCCAGTATTTCCAGTGTATTCGCCATTTGAACGGCTGAGGCAGAAAACTCTGAGTCATTGAAGATATTCACCGTTGAGATGTTAAAATCTTTCAACAATGTGGTTTCTTTGTCTGTCGTCAGGCCGATGATATTTCCGGCGACATAATCGGATGTTCCAAGGTAACTATCGAGATGCCTGCTGAATTCTTTGTCCCTGCCTTTCGCAACGACCGTTTCATAATAGGCATTAAACGCCACGTCCCCTACAAAACTTCCTGTGAACGTATTCCGCGCATCTTCATGCACTGGAGTTTTCTGGCCCAGAAAGTAGTTCCAGACAGGGAACAAAATCAAAAGAAAAAGCAGCACGACCGTGGCAAGCAGCGTATGGCGCGTAGTATTTTTTTTGTGTTTTTTCATGAAAAGAAGGGATTTCATTTTGAACGTCATTTTTTTATCCATACAGAATCACCTCACATTACTGGAAGAAGGCATTATACCCATACAAAACGAAATAAGTCGTAGCACTCACCAGCAATGTGCTGGTCATGGTATGGACAAAACCTTGGCGTTGAATCGTGTTCGCAATGATCCCGGGAATGATGACGCCGATTCCACTTATTTCGTATATTTCATAGGGTATGTACGGTACGAGGTAGTCAAGTAACAGCTTGATGAGGATCCCCACCGTGATCATCGCAACAAATTTTCGACGACCATACAGAATGACGAAACGTGAGACGACATGTGTCACAATCAAGTATGTCAAGCAACTGATGAATAATATCCCCAAGATTGCATAGGGATGATTGAACATCAAGGCGAAATACCCGGCTACAACCAAACCCGCCGGCAATATCCCGGTTATTTCCGTATAAAGCAAGCTAAGAAAGGTGCCAATTATAATGGCGATGTATAATTCTGTCCCGTACATAATTTTTCCCCCTCGGGTTTAACACGCAGTAACGCCTCGATGAATTCCTCAGCAGTGCCATGAATGTTACCGACTCCGAATATCACTTTCCCAGCAATCCGCACTTCCACTTCTTTGTAGATGGCGAACCCATCCTCCCCTTTAAAAGTAATGAATTCTTCAGTGATAATCATGCCTTTATGATAGGCATCGCGTACCGGTTTTGTCCCCTCACCCATACAAATGAAGAGTTCAGCTGGCATAAGGGGCAAAACATCTTCAGCAAACTGCATCGTGCGATCCATGCGATCTTGCCGACAGTTCATGATGACCGCTACCTTATCGTTTGGATACCCCAAGTCCTTTACCCTCTGCCAGATAGCCAAGGTGGAGGTTGCATCGTTGGCAGCAAAAGCATTGACAAAATAGGTGTCCTCCCCCAAAACATTGATTGTATGTATTTTTAATATACCCGGATCCGGATTGGCTCTCAGCATGCCTCTCCATGCGTCAGCCTCAGACACATCCAGAGCTTTGGCCAATGCCAAAGCGAGAGCCACATTCTCCGGGAATACGACATAGCTGAATGCTTTCAGTTGGTCCTCGTTGATCTGAGCCGTATCGGCTACAATGATTTCCGTTCTGCGCTCTTCCGCGATATTTCTGAAATACTGCTCGTAAGGACCTGTTGCGATGATCAACTTTCCATCATAGGGTATGGTGGCCGTGAATGCCTCGGCTACATTATCCAAGGTTGGGCCCATCACTTCCATGTGGTCCTCTACCACATTGACGATGACGCCAATATTCGCCTGCATTAATTGTTCCTGGAAAACGATCTGGTAATCTGGATTGACCGCCATGCATTCACTGACCAGGGCATCCGCTCCCAGTTTGACAGCATATGCCGTCACTTTTTTTTGTTCACTAATATTGGCACCTTCGGGTCTTCTTTCAATCGCTAATTCTTCATCGTTGTTCCAAAATATCATGCGGGCAGCCGTCCCCGTTGTTTTCCCAACAACCTTGTAGCCACCCTCAGCCAATACCCCCGTCATCAGCCGCGTCACAGTCGATTTGCCTCGGATACCATTTACAACAATGCGAACGGGTATCGCGTCAATATTTTTTTGATTCTGGGCTTTTTCACGTGCGCCAAGCATCAAAAAAAGGACAGAAAATGCAATAATAACTATCATATAGGATCCCTTCTTGGACGATGTGACATTCGTTGATTGGATTCAGCTGCGGAAAATCATGGTTGTGGTTATTGGAATGGGTTGTTGAATTACCAGTGACCGTACAGTCTTATTTACCCCTCATTATACTACAAAGAATAGAAAGCAGTGATTCGGAACACCTTGATGGCAGCCAAACTATTCGCTGCAAAAAATATAAGCTCCGTCATCAGAAAATATACTTACAGCCGGCATGGAAGGCGACAGAATATGATAGACTGGAAATGATAAAAACAAGCTAAGGATGATACTATGACACAGTCAAGAAAGACGCTGACATGCAACCAGACACTGCCAACGGGTGCTCACCCCCTGATCAAACACCTTGAATATCTGTATTATTATTCAGCGATTTTCACCGTTTTCGAATCGGCAAAAATCAAATACATCCTTACTGGATGGAATTCCGGCGCAAGTATTCTGACATACCTTTTGCCGCCGAGCCAAAGTAAGAATAAAATGAACACCTCCTGTCCTCTCCATTAGTATAATGGCGAAGATGGGAGGTGTTCAGCATATTTATCATTCTTCGCCATCCCCCCTTGAATTAAGCTGAGCGAACCGTTAAAATGATAAAGTGGTTAAAATATTATCTTATCCCTAACCCGGATGCAATGTTTTCAAACGAAACGAAAACTGTACCATTCCAAAATTATCACTGTGTACGCTAAAAAAGAAATGGAGGAACACTCATGCAGCAAACGGTAACGATGCCGAAAATTAACCCGAAAAGCGATGAAGTCATTTTTGGAATCTGGACGAAAAGCGTTGGAGATACAATCGCAGCTGGCGAAGTATTATTCGAGGTTGAAACAGATAAGGTCGTCAGCGAAGTCGAGAGTAATTTTAACGGCGTGCTTGTAGAAACCTTGGTCAAGGAAAATGATGCCGTCCAAACCGGTGAAGCTATCGCTATTATCGACATACTCTAAACATCAGGAGGAATGATTTTGGAAACAAAACCACAATGGTTCAAAGTGCGCTATAACCCAGAAGCCGTTGAAAAAGTAACGCAATTAATGGATGAACTCGAATTGAATACTGTGTGCAATGAAGCCAGCTGTCCAAACATGGGCGAATGCTACAGCAGCGGTACGGCAACCTTTATGATTTTGGGGCGCATTTGCACGCGCAGTTGTCGTTTTTGCGATGTTACCCATGGCAGGCCAGGCCCTGTCAACGAAAATGAGCCTCAGCAACTGGCTCAAGCAGTCAAAAAAATGGGATTGGAATATGTCGTGATCACAAGCGTCGACCGCGATGATTTACCGGATTACGGGGCTGGTCACTTCGCAGAAGTCATCGAAGAAGTTCGCAAACAGAATCCACACACGATGATCGAAGTGCTGACACCCGACTTCCAGGGAGACCAGTTGGCGATCGATAAAGTCATTGCGGCAAAACCAGACGTGTTTAACCATAACATGGAAAGCGTGCGCCGCATTTCACCGAAAATCCGTCACCGCGCCACTTACGATTGTTCTTTGGACGTACTGGCATATGTCAAAAAACAAGATCCCAGTATTTTGACAAAAACGGGCATTATGCTTGGCTTAGGCGAAACCGCCAATGAAATCAATGAATTGATGGATGATTTACGTGCAGTCGATGTGGACTTTTTGACGATCGGCCAGTACTCACAACCTTCTCCGAAACATTATCCGTTGCATGAATATGTCCCCGTGGAAACTTTTGCTGAATACCAACGGACAGGCATGGCGAAAAAATTCAAATATGTAGCTAGTTCACCGCTTGTGCGAAGCTCTTACCGTGCCCGTGCCGCTGTCGAATCCGCTCATACCCAATAAGGAGGGAAATTAATGTATACGATTTCATGCGAGGAACGGGATGCCGCTTTCTACTTTGCCTTGGAAGAATACTGCATAACAAACTTCCCGGCAGAGGCGGACGCCCTGTTTTTACTTTGGCAGACGCGCCCTACCGTGATGCTGGGAAAATACCAGAATGCGTTCAAGGAAATTGATTCAGCCTACATCGAGGCTGAATCAATCGATGTTGTCCGGCGTCCTTCCGGCGGTGGTGCCATTTACACCGATGGAGGGTGCTACCAATACAGCTTCATCGTGGATGGCCAAAATCAAGCCATAGATTTCGAACCTTATATGGAGAGAATTATCCATACCCTGCAGACGCTTGGTATTCCAGCAGAGCGGAACAGCCGGAACGATATCGCCATCCACGGTCAAAAAATATCGGGAAATGCCCAATATATGAAGGCGGGCTTTACCGTCCATCATGGGACCCTCCTATTCGATACGAATATCGATCATATGGCGGCTGCCTTGAAGGTCGATCCCGAAAAACTGCGCAGCAAGGGCGTTGATTCGGTACGTGAACGCACCGCCCTTATCACCGACCATGTAGCACCTACGACTGAACGCAACTGGTTTGCTGACGAATTTCGCCGGAACATCTTGGGCCAGGAAGCGAACATCCTTGAACTCACTCCGGAACAGTACGATGCCGTGCAGAAGCTTGCCGAACAAAAATATCGCCGTTGGGAATGGAACTATGGCCAGTCACGGGAAGCTAACTTCAGTGTTACCGGCCGATTGCCCGGGGGACGCATAGAAATCGCTCTCCAGCTCGATCATTACGTCATCCAGGACTGTCAAATTTCCGGTGACTTCTTCAGTTCGATTGACATCGATACGCTCGAGTCCGCCCTGCGCGGTTCCCGTTTCGACAAATCAGATGTAACAAACCGTTTAACGCCAGTATTGTCTGAAGGGCAGCTGTACTGCATCACAACAAACGATATCGTGGCACTGTTGTTCCCGGAAGCATAAGTTTATTCCTGTCCGATAAAGGACAATGTTCTTAAGCCAATGAACTAAAAAAAAAACGAAAATGCTCAAACGAGTATTTTCGTTTTTTTTTACTTAAAATTGTTGCTCCTATAGTTCATGGAAAATCGGCTGCATGCCTTCGAAGGTGCAGTACTGTTCATACCCCAAAGCCTTCAATTCCAACTTGGTATCTTCGATATATGCTCCTAGGTGGTGCTTTTCATGGCTGTCGCTGCCGATCGTCACGATCCTGCCACCCAAGTCCTTGTAGAGCCTCAAAATGGCTCTTGATGGCGTCAGATCCTTCAGGCCATATCTGTGCGAGGACGTATTCACTTCGATCCCTTTGCCGTCTTGGATGACCTGCTTCAGAATTTCGGCGATGATCTCCTTCACCGCTTCGAATGGGTAATCGCCTTGCATGTCGTAGCGCTTGATCAGATCAAGGTGCCCCAGCACACTGTAGTCTTTGTAGCGGGAGATGACATCCAGGATTTCTTGATAGTAACTATCGTTGTATTCTTTTTGTGTTTTCCCGTTCTGGAAGTCCTGGGTCCAAAATTCTTTGTCTCCGACCTGATGGCAGGAAAGGATCACAAAATCCAGTGCATAACGATCGTAGAGCTTTTGGAAATCGTTGATGGTATGGACTTGCATGCCGAATTCCAAGCCCGCCCGGATGGCGATGTTTTCTGCATACTTTTCCTTCAAGCGGTCCAGTTCTTCAAAATAGGCAGGATACTCGACGTTCAGGATCTTCCCGATTTTTTCTTCTTCCGTCAGTTTTTCCGGATCGACCTTGATACCGTAATCGACGTGATCAGTGAAGCAGATCTCCGCCATCCCCAATCCGATGGCATCCGTTACGACGTCTTCCATCGGGTACACGGAATCGTCGCTGTAATACGTATGGACATGATAATCGCAGAACATTTTAGCCCTCCTCTTTCCCGCCGACAAACTCGGCTTATCGGCTGTGTATACATCCATTTTAACATCCGCCGCACAAAAAAACTTCAAGCGAACCGATTAGGGTTGGCTTGAAGTTTTTTGGATCACTCTAGGATTATTGTACGTCGATTGAAACATCGATTGTTTGTACTGGAACATCGTAGAATCTGTCTTCTCTGCGTCCCAGGAAGTCTTTTGCTTGTTGCGGGAACAAAGCGTACATCAAGACGTCTTCTGTGGATTTAGCGTATTGTTTGATCTCTTTTTCAAATTTAGGCATTTGCGGCAAGATCAGATCGGCAGGTCTCACAGTTGTGATGCCTTCGTTGCCAATGATTTTTTTCGTGATTTCTGCAGAAATCGCTACTGGCGGTTTGCCGTATTGACCTCTTACATATTCCTTGATTTCGTTAGGCACAAGTTTGTAGCGCTCGCCTGAGATGACGTTCATCAAGGCTTGCGTACCGACCATTTGCGATAACGGTGTAACCAATGGAGGGTAGCCTAAGTCCGCACGCACTTTCGGAACTTCTGCCAATACATCGTCATATTTGTCCTGTAGGCCTTGTTCAGTCAGTTGGCTCAACAAGTTGGAAAGCATGCCACCTGGTACTTGGTACAGCAATGTTTTCGGCTCGACGTCCTTCACTTTAGGGTTCAGGATGCCGTCGTTGCGGAAACGATCCCGGATCGGTGCAAAATGATCGGCGATTTCTGCAAGTTTGTTCATGTCAAGACCCGTGTTGTAGCCCAGACCTTCCAAAGCGATTGCAACGGATTCCGTAGCTGGTTGGCTTGTGCCACCAGCAAACGGGGAGATAGCTGTGTCGATGATATCAGCACCGGCTTCAACAGCCTTCAGGTACGTCATTTCAGCAATGCCGCTTGTCGCATGGGTGTGGACTTCCAAGGGCAAATCAACGGCTGCTTTTATTTTGCTTACCAATTCAAAAGCGACAGCTGGCGTCAAAACGCCGGCCATATCCTTGATGCAGATGGAATCTGCGCCCATTTTAGCCATTTCCTTCGTCAAACCGACGAAATAGTCAACTGTGTGGAATTCGCTGGTTGTATAAGAAATTGCTGTCTGGCAATGGCCGCCAGCTTTTTTGGTGATATCGATGGCTGTCTTCAGGTTGCGCAAGTCATTCAATGCATCGAAGACACGCACAACATCGATTCCGTTTTCGATCGATTTTTCGACAAATGCGCTGACGACATCATCGGAATAGTGTTTGTATCCCAATAGGTTCTGGCCACGCAAAAGCATCTGCAGTTTTGCATGTTTGACTTCTTTACGGATCGTGCGCAGACGTTCCCAAGGATCCTCATTCAAATAACGGATACAAGAGTCAAAGGTAGCCCCTCCCCACATTTCGATGGAGTGGTAGCCGGCTTCATCCATGGTTTTGATGATCGGCAACATATCTGATAGTGGCATACGTGTTGCAATCAAACTTTGTTGACCATCACGCAAGACCGTTTCCATAAAACGGATTTCTTTAGTCATGTAATTGGTCACTTCCTTCTTGTATTATTTTAGAAATGGCATCTTGCATTTCTTCAATGGTGTGGCGACGGCTGCGTCCGCAATCTTTTGCGTCACGATTGCAGATGAAGCAACGTCTCGTGTTCAACCCTAATTTGGTTCGGCTGATGCTCTTCAGATCATTGCCTTCCATCCAAAGAACATCCAGGTCAAACAATCGCCCGAAAGGATGCGTTTCTTCGATCATTACCATTTTTTCCTTCAGTTGTGCAGGCGTCAATGACGAAAGGAAAAAGTATTCCGCACCTGTCTTCAGGTTCCGGTAGAGGGAAGCTTGCGGCAGATCATTGCCCAACACTTCTTCTATGCGTTCCAGAACCTCAGTAAAGACAGCTTCCAACTGTTGATTGTTTTTTATCGGGCCTGGGATATTCATGAGTGCCATCAAGAGGCTGTCCTCTTTCTGGCTGCTCAATAATTCCCGTTGGATGGCGACACGTTTTTCACGCACCGCCAACATTTCTGCTAAAGTGACGCGTTCTCCTTCAGTAAAAAGGGTTGTACTAGACATTTTTTACCACATCGATTATCGTGCCATCACGGTATTCGATTAAAGCAACTACTTTGTTTCCGTATTCAATAGGTTCTGGTGCTCCTACTACAGAATATGCAATGTCTTTTAATTGTTCAATTGTAAATTGAGGAACATCAAGATTACTGAAGTGTTCAATTAAATCTTTACGTTCAGGATTGATAGCAATACCAACTTCGGTAACAACTACATCTACACTAGCACCTGGTGTAACGACAGTATTTACTGTATCAACAATTGTTGGGATACGTCCACGAATAAGTGGTGAAATAACCAAACTCATTTTACATGCTGCACTTGTATCTGAGTGTCCGCCTGAAGCGCCACGAATAACACCATCAGAACCTGTTATAACATTCACGTTAAAGTCGGTATCGATTTCTAGCGCAGATAAAATAGCTGTATCCAATTGATTGATGACAGCGCCTTTGCTTAATGGAGAAGCATACATGTTTGCATCAATTTCATAATGGTTCGCATTTTTTCCTAAAGAAACAGCAGATGGATGGTCAAAATCTTGCACGTCGATGATTTTTCCAACAAGTCCTTCTTCAAGCAATTCTACCATTGCGTTAGTAATACCACCTAAAGCAAAGCTAGCTTTGATACCATCTTCAATCATAGAATCTCTCAAGAAGCGCGTTACAGCAAGAGATGCTCCACCGGTACCTGTTTGGAAAGAGAAACCTTGTTTATAATAAGGAGAATTAATGATTACTTTAGAAGCATATTCTGCAATCAATAGTTCTTTAGGGTTTTTAGTGAACCGTGTTGCCCCTTTAGCAATTCCTTCAGGATCGCCAATTGCATCAACGACAACAACATAATCAACATCTGTTTGAGGAATACTGATTGGTGTGTTTGGATAAGGCATCAATGAGTCAGTAATAGCGACAACTTTATCAGCATACTTTGCATCTACCATAGCGTAGCCTAAAGATCCGCACGTTGTTTTTCCTGATGTTCCATTCACATTTCCATATTCATCAGAACTTGGAGCACCTAAGAAAGCAACATCGATATGGATATCTCCACGGACGATTGCTCTGGCACGCCCACCATGAGAGCGAATCACAACAGGGTTTTCCATGATACCTTGGGAAATAGCTGCCCCAACTTTATCACGTAATCCGCTTGATGTAATGTTTGTCACAACACCTGATTTAATATGTCCAATTAATGGTTCATGAACATTTGCAATGGAGCTTGGTGCGATAGAAATGTTTTTGAAACCCATTTTAGCAATTTGATCCATAACCATGTTCATTACGAAGTCGCCTTCGCGGAAATGATGGTGAAAAGAAATTGTCATGCCGTCTTTAAGTCCTGTTTTTTCAATCGCTTCACGAATGCTACCTAACATCTTTTTGTCGGTAGGCTTTACAGGATGAAGTTTACGAGTAGACTCTTCGTAATCAGCGATGTTTGCTAATTCCCCGTCATAAACACCGTATTGTTGAGCAAATACTTCAGGAATGTCTTTTCCAACTTTATTGATGGCCATTATTAAATTTCCTCCTCGTTAATCAGTTTAGCCGCTTTGGCCAATGCAATAACGCGTTGTGCACGTTCAACAATTGGTTTGTCAACCATCTTACCCTTCAATGAGATAACGCCGGAACCTTTTTCTTCTGCTTCTCTGATTGCCCAGATAACTTCTTTTGCATTTTGAATTTCTTTTTCTGTTGGTGCGTAAATCTTGTTCACGATTGGAATTTGACGAGGATTAATAACAGATTTACCATCAAAACCAAGTTGTTTAACAAGTTCAACTTCTCTGGAGAAGCCCTGTACATTGTCAACGTCAGAGTAAACTGTATCAATAGCAGCAATTCCAGCTGCACGAGCAGCATGAAGAATGTAGCTTCTTGCGAAGAACAATTCTTGTCCGTCAGGGTAGCGTTTTGTTTTCATGTTTGTTACGTAGTCTTCTGCGCCTAATGCAATCCCGATTAAACGAGTAGATGCTTTTGCGATTTCACGAGCATTCAATGTACCTTCAGCAGATTCGATGGCTGCCATCATTTTAGTTGTTCCGATTTCGATACCATATTTTGTTTCGACTTCAGTGATTACTTCATCTACATCAATGATATCTTGAGCAGTTTCTGTTTTTGGGAGTCTGATAACATTTACGCCAGCCAAAACTACAGCTTCAATGTCTAGTTTTCCAACAGTGTCTAAACTATTGATACGTACAACTGTTTCTGATTTGCTGTAATCAA
Organism: Trichococcus sp.; assembly: GCF_049684335.1. Taxonomy (GTDB): domain Bacteria; phylum Bacillota; class Bacilli; order Lactobacillales; family Aerococcaceae; genus Trichococcus. The sequence continues at coordinate 36,294 of NZ_JBAVFV010000012.1, forward strand.
ATGTTTTCAATGCAAAATGCACCAATGTGCGGGCTGAATCTTTTTCTTTCAGAGAAACAGCGTCCTCCAAGTCAAACATGATTGAATCAGCACCATACAGGGGGGCATCCCTAAGCATTGCAGCATTTGCGCCAGGGACAAACATCATCGTTCTTCTTAAACGTTCCATGTGTCCATCTCCTTCCAGTTGTAGTCGTCGTTTTCAGCAGCACGATGAATGGCTGTTACTGTACGCGCTTCGATCGTGCAATCCAATGCACCTTTGTCAACAGCGGATACTTTCGCGCTTGTGATGCCCAGATTTTTAAGTGTTGCGATGATGACTTCCTCGATACGATCGCCATATTGTTTTTCCACGCTTGAATCCAGTGTCACTGCAACTTCATTGTTATCACTAGGTTCAACGACGATCATGATGTCACTTGATTCAGTCGTTCCCGCTACTGCATATTTTTTAATTTCCACTTTTTTCACCCCTATTAATTTTTCCATAATTTTCTATTAAATACAAATACGTTGTTGCTGGTACAAGTTTTTTAATTGTTTGAAAATCATCTTCTTTCAATGCTTTTCGTACACGTGTAGCACTGATGACCTGTCCATCCAGTTCGATCCGGGGAACGACTGTCAGGGCAAGGGTATCAGAAAAAATCTCACGCATACTCTCGTTATATACCTCTGTAACGGGGGATAATGGTTCTTCCCCTACAAAGCGCGTTTTGATCTGGAGAGCAGGCGCGATCCTCTCCTTGAACAAGGTTGCATCCAGCGTTGCCTGTACGCGGGCTATGCTTTCTACTGCCTGATCCTTCAGAAAGTAGGATGGGAAAGTAGCGGATGACACTTGATAATCCCTTGTCGGGAGAATGACCACATTTGGAAGGTGCTGTGTGCCCGCCTTGACAAGCTTTGATCGCTCTTCCGTCGAAAATTCGGAGCGATCATCGGACAGGACAAAAAGATAGAGAACATCAACTTGAGCAGCAGCCGTTTCGACTAAGTACAAATGACCTTTAGTGAACGGATTCGCATTCATTACGATGGCTCCCGCATGATCGGCATCCCTCTTGCGGCTCTCTAGCAAGGCCAAGTAGTCCGAAAAATCAGGAGATCCTTGTTCCATAAAGAGAATCGTGTTTGTGCGGATGATCTCTTTAAAGCCAAGGGACGCAAACGAAATCGCCACGCAGGGTTTCGTGTACAAAAAGAAGTGGATAATGCCCTCATCGTGAAGCTTGGAAGATAAAGCCATCACGATTTTTGTCAATAAATTTTCGCTTTGATACTCAGGATCGACAGCGACTAGTTTGATGATATTTTGATAAGTCGATCCGGTAGCGACTAATTTGTTTCGGTCATAGAGGCCTACTGTATAGTCGACTTGCTCGTCCGGGACAAGTCCGCCTAAGAACAATAAATCCTCCCAAGCTTTTTTGTCCGCTGGAACACGCGTTATCCAGATTCTTTTCAGTTCATACATAGGTAAGCCTTCTTTTTTTTATTTTTAGGCTGGAAAACGTTTGATCAGTACAATCGATACTGCATACAGGAGGAATAGGACTAGGAAGATGCCGCCCATACCGAAAATCATTAATTCAAATGCAATTTTTAAAGCTTCTGGATCATATACCATAATAATTCTCCTTTCAATGAACCTTCTTAACTAAAGAAGGCAAGTACTAAACCACCAGCGATAACAGATGCAATTTGTCCGGATACGTTCGCACCGACCGCATACATCAAGATAAAGTTTTGAGGATCTTCGTCAGTAGCCATTTTTTGGATTACACGGCTTGACATCGGGAATGCGGAAATACCGGCTCCACCGATCATCGGATTAATTTTTTCAGTTCTGAACAAGTTCAGCAGTTTTGCAAACAACACGCCGCCGATTGTGTCCATGATGAAGGCAACCAAACCGAAAGCGATGATCATCAATGTTTGGAAATTCAAGAACAAATCAGCCTGCATTTTGACGGAAATCGTAAGGCCCAACAGGATACTGATGATGTTTACCAATTCGTTTTGTGCAGTCAATGACAGTCTGTCCAACACGCCACATTCGCGCAACAAGTTACCGAACATCAGGAAACCTACCAACGGAAGGGAAATTGGTGCGATAAAACCGGCTACGATTGAAATGATGATCGGGAAAAGAATTTTTGTCATTTTAGATACGCCTTCCGCTTTGTAAGTCATGCGGATGCGGCGTTCTGCTTTGGTAGTGACAGCTTTGATCGCGATCGGTTGGATGATCGGAACAAGCGCCATATAGGAATAAGCGGCAACCGTGATAGGTCCTAGTAGATTAGGCGCCAACTGGTTGGATACGAAGATGGCTGTTGGGCCATCAGCAGCTCCGATGATACCGATTGAAGCGGCTTCTCTGATATCGAATCCGAAGAAGATAGCGACAACGATTGTAAAGAAGATACCGAATTGAGCGGCAGCTCCGAATAATAACATGAATGGGTTTTGCAACAGCGGACCGAAATCGATCATGGCACCGATACCGATGAAAATCAGTAACGGGAACAGCTCTGTGCTGATACCTGCTTCGAAGAGAACATCCAAAACGCCCTCTGATTCAGATCCGTTGACCATTTGGGTCAGAACGCCTGTCCCTGGGAAGTTGACCAAGATGGTACCAAGTCCCATAGGCACTAGTAATGTAGGTTCGTACTCTTTCTTTATCCCTAAATAAATCAGGGTGGCTCCGATAAGCATCATCACGATTTGGCCCATCGTAATGGATGTAATTCCTGCTAATAATGTCTCCATTTATTCACTTCCTCCTAATAAAATAATTATGCGATGGTGATTAATGCATCGCCGGCATTTACGACTTGACCTTGGTTCACATGAATTCCAGCTACTTTACCAGCATGGTTTGCAACAACTTCATTTTCCATCTTCATTGCTTCAAGGATCATCAATGGTTGGTTTTCTTTTACTTCATCTCCGATATTCACTAACAGTCTTAGGATCGTTCCTGGCATTGGGGACGTCATTGCATCTCCTGAAGCCGCTGAAACTGGCGCTGCAGCCGGTGCTGGTGCTGCTTGTTCTGCTGGTGCCGCTACTGGAGCTGCCGGTGCTGCTGCAACTGGTACTTGAACCGGTTGTTGCACGCCGCCGATTTCTTCCATTTCTACTAAGTATTCCTTACCATCGATTGCAATCTTGAATTTTCTTAACATTTATAATTCCTCCTTATTATTTAACCTGACTTATTTTTTTTACGACAAATTTACTTTCAGGCATAGTGCCTGCCGCAATACTTGCGGAAATCAGCGAAACAAGATGAGCCTCGGGATTACGCTTCATAATATTCTTTACCACAAACTGCGATTTAGGATGATCTCCTGCAGCGATTGCTGTCGCTATGACACTGACTAATTCATATTCATTCGGATCAGTGGGTATAAAAGCCGGAATTTCAATCAGGTCATTCACGGGTGCACTTGCTGAAACAGTTACTGGCGGTACTGGCTTAGGCGCTATTGTGTCCTTTTTCCCAAAGAAACCTTTGAAAAAAATCATTTTCTCACGTCCTTTCTATGGATTTAATCCCATTATAGAAATTTCTCTCATTAAAAACAGGTCATTACGCCTGTTTTATTGTTTTTTTTATGTTCTCAAAAACGACCAAACACTACAAACGTTGTCAAATCAACGTTTACAGGCATTTAAGACTTTTTTAATATTTGGTTAAGCCGCATTTAAGAAAGCGTTTCAATTCGCGTGTGTTTTTCGTGTTTTTTTAAAGTAACGGCTTTCAATTGACTTGAAAAGTAACTATTATTGCTCTTAGAGAGACAGCCCAAACAACTTCGGGTTTTTTAAATTAGAAGAAATGTGAATCGATTCACTTACTTATTTAAATACAGAAGCGGTCAGGCACTCTCAAAAAAAATTTTTATAGTCGGAAGGAGAAAAAAAATGTTACTTACAGTATTAGCTTATGGAATGATCGCAGTGTTCATGTTTGCGATTATGAAGAAAAAATTATCACCATTCACCTCATTAGTCATCATCCCACTTATTTTCACGCTCATTGCAATGGTAGCGGGTGTTGCCGAAAAAGGAAATATCGGAGATTTTATTTTAGATGGGGTTACCACCACTTCTAAAACAGGGATCATGTTATTGTTCGCTATTCTTTATTTCTCAATCATGTTGGATGCCGGTCTATTCGACCCTATCACTAAAAAAATGATCCACTTCGCTAAAGGCGATCCGATGAAAGTATTGATGGCAACAGCTGTCGTTGCTGCCACTGTTTCCCTGAATGGTGATGGAACGACAACAACTTTGATTTGTTGTTCTGCTTTCATTCCTATCTATAAGAAGTTAAATATGAACATGATGAATCTCGGTGTGTTGGTCATTCTGCAAAACACAATCATGAACTTGCTTCCTTGGGGCGGTCCTACTGCTCGAGCTATGGCTGTTTTGGAAGTCGATGCAAGCATCCTTTCTTATCTTGCTCCGGGTATGGTTCTAGCTTTACTTTATGTAACTTTCTGGGTTGCTCCTCACATGGGCCGCAAAGAACGCGCTCGTCTAGGCATAACGATATTATCCGATGCTGAAATTGATGAAATGACGACTGTGACGGATCCTGAAACATTAGAAATTCGTCGTCCAAAAAACTTCGCTTTCAACGGTATTGTAACTATCCTTTTGATTGCTTGGTTGATTGCTGGATCATTTATCGAAGCTATTGCTTTGCCGCCATTGATGTTGTTCTTGATCGGTACTTGTATCGCTTTGATGGTCAACTATCCTGTCCTTAAAGATCAATCTTCCCGTATCGGCGCAAACGGCGGCGATGCTGTACAAGTTGTTATCTTAGTTCTAGCAGCTGGTGTCTTCATGGGCTTGTTCCAAGGCTCTGGTATGGCAACCGCATTAGCGAACAGCTTCACACAAGTTATCCCTAAACAATTGGCAGGTTTCTGGGGAATCGTGATTGCCCTGATTTCTGCGCCAGGTGCGTTCTTCATCTCCAATGACGGATTCTACTTCGGTGTATTGCCAGTATTGGCAGAAGCAGGTCGCTCTTATGGCTTTACAAACATGCAAATGGCTGTAGCCTCTCTAATGGGACAAGCGTTCCACTTACTGAGCCCATTAGTAGCATTCATCTACCTGTTACTTCGTTTGACTGGTTTGGATATGGGTGCTTGGCAAAAAGAAGCTGCAAAATATGCGCTTGGTGTTTTCATTATTTTTGTAGTAACAATCGTATTGTTCGGCGGAATGCCGCTTTACATCCCACAATAAAGAAACGTATAATCCTTATAAGGACTGGAAAGCCGGGCGACTCTGCTCGGCTTTTTAGTATAAAGGAATCGCTCTCATAAAGAACTAACCAACAATTAACCAAAAAATAATAGGATGAAGGGGAAAAAGATGAGCACTATAATCAAAGCAGTCAGCAAAAACTTAGACCTTAGCCAAAACAAGCCGCTTAAAGACCTGATTTACGAGGCTTTCCGCAAGACCGTCATTTTAGGCGAAATCCCAGCCGGAGAACGCATCAACGAAAAAGAATTCTCCGAAAACATGAACATCAGCCGTACACCCATCCGCTACGCTCTGAAAAAGTTGACCGAAGAAGATTTAGTGAAACACGTCCCTGGAGTCGGTGTTGTCGTAAAAGGCATCAGCATAAAAGATGCGTACGAAATTTATGATATCCGCAAAGCGCTGGATACCCTCGCTACCACAACAGCTATGAAGCTGATGACAGCCGAGGATTTCAAAGTGATGCGCCTGCATTTGGAATATTGCGAAATGCTGAATCAGGAAGATAAAGTTGAAGAATTACAGCAGAAATTTTTGGAATTCAATGATTTCATATACGAAAAAAGCCAGATGCAACGTTTGAAGTCCATCGTTTTGAAGCTTTCGGAATACTTGATGTACTTCAGGGACATCTCGATCAGTTCGAAGGAAAGACGTGATTTTGCATTGGCGGAACACTGGTTGATCTACCGCGGGATGAAGACACAGGATGCGCTCCAGATCCAACTCATCACCCATGAACATTTGGATCACTCGCTGAATTTTATCGTCAAAGAAATGGAGAAACGTAAAATTGACTTTGAAACCAATGAATGAGCTGCTTGTCGAAATTGCCGGGCAAGCCGAGAAAGCTCTCCTTTATGAGGTAGCATTGACGCCAAAACCCGGTCTGGTTGACCGCAACAACAGCGGCGCCCACTCTGACATGAACTTCTTTACTTTTTTGGACAGCATCGTCAGCCTGAGCCCTTACCTGTACCAATATGTAAAATTAGGAATGGAACATGAAGGAACAGCAAAAGAGTTGTTCCATAAAGTCCGCTCAATGGGCGTTCATGCCGAAAAAGCGATGCTGGCTGCCACCAAAAACATCAATACGCACAAAGGCGCCAACTTCTCTTTCGCTGTACTGTTGGGGGCGACCGGTGCTTGCATCGGTCGGGGTCTGCAGCCTCCTTTCACACAAAATGATACACAAGAAGTACTCTCCTATGCCCAAGAAATGAGTCATGGATTGGTGACGGATGATTTTGCCGATCTCGCAGCCAAAAACTCCTTGACGTATGGTGAAAAATTATACCTCAGCTACGGCATCACCGGCATCCGCGGCGAAGCCGAAGCCGGCTACCCTGCCTTGAGCGAACTGATTTTGCCGTTTTTAAGAGCAAATCAAAGCCAGCCCATTGAAACGCTATTATTAAAGGCGCTGCTCCTGTTGATGAGCCAAGTTGAAGATGGCAACATCATACACCGCGGAGGCATCGACGCCTGGCAGACAGTCAAAACGGAAGCAAAACAACTCCTGCAAGATTCGTATGAAGGAAACCTGAAAGAGTTGCTGTACAGCTATGACCTGGTCTTGATAGAAAGACACTTGAGCCCAGGCGGAGCTGCCGATCTTTTATCTTTAGGTGTCTTTTTTGCAAAATTGGAAAATCTTTTCTGATTTTTATTCGCCGTCCGGGCTGAACGTATAGCCAATACCCCAGACAGTCTTCAAATAACGCGGCTTTTTCGAGTCATCCTCAATCTTGTTGCGCAGGTAGCTGATGTATACCATGATCAGGTTGTTGTCCATCTCCCCATCGTTCCATACATTCGCATAGATCTGCTCCTTTGAAAACACTTGATTCGGATTTTCCAGGAAAAACAGCATCAATTGGATTTCTTTGGATGACAGGGCGATATCTTGCCCCCGCTTCTGCAGTTGGTACAGGTTTTTATCGAAAGTAAAATCGCCCACTTTCAATACACGGCTGTTCGGATTTGTTTTTTGTGACTGGATGGTCTTCATTCTTTGCAACGTGCTCAAAATTTGAGCACGCAAAAGATTGGGCGAAAACGGCTTCGTAATATAATAATCCGCCCCTGTTTCGAGACCGTTGATGATATCGGTCTCGCTTTTTTTGCCGCTTATAAATATAATAGGGGTTAACGGGTAGTCGGCGCGGATCAGCTGCGCCAAATGATAGCCGTCATTCTCATATTCCAGACTGATATCCAACAGAAAAAGATCAAAAGTCACACGAGTCATGATATCCAATGTTTTTTCGATGGAATCACTTTGGTAAATAAGCACGCCCGTTGATTGCAGCGACTTCCAAATAAGCCGCCTGATTGCGATATCGTCATCAACGACGAGAATTTTTTGGTTGTTCATATTTTTCCTCCTCAATGTTCTCTAGTTTCGCAAGCGGAACATCGTTTTGTCAACTGATTATTTAAATACTGTGCATTTTTTAAGAAAGGGCTTTTATGATGGAAAACAAACCGACGACACGTATCATCAATATCATCATGACAGGGTTATTCATCATCATCGCGATTACCTTGGTCACGATCACGGGAAGCTTCTACACCGTGGAAGAAAATGCCAAGAAGAGCGGTCAGGAACAACTGATGCAGACCTTGAATTATGTGACCAACAATCTGAAGCTTATCATCGAGAACCGGTCCTTATCGCTTCAGCAATTTTCCCAGAAGTTGCGTTCCACGGATTTACCGGAAACACCTCTCACCGAAGCCGAAAAAGATGCTCTCGTCGCCGCATACCTCGGTTCCCATGAAGATCAAATGAATGTGCTGATCCAACTTGATGCTGAGGGTGTTTTTGCGAAGGCTTGGCAGTTCAAAGAGGGCATCCTTCAGGAACTTCCCAGAGATATCGCCGAAATGCAGCTTCAAGCGGACCCGAGTCTGGAATCGTTACGCGACAGCGGGCCAGTCGTCCAAAACAGCAGCGATTATTTTCTGGAAAACCAATCTTTCGTGAACCTTTATTCCACCATTGTTGCAACCGATGGCCAAGTCACCGGTTATTTTGTTGCACCCTTGAACCTTGAGAATATGTTCAAGGCGGAAATATTCAGCGATACGAGTGTTTACAGCGGCTATCCCTTGGTGAAGAATGCCAATATGGAAGTCGTCATCCATCCTGTCGAAAGCCAAGTCGGACTGGATATCATCTCCGACCGTCAAAAGCAGTTCCCGGATCTGGATCTTTCCGATCTGAAGCGATTGGAGGAAGCTCAGCTCACCCAAGAACAAGGAACGCTCAGCTACTATTCCTATTGGTGGGACGAAGAAAATCCGACCAAGGTCCTGAAGTTGGGTGCCTTCGAGTGGATTGATATCGGCGCAGCCCACTGGGTAATCGCAATGAACTCGGATTTCTACGAGCATAACCGCGTTCCTATTCAAAACAATTATATCCTATTAAGTCTATTATTGCTGATTTCTGCTATAATTCTCATCTTCATCCTTTTGATAAGGGGTTACAACAAAAAGAATCAGGCTTATGAAGAAAGCCAACGCCTCATCGAAAAACAAAAATTCGAAAATGAGCGCCATCAATTGGAAAAAAGGATCTTGAAAGAAAGCAAACTGGAAGCGATTGGACTTTTGACTACGACCATTGTTCACGACATGAATAATTTCCTGACCCCTATTCTGGGAAACGCCCAGTTGTTGATGGATGAATACGCCGAGAACGAGGAATTGGTCAGCGAACTGCAGGAAATTTACTTTGCGGCGGAAAAAGGAAAGGATCTCTCAACGAACGTATTGCGTTTTTCCAAGGTCAGCGAAGGACAACAAGATACCGCGCACAATCTTTCGCAAGTGCTCAAGGACACCATTTCCGAAATCACGATCCTAACGCCGAAGAGCATCAAAGTCAAGAGTGATATCGCTCCCGGCATCCTGGTTGAAGGCTTCGATAAGCAGGACTTGCAGGTGGTCCTTTATAACCTTCTCACAAATGCTTTCCAAGCGATCGACACGCGTCCCGGCAATGTGACGATCCGGCTGAATAAAGCTGATGCCGAATGCAACGCCGAATTGCAGAAGCGTTCGATTGTGACGAAGGACAAGGAATTCGCAGTCTTATGCATCACAGATGATGGACCCGGAATCGCGGAAGGATTGGAGAGCAATGACTTGTTCGATCCTTTCTTCACCACGAAAGGCAGCAATGGGTCCGGTTTGGGACTGTTTGTGGTTTCTTCCATCGCTGATAAATATGATTGGCAAATCAGACTGGACAGAGCCCAAAAAGGTTTGACGGTCTGCATCAATATCCCACTCCAAAAAAGCTGACACAACAACAAACGAAAACCAACAGCATTATTCCTGATTGACGGGGACAATGTTGTTGGTTTTTTATTTTCAGATCAGGGATTAACCGATCTGCTGGCACTTACAGAGACCGGACAATCTGGTCAAAGGCATGGATGGCTTCATCCGGAAGCGGACAGTCGGGATGTTCTTGGTTGAACGTCTGCAGGAACTCCGTGCGCATTGTCATCCGTTCTTTGATCAGCTTCTTGTAATTCTCGTCTTCCAACGGCGGTTCATAGCCAGGCACATCCAAGTACGCCAAGCCGGTACCGTCCCCGAAAGGTTTGAATATGGCAGTCTCTTCGACGATGCTTTCGATTACGCCGAGCGTGATATCTTTGGTGATGTCCTTATTCAGGAAAGCGCCGGTATTGATGATGTAGCAATCCACTGCCTCTTTGCTCAGCAGGGCTTTAAAATCTTCGTAATCCTCGATCAACGGGTATACGCGGAACGGATTGGCATAAGGTTCGATAACCAATCGGTCTCTGTCTTCGCCCTTTCTTGCAGTTTCCGCAGTCGACCGTTTCGTTGCCAACGTTGCTCCGAAAGTGGCGGCAAGGATCGGATCCTCGATTTTGACGAGCGGCGGCAAGGCGTCATCTTTCATGATCCAGTAGATGCCCTCGATCGCCGAATGGAACTTGTCCACTCGGTCAGGCGTCACGTAACGGGACTTGACGGTACGGCCATTGCCGTTGCGGATATCCTCTGTCACCAAGACACGTTTTCCATCAACGTCCTTCGTCACCCCTACGTTCTGTGCCGTCAGGAAATATTCCTGCTCCGGATGGTCAGCCGGATAATCCTGCGTTTTGTCGAAGTAAGCCGGTTCCAACGCAATCGAGGAGCCGTCAACCAGATCGATGATGAAGGCATCATCATGCAATACCTTCACTTTGTACTTTCCGTTGTGCTTCGAATGCGTCAAAGTGGACTTGCCCGAACCGGACAGACCGAAGAACGCAAAGACGCGTTTCTTGTCTTCCAACACAAATTTCTTCAGGCCACCGTGGCAGGAAGCGTAGCCGTTGCGATGCGCGGTACCCCATGCCAGGGATAGCGTGCCTTTTTTGAATTCCCCGAAATACTGCATGCCCAAAATGCAGGCGACGTTATGATCGGGTTCAAAGTAAGCAAGGCCAAGCGGATAATCGGGATGGCGCCAATCAGGATCCGCATAGATGTAGATATCCCCTTCATCATACTTCTTTGAATGCGCGTACAATTCGTTGTAACTGTCATTGGCCCATTGGAAGTTCAACAACCAAGAATAAAGATTATTTTCGTTCCCTTCCGGAAATGCGATATGCGCTTTAATGATGAACGCTTCATCCAATCCGACATAGCCAGTTGCATGGTGGTACTTCTTGGTACGGTTCTGGTAGATGACATCACGGACGATTGCAATCAATTGCTCGTCCTCTGCTTTGTCCTCGCCTACGATCCTTCTTGCTTTAGCGGTACGTCCGACTATCTTTCCGCCATTTTCGACCAGCACTTTGGCATCTTCAGGCAGTCCCAATTTTTCCGTCTCTTTGATGGGAAGGTCGGTTACGATGACCCCTGGGGATGCTTTAGCCAACTCATAAGCTTCTGTAAGTGTCGCCACTTCATGCATATTGCTGCCGTAGAAAGCAGTTTCGACTGTTGTGCGTAATTTAGTTAACAGTGGATTGGTTTTCTTCAATGCAGATCTTTGGTACGTTTCAATTGTTGCCATACTCGACCTCCGTAGTTTTAATGCCTTCATTATAGTATGCTTTTCTGTATTTGTACCGATATTGAGGTGTACTTATGATGTGCTTGATATTTTGAACAGAAAAAAAACACTTTCTTGATGTATTAGACTTTTTCACATCCGTGAAGTGTTTTTTCACTGTACTATGTTTAGGAGTACACAAAAGAAACACCACATCCCGAAAGCTTAATGCTACTATAGAATCAACTAAACAAGTAATAACGGAGGAATGAATAGTGCTTACCGTAGCCGAAGCAGTCAAAATACTCAGCAAAAAAAATATAACCCATTCAGAAGAAATGGTTCGCAGATGGATCCGCAAAGGGAAAATCAAGGACGCCGTGAAATTCAGCAATAAAGAGGGTTGGTTGATTCCAGAAGATTCATTGGAAGAAGTCATCGCAGCCAAAACATATATGAGTAGCGGCATCAAATCCACTAAGGAATACCGCAAAGGATACCAGGATGCCTTGGCGTACATAAAGGAACGGGATTACGAACTCATCAAACAATCCCCTCCCGTATTTGAAAAAGAATTCACGATTTATCGGGATGATGCCCTGGACTTGGCAGAGAACATGTTGCCGGAAACGCAACTGGCCAATCCTTTCAAAAAATTTGTGGATGATACGCTGTTCAAGTGCAGCCACGCAGAACCGCTGTCTTCCATCGTCGTGAAGGTATTGAACAATTGGGTGCTTGTTGAGGATACAAACGACATCTACAATATCGCAAAGCTGCCGAATCTGAACGTGACATTCGAAGACCATCTGACGCGCGCCCTTCTGCGTGATCAGTTCAATACATTCAAAAGAACGAGCTTGGCAGTCTGATTTTAATTCCATAAGAAATTGTCGGATAACCCGCCAAAAGCGGTTTGGCGGGGGAAAACAGTTTAAATCACGGTCAGGTTCCCCGCCAAAACCACCTTGGCGGGGAAAAACGTCCTCGGACAACACGAGATTCCCCTTCAAAACCATTTTGGCGGGTAATTCCGCCACGAGCTTGAACCCCAGACTAGACAATCATAGCACCAAACAAAAGAAAAACATGGAGCTGCCTCAAAATGAGGCAGCTCCATGTTTTTCTTTTGTTGTTCTGTATCGCGACTAGGCGGAACCGGCTGCTTGCTTACAATTCCGACAGCCTGTCCTTCACGCTCTCGAATTCTTCCTGCGTAATGAGTCCTTCCGCCAATATTTCTTTTAAGCAGTTGATTTCCGCATCCAGATAATCCGGCAAGACGGGTTGCGGACTCTCTAAGGTAGTTTCTTTTTCGTCCGGACGGAAGCCTTGGATTTTGTCCAAAATGACATGGAAATGAGGTTCTTTCTTCGCGAGGCTGTTGGTGGACATTTCCACAAACCAGCCCTCAAACTTCATCCTTAATTCCTCTTTTCGCATCTGCGTGTACTGGATGCTGAAAACATCCTCTTTATGCCTATCATCCGCCATCTCTTTGGATTTGATCAGATATATTTTTTCATCGGTCACCAATACGTATTTTTTCGGATTCTCTTTCATCCCGAAATGAAGGTACTCCCCTTCAGAACAATACTGCTCAGCTAATTGCAGAATAACATCTTGGCACGTTACGGACACAACTGTCTTCTCACCAATCTTCACCATGTTACCACCCCTTCTGCTTAATCCCCCGGAATCATCCAATTCAATCACCAATTTGCTCGGCCTGCAGGCTACGCGTATCGGTATCTAAGGCTGAAATACTATACATCCATTATCGCATCCGGAGCGGCAAAAGTGCTGTTCTTCCAGTGTGCTTCGGCAAGTATTTCCGCCGCGGAGCACTGTGTCGTCCATCCAAAAAAACAGCAGCGCAGAGGACCTGAAAAGGACCTTCGCGCTGCTGTTCTATTTATAATTTTTCATGTCTAAATCATTTTACAGAAAGCCGGTCTGCGCTCTCGCAGAACATCTTCCTGCAGCTCATTTCCGCTATAACTGCCGTCAAAAGATCCAAGCGTTGCTGAATGGAATCCAGCTCCACATATTCGTGGTCGGTATGGAAAGCGCCGCCGATCAGACCGATGCTGCAGACCGTCGGAACCCCGACGCTAGTCGTGAAGTTGGCGTCAGATACGCCTCCCGATTTCTTGAACGAAACGACTGTGTCCATTTGCTTGCCGACATCCTCGAAGACGCTCCGTAATTCTTTTGCACCCGGCACGTCGACCATAGGCGGCCGCTTGCCGATGACTTCGATGTCGATGCCGATCTCCATTGCGGCGGCATGCGCCTGCAGTTCCTCCAGCATATCAAAGAAAGCCGCGACGTCCGCAGGATTTGAGTAACGGTAGTCCAATTCCATCTGGGCATGCTCGGGAACGACATTCGGCACGCTGCCGCCTTGGATCGTGCCCGCATTGACCGACACACCGGCATTGTAATCGATCAGAGTATTCATGCGAACGATCCAATGAGCCAGCTCGTTGATGGCACTGCGCCCTTCCTGGGGAGCATCGCCGGCGTGGGATGGTCGGCCCTTGAAATGGATCTTCAGTTTTTCGATGCCTTTCCGTTCCTTGATCATCGAACCGTCCGCTGAACTCGGCTCCATGACGAAGGCGAACTTGGCCGTTTTCGCTTTCTCGATGATCACTTCGCGGGAATAAAAGGAGCTGATCTCCTCATCCGGATTGTGGATCACACAGATATTGAGGCTTTGCTTCAATTCTGCGGGCAAATTTTCCAGCAAATAAGCCGTCAACAGGCTGCAGCCTTTCATGTCATAGACGCCCGGACCATAGAGCCGCTCTCCCTCTATCTTGAAAGGCCGTCTGGTCGCTTCCCCATCCAGGAACACAGTATCAGTGTGGCCGATGAAAAGCAGATCGATGGGTTCGTCCGGAGCATTCATCGCCACCAGAACAGGGCCCACTTCCGGACCGACCGAAACCAGCTCGGTCAGAAAACCTTGCTGCCTATATTTCTCTTCCAAAAACGTCGCCACTTTTTGTGTGCCCGCAGCATTTCTGCTGCCACTGTCGATATTGACGATCGTCTCCAATTCACGTAAATACTGATTCCTATCGAAGCTCATGGTCATTCCCCCTTGGCGAAATTATAGCATCCACCCTAGCCTAAAATATACTGTTTTTTTAAAGCGTTCTCAAATTAACCCTGACAATGGTTGTATCATTATCTGACGAAGCCCTATCCAATCGCTTGTTTGCAGACAAATACCGGAAGCTGTTGCTCGCCTATAATCGCGGCTGCAGTTTCCGGTAATCCTGCAATAAGTTGCTCTACTTGATGGAAAGTTCCGGTTCAAACTCTTGATACAATTCCCAAGGCACTTCCTTTTCCAATTTGTATTGGATTTCAATCGGTTTTTCGTTCCGATGGGATATTGGTGTGATTTCACCGAGATAGATGAACTTGGAAGTGACATTGTCTATCTGTTTGAATTTGCGGGCAAACAGATGCAATGTCACGCCGCGGTTTTCGGGATTGACGAAGTCTTGCCCGCGATCCGTAGCAACCTTTGTGCTATTTGGCGACTCCCACTGGAATTGCTTGGTGCTGATAAATTTGTCCTTATAGTTTACCCGTTCCTCTACGTCTTCGCCTTTATGAAGGTCGACAAAAAAGAAATAATGATTGATTTCATCATTCTTCAGGACGCCTTGTCCCCTGAAAGAAGAATGGGTCTTTTGATAGTTGGACACCAACGCGATATCCCGCATGGTGTATTCCTCGTAAAGTTTCAGATGCGGAATTCCATAATTCAGGGTACCGAAAGCCTTCAAGTAGCGCATCCGTCCGTAATGCAGGATATCCGTGATGAAAAAACGATAGGTCTCATCGTCAAGGATTTTCGCAAACTCCGGTGTCCGGTGCAGTTTCAGGTCGTGGTCCAAGGAAACGATAGGTCTTGTTTTGTCTCTTTCCCCTTTATCGGCAAATTCCATTGCCAAAGTGCGGAAGGCATGCAATACAGTGGCATCATCCACTGAATCGACATATTCCAACAACTCGCTTTTCACTTCCGCCAACGTACAAGTCTCTTGCGCTAATAAAAGTTCCAAAATGATCCATTCATGCGGACGGATCAAAGGCAGCCATTGGGAAAGCGTCGACAGTATATTCATGAACAAAGGATCTGAAGTCAAGGTTTGTACATATTCATTGTTCTCTTCCACCCTGTTGATAAACTCGAGATAATTTCTCGAGGATACCGTTCCGGCTCTGTGAAAATAAGTGACCGGATCGGGAGCAGCGTCCACTTTCAAATAGTCCTGCAATGACCAAGGGATTTTCCCGTTATTCAGGTTCTTAAACTCCAGATAACTGTTTTTCAAGTAGGCCAGACTCGAAAACTTCTCCTGTTCGAGCTGTTCCAAAATCTGTTGTTTGCTGATTTCGTCCAATTGGATATGGGTCGCTCCCGGCAAATCCGAGAAATTGCGTTTCACTGACGTTTTGACGCTGTCCTTGTCGTAAAAACGGCGCCCGTTCAGAGCGATCGCAATCAGGAAGCTTTTGCTGTAGTTGCCGATGAAGTCCAAAACTGTCAGGAATTCCTTGTTGTCTTTTTTGCGCAAGCCACGTCCTAATTGTTGTGTGAACACAATGGAAGACTGGGTCGGCCGCAGCATCATTACCAGATTGACGCCGGGAATATCGATGCCTTCATTGAAAATATCCACGGTGAAGATCACTTCCAAATCCGAATCTTCCGCTTCCAATAATTTCGTGTAGGCTTCTCTTCTGGTAACTTTATCGCCACCGGATAAGGCGATGCTCGGGATCCCCCGTTTATTGAACTCTTCCGCCATAAATTCTGCGTGCGCAATCGTCATGCAGAAGCCTAACGCTTTGCGTTTCAAACCATCATGCCCATAGTAGTTCATTTTTTCGACGATGAAGTCCACTCGCCGATGAACACTGAGGCGCTCTGCAATTTGATCTGGCGTCAGATTCTCCGAATCCTTTAAGTCGACACCCGATTCATCGGTGATACCAAAATAGTGGAAAGGCACCAGCAAATCGTATTCCAAAGCCTCACGCAACCGAATTTCAACCGGCACATTGTTATCGAACAAGTCAAAGATGTTTCCGCCATCCGTCCGCTCCGGCGTCGCAGTCATCCCCAACAGAAATTTGGGATTAAAATGCTCGAGAACCTCCATATATCTCGGACTGGTCGCATGATGCGCTTCATCCACGATAATATAGTCGAAATGCCCCGGGTCATATTCTGCATAAATATTCTTCATACTCTGGATTGTCGCAAACAAATAATCAGACTGATGCTCTTTGGAAGTCCCGGATAAAATACCGGTCGATTTATCCTTCAGATTGATGATTTTTTTAAAAGACGACATTGCACTGTGCAGGATGTCTTCCCGATGAACCAGAAATAAAAGCCGCTCTGGTTTTGTTTGTTTCACATCAAAAGCCGCTAGGAACGTTTTGCCCGTGCCGGTCGCAGCGACCACTAATGCCTTATCCTGATGCTTTTCACGCAACCGCATCAGCTTTTCTACCGCCAATTCCTGCATCATGTTTGGTTTGATCGAGGGTACGCGCGTGAACTGGAAAACCATGGGATATGACTCTTGGACAACGAGGTCTTTTTTGCGATCTATTAAGAAACTTGCGTAATCGTCGATGAAGGCATCATCCAGTATTTCGCTGCTCTCCCAAATCATTGAATAGGCTTCCATAATTTCCGAAATGAATTCCTCGTCCTCATTGCCGTCCTTGGTGATGATCTGAAGATTCCATTCAATGTTGCTCTTTAAGGCGCTTTGAGTGATATTGGAAGAGCCGACGATGATTTTATAATAATTGGTGTATTCAAAAATATAGGCTTTTGGGTGAAAGCCGGTTTGTTTAGTGGCGACAAAGATGCGCGTATCGATATGATGAAATGCTTTTAAGCGGGTCAACGCATACGGTTCCGTAAAATTCAAATAAGTCCCGGTCAGTATTTTTCCTGACGCACCGTTCTCAGCCGCTTTTTGGATAGGATCCAACAATAATTGCAGTCCGGAAAAGTTGATGAAGGCCACGTTCAGGTAAAAGCGTTGGCACGTTTCCAAAGATTGGACTAATTCATCCAACAAGGTCCCTTTTTTGCTGTTGGTTATCAACGAATACATGGCTTCACCTCACTTGTGTCTTTACTCATCAGTTTATCATACCGGTAATATATTACTAGATCATGTAGAGATAATTATTCTATATAGGCATATCTGATTTGTGTCTCTTTTGGCCTTTCGAGGTGTATTCTTTTACATCTGCCTCCAACTGCTCTAAACTGAATAATAGTAAACGCTATCATATCAGGAGGTTATTTAATGACAAATAAAGATGTATTCACTTTTTACAACGGTGTGACGATTCCCTCAATCGGTTTCGGGACTTGGCAAATCCCCAACGAAGAAGCCTATGCAGCGGTGACGATGGCTTTGAAAAACGGCTATACACACATCGATACGGCACATGCTTATCACAATGAAGAAAATGTTGGGAAAGCGATCCGCGATTTCGGCATTGCCCGCGAAGAAGTGTTCGTAACCAGCAAGCTGCCGGCGCAAATCAAAGATTTCGAAGGTGCGCTACAGCACTTCGAGGAAACCATGAGCAATCTCGGCTTGGATTATTTGGACCTTTACTTGATCCATGCGCCATGGCCATGGGATGAAATCGGCAAGGACTGCACCGAAGGCAACATCCAAGTTTGGAAAGCCATGGAACAGCTCTATGACGAAGGCCGGATCCGCGCAATCGGGGTTTCGAACTTCTCCATCAAAGACTTGCAAGCGATCCTGGACAACTGCGACATCGTACCGATGGCGAACCAGATTCCTTTCTACATCGGCCGTGACCAAAAAGACCTGCTGATTTTCTGCAAAACGCATAAAATCGTTGTTGAAGCTTATTCACCTTTAGCTACCGGCGCTATTCTGGATAGCCCTGAAATCAAGCAGATGGCTGAAAAATACGGCGTGACGCCGGCGCAATTATCCATCCGTTACTGCTTGGAGAAGGATACTTTGCCTCTGCCGAAGTCCACGCACGAGGCCCGCATCATCGAAAATACACAGCTTAACTTCACCATTTCGCCGGAAGATGTAGCCATTTTGGATGCGATGAAGGATGTTCGCGCAAATTAACTAAACATCAAAAAAAACCTTAAAATGGGCATTCATACCCATTTCAAGGTTTTTTCACTATCATACTCTTTAGACCATACCCGCTATCCCTGTTTCGATGATTTCCATCTGCAGCAGGGTCTCCTCGTCCTTGGTAACTTTTTCCGCACCGTTCACGATTGCGTTGTACAGATCGTCATAGACTCTGGCGTAATCGCCTTTCTCGGAAACCACTTTCTCTTCATGGTAGACGCCTTCATCATCCATGTACGTCAGAACCCCGTAATGTTCCGGCAGGTCGATCCCGAAATCGGAATGGTTCGGCATGTGGAACTGTTTCAGATGCTCTTCTTGACGGTCTCGGGTCTGTTTCACGAACATGCCCTTTTTCCCGTATACGACAAAACTCGGACGCTCCTTCAGCCTGAAGAAGCTGGATTTGATGGAAACCTTCAGATTCTGATAATGGAAATCCAAATCGAAGTAATCGTTCATCCGGCCCGGCCCCAACAATTGGCGCACATCATAGTGGATTTTGTCCGGTTTGCCGAAATAGGAAAGGACCTGATCGATGGTATGGCTACCGATTCCGTACAGGTAGCTTGTATCCTTGGTGAAGCTGTCAATCGCTAAAGGAATTTCCGGACGATAATAATCGATTGCTATCTCGACTTCCAACAGATCGCCTAATTTGCCGCTTTCGATGACTTTCTGCGTCGTCAGGAAGTCCGAATCGTAGCGTCTGTTCTGGTAACACTGGACCAGCAAGCCCTTTTCTTTCGCGTAAGCAAAAATGGCGGCCGCTTCTTCGGAAGTTGCCATGAAGGGTTTTTCGACCAGTACATTTTTGCCGTGATCCAAAGCTTGTTTGGCGAACTCGTAGTGGGAATTCGTATGCGTACAGATGACCACCAACTGGATGTCATCATCCTCCAGCACATCCTCAATATTCCCAGTGTAGTGGATGCCCTCGATTTTTTCCCAATCACTCTTCTCCGGATTCCGGCTATAGATTGTTTTGACTTTGATGTTGCTTCTTGATAAAGAAAATGGCAGATGATAACGGTTCGTGCTTTTTCCGTTTCCGATGTATCCGATTGTCAGCATATTTTCTCCTCCTAAATGATTGTATCTTCCTCTCTATATTGTAGCGGTATATATCGGAATGTAAACAAATCCGAGCTGAATCGGTACAAAAGTGCGGTCTTTTTTGGTTCGGGTGCTGCCTTTTGGACCAAATGTTCAGCGCAGATTGTTCCGTTTGTGTATTTCCTGTTGCAATATTAGTGGATTTTAGTAAAGTTGAAAATAAATATTGTGAGAGTCGCTCCGGCCCTGTATAATTAAATGTAAGTTAACGTTTACATGAGTTTGTCAGCTTGGGGTCGTTCCATACCGATAAACAGCAATTTCCATATTTCATTTTCATTAATCAGTTTCAACACTATAAGATTGGGGGACACTAATGATACAGAAAAGACAGCCTACTATGAGTGGCGCAGAGGAACTCTACGAGCGATTAAAATTTAGGTTATTGACCGGCTTTGCCCTATTGATGGGCGGTGTGGCCTTCCTGTTCAACAGCCCCCGCGAAATTTATGAAGGCAACCTCACCATACTGGCCTCTCCGGCTAATCTGTTTACGGATTACATGGCGTTGACGAACGTCGGCGCGGCCTTGTTCAACGTTGCCTTGATGACTTTGCAGGCTCTCTGGATTGTCCGGATGGCGGATGCCAAGATTAACGGTCCGGTCATAGCCGGCATTTTGACGATTGCGGGATTCGCTTTTTTTGGAAAGAACTTATTCAATTCCATGCCGATCAGCATCGGTGCCTTCACTTATGCAAGAGTCACAAAAGTACCGATGCACAAATCATTGCTGGCCGCCCTTTTCGGAACCGCCTTGGCACCACTGGTCAGTGAACTCTCCTTCAGCCTCGGCATCGGTCAACCCTATGGTGTGCTTCTTGGGCTGGGCGCCGGTTTCATTTCCGGCTTCCTGATCCCCCCCTTGGCGCATCATTTCGTTACCTTCACAAGAGGATTCAGCCTCTATAACGTCGGCTTCACCTGCGGCATCATCGGAACGGTCTTCATCTCTTTGATGCGCAACTTCGGCTTCGAGATCAAAACAGCAAATATCCTTGCCAGCGGCTACAATGGCCCATTTTCAGTGCTGCTCTTTTCATTGTTCAGTGGCATGTTCCTGATTGGCTTGTGGCTCAACGGATGGAGCTTCAAGGGGTTGAAGCGAATCATGCGCCATTCGGGCCAATTGTCTACTGATTACCTGGAGCTTGGCGGTTTGGGTGCGACGCTCATCAACATGTCTTTTCTTGGATTCCTGTCTACGACTTACATTCTTTTGATGGGGGGAGAAATCAACGGTCCCGTTTTGGGAGGAATCTTCACAGTTATAGGTTTTGGAGCCTTCGGGAAAAACGTCAAGAATGTCCTGCCGATCCTGATTGGGGTCACTCTGATGGGCCGACTCAACTATCAGGACAATCAGTCAACCATCGTGCTGATTTCGGCACTGTTCGGTACAACCTTGGCACCTTTGGCCGGTCGCTACGGGAACATAGCGGGCATCATCGCCGGAGCCATGCATCTGACATTGGTCATGAATATCGGCTATCTCCATGGCGGCGTCAACCTCTACAATAATGGCTTTTCGGGCGGACTTGTCGCTTCGATATTGGTTCCGATCCTGGAAGCATTTCACCTTCACCGGGCCAACCAACGGGCTTTGCGTGGGCCAGTCGATCCGGCTGATGAAGTAGAAGTGGAACACCTTAAGTAGCATAAATATTCAGCCAGTTTTTTAGAAGTTCAAAAAGAGATGCCTAACGAAAGGATTTTACTTCCTTCATTAGGCATCTCTTTTTTAGATGAACAGACGGATCGCAGCAATCGCGGTCATGATCATGATGATGCGTTTGTACCACACTTCGTTTATCTTCCTGACGAAAGTGATTCCCACCCAACTGCCGAATGCGATGAACGGAATCATCAGCAGCATGTACCGGAGCGTTCCCCAGGTGACGGTGCCCCACATGAAGATATGGAAAGGCAATTTCACAATGTTCATCAACAGGAAGAACCAGGCAGTTGTTCCGATCATCTTATTCTTGGAGATGTCTTGCGACAGCAGATAGACGTTGAAAATTGGCCCCGCCGCATTCCCGACCATCGATGAAAAACCGCTGACAGCCCCAACCATCCAGTGGAAGATTGGATTTTTCGGAAGCGGTAAAACTCTTTTGGTCACCTCTCTGTAGACCAACAGCCCCAAGCAAATCAACACGACGATACCCAATAAAGCTTTAAACTGCTTGTCATCGAGATAATTGCCTGTGATGGCTCCTATGGCGATACCAATTACGGCTGCGGGCAACAATTTCAGGACGTCACTGAATTTACCTTGTTTGCCGTACTGAAAGATGGCGATAAGATCCCCTAGCATCAGCATCGGCAACATAATGCCGGCTGACGCCTTACCTCCGAACAAAACCGCAACGAGTGCCACTGCCGGTATTGTCGCACCTTGTATGCCTGTTTTCGAAAAACCGATGATGATCGCGGCAATGATCAACATTACCCAATCAATCCCGTTCAAACCCAACATTCTGTAAAACCCCCTCCAACGATTCTTTCATTTTACCGATTATCCCCAAAAATGACAATGACTCAGAGACCACAATCCAGAAAACGCTTAATCACCTCGGTTACTAGAAAAAAGTACGTGTGAATTGGGTTTGGCGGTCATCCAAACCTCGCAATCAACAACAAAAAGTGTTAAAATGTAACCAAAGACTTATGACCAAAATGACTGTTCCCTCCACCATCGCTCTTCAACGAGCCCACTTGCTTCATAACCATTTTTGTAACCGTATTCACCGCTACACTTCTGACGACTATGCAAGATATTCCCACATCCGATAGACTTTCTGAAACGTGTTCGACCCTGCTTCAGGATGGCCTTTCCTTGTATATTTTTCAGATCCATCACCTTTCTTGCGCCCAAAACTCAAAAAAAATCTGTAAAGGGTGTGACACACCATGATCGTCAACCGTAACACAATCAGGGAACAGAACGAAACCATCGTTTTGACAGCAATCATCAATCATCCCAATACCTCAAGAGCGGCCATCTCTCATGATTCCGGACTCAATAAGGCAACCGTATCTGAAATTGTCAAAAAACTGCTTAAGGAAAAACTTGTCGTCGAACTCGGGACAGGTCAAAGTTCTGTTGTTGGTGGGAGAAAACCGGTGTTGTTGAAGGTGAATGCGAATGGCGGATACGCGATGAGTTTGACCATTACACAAACAAAGATTTCTTCTCTCGTCTGCAATCTTCAAGGCAGAATCGTCGCGCAGTATAATTTGGTCAGAAAAGTGGAGGCCAGCAATATCATCGACAGCATCGAGGAAGTGGTCGTCTACCACAGGAAGAACCTCAATAAGACGCCATTTCACTTCGTGGGTATTGTTGTCTCTATCGACGGCTTTGTGCATGAAGATGAGATAGTAGCATCAACTAACAAAATGTTAGAGCATCTGACCGCCAAACATCTAGAGAGCGACGCAATCAACTGCCCGATTTTCCTGGAGAACCAGAATAATCTAGCGGTGATTGCCGAAGCTGTATTCGCCCATTCTCCGGGGAACATCATCAGTATCGATCTGGATGAAGGCATCGGTTCCGGCATCTTGCTGCAGAACCGGTTGTTCCGCAGCAAAAATAGCTTGGCTGGCAATCTGGGGCACACGATCCTCTATCCATTCGGGAAAGACTGCGACTGCGGCAAACAAGGCTGCCTGAACCAATATTGTTCAACGAGTGCTTTGGTTGCGGAAATCAGGGACCTCAAGAAGGCTCCCGCACTTAAGCTGGGCGATCTGATTACCTTGTATAAAACAGGCGATGCAGATGCCAAAAATGTAGTGGAACATCTCGTGCTGCATATGAGCATCGCGATCAGCAATGTCATCAGTCTGTTCGATCCGGAAAAAGTCTATCTGAATGGCGACCTCTTCCGTGCATTGCCGGAATGTGTGACAGCAATCCAAACGGAATTGAACCGGAAGTCCGGACAAAACGTTCCGGTGAGTTTGTCCACACTGGGGGAAAACGGCGCACTTTTGGGCGGTATCGCATTGGCACTCCAGCATTTCTTCCAGGTTCCGCAATTGCAGTTGCATTTTGAAGATTGAATTTTCGGATGAATGGAGCCGAAAATCCGCCTCTTTCTGTCGTCACATCCTCACGGGTGTGACGTTTTTTTTGACACTCCCTTGCTTTTTGTTGATTATTAATATAAGATTTTATATAAACAAACATGTATCCGGTTTCGTGAAATGACATTCCATATTGTGGAATGCCTTTTTGTTATATGGAAAACCTGACATGAATCACATTTTACTTATCACGATGTAGAGAGGAACTATTATATGACCTTACGCCACTATCTATCTTTTTTATCTGCGGCCTTTTTGATCATGGCCATGTACATTGCCGGAAATGCGATTGGTTTCTTCGTTGAGCCGATTACCATGGAATTAGGCTTCACTCGCAGTGCTTTTTCGCTTTACATCAGCCTGTCGACTTTGACCGGCGTCTTCGTGCTTCCCCTGATCGGACAATTTCTACCTAAATTTGGCGCAAAGCGCTTACTGATCGGAGGAGGACTCTGGGTTTCGCTTGGATTTGTTTGGTTGGCATTTGCCACCCATTTATGGCAATTTTATCTAGGAGGCATCTTCCTCGGCCTATTCATGATGCCAATCACCATGTTTCTGGCGATTTTGTTGATTAATAATTGGTTCACCGCCAAAAAAGGATTGATGATGGGCTTATTGAATGCCTCCGGAGGACTTGCAGGAGCCATCGTTTCGATGATCATGCCGACATTTCTGGATAATTTCGGTTGGCGCATGGGTTATTTTTTGATTGCAGGACTTTTCGCGCTCTTAACTGTCCCGAACGCCCTCTTTTTGTTGGTGGAAAATCCAGGTAGTATCGGCCTGAACGCTTATGGGGATGAACTGTCCGCTCAAACCCAAAACAATGAACCTATACATGCTCTGTCCATCCCTTATGAAGAAGCCAAAAAGATGAAATCGTTTTACATCCTATTCATAGGCATTTTCCTTTCCGCTTTCGGAGGCGGAATGATGCAACATCTGCCGGCGCACTTTAGTGGCCTGGAGTTCACATCCGGACAGGTCGGCTCGTTGTTCTCGCTCGTCATGGCTGGCATGATCATCGCCAACATTTCGGTGGGAGCCCTCAATGATAAAATCGATTCGACCATCACGCTTACAGTTGTTGTTGTCTGCATGGTGATTGCCTTGTTCTTCCTTGCGACCACCCGCTCTTTCCTGGCCTTGTCGATCGTCATGTTCATCCTCGCGTTCGGACTCGGTGGACCAGCGGTGTTGACACCATTGGTCGTGAGCGAAGTCTTCGGTATCGGGGATTACCCGCGTATCTGGTCCATCCTTGGTATGGCGCCTTCCATCGGGATGTCCATCTCCGGCCCGCTTTGGGGAGCTGTTTATGACGTAACTGGCTCATATGCAATCGGCATGTATGCGATGATGGGCTTGGCCATCATCTACGGCATCTGTTACCTTTTTGCATTGAAAAATGGCCCGTTAAAACAGCCGCTTAACGTAACCAGCATCTAAAATCAGGTATGTTGAAAAAACGCACAGTCGGCTGACTGTGCGTTTTTGTTTTTTCTATTTTTTCAGCCATTTTTTCAATGGATTTTTCTTCTTCAGGTTAGCCAAGACCTCTTTGACGTCCTGATCCTTGGTTCCCATTTTCAGGCGCTCTTGCATTTTTTCGCGCATCAGCGTCTCGATGTTGCTGAGGTCCGGATACTTGCCGTCCTTTTCACCTTTTGCCACAACGGTCAGCACCTCGATGTAGCTCATCGCCAGCGCGGTCGTCAACACGGCAGCCGTGGCGCCGCTGATGACCCCTCCGACGATCGTCCCCGCACCGGGAATCAGCTTCAGCAGGTTGGACACGATGTACCGACCTAAATAAGTGGCTCCCCCTGTTCCGCCGACAGCGCCTATCACGCTGGTGATGGTGGCTTTATCCATCGAAATACCGAAAATGGCAGTAATGTGGGCCAGCATGCCGATCTGCATCGGCACAAGGACAGTCGCATCTGAAAAAGGGATCGGCGTGAACCCAACACCGAATGTGGTCACAATGTATTTTGTCGCCCAACTTCGGGATGCTTTCGCTTTACGCGCGATGTCCACCTGTTGGGCGTTGTTAAAAGCCTCTTTCGTCTCCTCCGGCAGCAACGCAAA
The DNA here is from genome assembly GCF_049684335.1 of Trichococcus sp. Taxonomy (GTDB): domain Bacteria; phylum Bacillota; class Bacilli; order Lactobacillales; family Aerococcaceae; genus Trichococcus. Next base: position 62,151 of record NZ_JBAVFV010000012.1, read on the forward strand.
CGTCCGCTCGATCAATTCCTTCAATCCGCTCTGCGGAAGCACCAGTTCATCCGTGATGGCGTAAGGTTCCGCCATCACGTTCAGCACCCCGGCAATCGGCAAGTTCAGATTTTCAATGTATTGCTTCAGCTCGTTCGCAGGCTGACCGATCGATTGCGTCAGGACGACCAACACCGGCAATAATCCGGAAAGTTCTTCCATAAAGGCGATCTCGGATTCCTCGATGCGGGAGGAATGCGCATTGATGCAATAATAGACCAAATGGATCGCCTTATCGGCCCCTTCCTTTTGGCTCTTCTTGATGGCATCGATGATTTCCCGTTTTACCTCGGTTTGAATCGGATGGCCCAATTCCAACCCGCGCGTATCATACAGCACAATCGGCATGCCTTCCTTTGCGATCCGCCGCAAGTGTTTCGTGACAGGTTTTCCGATTCCGGTCTCAGCCATCCGTTCCCGGAAGACATTGTTGATCAGCGTACTTTTCCCGACACCCGTCTTCCCCGCCAGCAGGATATTGACGGGATGCATGTTTTCCACTTCTTCTTTTGTCTTGTTCAGTATCTCCTGGACCACATTCAAATCAAGGTTTCCTCTTCCCATGACGCTTCCTCCTGTCGCTCAAACACAAACATGCTAATTTATGGTACGATCACGTTCCTCTGGTTATTTCCACCACGCTTTGGGAAATGAAATAATACCCGTACTCTCCCATCCGTTCCGGCGAGTCTTTCATGCCGTTCGTCACCCAGGAGTAGATCATCCCTTGGTAGGCGAAGGAAACGGCGGTGATCCAGTGTTCATAAGGTATAACAGTCTTTTTCGACCGGAGCTGATCTTCCAAACGTCCCCTCAGATAAGTGTTGAATTTGAGCGGAAAAGAGTAGCTGCTTCGCCCGTTGAAAAGAACACTGAAGAAGCGCTCGTTTTCTTTGATGTAACTGAAGATATCCGTGAACGCCTCGACCGTCTTTTGCCTGAATTCCGTTTCCGTTGCCCCGGATAAAGCTGTTTTCGTGATGGCTTTCCCTCTGTCCTGAAGTTCCAGAATCAGCGCATCGATATTCTTTTCCAACAAATCATGTTTATCGACATAATGCAGGTAAAAAGTTCCCCGATTCACTTTTGCCCGTCCGGTAAGTTCCCTCACCGTCACTTCTTCGATGGATTTTTCTTCCAACAGAGTTATCAACGCATGCAAAAGGTTTTTCTTTGTTGCTATGACGCGCTTGTCCTGCGATTGTTTATTAGGATTCATTGTTAGCTCCTGCTTCCAGAGTCTGATTCGGAATTCTTTTCTGATATAGACTTCCAAAATGCTAATGTGATTATAGTATAGCCACCCCGAGATAACAAGTTTAACGGCCGCCCTTCCGGGAATCCTCCACGGCAAAAAAACTGCTCCAGCCCATCGAATGGACCGAAGCAGTTTTTTTCCGATAGAAGGCAGGCTTACACTATTGCCGTCAATTAATCGTCGTTGCTTCCGCCGCCGAAAAGCAACAGCAGACGGAGCAGTTGCAGGAAGCTCATGAAGGCCGCCGCGACATACGTCATGGCTGCTGCGACAAGAACTTTGCGGGCTTTCGGCACTTCTTGCGCATTCAGGATGCCACCGTTCGACAGAATCTTCAGCGCGCGTCCGGATGCATTGAATTCGACAGGCAATGTGACCACTTGGAACAAAAAGCTGAACGAGAAGAAGAGGATCCCCAAATTGAGGAACGTCTGGTTCATGCCCGCAAATACGCCGATCATGATCATCGGCATGGATACCATCTGACCAAAATTGGCGGCTGGGAACAACCCGGCACGCAAGCGCAACGGAATGTAATTTTTTTGGTCCTGGATTGCGTGACCGACTTCATGGGCAGCGACGCCGATAGCCGCAACCGAAGTCGAGTTGGCTGTCGTGTCTGAAAGACGCAACACTTTGGCGCGCGAGTCATAGTGGTCCGTCAAATCCCCGCGGACGCGTTCGATCTGCACATCATGGATGCCCGATTGCTCAAGGATGAAGCGTGCTGCATCCGTAGCGGTGTAACCGTTTTGGCTTTTCACTTGGTTATAGGTATTGAAAGTACGTTTGACGAATCCCGAAGCAATCATGGAAACCACGATACCTAGGATGATCAATATATAGGTGCTATCGAAGAATGGATACAACATGTCTCATCAACCTTTCTTTTATTTACTCTACAGTATAGCATCCGATTGTGAAGAAAGGATGAAGGATGCTTACGTTGGTGTAATTTTATCAAATTCTTTAGATATTGTTGTTGGCAAAACCAGATCCCGGTTGGTCGGAGGAGGTTGTCTGGAGCGATCCTCTACTCCGGTAAGGAATCCGCCCGCCGGAGGACGCGGCTGAACTCCGGCCAAGCCTCCGTTCACCGGAGCAGCGCGCTGCTCGTGGGTTCCCCGCAAATCAAAGGCTGCCTCGCAACGAGACAGCCCACAGTTTTTCTATTGATTTTATTTCCGGTATTTTTGCATGACTGTGACTAGGCGTTCCATCGCTTCCATCAGCGTTTTCGTTGGAGCACCTAGGCTGATTCTCTCATATCCGCGACCCTCGTCCCCGAATATGTAGCCTTCATCCAGGAACACTTGCGCTTCCTGCTCTGTGATGGTTTCCAATTGCTTGTGCGACAAACCGAAGGCACTGAAGTCCATCCATTGCAGATAGGTTCCTTCCAGATCGAAGACGGTCACTTCAGGCAGTTCCTTCGCCAAGAAATCCTTTAACGTCTCGTGGTTGTGCCAAATCAAAGCTTTGAATTCTTCCAACCAGTCCTCGGCTGCCGTATAGGCAATTTCTGTCGCTTTCAAACCGATGACATTGGTTCCCCCGCCGATGCCGGTCATTTCCATATCCATCTTGAATGCCGTGTGGAGCTCCGGATTCGAAATGATGACATTGGAATTGCGCAGGCCCGCGATATTGAAGGACTTGCTGGCGGCGGTTGCCGTGATGCAGATGTCCGCTGCTGCTTCCGATATGGCTGCCATCGGCGTAAAGATATGCCCGGGCATGATCAGATCGTGGTGGATTTCATCCGCCAAAATCACGACATCATTGGCGGCGCAGATCTCGACCACTTGCGCCAGTTCCGCTTTGGTCCAGACGCGGCCGACCGGATTATGCGGGTTGCTGAACAGCATCAGCTTCGTGTTCGGATCTTTGGCTTTCTCGGCCAAGCCTTCAAAATCGATTTCGTAACGATCTCCGTTGCGGACCAACGAATTGTTGATCAACGTCCGTTTCGTGTTTTTGATTGACTTCATGAACGGGTAATAGACCGGTCCCATGTAAAGGACGCCGTCACCCGGTTCGGTGTATGCCCGGATAGCGGAATAGAACGCCGCGATGATGCCCGGTGTGCAGATGATCCATTCCTTCTTGATTTCCCAAGAATGGCGGTTGCCCATCCAGTTGATGATTGCACGGTAATAGTCTTCGGTCGGCAAATCGTAGCCCATCACGGCTGTTTCGATATATTCCTGCAGCCCTTTGACGATCTGCGGCGCTGTCTTTATGTCCAAATCCGCTACGGAAAAAGGAAAAACATCCTTTCCCACATTCGGATTGCTTCTGTACATGGCTGCCCATTTTTCGGAACCGGTGTTGCTCCGGTTGACGGGCGTTTCAAAATCATAATTCATGAATGCATCCTCCCAACATTTGACTTACTTTTCATTCTAACATTCGTTTTGACAATTGCTACCCCTAATCAGATTTTAATGCAAAGAAAATGGAGAATCCATTTTGGATACTCCATTTCTCCCATACATTCAGCGCCTCACCTATCAGCTTTTTCTTTTCAGCATTTTGAGGTAACTTTGATAATTTTTATTGCCGCCGGAAAGGTTGTAGACTTCCTGGAAGCCTAAATTGATCAGGACATTCTGAGCGGCATTTCCGGTTACTCCCTTATTGCAGTAGGTAACTGTCGGAATCTCTTTGGAAAGCTCACCGGCGCGTGCACGCAGTTCCCCTAATGGGATGTGGATTGCATCTTGGACGTGCCCCTTCTCGAAGTCCTTGGCGGAACGCGTGTCGACCACTTGGATGGTTTCGCCTTTATGTTGCGTTTCGACCAATTGGGCAGGCGTCATCAAAGGATTTCTGTGCAAGGCGTTATCCAACGCCATGCCTGTATAATGGATAGAATCTTTTGTCGTTGCGAACGGCGGGGCATAAGCCAGGTCCAAATGGAACAGATCTTCCGCTTTCGCCTTGAAGGTGATGGCCGTGGCAAGGACATCGATCCGTTTGTCCACACCTTGAGTTCCTACAATTTGAGCACCCAAAACGCGTCCGGAAGCTTTATCCGCCAAGGCCTTGATGATCAGTTCCTTGCCGCCAAGGTATTCAGCGTGGTCCGGTTTGATGTTGTAAAGGACTTCCACGGAATAACCGGCTGCCTTCGCTTCTCTTTCGGTCATGCCTGTCTGGCCGACATGCAGATTGAATACCCGGAAGATGCCGGTACCCAGCACCCCGCGGTGTTCCAAATTACCACCTGTAATCACATCACCGGCGATCCGTCCCATCTTGTTGGCCGTAGAGCCCAATGGACGGTAAATCGGTTTGCCTGTGATAACCGAGAAACTTTCAGCAACGTCTCCGACCGCATAAACATCCGGGATATTCGTCTGCATTTTGCTGTTGACGGCAACTGCACCCGTCGCTCCGATTGTGACGCCGATTTCCTTCGGCAGTTGGATATTCGGACGCACGCCGGCAGCCAAAATGACAATATCCGTTTCGATTGTGGCGCCTTTTGTCGTCACCACTTTTTTGACGGTCCCCTTACCCTCGATGGTCTTGACCGTATCCCCGAGGTGCAAATGCACCCCATTGGCCATCAGCACTTCTTCAACCCGGAAAGCCATATCCGCATCCATCGGCGGCATCACTTGATTTTCCAACTGAACAATGGTGACGTCCCAACCTTTATACACAAGTTGTTCGGCCATTTCCAGACCGATGAAACCAGCACCGATTATCAGTGCTTTTTTCGGTTGTTTCGCTTCCGAATAACTTTCAATATCGCGAAGGTCCTGGATGTTACGGACATGAAAGACATTGTCGTAGGCACCCTGATCGAACGGGGGAGGCGTAAGCGGCGCCGCACCTGTCGCAAAAACCAACACATCATAAGCGTCCTCTTTGATTTCGCCGGTCTTCAGATCTTTAACTTGAATCTTTTTGGCTTCATGATCCACTTTCATCACTTTATGTTCCGTAAAGATGGAAACATCATATCTCTTTTTGAACCATTTCGCATCACGCGGCGTCAGGCGATCCACTGAATCGACTTCCCCACCGATTTTGTAGGGGATACCGCAGACTGAATAGGAGATGTCCTTTCCTTGGTCATAGACGACTATTTCTGCCTCCTCTGTATTTCTGCGTGCTTTGGCTGCAACGGAAGTGCCCGCTGCTACTGAACCGATTACGATGATTTTCATAATAATTTCTCCTTTTCAGTTAAGGTGGTTTATTTTACCGTCTTTATAGGATTCACTACACTATTTTCTTCTCCGGGAAACCAGTGTCTTGTCGAATTGGCGATTTTCACCAAAATCAGCATCACCGGCACTTCCGTCAAGACGCCCACAACCGTCGCCAATGCTGCCGGAGAATCCATGCCGAACAACGCGATGGCAACCGCGACCGATAATTCAAAAAAGTTCGATGCGCCGATCATTCCGGCTGGTGCGGCGATTGCATATGGAAGCTTCAAGGCCTTGCTTGCAAAATAGGCGATAAAGAAAATCAGGAATGTCTGCAGGATCAAAGGCACTGCGATCATCAAAATGTGCAACGGGTTCTCCAGAATAACCTCTCCTTGGAAAGAGAACAGCAAGACCAGCATCAACAAAAGCCCTGCAGTAGTTGCACCATCAAATTTCGAAAGAAAATCTTTTTCGAAATAAGCGACGCCTTTTTTCTTTGTGACGAAGATCCGCGTCAAAACGCCACCGACCAACGGAATCACAACGAACAACACGACGGACAGGATCAAGGTATCCCAAGGAACTGTAACATTGCTGACGCCCAATAAAAATTTGACGATTGGGATAAATACAACCAGGATGATCAGATCATTGGTCGCTACTTGGACGACTGTGTACGCCGGATTGCCTTTTGTCAATTGGCTCCAGACAAAGACCATCGCGGTACACGGGGCGGCTCCCAAGAGGATCGCACCGGCCAAATATTCCGTCGCCAACTCGGGCGTAATGAAATTTTTGAAGACGACAAAGAAGAAAAACGCGGATATGGCGTACATGGTAAAAGGCTTGATCAGCCAGTTCACTACCCAAGTGACATACAACCCTTTCGGATTCTTTCCGACATCCCGGACGCTTTGGAAGTCCACTTTCATCATCATCGGATAGATCATGACCCAGATCAACACGGCTGTCGGGATCGAGACGTTCGCATATTCAAATTTCCCGAAGAATTCAGGTATGGCCGGCAGATATTTACCGACCAGAACCCCCACCACCATACAGATTGCTACCCAGACACTCAGATATTTATTGAAGAATGAAATGCTTGTTTGCTCTTTGCCACTCATATTATTATACCCCCATTTATTTTTTTTCGCTCTTTTCAGCACCATTTTATCGTCACTTGATCAGTTCTTTTTCTTCCGTTCTGCACACAGCTTTTGCCCGTACAGGTTCACAGATGCATGCCGGTGTATTGGCCATCAGTTCTGCTGTATCCGTCTTGAATTTTTCGAAGGCGCCTTTATTCAGGTCGTAATAATGCCACGTGCCGGATTTTTCCGTCGTCACCAGTCCCGCCTTCACCAACAGATTGATGTGATGGGACAAAGTAGGCTGGGTAAAATCGAAATGTTCCAGTATGTCGCAGGCACACATGGCCCCGCAGGAAAGCATATCGACAATTTTGACGCGCTTCGGGTCGGCCAAAGCCTTTGCGATTTTTGCATAATTTTCATAATCCATTGTTGCTGATACTCCTTTTTATATAGACGTTTTTCTATCTATGCTGGAAAAAGAAACGCGAGCCGGGGATATCCCCGAATCACGCGTATTCTGTATCGTTCTAACAGCAACCACCATTACCGCAAGCGCAAGAGCCCTTGCTTGCTGTTGCAGCTTCCTCATGCTTGTGGTTATGGTGATGGCCATGGCCACCACAGCCGCAGCCACCTTTTTCGCTGCGGCCGCAACCGCAACCTGACTCTTCTTTTTCTAATTTTTCTGTTTCGGCAAATTCCTCAGAACCGCCACAACCACAGCCTCCGCAACCACAAGAGCCTTCCGATTCTTCAATAAAGCGGACGCCGATGTAGCTTGTGATTTCATCGTTGGTCGGATAGCCTCCGCTTTTGACGATTTCTCCGTCCACGACTGTGATCGGCAACACGCTATTGCCTTCTGCCTCGATTTTTTCGTTAACAACCTTGTTGAGCGCGAACTGATCCGCGTCATCGGTCAAATTAAAAAGCAATGCCTCGTAGTTCTCCAAATCCGCCAAGGCCTCGATTACTGCTGCAATGCGCAGGGCATCCTGGCTGCTGAACAAGCTGCTGCTTGTTTCCGGTTCAAAAATAGTGATGTTTGTCATTTTTCGTGTCTCCTTATTCTCTTTCTATTTAAAGGTGAAGCTTGTATTGATTTCAATTAAATATTGGTACTCTTATAATATAGATTTTCTTCTATCTATAGTCAATGCTGAATTCAACAAGAAACAAAAAAAGTGCGGGGATAAATGTTTCACTTCCCCACACTTTTGATAACTTGCTTATTTTTTCAACATTTCTGCGATTTCTTCCGTACTGGCGACTTTACCGTAGGATACGACTTTCTCGTCGATGACCAATCCCGGTGTACGCATGATGCCATATTTGGCGATGTCCTTCATGTCGGTCACTTTTGTGATGGTCGCTTCCATCCCCAATTCCTTCAATGCCTCTTCCGTATTTTTGGCCAGATTCACGCAATTTTTGCAGCCTATACCCAAAATTTTGATTTCCATGATGATTCCTCCAGCTTATTATTTTTGATTTGATTACATAAAAATAGGTCCCAAGAAATTGAACACATAGCCGATGATGACAATGCCGACTGCCACAATCCCAAAGAAAAGCCCCAACAATTTCGGTTTGACGACCTGCTTCAGCATGACCATCGACGGCAAGGACAACGCCGTCACGCCCATCATGAAGGACAATACGGTTCCCAATCCGACACCTTTTGCGACAAGCGCTTCGGAGATGGGCAGCGTCCCGAAAATATCCGCGTACATCGGAATGCCGACGAATGTTGCCACCAATACCGAATACCATTTATCCTGGCCCAATAGAGCTGTGATGACAGATTCCGGAATCCAGTTGTGGATGGCAGCCCCGATGCCGACCCCAAGAAGCACGTAAATCCATACTTTCTGGACGACTTCCTTCACCTGATCGACCGCATAATCGACACGGTCTTTCCTTGTCAACTCGGCTTCCTCCAGTTCAATTGTCGGGCTGCCGAACACAAAGGATTCGACCTGGTCCTCCAGGTGCGCTTTCCCGATGAAGGTTCCGCCGACAACCGCAAGGATCAATCCCACAACGACATAGGCAATGGCAATCTTCCAGTTGAAGATGCTGGCCAAGAGGATGATCGATGCCAAATCGACAAGCGGTGAAGAGATCAGGAACGAAAACGTCACACCCAACGGCAAGCCTGATCCGGTGAACCCGATGAAAAGCGGAATTGAAGAACAGGAACAGAACGGTGTAATCGTCCCCAATAATGCCGCCAGAATATTGGCGGTGATTCCATCAAAGCGTCCCAATATTTTCTTCGTCCGCTCAGGTGGAAAGAAGCTTTGCACGTATGAAATGGAAAAAATCAGCACCGACAACAGAATGAAAATTTTGATGACGTCGTAGATGAAGAAATGGATACTGGCGCCTACCCTACTGGCGAGGTCCAATCCGAAGACATCCCGGACAAGCACACCGACCAAATCGCTGAGCCACTGCATTTTTAATAACTGATCATTTAACCATTGAAAAATTCCCATGATGAACTGCACCTTCTAATTTATATTTTTCCACCTATCACATAGATGTTTATCTATGTAATAGTATACGCCGGCACATAGATAAATGTCAATGTGTTATTTTCGGGTAGTTGATGGCTTCAAAAAAGCTGCGATCATGCCGGAGCCAAACCCCGATTTTCGCAGCTTTTCCATCCAAAGATAGGTGTATTTCTCTGTTCGTCACTTTTGCAGCAGTTCTGCAATGTGCTTGGGCGTCAAGATCCGCCCATAGGAGACGACCTTTTCATTGATGACCAGCCCCGGTGTCTGCATGATGCCGTATTTTGCGATTTCTTTCGGGTCTTCCACTTTGGTGATGGTGGCTTCCATGCCAATTGTCTTCAGTGCCTCGGTTGCATTTGCCTGTAGTTTCTCGCAGTTGCGGCATCCTGGTCCCAGTATTTTGATTTCCATTTCCATCCCCTGCTCTCTCGTGCTATACAGTTGTGTTTTGCTTGGCCATTGTCTGAAAAAAGTCCTTCAGTTCATCCAACTTTTCATGATTCACGGAATATTTGACCCAAATACCATCTTTTCTGCTGTCCACAAGGCCGCAATCTTTCATCATCTTCATGTGATAAGACAAGGTTGGTTGTGTGATTGAAAATTGATCCAATAACGCACAGGCGCACATTTCGCCTTCCGACAATAAATCCATGATTTCCAATCTGGTTTCGTCCGATAATACTTTCAGATATTTCGCATATGTTTTGTATTCGATTGCCATATTTATTTCCTCTTTTCCTGCTGTCATTTAAGGCACTTCAGCTCGCTCCGTCGATCTTGGCGGCCTGCACATAGACATCTATCTATGTGCAGTATATACCCTCACAACATGAATTGCAATTCCCTTCTTGGACAGAAAAAAAGCATGTTAAAATGACTCAAGATGAAAAATTGATGAAAAAAGGTTTGACTGATTCTTATCCGCTTGTTATTATGTATTTAAATTTCAAAATAAATTCACATTGAAAAGATAAGTACGGATGGACGAAATGCACAGAGAACCTCGGCAGTTGAGAAGAGGACAGGGATGCTATCCGGAAAATGGTCTTCGAGTGAGTGGACGGCGAACGCTCTTTTAGAACCTTAGCCCTCCACGGGAATGCCCGTTACAGCATCACAGTATCCCGGAACAGCGATTTGCTGCGGCGTACTGGTTAAGGGAAAAATCGAGAGGTTTTTCTGAAACAAGGTGGTAACACGATGAATCTTTCATACGTCCTTGCGCAGCACAATGCGCAAGGACGTATTTTTTTGCAAAAAAATACAAAAAAGAAAGCAGGAAAATATCATGACAACACAGACAACTTTAAGCAGAACGAAAGCGCCATTCCGCGCAGACCACGTAGGAAGCTTCCTGCGTCCCGAAAGCATCAAAAAAGCCCGCAAAGAGCTGGCTGAAGGCTCAATCACGAAGGAAGCCTTGCGCGAAATCGAAAATATTGAGATCACGCGCATCGTCGACAAACAGATTGAGCTTGGCTACACAGGCATCACGGACGGCGAGTTCAGACGCTCTTATTGGCATTTTGATTTTCTTGAGAATCTCTTGGGCTTTGAAGGTTATCTTGCGGCGCAAGGAAAACAATTCCACAACGTTGTGACCAGCGCCCACAGCGTGCGCAATATCGGCAAGATCGCCTTTAATCCGGAACACCCCTTCTTTGCGGACTATGCTTTCTTGGCTGAAGCAGTCGGCGACAGAGCCGTTGCGAAAGTATCGATCCCGAGCCCGAACCAATTGATCCGCCTCGGTTTCCGCAACGAAGAAATCTATCCTACTTTGGAAGAGTACGCTGCCGACCTGCAGCAGGCATACCGCGACACGATCCTGCACTTCTATTCGCTGGGTAACCGTTACATCCAGATTGATGACACTTTCTGGGGCGACCTTTGTTCGGACAAAGCGCTGGAAATTTTCGGCTCTCAGGAAACTTACGATGAATTGAAACGCGTCGCTACTGAAAACGTCAAAAACATCCAGATCGGTTTGCCTGAAGATCTAGTCGTCACGACGCATATTTGCCGCGGTAACTTCCGCTCATCCTATTCGCAGGAAGGCGCTTATGAGCCTGTTGCGAAAGAGCTGTTCGGCGAAACCGGCTATGACGGCTTCTTCCTGGAATACGACACCGACCGCGCCGGCGGATTCGAACCATTGCGCTACTACAAAGGCGACGGCCAAATCATCCTAGGTCTTGTAACTTCAAAGACACCGGAATTGGAAGATAGCGACGAAGTCAAAGCGCGTATCGCTGAAGCTGCTAAATTCGTGCCTTTGGAACAATTATGCCTGAGCCCGCAATGCGGCTTCGCTTCAACCGAAGAAGGAAACAATCTGACGGAAGAACAACAATGGGCGAAATTGGCATTGGTCAAACAAATCGCTGACGAAGTCTGGGGCGACTGACACTTAGTTGAATTGTTGGGTCGGAGCACCTAACAATCCCTACAACAAAAAAACGCATCACCACTCAATTTCTGAGTGGTGATGCGTTTTTTTGCATGGCATCGTGCAGGTGTTGGCTGTACCCAAGAGTCCGGTCGTTAGATTTCATGTGAATATTCTCATTTGCTACTATTCAAAATGTTAATGAGCTGTCATACTATATTCAGAGTATCACTGTATACTCTGAAGTTACTGAGAGAATTTACTCTTTTTCTTTAGACCTCCGAACCGGATCGGTGAAGCTGCAACTTCGCCGTCCACTTTCTGAAGAAATTCGTCCATCCAAGGACAGCAAAAAAATGCCACCCAAAAAGTGGCGTTTTTTTGTTATTTCATTTTCCCCTCATTGGCTTCCTTCAGATAAATTGCAATCAGCTCATCGCGGACCGCTATCCATTCCGGTCTGCGGTCTTCGAGGTGGACCCGGTTCGAAAGCAGCAGGAATGCTTTTTGCCGGTTGGGATCCAGTATCATGAAGGTACCGGTGTAGCCGGTATGCCACAACACAAAGTCTTCCCCATCCTGAAACAGGTTCCATCCCAAGGAGCGCGGCTGGCCTTGGACATTTCCCCAATCCTGCAGCAAGGCTTGGACAGTCTCTTTCCGCAAGATTCGCTGGACTTCCCACTCCCCAAAATGCAGCAGCATCTGACTGAATCGGATCAGATCCTGCATCGTCGCAAACAGACCGGCGCTCCCGCAGTGTCCGCCCAGGATCACTGCTTTGGGGTCGTGTACCATACCGCGGATCATCCCTCTGTTCGGATGGTTTTGTGTCGGAACGCAGCTCATCGGATCGGTTGGTCGGTAGCTGCTCGCCGTCATGGCAAGCGGACGCTTGATGCGTTGCTCAAAATTGTCCGCCACCGATTTCCCGGTCAGCTTCTCGATGATAAAGCCTGCTAGGATCAAACCGGTGTCGGTATAGAACACTTTTTTGCCTAGGTGCTCTCCAGGCTCAAGGGCGATCAAGGCGGTGGCGAGTTCCTCGGCCGACAGCGCATCGCGATTTTTGATGTAGCCTTTCAAATCTGACGTGTGCGTCAGCAAATGACGGATCGTTACCGCAGCGGAAGGGAATGCTGGCAGATAAGCCTGTACCGGATCCTCGAAGCTGATTTCCCCCTCCTCATGGAGCTGGAGCAGCAGCGTCGTCGTGACGATCACCTTCGTCAAAGAAGCCACATCATAGAGCATGCCCTCCCGCAAGGCTTCCCGCTCGGGCAGGATCGCCGCTGACCCAATCAGCTGGGTTTCCGTTTCGTCCTTATCGATGAAGGTGTAGGTCGCCCCTGGGAAAACATTTCCTTCCAGCATCTCGGCGATTTTCTTTTGGGTTTCTGGATACATCAGCAAGCGCCTCCTTTCCACTACTATAGTTACCTATCATTATAACGCATCCGAAGCCTGATGCGCGGTACCTTTCGAACGCTTTTTACAATTTCGGGGAAGAATGGCGCGAGATTTGCGAAGCACTTTTCAATTTAAGAAAGAAACAGCTTTATCAGCGGATCATGTGTTAGAATATTGTATACTAGTGAACTTATTGGGGGAATGTAATTCGATGGGGTATTTTAAGGAGCGTCTGTATCAGCAATACGTGATATTATTCATCTTCTACTTTATGTCCATGGCGGCTTTATCATCATTGATCACCGTCTACATGCGCGACATGGGAAAAAGCGGGTCGGAAATTTCATTCATCCTTATCCTTTCAAACATAATCGCACTTATCATCCAAGGACTTATCGGGTATTCAAATGAAAAATGGGGAACCCGTAAAACGGTCACCATCTATGTGTTGATTTCAGCTTTAATCAGCTGTGGACTCTTTTTCTTCACAGGTAACTGGCTCTTCGGGCTCGTGTATGGTTTGGCGAACGCCATCACCTTGGGGCTTGCACCGCTGTTCGATGTGCTTGCGGCCAATAGCCCTTACAGATTCGGCCAGATTCGCCTCTGGGGAACAATCGGCTATGCGGCCGGACAACAGATTTCTGGGATCATCTACGATTTTGTATCCCCGAAATCGATTTTTGTGCTCTATCTCGCCTGTTATTTTGCAAGCATTGTGTTCCTTTATCTATTGCCTAAACCGGATCAAGTAGCTTCCTCTCCCGTACATTCATCCGAGAAGCAGGAGGATACTTCCGGAGGCAATACACTCAAGAACATCTTCCAGAACAAACTATTCATCACTTATCTGCTTTTGGCGTTCATCATTTTCGGCACGAACACGGTCAACACCAGTTATCTGCCGTTGCTATTGACCGATACGGGCGCTCCGGTCGCACTTGTCAGCACAACCCTGACAGTTGCCCTGTTTGCGGAAGTCATCGCGATGGCTTTTTCGCATCGTTTCATGGACCATTTCACGAACAAACAGCTCCTTCTGGCCATTTTGTTCCTGTCGGGGACAGAGTATCTGATCAATTTCCTGTCGAGCGACTTTTTGGTACTTTCCATAGCGACCGTCTTGACCAAATTTTTCGCTTCCGGGACCTTCATCATGCTGAACCTCAAGATGGTCTCCACCTTGTTGAACCGGAAACTGATTGCTACGGGAACGGCCGTTGTCGCGATGTTCTCCAGGAACATCGGCACCATCTTCTTCCAATTGATGGCCGGCCCCATCATCGATCAAATCGGGCTGAATTATCTTTATCTGCTCCTTTTCGTCTTCACGGTCATAGCTGCAGTGATTGCCTTGCTGTTCAAAGTACCGGCTCAGCCGAAAGAACGACTTTTTTCTTGATGATATCTTAATCGCAAAAACGGCCCGGGAATCAAATTTCCCGGGCCGTTTTTTTGCTTTTCTGTTTGAGAATTTATCAGTTTCTGACTCGGTTGATGATCAGCTTCGTCGCTTCCATCAATACGACAGCCGCCAAGGCCAAGCCTGCTGCTATACCAAACTGTACCAAACTGAAGTCGGCCGGTATCGAGAAGATGCCGCGCACCGCCGGAAGCAACGTCACTGCGTACAGGGTGCTGCAGAAAGCTACCGCATAAAGGACATATTTGTTGGCAAAGAAGCCTGCGCCGATGGCCGTCTGGGAATTCGAACGGGCCGGGAATGTCTGCAGTGTTCGGGCGATGATCAATGTAGAGAACGCCATGGCTACACTCATCTCAGCCGAGTAGCCGCGCCCGATGAATTGCGAAAGGATGACGGCTGCGCCGATCAGCACCCCCCGGTAGATGACCGAAACGAGCGTATCGCCGGAGAAGATTCCCTCGTTCGGATTCCTTGGTTTGCGGGACATCACGTCAGGCTCACCCTTTTCCATCCCCAAAGCAATCGCGGGAATGGAATCATTGACCAAGTTGATGAACAGCAGCTGCAAGGCAGTGAACGGATTCACCCAATCCATCAGGAGAGCCGCGATAATGGCGATGATCGCCCCCAGATTTCCAGAGAAGAGATAGGCGATGGCTTTCTTGATGTTGTCGTAGACGTTCCGGCCGACTCCGACCGCGCTGACGATGGAAACAAAATTGTCGTCGGTCAGCACCATCGCTGCCGCCTCTTTCGCTACATCCGTTCCGCTACCCATGGCGATGCCGATGTCAGCCTGCTTCAAAGCCGGCGCATCATTCACCCCATCACCCGTCATTGCGGTGACATGACCTTTGTTCTGCCAAGCGCGGACAATCCGGATTTTGTTTTCGGGGGATACCCGGGCATAGACGGATACCCGCTCCAAGATGCCATCCAATTCCCGATCGCTGAGGTTGTCCAGCTCTTGTCCAGTCAAAGCGAGGTCCTCCTCGTCCGCAATGCCGATGTCGCGGGCGATTGCGCGCGCCGTCGTTTTGTGATCGCCGGTGATCATCACAGTCTTGATGCCGGCCTTCTTCGATTCCTCAACCGCGGCGTATACCGCTTCGCGGGGCGGATCAATCATCGCCATGAGACCTACTAGGATCAGATCGTGCTCCACATTAAAATCAAGTGCCTCTTTTTCATCCAACGGCCTGTAAGCGAAAGCCAATACACGAAGGGCGCGATGCGAGAACTGTTCATTCTGTTCTTTGATTTTTTCCAATAGTTCCTTCGTCAAAGGCAACACGTCACCGTTCATCAATACATGGGTGCTGCGCCCAAACACGACATCAGGTCCGCCCTTAGTCAGGAGCAAACGTTCGCCGTCGATCGTATGAACCGTTGACATAAGCTTCCGTTCTGAATCGAATGGCAGTTCAGCTTCGCGGGGATAGGCTGTCCGCAACTCGTCAAAGGGCTGGTTTACTTTGTTGCTGAAGGCGACCATGGCAACTTCCGTGGGATCCCCCAATTCCTGCCCTTCCGTGTTGATGCTGGCATCATTGGCCAAGACAGCAATCTGCATCAGTCGTTGCTCATCGAATGACCACGTTGGCGGATGACCATTGAAAGCACCGGATTGGCCATTCGCCAAATAGTGATCGACGATTGTCATCTTGTTCTGCGTCAAGGTTCCGGTTTTGTCGGTGGCGATGATGCTGGTCGACCCCAATGTTTCTACTGCAGACAACTTGCGGATGATTGCATGTTGCTTGGCCATCTTTTTCGTACCTATCGAAAGGACGATCGTCACGATCGACTGCAGTGCTTCCGGAATGGCAGCAACAGCAACGGCTACAGCGAACATGAAGGCGCTCAAAATGCCTGCGTCCATATCCGTTGTGCCTTCTCCCATCATGCGGATGAACTGAATACCGAAAATGATGCCGGAAAGCACGAGGATTCCCACGCCCAACCTTTTGCTGAAATGCTCCAGATTCTTTTGGAGCGGTGTTTGCTTGGACAGCGCATTTTCCAATAGGTTCGCCACTTTGCCGATTTCGGTGTCGTTGGCGATGCCCGTAACCACGAACTCGCCCCGGCCGTATACCGTCAGCGTCCCACTGTACACCATATTGAAGCGATCCCCTATAGGCACGGCGCCGTTGATATCCTTCACTTCCTTGTCCGCAGGGAGGGACTCCCCTGTCAGCATCCCTTCATCCACCTTGAGCGAACTGGCTTCAAACAGCCGGCCGTCTGCAGGGACATAATCGCCGGCGTCGAGGCTGACGATGTCGCCGACAACCAATTCCCTTGCCGGAATGGTCAGCCTTGCGCCAGCCCTTCTCACCTTAGCCATCGGAGCGGACAGGCTCTTCAAGGCATCCAGCGAACCTTCCGCTTTGCGGGTCTGGATGACGCTGACGACTGCATTGATCATCAGCACAGCAAAAATAATCAAGGATTCCGCCGCATGTCCCATGACCATCTGAATCGTGGCGACCGCCAGCAATACGATGACCATCGCATCCTTGAACGTCTCAACAAACAACTTCAGAACCGAATCCCGTTCCTTCGTCGCCAGTTCGTTGAATCCACGTTCTGCCTGTCGAGTTTCGACGACCTGCTCATTGAGTCCTTCCCTAGTGCTGCCAGTTTCCGCAAAAATCGTCTCCATGCTTTTCTGGTATGCCGCCAAGGAAGTTCCCCCCGGCTTGTTCTTATGCGGATGGCCCGCATTTTGTTTTACTTCTATTGTTTTTGTGCTTATTCTTTCGTTTTCCATTCGTAAGCCTCCTGTTGGGTCATCTATTTTTATCGTTCACCGTTGCATCAATTATCCCCATCGTTGTACCACGTCTCTGCCGCTTTCACCCACTTTCCTCCGCAATTGAGAAACAAAAAAGAGACTTACGCGCTACCGTCTCTCTCAAGAAACGGTAGGCGTAAGTCTCACTATTTAAGGCAACACCAGAAGACCCTCTCGGATCTACTTATTGTTGGCATTGCCGCAGCATGGCTGCTAGTTACTCCCTTACGGAAAAACTTCTATTCAGTTCTTAATCACTATAAACGGCAAGCCTGAAAAAAGCAAATCTGAAGTCTTCGATTGTCTATTTCTTTTTGCGAATCATATCAAAGCGTTCAACCACGAAAGGAACCTTCATCTTAACGATCATCATGGCGTTAGGCGCACGGTCGATCGCTTCATCGTGTTCGTTCCAGATGGCTTCCACAGTCAGTACGTTGTGGCGCAATCCCGGTCCGTAGAATTCGATTTCGTCGCCGACACCGAAATTGTTCCGCTGCTGGATCGTAGCCATCTGCGTTTCCGGATCGTATGCCATCACTTGGCCGATGAAACCGTAGCGCGGAATTTTGCGGCGCTGGCCGAAGAGTTGTTCATCCTCGGTCGGATCTTTATAGAAGAAACCGGTCGCCAATTCGCGCTGCGCAACTTTCCACAATTCATCCACCCATTCCTGCTTCAGTTCGTAATGGTCCGGATCGGCGCAGTAAGCATCCACGGCTTTACGATAAACATTAACTACCGTCGAAACGTAATGGATCGATTTCATGCGACCTTCGATTTTCAGGCTGTCGACGCCGCTCTCGATCAAATCGGGCAGGTGCTCCAGCATCGACAGATCGACGGCACTCATGGAGAATTTTTCTTCGATGCCTTCTTCGCCGGCACCTACAGGGTTCTGCTGTCCCAACAACGGCATATCGAACAAGCCATATTTCCAACGGCAAGACTGCGCGCAGCCTCCGCGGTTGGCATCACGGTTCGACATGTGGTTGGACAGGACACAACGGCCCGAGTAGGAGATGCACATCGCCCCATGGACGAAGGCTTCGATTTCGACATCGGTCTTCTCGTTCATTTCCTGAATTTCTGCCATCGATACTTCACGGGCCAACACGACGCGCTCCAAGCCTTCGCTCGCCCAAAAATTGAGCGTTTGATAGTTGGTCGCGGAAGCCTGTGTCGACAAATGGATCGGCAAGCCGGGTGCGTCGGTCACGGCGATTTCCATCAGCGCCGGATCTGAAATCAGGACCGCGTCGATGCCGATATCGCGGATCGTACGGAAGAATTCGCCTGCGCCTTCCTCGTTGCCTTCATGGGTGACCATATTTGCGGCGACATAAATCTTCGAACCATGGCTATGCGCAAAAGCGACTGCTTCCGCCATTTCCTCATAGTCGAAATTGCCTGCGCGGCTGCGCAAACCGTACGCTTCTCCACCGATATAGACGGCATCAGCTCCGTAATGGATGGCTGTCTTCAATTTTTCCAATGTTCCGCCCGGGGCCAAGACCTCGGGCTTCTTTGTTATTGTTCGCATGTATATACACTCTCTTTCTTTCAGTATCAAAGTATCAGACAACTTCGTTCGGATCCTTGGAATAGAACCCGGAATCCAGCTCACGGTTAGCGGGGTGCAAAGCATGCAGTTCGGCATCCAAGCGTTCCGCCAATTCTTCCGTCCAGATTCCTTCCGTTAAGGATTCACGCGCTTCCACGAACAGTTTCGCGATCGCGACAAAATTTCCTCCAGGGGTGAACAATCCGTCCAGCATCCATTGTGAGACGCCGATAGCCGTAAGGTCGCCCAGATGAGGCATCAGATCAAGGTCATTGTTGGCGAAGATGTGCGTCCCGTTGCGGTCCTGATAGATGGAATAATGGGAATCCACTTTTTTCGGCTCGGAAATGAACAATCCGCGTTCTTTATTCACCATTTCCTCTTTCTCGATGAAATTGAAGTAATTTTCAAGCAAATTGCGTTTCGATTGGTGGATGCAAGTGGCACCGTACACCAATACTTCAACCGGCACCAACGCACCCGGGATTAATTTTTTCATTTCCTCGAAAGGCACTTCGCGGGCCAGAACGGAACCGACCGCGCCCCTTTTCGCCCAGAAATTGATCTGTCCGCTGGAAGTCACCATGACTTGCGCATCATAACGGTAAGGGATGAACAAATCCTGTTCCCGCATGACTTGCACTACGCCAGGGTCGCCCAACGTGATGCTGTCGACTTCTGCTTCACGCAGGAAAGCCAGATATTCGCTAACTTGATTGATCCGATCGTTATGGAAGATCGCATTCACAGCTGCACTGACTTGCGCGCCTTTCTCGTGCGCATAGGCAATGACCTCACGTTGTTCCTCTCTGGTGAAGGAATACGGCAAACGAAGGCCGTACTCATCCTCTCCTATATATAGTATATCTACACCGCAATCCACCAATTCCTTGGCTTGCGCTACTGACTCGGCTGTTGCAATCAGCTCGATCATCATACATTCCTCCCTTATTCAAGTTCCTTGATAAGATTATCACATTACTTATAAAAAGTGAATGACTGTTTTCCCTAAGTTTTCAGAAAATTGTTGCGCAGAATAGTCAATGCTTGTTAAAGCAATCATTTGGTTTCCGCCTAGCATAGAGCTATATCAGGCTCCCCGTATTCTTTCGCGCATCAAGAATGGTATAATAGCAAATGTGAAAATGGAATGACATCCACCAACCATCAGGAGGAATATTCAATGAAAAAACTTGTCAACAGCCAACAGATGAAAAAAATCGACGCCTTTACAATCAATGAAATCGGCATCCCAGCCTTGGTGCTGATGGAAAATGCGGCGAATCAGGTCGTCTCAGCCATGGAAGAACGCATTTCAAGAGAGGACATCATCCTCGTGGTCTGCGGTTCAGGCAACAACGGTGGGGACGGAATGGCAGTAGCCCGCATTTTATTGAACCACGGCTTCCAGGTGGATGTATTCTTGATCGGCGAACACGACAAATTATCCGCTGAGTCCAAAAAACAACTCGACATCATCGAAAACTTGGATATGGTCATCTGGGATGACGTCAGCGAAATCAATTTCAAAGGCTACACCGTCTTGGTCGATGCGATTTTCGGCATCGGCTTGGACAGACCTGCAGAAGGGAAATACGCGGAGACGATCCAACTCATGAACGCGTTCCAAGGATATGTCTTTGCTGTCGACATCCCATCCGGCATCTCCGCCGACAATGGCCAAGTGCTGGGGACCGCTGTCCGTGCGGATGTGACCATCACTTTCGGGATCGAAAAAATCGGCCAGCTGCTATACCCCGGTTCTTTGCACACCGGCAAACTGATCGTCAGCGACATCGGTTTCCCGCCGAGCGCCATGGACGTCATTTCTTCGAATGTGCTGTTCTATGACGAGAGCGATCTTTTTTCGCTACCGAGACGCGCGGCCTATTCGAACAAAGGCACTTATGGCCGGGTCGTGATCATCGCCGGATCCGCAAACATGAGCGGCGCTGCCTTCCTTTCGGCAAAAGCCGCCTACCGTACCGGCGCAGGTCTGGTACAGATAATCACACCGGATGAGAACCGCGCCATCCTACAAATGCAGCTGCCTGAAGCCATCCTGACGACCTACCAACCGGACGGATTGGATAAGGAGAGCGAACGCCTGAATATCATCGCCGCGATTTCCTGCGCCGATGCGATTGTCGTCGGACCCGGAATCGGGAAGTCCGAAGTGGCCCGCACGATAGTCGATCTGGTTCTCAAAAATAGTCAGATCCCTTTGATTATCGATGCGGATGCCTTGAATATCCTTTCCGATCGTTTCAACGACGCGGCTTTGCCGGGGAACGATTCCCGTTCCCGCATCAGCGCAGTGGCGCAGACCGTTCCTAAGGGGAGCATCCTTACCCCTCATTTGAAGGAACTGGCGCGGCTTTTGGATAAGGACTTGGCGGAAATAAAAGCGGACCTCCTGGGGACTGCGGAGTTTTGCACAGCTGAATCGGATCTAACTTTTGTCATGAAGGACGCCCGGACTGTGGTGGCCCATCAGGATGAGCATTACATCAACGCGACCGGCAACAACGGCATGGCGACAGGCGGTTCGGGCGATGCCCTGACCGGCATCATCGCCGGCTTGTTGGCTCAAGGTTTGGCCCCATCCGAGGCGGCCAAATTGGGTGTCTACATCCACGGTTTGGCAGGGGATATCGCAGCCCAGGAAAAATCCGAATACAGCTTGATGGCTTCGGATCTCATCGAAGCTTTGCCAGCGGTATTGCGCTGATTTTTCAATGTGAAATAAGCGAAACGCACAAGGATCCCGGCAGTCTGTTGCCGGGATCCTTGTGCGTTATTAATTGGATGAATGCGTGAATGAGTTTAGGGGTGCGTCCGCCTGAGAAGAGGTCCCTGCAGGACCGTTTTCCTCCGGCGGGCGAACTGTTGGCCGGAGGAAAAACCGATTCCTGGCCTCCTACTTTATTTCGGTTTCCCTTTGGAACTGTCTTGCTCTTTTGAAATGCGAAATACTTTTTCGCTGCGCTCGTACGGGACGTCGGGAACGCCTTTGCGGGCATTGACGACACGGGCCACGACAAACAGATAGTCAGAAAGCCGATTGATGAACTTCAGGACGAACGGATTCACTTCTTCCGGCTCCGCCTCCATGAAGGAGACGATTCGACGTTCCGCGTCACGGGTCGTCGTCCGCAAAATGTGGAACCAGCTTGCCAGTTCCGTTCCGCCCGGTATTATGAAATACTGGATCTCTTCCGGCTCCTCGCTGTAGATATCGATTTTCTTCTCCAACCAGTCGGTGTGATCCTGTACGAGTTTATACTCCCGGTGCCCTTTGGGTATAGACAGATCGGAGGAGCAATCGAACAGGAACTGTTGGATGAGTGCCATATCCTCCTGGATATCCTCGCCACAATCATTCTTCGTGCAGACCAGCCCGAACCATGAATTCAGCCCATCCAGCACGCCGAAAGCTTCGATTCTTTCGGCATTTTTTGGAAGAGCTTTTCCGCCTCCGATGCGTGTGTTGCCTTTGTCGCCGGTGCGTGTATAGATGCTGTATTTCATACGTTGCCTCCTCTAACGCTAGTTCTTGTTCTGTCATTTTAACACATTTCATTCAAACACCCTCAACCGAACGACAGGATTATCTGGAAATAGGACCTTTGCAGTATGGCTTTCAAGCGTAACTCTGGTAAACTTAAATCAGAAAACCATTATGCCAAAGTACGGATCCGCTCCGATGGCGGCAACAGAAAGGACAGCTTATGCAAAAAAAAGAAACGAAAAAAATAATAACTGAAGATACCCGCCTCATCTCCTTTTTGGGCGGCAAAACAATCATCTTTATCCTGTCCATCCTTATCCTGATCGGCGTGCTCGTCTTCACGATGGATACCATCTCCTTCATTTTCAAACCGCTGCAGGTCATGTTTTCGACCATCGTGGCACCTGTGATTTTAGCAATTGTCTTCTATTATCTCTTCAATCCGATAGTGACCTTTCTCGAAAGATCGAGGATCAATCGAGGAATGGCGACATCACTCGTCTTTGTCCTCTTCATTTTGATGTTGGTCTATGGGGTTGGCCTGTTGGTTCCGATTTTGTCCAGCCAACTAACCAATTTGGTCAATGAATTTCCTACCTATATTGAACAAATGAACGCCTATTTCGACAGACTGCTCGCGAACACTACCTTCAAGGATTATTATGAACAAGCGCAAAGTTGGCTGGACAGCACAGTGGGCAGTATCCCTGACATGATTCTGGCCTGGGTCGGCAACTCGAGCGAAAAAATCATGAACATTTTTTCCACCATTTCCAGCTTAGTGGTCGTGACAGTAACTTTCCCGGTCATCCTTTTCTTCATGCTGAAGGATCAAGGAAAGTTCCAACCTTTCGTCATGAAGAATATCCCGCCTGTTTTCCGCAAGGATATAGAAAAGATATCCAGACAGATGTCAATTCAGGTCGGTTCCTATGTTCAAGGCCAGCTGCTCGTAGCCTTGAGTCTGGGTGCCTTGCTGATAGTCGGTTATTTGATCATCGGCCTGGATTACGCCTTCGTCCTTGCCCTGATCGCTACCTTGACGGCTGTCATTCCTTTCATCGGAGCCACCATTGGGGTTATCCCTGCTTTGTTCGTCGCGGCCTTCACCTCTCCGGCCATGCTCCTGAAAATGGTTGTTGTCTGGGCATTGGCGCAGCTCATTCAAGGCAACATCATCGAACCGAGCATCATGGGTCGGAACTTGAAGATGCATCCGTTGATGATCATCATCGTTTTGCTGATCATGGGCAATCTGCTTGGCTTTATCGGCATGATTTTAGGCGTGCCGCTATTCGCGATGCTGAAGATTCTCTTCGAGCATATCCTCGAGAAATTCAAATTGCGCTATAATCGTTACTTCGGGGACGTAGCCGGTACATTTGAATTGTCGGAGGATGAGCCTGAACCGCTTAATGGCTCCACACCCGTTAAGGATTTCGCGACTGTGGATGTGGCCCGGGATGTTCCGGAACATGATAACCAGCCTGAAAAATAGTACTAAAAAGGTTCGTGACCCTTGCGGGGATCACGAACCTTTTTTCCCTAAAGAGTCATTCAACTATAAAAACAATTTCCCATCAATTCATTCAATAGGTCACTTGTTGATAGTCTGCTGGTATTTCAAAAGCATCCTCCGATACGTTATCGGACAATTCCAGGATTTCCATGACCGATTCAAATTCTTCATCGATCGTCTTGATTTTTTTCAAGTCGGAGCCATCAAAATAGTAGAAGATCTGCGTACCGCTCTCTGTGCGATATTCCTCGTACACCAAGCCGTCTTCCTTGCCGCTGCCGATGTATTCGATGTCATCCACTTCGACCGGTTCGCTTGATTCCGGGATTTCCGGTAGGGTTTCTTCCCCTTCCATCATTGTTTCAGGCATAGCCATTACCGTTTTGTTGACATGGTCGATCAAATAGGTTTTTCCATCCATCATCACCATTACCGTGTCGGTATCTGCGGACTTAGAATGCATCGCCGTCCTGTCACCCGAAACGGTCATCATCGTCTCGGATTCCATCATTTCGCCTTCAAATGTCGTAGTGGAGCGGAAAGCCATATAGTAATTGCCGCTTTCCATGATATCGATGTAGCTTTTCGATAGTTTTCCGAGCCGATCACCGACTTCCGTGGATTCTGCCGACGTTGCTGCCGTTTCGCTGCTCGCTGTACCGGCTGCCGAACTGCTTTGCGCCGTCGCTTGAGAGGAACTTTCTTCTTCAGATGTTTCTTGCGGTTGGCTGCAACTTGCCAGAAAAAGACTGACCAGCAGTACTGTCCAATATTTTTTTCTATCTTTTAGCATCCTTAACAACCCCTTCGAGTAGTGTTGATCCTGTCGCTGCAATTCCAATTGGCGTGATGGTATTACTGTTAACCTTATTATAGCTCATATCCGACGTGTTTTAAAATTTGGATAAACAGTGGAGCTGCATTCAGTAGGGCCTGCCTCTGTCGGGGGTTCTTCATTTCAGCCGCATGGCAGGTGCGTGTTATACTGATAAAAATAAGATCATCTTACTGGGGGAATAGCTATGTGTTTGATTTCGTTGCAACTCAGTCAACACGCATCGTACAAATTGATTCTCGTGGCCAATCGGGATGAGCAATATGACCGGCCATCCTTGGCTGCACACTTCTGGCCGGAGCATCCCGATCTGTTGGCCGGAAAAGACTTGAGCGCTCACGGCACGTGGCTGGGGATCACCAAACAAGGCAAGATCGCCGCTGTGACCAACAGTTATTTGGCGACCGCTCAGGAGTCCGACCAAAAACTGTCCCGCGGCAACCTCGTGATAGATTATTTGACCGGCAGTACTGGACCCGACGATTATCTGAATAAGGTCAGGCAACAACGGACCGCCTACAACGGCTTCAATCTTATCGTCGGCTCGCGCGACAGTCTCCATCATTACAACAACATTTTGGATGAAATCAGCGTCCTTCAAACAGGTAACCACTCCGTCAGCAATGCCACGCTCGATACGCCTTGGCCGAAAGTCACCCACACAAAAGCGGCAATGGCAGCGCTGGCTAGTTCAACTTTTGATGAAGAGGCTATCTTCCGCATCATGGCGGATCGGACGCCCCCGCCGGATGACCAGCTGCCTGATCTGCCGTTGGATTTACCGATTTTGCGTGCTGTGTCCGCTAATTTCATCCAGACGGAAAGATACGGCACCCGCTCCACCACCTTGATCCTCATCGACCATTCCGACCAGGTGACTTTTGTGGAAAGATCCTACCTGCCGGACGGAACCAGCAGTAACGTCCGTTTCAACTTTCAATTGATGACTGAAGAAAAATAACGCAATAAAAGATGCGGCCGGGATTCCGATTCCCGGCCGCATCTTTATTGTTATAGATAGTATTTTCTGATTATCGTCAGGTCATCATTCAACTCATAGACCAATGGTTGTCCGGTAGGGATTTCCAGTTGCATGATTTCATCATCAGGTATTTCTTCGAGGTACTTGATCAGCGCCCGCAAGGAATTCCCATGGGCTGCAACCAATACCGTTTTTCGATCCAATATTGCCGGTGCGATCTGATCTTCCCAGAATGGGATGACACGTTCCAAGGTTGTCTCGAGGTTCTCTCCCATCGGAATGACACGTTTCTGGAGATTGGCATAACGACGGTCATTTGCTGGCGACAAGGGGTTATTCGGATCCATTAATGGCGGCAATGTATTATAGGACCGACGCCATTTAAGGACCTGTTCTTCCCCATATTTTTCGGCTGTCTGCTGTTTATTCAGGCCTTGCAGATCACCATAATGGCGTTCATTGAGGCGCCAGCTTTTCACTTCCGGTATCCATAATTGATCCATTTCATCGAGAACAATATGGCAAGTCTTGATCGCCCGTTTCAAAACCGACGTGAACGCCATATCAAATTCAATCCCGGCTTCCTTGAGTTTCCGGCCAGCTTCTCTCGCTTCCGTGACACCCTGTTCACTCAAGTCTACATCTGTCCAGCCCGTAAACAGGTTCAATAAATTCCACTCGCTCACACCGTGACGCACAAGAATAATTCTCCGCATCATCGTCACCACTTTCCGCCTGTTATTTTCTTTCATTATACTGCTACAGGCAGTCCGATTCACGTGTAAAGACTTTAGCTCCCGCTGCGTATGGCTCCCACAATCTCTGCGACGAAGGCTCCGACCGGTTTGGGCGAATCTTTCCCGTATTTTTCCATGATATTGATGATTGCAGAACCGATGATAACGCCGTCCCCGATTTCACTCATCGCTTTTGCTTGCTGGGCGTTGGAAATACCGAAGCCGATGGCGCAAGGGATGTCGCTGATTTTGCGAATTTCGTCCAGGATGCTGCCGATATCAGTTGTGATATCACTGCGGACGCCTGTGACGCCTAAGGAAGAAACGACATACAGGAAACCCTCCGCTTCTTTAGCGATCATGGCAATCCGTTCAGCAGAGGAAGGTGCTACCATAGAAATGTAAGTGATGCCATGTTCCCGGCAGGCTTTCTGGATAAAGCCCTTCTCCTCGAACGGAACGTCCGGGATGATGATGCCATCGACGCCTGTCTCTTTACAGCGCGCCATGAATTTATCGATGCCGTAGACGAAAACAGGGTTGATGTAGGTCATGAAGACGAAAGGCGTATCAATTTCGGTGCGCAACTCAGCGACCATCCGGAAAATATCGTCCGTATTAATGCCGTTCGCCAAAGCCCGCTCATCCGCTTTTTGGATTGCAGGACCTTCCGCAACCGGATCGGAGAACGGGATGCCGATTTCGACGATGTCCGCTCCGTTCGCAACGATTTCCCTGATCAGTTCCTTCGTGGTTTCCAGGTCTGGATCCCCCGCCGTCACGAAAGGGATGAATGCCTTATGCTTAAAGGCAGCTGTGATTTTATTCATGAATGTCCACTCCCTTGTATCTTGCGATTGCGGCAACGTCCTTGTCCCCACGGCCCGACAGGCAGATGACGATGATCTTTTCCGGATCCAACGTCGGCGCCAAAACCATGGCATGCGCGATTGCATGCGAACTTTCGATTGCCGGTATGATTCCTTCCATCCGCGCCAGATATTCAAAGGCTGCGACAGCCTCGTCATCCGTCACCGAAACGTACTCGGCGCGTCCGCGGTCATAGAGATCCGCATGTTCAGGCCCGATGCCCGGGTAGTCCAAACCTGCCGATATCGAATAAACAGGAGCGATTTGGCCGTATTCATCCTGGCAGAAATAGGATTTCATACCATGGAAAATGCCCGGCGTACCGGTCGCAATCGTCGCAGCTGTATCCTGCGTGTGGATGCCTCTGCCGGCAGCTTCGCAACCGATCAGCCTTACGCTTTCGTCGCCGATAAAGTCATAAAAAGTCCCAATCGCATTCGAACCGCCGCCGACGCAAGCCATCACGACATCCGGCAACTTGCCTTCCGCCTGGGCCAACTGGGCTTTGGTCTCTTCCCCGATGATCTTCTGGAAATCGCGGACCATGGTCGGGAATGGATGCGGACCCATGACCGAGCCGATGCAGTAATGCGACTCTTCAAACGTGGAAGCCCAATCCTTCATCGCTTCGTTGACCGCGTCCTTGAGGGTGGCGGTGCCGCTTGTCACGGGGATCACTTTTGTGCCCAACAATTCCATCCGAAACACGTTCAAAGCTTGACGTTGGGTATCCTCTTCGCCCATGTAGACGACGCACTCCATATCCAAAAGCGCAGCTGCCGTTGCGGTTGCCACGCCGTGCTGGCCGGCGCCGGTCTCCGCGATGATACGTTTCTTGCCCATCTTCTTGGCCAACAATACCTGACCGAGCGCATTGTTGATCTTATGCGAGCCCGTGTGGTTCAAGTCTTCGCGTTTCAGGTAGACTTTCGCCCCGCCGAGGTTCTTGGTCATCTTTTCCGCGAAATAGAGGCGGGATGGTCGGCCTGCGTAGTTGTCCAACAAATCGTTCAATTCTTTTTTGAAGTCCGGATCCTCTTTGAGTCGGAAAAAAGCTTCCGACAGTTCCAAGCAAGCGTTCATCAAGGTTTCGGGAATGAACTGTCCCCCGTGTGCTCCGAAATAACTTGTCATTTTTTTGACCTCCCAATGATTTTCATTACTGCTCTGATTTTTTCAAAATCCTTCACGCCGTCCGTTTCGACGCCGCTCGAGATGTCCACTGCATATGGCTGTACCTGTCGGATGGCCGCTTCGAGATTGCCTGCATGCAGGCCTCCCGCCAGAAAGAATGGGTGCATTGCTTCCTTCAGCAAATCCCAGTTGAATGTCTTTCCGGTCCCGCCTGCCACGCCGCTTTGGTATGTGTCATAGAGGAGGATATCGGCAGCGTATTCCTTCTTGACATCAACGGCGTCCTTGACCGCGACCGCTTTGATGATCGGAAGTGTGATCCGCTTGCCCAACTCTTCTATATAAGCGTTATCCTCATCGCCGTGGAGCTGCACAATCTGAATCGCCCGGCTTTCCACGATGGCAACGATGTTTTCAATCGGTTCGTTGACGAAGACTCCGACCGCCGGAATGGCATCACTCAAGACTGCCCTGATTTTCAGCGCCTGCTCCAACGAAATCTGGCGCTTACTGGGAGCGAATATGAAGCCTGCAAAATCCGGGCGCAGCTCATTCAGCATTTCAGCATCCTCGACTCGTTTCAAGCCGCAGATTTTCACCTTGACCATCAGCCAATCCCCCGTAAACGGTCCAGCATGCCTTTTTTATCCGGAGAGACCATCATCGTTTCGCCAATCAGGATGGCATCGACTTTGCCCTGTTCCAATTCGATGACTTGCTGTCTTTCCGAAATGCCGCTTTCGGCCACGAAAAGGATGTCATCAGGAACCAGCGTGCGCAGCCTGATGGACTGCTGGATGTCCACCTTAAAGGTTTTCAAGTCCCTGTTGTTGACACCAATCAGTTTCGGGTTGGTCCGCAGAGCTTTCAGCAGTTCTTCTTCGGTGTGAGCCTCCACCAAGGCCGAAAGCCCCAGTTCGCGAGCCTGGCGTTGGAAAGCATCCAACTCTTCTTCTGTCAGGATGGTTGCTATCAACAGCACGGCATCCGCTCCGATGACTTTCGCCTCATAGATTTGGTAGGCGTCGATGATGAAATCTTTCCGTATAACCGGAAGCGATACTGCCTGTTTTATTTCTGTCAGGAAGCGATTTTCGCCTTGAAAAAAATCGGGCTCCGTCAATACCGAGATTGCGGATGCGCCTGCTTCTTCGTAGGCCTTGGCGATTTCGAGGTAAGGGAAATCCTCCACGATCACGCCTTTCGAAGGGGATGCCTTTTTGCATTCGCAGATGAAGCGGATCCCTTCACCGGTCAGCGCCTTTTCGAAGGGAAAGTCCTGATTGATCGGCATCGCCAAGGCGGCTTGTTTCATTTCTTCCAACGGGATGGCCTGTTTGGCTTTTTCCACGCGTATTTTTGTCGCTGCTATGATGTCGTCCAATATCATTTTGTCGCCTCCTGTGATGCAGTGATGAATTGCTTTAATTTCCCCAGTGCCGCTCCGCTATCAATCAATTCGGCAGCGCGCTTGATGCCGTCAGCGATCGTATAATCGTCATTGGCCAGATAAATAGCCATGCCGGCATTCAACAGCACCGTGTCGCGCTTCGGTCCTTTTTCGCCACTTAGGATAGCCAAGGCAATTGCGGCATTCTCAGCTGGTTCTCCGCCCACCAAATCTTCGCTCGTGCAGTACTCGAAACCATAGTCTTTCGGATCGAACGTGAAGTGGGTGACCTTGCCGTCGCGGAGCTCCGCGACTTCTGATGTTGTGGTCAAAGTGATTTCATCCAGACCGTCATTTCCGCCGAATACCAATGCTCGTTCCATATGCAATTGGTTCAGCACTTCAGCCATCGTGTCCACCAGTGCAATATCATACACGCCGAGCAATTGCATATTCGCATTGGCCGGATTTGCCAATGGCCCCAGGACGTTGAAGATCGTCCGGACGCCCATTTCTTTCCTGACGGGTGCTGCATGCTTCATCGATGGATGGTATTTTTGGGCGTACATGAAGCACATCCCGATTTCTTCCAGCATCGCTTCGCTGTGTTGCGCGCTGGCTTCGATGTTCACACCTAATTCTTCAAGCACATCCGCGCTGCCGCATTTGCTTGAGGAGCTGCGGTTGCCGTGTTTTGCCACCGGTATCCCTGCGGCTGCGATGACAAAGGAAGAGACGGTTGAGATATTGAAGGTGAAGGCTTGATCGCCGCCGGTTCCGACGATGTCCAATGCATTCTTCTTAGTCTGTACTTTATTGGAAAAATCCCGCATCACTTCAGCGGAAGCACTGATTTCTCCGGCCGTCTCGCCTTTCATACGCATAGCAGTCAGGTAAGATGCGATTTGGACCGGACTGGCTTGACCACTCATGATTTGGTGCATGATAGTCTTCGTCAATTGCGGAGAAAGTTCTTCTTTTTTCACTAGTTTATCGATAGCGGCTTTCATGCTGTCTTGCGGCAGAATTTCTTCGGTCTGTTTCGTATCTTTTATCTCTAGCATTTCATTCACCTCATCATTTTTTGTGTACAAAAAAAGCCCTTGTCCCCCCTTTAAAGGGACAAGAGCTTGCATTCTCCTGCGATACCACCCAAATTGACGAAATGAATCGCCCACTCGTTCACATACCAACATATGTGCCTGTCTGTTAACGGACCAGGTTCCCCGTTTGCCCCTACTTTTTTCAAGGCAACCCTCTCAAGTCCATTCGGCATCCCCTTCGCTATCGCACTCTCACTGGCGGCGACTCTCTGGAAACAAGGTATGATGCGTACTTCTCTTGATTATCGGTTTTATTAGATGGAAATGATTTTTCTAACGATTTCTTAATGTTGGGATTATTTTAACGCATCGCTATCCTTCCGTCAACTATTTTATTTAAAAAATTTGGTAAGCTCGAATGTTTCCTGCTCCGGCGCGGTTTTGGTAGAATGGAAACAAATCAACTTTGAAAGGATGCGTTCCGACTGAAACAATCCGACAAGCTTTACTCGATGGCACCTGTCATCGATTCCCAAGCCCATGTCCTCATTCTGGGATCGATGCCCGGCGCGAAGTCGCTGGAAGCACATCACTACTACGGGAATCCGAGGAACCATTTCTGGGAAATCATTTTTTCCATACTCGGTGAGGAGGATCCGGTGACCTATTCAGACCGCCTATCACTGCTGAAAAAGCATCACGTCGCCCTCTGGGATGTCATCCACTCCTGTTACCGCGAAGGCAGCCTCGATTCAGCAATCAAAGAGGAGCAGCCGAATGACTTGAAGACTCTTCTGCGCGAACATCCCCAGATCAAGGCAATTGCTTTCAACGGCGGAAAAGCTTACCGCAGCTACAAAAAACACTTCGGTCTGGATGAGGAATCCGGCCTTGTTTACCTCCCGCTCCCTTCGACTAGCCCCATGCGCGGAAAGCATGTCAAAACGCTGCCTGAAAAACTGGATGTTTGGTCGGTGTTGGAGCAGTATCTTTGATTCTATATGGGAATTGAATTTATGCTCAGGAATAACCCGTCAAAACCACTTTGGCGGGGAAAAACGTCACCAAGCACACTAGACCAGATAATAAAACCACAAAAAAGGTGCAGCCTAATTTTTCAAGGCTGCACCTCCATTTTGTTAGATTTTTCCGAAAGCTTGATCCAAGTCGGCGATGATGTCATCGGCATTTTCGATCCCGATGGACAGACGGACCATGTCCCCGGAAACGCCGGCAGCAATAAGGTCTTCGTCACTCAATTGCGCGTGGGTCGTGCTGGCCGGATGGATGACCAAGGATTTCGCATCGGCAACGTTCGCAAGCAACGAGAACAACTCTAACTTGTCAATCCACTCGATACCGGCTTGTTTGCCGCCCTCGATGCCGAAAGTGAAGATTGAACCGACGCCTTTAGGGAAGTATTTATCGGCAAGCGCCTTGTATTTGCTATCAGGCAGTTCCGGATAGTTCACCCAAGAAACTTTCGGATGGTTCGCCAGATAGGCGACGACCTTGCGGGTATTTTCGACATGGCGTTCAACGCGCAATGACAAAGTTTCGATCCCCTGCAGCAACAGGAAGGAATCGATTGGTCCGATGCAGGCTCCCGTGTCACGCAGCAGTTGCACGCGGATTTTGGTCGTGAATGCGCCCGGTCCCAGATCCGTATAGACCAATCCGTTGTAATGCGTATCCGGCGTCGTGAAGCCAGGATACCTTCCGCTGGCGGCGAAATCAAATTTACCGGATTCGACGACGACTCCGCCCATTGTTGTGCCGTGTCCACCCAGGAATTTAGTGGCGGAATGGACCACAACATCGGCACCGAATTCGAACGGACGAATCAGGTAAGGCGTACCGAACGTGTTGTCCACGATCAAGATGATTCCGTGATTATGCGCGATTTCAGCGACTTTTTCGATATCAATCAGGTTGGTGCTCGGGTTTCCGATCGATTCGATGAAGATGGCTTTCGTCTTTTCCGTGATGGCAGCTTCGAAGTTAGTCGTATCTTCAGGATCCACGAAAGTTGTTTTGATGCCCAAATTAGGCAAGGTCGCGCTGAAAAGATTGTAGGTTCCGCCATAAAGCGTGCTGGCAGCGACGATTTCATCGCCCGCATTCGCCACGTTCAGTATAGCGTACGTGATCGCAGCCGAGCCTGAAGCGACTGTAACTGCGGAGGTGCCACCCTCAAGCGCCGCAACCCGCGCATCCACGACTGCGGTTGTTGGGTTCGTCAAACGGGTGTAGACATTTCCGGCATCCGTCAAAGCGAAGCGGCCGGCAGCCTGTTCCGCGCTGTCGAACACGAAGGCCGTGGTCTGGTAGATCGGCACCGCACGGGCTCCGGTAACGGGGTCCGGCACTTGGCCTGCATGTACTTGCAACGTTTCAAAACTGTAATTTTTCTCTGTCATTTGTCATCTTTCCCTTCTGGTTTTCGATCTATTCTTGCATGGCAGTTGCTCTTCTGGGTCATTTCCGATTAGCCGAGGTTGCTTCTTTTCATTCCTCTGATTTTGCAAAAAGCAAAAAAGCCCTCGTCCCTATATTCCAACTGATTGAAATACAGGGACGAAAGCTCTTCGTGTTACCACCCATGTTCGTAGGGACCTCGCGATCCATACCTTAGAAAGTACGCAAGCTTCCGCTTGTTATACTCTTGTGCGCTATCGTGCACAAATCGAAGCAACACTATCCGCATTGCTTTGCTCCGAGACCATCTTCGCTTTTTTTCATCATACCCCTTTTCACCTACCGGGGCTCTCTGGAATGACGATCGAAAGGTACTCTTCTCTTCATCGCTCTTCTATTAAAATTTAATTAAATATAACATCTGTTTCTAACCTTGTCAAACATTTTTATCGGCTTGAGCATATTCGATTTGTTTTGCGGCAGCATGCTCTATAATTAAAGACAAGAGGTGAGAGAAAATGAAATTGACATTCACAGAAAATGCCATGCACCGACTGGAAAAGTTGGGGATGACCGAGGAACTCTCTTTGTACATGAGTACCATTTACGGCTGCGGCGGACCGGACAGCAGTATGTTCACGATTCGAGCCTACGATACTAAAAATCCATACTACGACACCGTTTTGGACACCAACTTCGGTGTGGTCAGAGTCACCAGGGACAGCCTGCAGCAACTGGATGAAGACAACATCATCGACTTCAACGACAACAGCTTTTCTTTCGTCCTGAAAAGCAATCGCGGCCTGCTGAACCCGAACATGAACTACGAAAATATGAAGTTGAAAGATTGAGAAAAGCGGTAATAGACTAAGTGTCCATTCCTTCTGACAGCATTTCCCGGCGAAGCATGATTTCGCCGGGAAATTTTATTTTCCTTCTAAAAACAAAAAAATACTAAAATCAGTAGTACAAACCAAGTGTATGGTCAGCGCTACTGATTTTAGTACATTTAGAGTCCTATTTATTTAATTGACCGTCAAAATTTCACTATTCCGCCTGCTCTGAAATGAAAAATTCGTTGGCTTAGTCATTCAATGTAGGGATTGTCGGAGGGATTTCTTCATCATCGCTTTAATCATCTTGTTTCATTGTTGCAATTTTTATTTGAACACTTTCCATTGTTTCCTTATCCAATGGGTAGAATTTCATGAACGTTAAAGCTATCAGTGTACCGACTAAAGGCAATACTGAAATCAATACAATACCAGCCATGCGCAATTGTGGCGAAAGTGGCGTGTCAGCCGTTGGATAGGCTTGCGCAAATCCTACAGCGGCTAAGATCCAACCAATCGACATTGGCGCGAACGATGATGCGACTGAGTCGGTCAAGGAGAACATGGTGCTCAACATTCCGGAAACATAACGCCCGGAAACACTTGTTTCATAGTCGGAGACATCCGCTGCCATTGTCAAGGCCAAGCCTGATGGAGTGGATGTGAATCCTTTCGCACAAGCAAAAACGACTGTGAAGGCAACTGTCCATAACGTTATGTTAGAGAAACTCAAGTCCCCTGGATTCGCGAAGAAAAGCAAGCCGCCTAATAGGGCCAATGAAACAACCGCACCCTGCAAGTAACGAACATAGGAGTAACGCAATCCTCTTTTTTGCGCAATGGTCGCCGCAAAGGTTGTGAACAAAAGGTTAGGCAAAATCAGCACCAACGAGATTGTACCTGATAAACCAAAGTTACCGAAGATAATACCGAACAGGATCATCAATACAACTTGGTCTCCGAACATTTGTGCATTGAACTTCACAAAAGCTGCTGCCATGGTCAACATTTGCAAAGGTCTGTTGCCTTTGACGATTGCCCAGTAATCTTTAAACGATGTTTTAGTCGTTTTTTCACCAATACCAAAGTATTGTTTGTTGTCTTTTTCCGCAATACCAATAACTGCCAAAATGCCTAGGACAGCTGAGATGACCATAACACCTGGGATAAATACTTTGAAGAATTCCAGTGTAAACCCACCGTATTTTGGCGCTAAGAAGTTTGCGACAACAATTTGACCACCCGTGAACAATAAAGTCGTAACCCAACCGTCAACGATATTGAAGATGGGACGTTGTTTTGGATCATTTGTCAAAGCTGCTTGACCGGCTTTTGTAACCGTCGCTTGCAAGGAGTAACCGATTTTATGCACGACTAACGCAAGTAAGAAAATCGGAATTTTCATTCCCTCACCCAGCCCATGAATATTGAATAAGATCAAGAATGAAATAACAGTAATAATGTTACCTAAAACCATAATGGGACGATACTTACCGAATTTAGTATCCGTTTTATCTATCAAAACTCCGATAGCCGGGTCAATAACCCCATCAAAGATACGGATATACCCCATAATTTGGCTTACGAACAGCGCGGTTAACCCTACAAGACCTGTGGAATAATAGACTACAAAACCAAAAGCGAACAAATAAATATTTGTTGATGAGTTATTCAAAGTGAATAACACAATCTGCCAAAGTTTGGCGCGATTGTATTTCGTTTCTTCTTGAAGCGTTGAAGTATTTTTTGACATAAAAATTCCCTCCATATTATGGAATTCAAATTTTTTTTCATCGAGTTTGATTATCAAATTATGAAACTCGATTACCTAAAAAATAATCACAACAATCTGAATAAAACTGAGTTATAAGATCTAAGGAAATGATACCACCGAAAGTAAGCGGTTACAACTTCTTTATTATTAACACTTTGTGAACGCTATTTTTTTCTTGGAAAAGTGATCTACACCCGCATTTGATAATGGATAGACAAAAAACTGCCCCCAGATTACGGGGAGCAGTCTGTAAAACTGTTTAAATGTTTTTGTGTCGATTGTAGGCTGCTGGCACGTGTGGGTAACGTTTGTAAACCTCTTCAAGATAATCTTCTTGAATCGCCATTTCCTTCAGTAAAGTTGGAAAATCAATTGCATCCACCATCTTATTAAGAAGTACTAGTCCCTCTTCTGCCATGCGGTCTCGCGTTTCAATATCAGGTATGGCAGAGGTTGCCATATGGTCTGAATGTTCCTTGAAATAATAACCTGTTGCTCCAGATTGGAAGGCTTGGGCACTTAGGTTACCAAAAACCGATGGTGTCTGGGTAACTGGTTCTGCATAATCAGAGGTCAGCAATATATCATCCAAACGATTACGTAACTTATAAGCCCCAAGAATCATCTTATCTAAATTCAGCATCATCTCTTTCGGATTTGAAAAGACACCGGATTTCTGGACTGTTATCATGCCGTCAATATAGAGAATAGCTACCCCTGTTTCATCAAAGAAATCACGAACAACCGGATTAATTGAGATATGGGCTGGGCCGTGTAGACTAATATA
The DNA here is from genome assembly GCF_049684335.1 of Trichococcus sp. GTDB lineage: Bacteria > Bacillota > Bacilli > Lactobacillales > Aerococcaceae > Trichococcus. The sequence goes on from NZ_JBAVFV010000012.1 coordinate 98,664, forward strand.
GATTTGCTTTTTAAAGCCTGATCGCAACAAGGAATGTGCCAGACCTTGCAGCATATCGGCACTTTCCCTAACGGTTAATTGGATGGTTCCCTTACCTGAGGCGGTTGCACCTGAATAAATATAAGGCACATGCGGAAGGACAAGTGAGTTTGTTCTTTCTGCCATAAATAAGGCAATCCCCTCAGCCAAAATTGTTTCGCAATCTAAGGGTAGTCCACCATGGAGCTCGGTTGGGCCAAAAGGAACGATGATGACATCGTTCTCCTTTAAGTAAGCCTCCACCTCATCATTAATTAAAACATTTAATAAATGACTTCTTAATTTCATAATGTGCCTCGCTTTTAAACTTGTGGTTCATCATTTTTCTTATCAAATTCCTCAAGTCTTGCCAGACGAGCTGAAGTCATCGCCTCACGTGTTTCATCAGTAATGTTCCAAATGAATTTGAATGAAACCCATGATAATAAAGCACAAACGGCTGGACCAACAAGGTTCATTAGAACTAATCCTTCAACAGCTTGAGCTGATTGCGCTTGACCAGCTTGAGCGGCCTGTTGGCTGTAACCAATCCAACCAATCATCAAGACAACAAGGGATTGCGCCAACATTTGGCCAAGACGTCTTGTCAGTGAGAAGTTACCGTAGATGGAACCTTCGGAACGTTTGCCAGTGATGTATTCGTTGTAGTCAATGGATTCTGAAACAAGACCCCATTGAAGTTGAACGGACATCAGCATGAAAGCAATACCGACGCTGGCAGAAACCATGTATAAGAATGGTGGCAAGTCACCCACTAATTTCCAGACGTACAAGCCAATAAAGATAGCGGCACTCAATAGTAAATAAGTACGGATTACTTTAACTGTAGATCCAATGAATTTTACCAAGTATGGAGCGATAAGTAACAGCACTACTGGTAACCCTTGACCGATTAAAGCAGCAGTTCCCATTAAACCAATATCACCAAATACATCGCCATAAATATAAGGAAGCGTTGTATTGAATAAGGTTGAACCGAAAACGATTACAATCGAGTGTAAACAAAGTGACAAGAACGCTTTGTTTTTAGCTAATGTAACAAAAATATCTGTGACTTTTGTCGGTTCTGTTTGTTCTTCTGCGGCAAGTTTCGCTGCAACATTCCGTTCTTCAGTTCCCCAATAGTGGAAGAAGATCAGTGCACCACCTAAGATAGCTGCGAAGATACCTGAAACCATATAACCTGTTGTGTTTTCACCTAAACGCGAAAGAATCATCGGTACAGCCATAGAACTGAGTAAACCACCGACTGTTGATCCCATGCCACGAGCCGAAGATAAAGTAGTTCTTTCTCTATCGTTTAAGGCCATTACCCCAAGAACTGATCCCATGGCAATATTCATCATAGTATATCCTAATTCATAAATAACTTTTAATAGAAAAATAGCTACTAAACGCATCATCCCATCAAACATTGAAGGTACAGAGAAGAATGCAATAAGACCGATAACAATCAAAGGAATAGAGCGCAACATCCAAGGACGGAACTTATCTTTTTGGCCATGTGCCTTAGAGAAGGACTTATCCATGATAGTACCCATCATCGGGTCATTGACCATATCCCAAATATTCCAAACGAGCAACAGTATAGATAGCGTTGCAAATGGTATGCCTAATACGTTTGTAAGATATCGGTTCATAAATGTCATGATCAAGACAAGGGTAGCAACCCCACCGGCATCTCCGGCACCATACGCTAATCTGTGCTTCAGGGTTAGACTGCTTTTCATTTCGTTTGCTGAATTTTGCTGTTTGACAACTTTTTCTTCTGCCATAAGATTTTCCTCTTTTCTCTATACTAATTGGTGAACTATTCTATATAAGTTGAATTTGTATTTTTCAAATCAGCTAATTATCCTACTAAGGATCATATTATTAAATAAGAGAAGATGACCCCGATAGTTTATCATCATCATCTTCTCGGGCTGCATGATAGAGTTATTTTTGGTGTCTAGTTTAAGCTAACTATCCACACAATCGCTGACATTATTATTTTTCCTCTTGATCAAAAATGAAAAGCTCGTATCTTTAGTCATTCATTGCAGGGATTGTATTAGGGATTGCTTGAGGCATTTCTGCATCACCATCACTTGGATCACCTTGTTTCATTTCTGCAATTTTTATTTGAATGCCTTCCATTGTTTCTTTATTCAATGGGTAGAATTTCATAAATGCTAGAGCAATCAGTGTACCGACTAAAGGCAAAGCTGCAAGCAATACAATAACAGCCATGCGCACTTGTGGCGAAAGTGGCGTGTCAGCCGTTGGAAATACTTTTGCAAAACCTACAGCGGCTAAGACCCAACCAATCGACATTGGTGCGAACGATGATGCGACTGAGTCGGTCAAGGAGAACATGGTGCTCAACATACCGGAAACATAACGTCCGGAAATACTTGTTTCGTAGTCGGAGACATCCGCTGCCATCGTCAAGGCTAAGCCTGTTGGTGTGGATGTAAATCCTTTCGCACAAGCAAAAATGATTACGAAGGCAACTGTCCATAAGGATGGGTTAGAGAAGCTCAAATCCCCTGGGTTTGCAAAGAAAAGCAAGCCGCCTAATAGGATTAATGAAATAACGCCACCTTGCAAGTAACGAACATAGGAGTAACGTAACCCTCTTTTTTGAGCAATGGTTGCTGCAAAAGTAGTGAACAAAAGGTTAGGCAAAATCAGCACTAACGAGATTGTTCCTGATAGACCGAAGTTACCAAAGATGATACCGAATAGGATCATCAACACAATTTGGTCACCGAACATTGCTGAATTAAACTTCACAAAAGCTGCTGCCATTGTTAACATTTGCAAAGGTTTGTTGCCTTTGATAATTTCCCAGTAATCTTTAAATGATGTTTTAGTCGTTTTTTCACCAATACCAAAGTATTGTTTGTTGTCTTTTTCCGCAATACCGATAACTGCCAAAATGCCGAGGATAGCTGAGATGACCATAACTCCTGGGATAAACACTTTGAAGAATTCCGGAGTAAAACCGCCATATTTTGGCACTAAGAAGTTTGCGACAACAATTTGACCACCAGTAAACAATAAAGTCGTTACCCAACCATCAACGATATTGAAAATGGGACGTTGTTTTGGATCGCTTGTCAATGCTGCTTGACCGGCTTTAGTAACCGTCGCTTGCAAGGAATAACCGATTTTATGCACGACTAACGAAAGTAGGAAAATCGGAATTTTCATTCCACCGCCCAGGCTATGAATATTAAATAATATCAAGAATGAAATAACAGTAATAATGTTACCTAGAACCATGATGGGACGATACTTGCCGAATTTAGTGTCTGTCTTATCGATCAAAACGCCGATAGCCGGGTCAATGACCCCATCAAAGATACGGATGTACCCCATAATTTGGCTTACGAATAGTGCGGCTAAACCAACAAGACCCGTCGAATAATAGGTGACAAAACCAAAAGCAAACATGTAAATATTTGTTGATGAGTTATTCAAAGTGAATAACACGATCTGCCATAGTTTGGCGCGGTTTAATTTCGTTTCCCCTTGAACCATTGAATCATTTTTTGACATAAAAATCCCCTCCATACTCATGAAATTTAGCGCTTACAATTCAATAAACATTATCACATTATGAAACTACGTTGCGTTTAAAAGTATTCGAAATGCGATTGATAAAACTGAGTTGTAATAACTAAGGAAATAATACCATCCGCGGTAACCGGTTACAACTTTTTTATTGTTAATAATTTGTGAACGCCATCATCCTCACTTGGATAAGTGTGCTGCGATGGCATCCGCTAAAGGGTTAGGTCCTTCTTGGGGAGGATCTGATTTCCAATCGGGAACTCTTCGATGAGGTTTTTTTATATTCGGTATTGACAAATCCGCTTTCACGACTATTTTTGGTGAAATGGCCAAAAAAAATAAAGAAGATGATCCCGACTGCGTATCGGGATCATCTTCTATGGGCTGCGTGATGCAGTTTTCTTGTCATAATCGAGAACTTTCTAGAATAAAAAGTGCATCACCATAGGTGTTCCATAGAGTTGCAAAATGTTCCATGCATCCAATAATGATGGCTAGCTTCACGGGTAAGCCCTTCGGAAATTATTTATGAAGGAACCCCTTGTCTCTTCGAGCCAAGGATACTGTTCGACTAACCTGCTGACGCAGGAAGTCTCTCAGCATATTGCGCTCTACGATGCTCAGTTGCATGGGACTTTTAGGGATTCATCCCTTAGAGTCCCAGTACAAGGTGACCGTAGGGAACGTTGCATGGCACGATTTCCTAAATTTCTTTCAGGGCTGAGCGAACCCGTTCCGCTTTTCTTTTTATTATTCGCCCTCGTCGAATTGGCTGTTGTAGAGGTCGGCGTAGAAGCCGCCTTTCGCCAGCAATTCTTCGTGGGTGCCTTGTTCGACGATGTCGCCGTTGTTCATGCAGAGGATCAGGTCCGCATTTTTGATGGTCGACAGGCGATGCGCGATGATGAAGCTGGTTCTGCCTTGCATCAGCGTATCCATTGCTTTCTGGATCAGCACTTCCGTCCGCGTATCGACCGAGCTTGTCGCTTCATCCAGGATCATGATTTGCGGATCGGCTAAAATGGCACGTGCGATCGTCAGCAGTTGTTTCTCTCCCTGAGAAACGTTGTTGGCTTCCTCGTTCAGGACCATATCGTAGCCATCCGGCAACGTCCTGACAAAGTGATCCACCTGCGCAGCTTTTGCGGCGGCGATGACTTCTTCATCCGTCGCATCCAGTTTACCGTAGCGGATGTTCTCCATGATGGTTCCGTTGTACAGCCACGTATCCTGCAGCACCATCCCGAATTCCGTCCGCAGATCGCTGCGCGTGAAATCGGTAAGGTTGTGGTTGTCGATGTAGATGGCTCCACCCGTCAAATCGTAGAAACGCATCAATAATTTCACCATCGTCGTCTTGCCGGCGCCGGTAGGACCGACGAGCGCGACTTTTTGTCCTTCTTTGATATCCGCGGAGAAGTCCTTGATGACCAGATGATCCGGTTCATAACCGAACTTGACGTGCTCGAAGCGGACATTCCCTTTGACATCAGCAGTCGCCATTTCGATTTTCGCTTCGGTCACGGTCTCTTCTTCCTCTTCCAGGAATTCGAAAATACGTTCAGAGGCAGCCACCATCCGTTGCAATTGACTCCCCACTTGAGCGACTTGCGTCAAAGGTTGCGTGAAGTTGCGCACGTATTGCAGGAAGGCTTGGATATCCCCGATTGTCATGTTTCCGGCAGCAGCCATCGCGCCACCCATGATGCAGACCACGACATAACCAAGATTTCCGATTAGGCTCAACAAGGGCATCATCAAACCGGAAAGGAATTCAGCCTTGAACCCGGCCTCGATCAACTGATTGTTTTCTTTGTCGAAAGCGGCAACGGATTTTTCTTCCCCGTTGAAGGCTTTCATGACCACATGTCCGCCGTACATCTCTTCGACATGGCCATTGACCGCACCCAAGTAGTTCTGCTGGTTGGCGAAGTGCTTCTGCGACTTCGACATGATCAGCATCAGGAGCATCATAGAAACGACCAGAACCACAAGAATGACGAGCGTCAGCGGCCAACTGATCGTCAGCATCATGATGAAGACACCCACCAAAGTCGTGATCGACGTGATAATCTGGGTGAGGCTCTGGTTCAGGCTGGTATTCAGGGTATCCACGTCATTCGTGATTCTGGAAAGCACATCCCCTTGGCTGTTCTTGTGGAAATAGGCCAGCGGCAATTTGTTGATTTTCTCCATGATGTCTTTACGCAGTTTATAGGATACTTTTGCGGAAACACCCGACATCAGAAATCCTTGCAGATAAGAGAAAGCGGCACTCAGCACGTACAAGCCCAAGAGCCCCAACAGGACTGTTCCGATATAATCGAAATCGATTTCGCCGGATCCGCCTGTGAATTTCAGCATGATTCCGGCTACCAATTTGTCGATGGCCAAAGCCATGATTTTTGGTCCTACGATTCCAAAAAGGGAGGATGCGATCGCCAATAGGAAGACGACTGCCATCAACCATTTGAACGGCGATAGGTACGCAGCCAATTTTTTGAATCCGCCTTTGAAGTCCTTCGCTTTTACGACCGGCGCGCTCATTCCGGCCATCGGACCGTGACCTCCGCCAGGGCCGCCTTGCGGTTTTCTTTGTTTCATTTCGCTCATGCTAATTCCTCCTCTGAAAGCTGAGATTTAGCAATTTCTTGGTAAGTCCCACAGTTTTTCATCAACGTATCGTGAGTCCCTATCCCGACGATCCTGCCTTTATCAAGGACGATAATCTGTTCCGCATCCATGATGGTGCTGATCCGTTGCGCCACAATCAAAACAGTTGCATTGTTTGTATAGGCATGCAATGCAGAACGCAACGCCGCATCCGTTTTGAAGTCCAAAGCAGAAAAGCTGTCGTCAAAAATATAAATCGGTGCTTTTTTCACCAATGCACGGGCAATGGCCAATCGTTGTTTCTGGCCTCCGCTGACGTTTCCGCCACCTTGTGCGATGGCGGTTTCGATTCCGTCTTCCATCTCCGATACGAAGTTTTTCGCTTGAGCGACTTCAATGGCTTTCATGATGTCTTCCATAGAAGCGTCGTCTTTTCCGTACAGAACGTTTGAGGCGATATCCCCGGAGAAGAGCATTCCCTTTTGCGGAACGTAGCCGATGTTGCGGCGCAGATCGGCTTGGGTCATTTTCCGGATATCGATGCCGTCGATTTCGATGGCGCCGTCCGTCACATCATAAAAACGTGGAATCAGATTGATCAACGTCGATTTACCTGAACCGGTCGAACCGATGATTGCCGTCGTTTCGCCTGGTCTAGCCGTAAAGGAAATATTGTTCAACACATTCTCGCTTGCCTTCGGATAATGATAAGAGACATTATTGAAGGTGATGAGGCCTTCGTTCTTTAGGCTCGGTTGCGCATCGATTGGGTCCATGATGCTCAGATCCGTATCCAACACTTCCCCGATCCGTGTTGCCGAAACGGAAGCACGCGGCAGGAAGATGAACATCATCGAAATCATCAAGAATGCCATGATGATCTGCATCACATATTGGATATAGGCCATCATATCACCGATCTGCAGTGCAGAATCAGCGACTTGCTGGCTACCGAACCAGATGATCATCAGCGAAACGCCATTCATTACTAGCATCATCGCCGGCATTAAGAGGGACATCAAGCGCTGAACAAAGCGGTTTGTATAGGTATAGTCTTCATTGGCGTCATTGAAGCGGTTTTCTTCAAACGGTTCATTCCCGAAAGAGCGGATAACCATCATGCCGGAAAGGTTCTCACGGCTGACCAGATTCAATCTATCCGTCAAGCTTTGCAGTACTTTGAACTTCGGCATCGCAATCGAGAGGATCGACATCATGATACCGACAAGGGCGATAACCGCAACGGCGATCGTCCATGCCAGTGAGACACTCTTGTCGATCGCCATGATAAGACCACCCGTAGCCAAAATCGGTGCATAGCACAGCATGCGGATACCGATTGTGATCAGTTGCTGGATCTGCTGCACGTCATTGGTCGTGCGGGTGATCAGGGATGCGGTCGAAAAGTTATCGAACTCAGTGTTGGAAAAACTTTCGACTTTGGCGAAGACATCCCTTCTCATCCGGCCGGACACTTTCGCGGCGATCCGGGAAGAGAAATACGCGACCGCTACGGATGCAACGGAGACAGCGACTGCGATGGCGAGCATCTGTGCGCCCTTCGTCATAATGTATTGGTTCTGGAGCGCATCCATATCCGCTCCTAGGTCTTCATAGAAGAGTTTCGTAAACAGGATCCCGATTTGGCTGTAGAGCATCGGTTCGGCAGCATCCGCAACGTCCATGGACGCCACGAAAGCTTCCTGCGGCATCTGCTGCAGTTGCGGCAACAGCGCGTACAGTTGGTTCATATCGACGTCCTCGAAGCCGCTCTCGGCATCGACTGCCGAAGCATTGCCTTGCTGAGCAGACATTTCTTTCATGAACGTTACGAAGCTGTAGCTTGCCTTTCCGAAGATGCTCTCCAACAAAGACAATTGTTCCTCATCGGTTTCATCCAGCACGTAGAAGTCCGCTTCTTGGCTTTCCGGAAATTCTGCGCTGTAGGCCTCGGCTTCTGCCGATCCGCCCGCAATCAGCTGATAGCTATTCTGGAACGTTTCCTTGTCTGCTTCATTCATGAACAGCGTCATGAGCGCGAAGCCATCCGCCGGCAGAGCTTCAGGCGCTTCCTGTTCGACACCCCCATTTTGGATACCGGTATTGACGATGTCACTCATCAGATTCGGCAGGCTCAATTCCCCGATTGCCTGACCGAACAAAATCAGCAGGCTGACCAGGATTGTGCCGGCAAACGGTTTTAAGTATTTCATTATTACTTTCATATGCAATCCCTTTTCTTTCCTGATTTAGTTGTTTTCTTTTTTATGCAGAAGCCCGTGTCCGTGTTGGTGGCCGCAGCCGCCTTCCAGGTTGTGCAGCATCCTTTTGAAGCAGTCTTCTAATACGTCCAGTTCCTCATCGGTGAAGCCTTCAAAAACTTTTTTGTTGGCTTCATGCAAAGCCCGCTTCATCTCCTCCGAGGCGGCGATGCTTTTTTCGGTCAAATGGATGCTCTTGGAACGGGCATCCTTCGAACTGACCGTGCGTGTGACGAATTCCTTTGCTTCCAACCGTTTGATGATTCCAGTCACGGTCGGATTGGTAAGGTTGAACTTCTCTTCGATATCTTTTTGGATCACTTCCTCATCGGCATGGCTCTTCAGATAAAAAAGGACATGGATCTGGGATGTGGTCAAATCGATTTTACCCACCATACGGTTCATTTGCTCCTTGAATTGGTTATGGAGCATCGGAATGTAAGCTCCCATCATCTCGCGTGATATCAAAATGTTTCCTCCTTTCCAAACAGTTATACATAGCACGCTATCTATTATCGCATTATCCATCCATATGTCAATGGATTCGACACGATACAAGCCAATTTCGGAAAAATTTTATATAATGGAGGGAGCATCAAATGAATTGGAAAGAAGGTCCGTAAATGGAAATCACACCCACTGTCCGTAGCCGGCTGATAGCCCTTTGCCAAGAGCACGCGCACGTCATCGAAGACTACCCCTTCGGCGACTCGGATTGGACCGTCATGCGCCACGAAGGAAACCGCAAAACCTTCGCCTACATCTATGAACGGGACGGCGAAACTTGGCTGAACGTGAAGAACACCCCCGAGCGGAACGACTATCTGCGCGAGACGATTCCGGAAATCATGCCCGCCTATCATATGAATAAGACCCACTGGATCACCCTGCGGCTCATCTCTGAAGAGCTTTACCCGATTGCGGACCGAATCATCACGGAAAGCTATCGGTTGACACAGACCAAACCCAGGAAAAAAGCAAGGGTACGCCAAAAAGAGGAAGAGCTGTAATCAGCTCCTCCTCTTTTTGGTTAATTTACTATCTTCTTAGCGGAAATATGGCTTCAGTTGTTCCAATTCCTTATCGTTGAGCGGCCGATAGCTCCCCGGAGGAATCGACTCATCCAATTCAATCGGTCCCATCGTCAGGCGTTTCAGATAGATGACTTTCTTGCCGACCGAGAGGAACATCTTCTTCACTTGGTGGAATTTCCCCTCGCTGATGTCCAGCAGCACGCGGCTTTCCTCGTCACCTTGGCTGAGGATGGTCAAACAGGCCGGCTTACAGGTCGTCCCTCCGTGGAAGACGATCCCTTCTGCGAAGGCTTCCTGATCGGCGGCGGTCACGCGCTCGTTCACGACGACTTCATAGCGCTTCGTCACTTTTTTGTGCGGTAGCAATAGCTGATAGCCCAGCTGCCCGTTGTCCGTGATCAGCAGCAGCCCTTCCGTATCCTTGTCCAGCCGCCCCACAGGATAGAGGCCCGGTCTGCGGTCGGATGGGTCAATCAGATCGATGACGGTGCGGTTGCCCTCATCGGATACCGCAGTCACGACGCCGGCCGGTTTGTGCAGCATATAGTAGACATTGGTGCGGTGCGTCAACGTTTCCCCTGAGACGATGACCGTCTGGAGTTGCGGATCGACATTGTGCTTGTCCGTCAGCACGATTTCCTCATCGATGCTGACTTGTTTGCTTCTGATCAATTTTTTCACTTGTCCTCGCGAACCGTAGCCGCATTCGCTGAGCAGTTTGTCCAATCGCATCCAGCCTCTTCCTTTCTGTTACGTTATTTTGCAGTCTTTCCATTTTAAGCGTAAAAGAGAAGAGACGCAAGCCTCGTCAATTGTTCACAAAAAAATCCCCCTCGTTTTAATCAATGCGAGAGGAATGTTTGATTTTCAACTTGAATCAGGCGATATGCCCCGATTCCGAATTTTTTCACCACCTGATCCAAGTTCTTTCGGTTGATGCAAAGGTAAAGCTCCTTATCGCTCGCCAGCAGATCCTTCAATACTTTGCAGAACCCTTTTCCTTGCAGTTCAACTGGACCGATTTCATCCAGCAGGACGATTCTGATCAACGGATCGGAAAGGATATCCTGGATTGCCTGCTCGGCAACCACGAAGGGCTCCCGCAGGAAAGTGAAACGGTCAAATATGAAGCTGTCCTGCTGAGGTGGCGCTTCATCAGGCTTGCACAATCTGATTAAAGGAACTGTTTTTCCGGTCACCAGTCTTTTCAAGTCATAGCCTGCGAACGCGCCCTGCTCCGAAAAAGCTTTGATGCTAGCGAAACCGTCGGCCGTACCGACAGGCAAATCATGGTAGAGCCTGATCAGCTCCGGTGTCTTTCCTGTGTCCATTTCACCTGTGATGATGTTCACGTGTCCCATGCCGTCCCCCCTAAAACGCAAGTGTCAGCATGATGGCCGTCGCCAGCGCAGCATAGGCAACCAACGGTGGCACCGCAACAGCGCGTTCTGTTCTTTCAATTTTAAGATAGGCGAGCATCAAAATGGCATTAACTAGACTTTCCAAGAGCAGGAAGCGCAGGCTGACCTGCAGTCCGTCCGTCACAAGCGCGGCCGGAAGATTAATGAGCGAAATCAGGAACAGATAAACGAGAAAGACTGCCCGCCACAGGAAACCCATCGAAAAAACCGACGCAAAGCCGACAGCAAAACGCCTTCTTTCAGCATAGGCGAACACGAGCGCCACCGCCAGGCCTTCCAACAAAATGGACAGGGCCGGATTGAGTATCCTGATCGGGATGTTCGCCGGAATCAGGAAATCGCAGCACTTGATCGACGCCGCAACCAGTGCCACCTGAAAGACCGCATCGGCCTTCCTGGCCGCCAAGTAGCTTTTCCTCATGAAATAAAAGGCGACAGGGAACATCACGAACCCCGGAACTCCGGGCAGTTGGATCGCGGCCATGTGCAGCACATATCCCAGCGTCGCCTCGGCTATCCCCCACAGCGAACCCCAGTAGACAATCTGAATGGCTTTCTTGTTCATTTCGCCAGCCCCCTCCCGATGAAATCCTCCAGCAGCTGCAAGGATACGCGCCGCCGATAGTCTGCCGTGGAACGGGTGTCGTTCAATGGTGCAAACAACTCCCCATATCGCGTGCGCAACGTTTCTATTTTTGCGTCCAGTTCGGCTTCTGATGTCCGTATTAAAATCTCTTCGCAGGCCCTATCCCTGACGGCAGTCGGAGCTACGGAACCGAATGCGATCCGCACATCTTCGATTACGCCGGCTTTCTTGATCGCCACTGCATAGAAACTCGCCTTGGAGATGGCGTTGACTTTCCTTCCGCCGACTTTCCGGTAATAAACTATCGGAAAGTCGGAAAGCGGTATCATGATTTCCGTCACCAGTTCATCGGGTTGAAGCAGCGTCTGTTTGGCAAAGGTGATGAATTGTGCGACAGGCAGTTTGCGTGTCCCATGCATGGACGCCAAGGTAGCCTCCGCTTCGAGCGCGTAGAGCATGGGCAGGCTATCACCCGATGAAGAGGCATTGCAGAGGTTTCCCGCCAGTGTCCCCATATTCCGGATGGCGGGGGAAGCCATCTGGCGGATCGGCAATTTGATGTAATCCGGCACCAAAGGATGTTCCAGCAGTTCGGAAAGTGTCACGGCTGCGCCGATCATAAGCTTTCCCTCTACGATTTCGATACGCTTAAGTTCCGCAAGATTTCCGATGTGGAGCACATCCATCGAAAAATTCGGCGGCATGCCGTTCCAGCATCTGTATTTCACCATCACATCGGTTCCGCCGTTGATGATGAGTGTCTCGTGCAAAGTCCTGATCCTGAGCGCACCTTCCAGAGTTTCCGGAATGAATACTTTCACCATAATCCTCCCACCTCCCTTGATGCGGCCAAAATGGCGTCAACGATCATCGTATAACCCGTGCAGCGGCACAGATTACCCGAAATGCCTTCCCGTACCTCCGCTTCTGTCGGATGGGGATTTTTCGAGAGCAATGCCTCCGCCGCCATGATGATACCCGGCGTGCAGAAACCGCATTGGACGCTTCCGTACTCCGCCAACTTATTTTTCAGCAGTTGGAACCTTTCCGTCTCCCGATAGCCTTCGATGGTCCAGATGTTTTTTCCGGCAACCATGGCTGCCGTGACCAAGCAGGAATTTACCAAACGGCCATCCAACAGCACGGCGCAAGCGCCGCACTCGCCTTCCCCGCAGCCTTCCTTAGCCCCTTTGCAATCCAGATCATCCCTGATGATATCGAGCAGCCTTCTGGAAGGATCCGATTTCAGCAAGACCTCCTGCCCATTCAGTTTGAAAGAAATGACTTCCATCATGTCATCAACTCCCTTATGTATTCCGGGGTCACCGGGATACGGTCGATTTTTTTGCCGATTGCCTGTTCCACAGCGGCCGCGAATGCCGGAGCGGCTCCAATCATCGGTAACTCTCCCAACCCTTTGGCCCCGAATGGCCCTCCAGCATAAGGGTTTTCGATCAATTCAAACGCGATCCGCGGAAAGTCCACGGCCGCCGGGATCAGATACTCGGAAAGACTGTCCTGCAGCAGTTTTCCTCCCTGAGCCTGGAGCCTTTCCATGGCTGCGTACCCCAATCCCTGCATGATGCCGCCTTCAATCTGCCCCTGCACGATTTTTTCATCTATCGGCGTTCCGATATCGTAAACTGCCCAAACGCCTTTGGTTTCGACTTCATACGTTACCGGATCGACTGCCACTTCGACTACATTGACTCCCCATGAATATTCCGGATAAGCATTCCCGGCCAACTTCTCGCTGTCCCAGGACAACTGTTCCGGATAAACATAATCCTTCACCACTTCGAATGTTTCCTCAGCCCACCGTGTCTTGACCTCCTCGGAACATTCCTGCAGCAGCCGTCCGACGATCATGATCGTCCGGGATGCCACAGTGGGCCCTGAGTCGGGGCACTCGGCGGTATCCGGATAGGTCAGTTTTACTTGTCCGATCGGGATGTCCAAGGTTTGGGCGACGATTTTGCGCAAGGTTGTCAGAGCCCCTTGGCCGATTTCGGTGCTCGATACAAAAATCCCCACCGTTCCGTCTGAATATTTCTTCAGCTTCACCCTTGATTTCAGCAGTTCCGCCTCGCCGGCTCCGGTGAAGCCGCAGCCATGGAAGAAGAAAGAGCAGCCGATTCCATTCCAGCTACTCTTATCGGAGCCGAAACTTTTATGCTTCGCTTGATAATCGGATAGCCTTTTCACGGCGTCGGCGATTTCAGGCAATTTGATGTCGGAATGGAAGACACCGCCGGTCGAAGAGGTATCCCCTTTTTTCAGGAAGTAGCTCCTCCGCCATTCCAGCGATTCGACGCCCAATTCGGCCGCGATATGCGCCATATGCATTTCGATGGCGAAGAATGCCTGAGGTCCACCGAAGCCCCGGAACGCGCCGGTCACGATGTTGTTGGTCGCATAAGCTTTCCCCGTCACCTTCAGATTCGGGACATCATAAACGCCGCAGACCGAGAAAATCGTCCTCTGCAACACGACGCTGGACAATCCAGCATAGGCCCCGGCATCCAATTTGACGTCGACTTCCCGAGCAATGATGCGGTCATTCTCATCCAGATGGCTCTTGATCTTGATGATGCTGGGATGGCGTTTGGTCGAGGCACGGATATCTTCCGGCCTGTCAAACACCAATTGGACCGGTTTGCCCGTCTTGATGGCCGCCAAAGCCGCATGCACTCCCGGAATCGAAGGATATTCCTCCTTACCGCCGAAACCTCCGCCCGTTGGCAGCTGAACGACTCGCACGCGTTCGTCCCCCCAGCCAAGCGCTTGCTTCAGGCCGCTGTGGATGTAATACGGACATTGCATCGAGCCGTAAACAGAGACGCGCTCACCGTCGTAGATTGCTAGCATCGCTTGCGGTTCCAGGTAGACATGCTCCTGGTAGCCAGTGTGGAATTCATCCTCGATTACCCGGACTGCCCGCGCCGCGGCTGCATCGGGATTGCCTTTTGCGTATTCATAAGCGACAAAATAAGGCTTGTCGCCGAAAATAAAAGAATCCGTTTGTTCGATGCCAGCCTCGATCGACAGGATCGGCTGCAGCAATTCATAGTCCACTTCTATTTTCCCAATGATATCGAGGATGGTTTCCTTGTCCGGCCCCACGACCAACAAGATTGGTTGGCCAATGTAATTGACTTCATCCATGGCAAGGAACGGCTGATCCTCATAGACAATCGGCACGATATTCTTGCCCGGTATGTCATGGTGGTCGACGATCGTGTACCCTTCCGGCAATTCCGGAAAACGGATTGCGCGTATTTTTGCGCGCGGCACCTCAGAACGCAACGTCCGTGCGTACAGCATGCCCTCCGGATGCAGATCGGCGCAGTATTTGGCTTTCCCGTCCACCTTATCATCGAAATCGAAACGCTTGATGGATCCGCTGATCTTTTCCATCTCTTCACCTCTATTCTTTCGCTTGAAAATAGTCCACTGCTTTGGCGTAATCCTCCGGCGTGTCGATGTCCCAAAGAATCTTCGGATTATCCACCACGATGATTTCCGCTTTGTTTGCGCTTATGTATTCCCGCAGGCTTTGGCAACATTCATCCGCCAACAGTCCTTCGATTGCACGGCGGCTCAACATGACCGGATGACCGCGCTTTCCCTGATAGGCAGGCAAGACGATATCCCCTTTACTGACCAACAACTTTTCGCAGACTTCAGGGGTGATGAAAGGACAGTCGCCGGGTAGGATGAGTACACGCTCCCCTTCTGTATGCCACAATCCCCCCTTCAAAGAGGAGAACATGCCTTTTTCGCAGTCTGCATTGTGAACGAAGACGACTTCCCGGCAGTGGCCGACCGATTCCATCACAGCTCCGGCATGGAACCCCGTCACAACGACGATGCGTTTGCAGAACGGACGTAGGCTGTCGATGCTTCTTTCAATGACCGTCCGGCCGTTCAGGTCCAACGTCATTTTCGAGTTCCCAGTCATCCGGGAGGATTTTCCGGCGGCCAAGATGATGCCTTCGATTCCCATTACATCATCCCTCCCTTATAAAATGCAGCGCTTACATTCATAAACTGGTTTGTTCTAACCTTATCTCCATTATACACCCGATT
Source organism: Trichococcus sp. (assembly GCF_049684335.1). Taxonomy (GTDB): domain Bacteria; phylum Bacillota; class Bacilli; order Lactobacillales; family Aerococcaceae; genus Trichococcus. The sequence goes on from NZ_JBAVFV010000012.1 coordinate 114,268, forward strand.
GTTCTGCTTCCCAATGCTCGGATGAACACGGAAAGGAAAATTGTCTGGGAAGTATTCTGCCTTTTGCGTTTTCCCATACAAAACAAGCCCCGCGCAATGAGTTTATTATGCGCGGGGCTTGTTTTATGGTTTTGCATCATTTTTTTCTTCCGGCTCCGTCGGGATTTCCGGCGACGCCGCGTTCAAAGGCTGCCAAATGGTTTTCGGATGCGGCAATCAGACGTTCAAAGACGCTTCTGACATCTTCCGGCAAATCTTCGGCCTGAAGGAATTGCCCATAAACAGAGATGTTTTCGATTTCGCCTGCCACGCCTTTTTCAAAGCTTTCCGCTAAGGATGCCGGCAATTCAATACGGGCCACCGCTTCATTTTCCGGTACTTCGAAGCCGTAAGTTTCGAACAGCGGCAACAACAAGGAGATGTGTGTGCCTTCCGCTTTAGCGATACTCGTGAATGGTTTGACCGTTCCGTATGCATCCATGATCGCGAGATAGGACGCTTCGGCCATATATTCATCCTGGATGGCGTAAACCAACATTTCTTCTATTGTATACGTTTCGCCTTCGCTGACAGCTGCTGCGCCATATAACGCTTCATCCTCGGATGCCATGACGCCTGTGCCGCTGAACAATAAGACTGCCAAAGCCCCGCCCACTATTCCGTTCATCCATTTCTTCATCTCGATCCGCTCCTTTTTTGTATGCTTCGTGATCTTCATTTCTACAAGTTCAGTATAGGAAAGAAGTATGTCGAAAGAATGGCAAAATCAGGGCAGAAAGAGAACGTTTCAAAGCTAAAGGAAGACGCGTGAGAAAATCAGTCCCCTTCTTCTGAATTGGTGCTCTTGATTTCCCAGTGGATAACTACCGTCAGCACAACCCGCAGGATGACGATGGCCGAGAGCACGATGAATTCATCTATCGTCTGGATGATGACCGTCTTCAGTATTTCCGCGGCCAGTTTGAATTCCAGACTGAACGCCAGCGCTTTGGCCAATTCAAGTTTCGGTTTATTATTGCTCAGATTCAGCTTGTATTTAAAAAACAGATACAATGACTTGATGCATCCATAGAGGATGATCAAGACGCCGATGCCCTCGATCAGGCTCGCAAGCGTCGGGATGACTTCGGTTAAGACTGCATGCAAATTCATGAACGTCCCTCCTTTTTCCATATTCAAATTTGGTAATGCATCCGTTCTTTATTTGCTTTGTTTCTTTTTCCCCTTCGCTTCTTCGACCCGGAAGCGGACAATCCGGCGCACAAGCTCGTATGGGATAGGTTTCGTCAGCGGAAATTGGATGGCGCCTTTTGAAGTCTTGTAATCCGTCAATTCTTCCTTAAAAGCCGCAACGCCGCTTGGTGCCGGATAGAAACCGATATGATTTTTCTGCACAGCAAAATGCACCAAGTTCCCGTTCAGGTAGAAGGTCGGCATCTGATAGCTGATTTTCTCAGTTGCATCGGGCGCCTCTTCCTTTATCAGCCAGCGTAATTCCTGCAGAATTGCCTGGATATCCTCATCATAGCGGCTGATGTATGCATCGATCGTTTCAATTTTTACAGCTGATTCTTCCATCTTAGTCCACCTCAATAGTCAGAATTTTTCGTTGTTTGCGTTTCTATCAATAGTATATCACAGGCTGATGCACGCGCTTGCAAGCCAACCGGATAGTGGGTATTATGAAGGTAAAGAAGAGAAAATAACTGGACAAACCCGCGCTCCCTTATCCCACTGCTGACCGACAGTGATGATGGCCAACACAACTATTTTTAGGAAGTCAGATTGCAGATGCACAACCCAATAAGGGAGTGAGAAAGATGCGCAATATTCTCAAAAAGACAAAAAAATTCTTCAAAAAATTTGGACCTGGCGTCATCACCGGAGCCTCCGATGATGATCCATCCGGCATCGTCACCTACTCGCAGACCGGAGCCATGTTCGGCCTTCATCTGTTGTGGCTTTCTCCGATTTCGTGCATCTTTGCGATTGCCATCCAGGAGATGTGCGGACGGATCGGGATGGTGTCCGGTAAAGGGCTGACAGGGATTATGAAACAGTCCTACCCTAAGTGGGTAAGCTATCCGGCAATCTCCCTTCTGTTCATCGCCAATACAATCAACATCGGTGCCGATCTGGGCGCGATGGCTGCGGTAGCTCAGATGGTGCTCGGTTTGCCGTTCATTTTTTGGATCCTAATTATGACGGTCCTGACCTTGGTCCTGGAAATTTTTATGGACTATAAGCATTATTCGAGATTTCTGATGCTGCTGACGCTTTCCCTGTTCGCTTATTTTTTCACGGCATTCACGGTCCGCCAGGATTGGGGTGCAGTCCTTCAGCATACCCTTATCCCAACCTTTTACCCTTCCCGGGAATTCACGCTCAATGTGGTGGCCTTTTTAGGGACGACGATTTCCCCTTACCTGTTTTTTTGGCAAGCGGATGAAGAAGTGGAAAAAGAGATCGTCGAGCATAAAATCAAAGGGATTGGCATCGGGAAACCGCGCATCTTTGTCAAGGATATCAAGGACATGAAGATTGATACGATTGTCGGGATGTTCTTTACGACCGTCACTGCTTTCATGATTGTGTTGACGACGGCCGGGACCCTTCACCTCAGCGGCATCACCACCATCAATTCCGCGGCGGAGGCCGCTCAAGCGCTTCGTCCATTGGTGGGAGACTTCGCCTATTGGTTGTTCGCTTTGGGCATCATCGGAACGGGACTGCTTGGTGTGCCTGTTTTGGCTGGCTCCTCGTCCTACGCCATTTCTGAATTTTTCGGTTGGGAGACGGGTTTGGGTAAAAAACTGAAGGAGGCGCATGGTTTCTACGGCGTCATCACCATCGCCACGCTTGTCGGACTGACGATCAATTTTATTGGGATTGATCCGATGAGGGCCTTGTACTATTCCGCGGCCATCAATGGCTTGATGGCACCGCCCCTGATGCTTCTGATCCTGTTCATAGGGAACAATAAAAAAGTGATGGGCAGCCATACCAATCGCCGTTTGGGAAATGTGGTCGGCGGCATTGCGACTTTGGTTATGTTCGGCATCGGCGTAGTGTTCTTGAAGGATTTTTTCGGTTTATAGAGGAGCAAGCCTGCTGCCGTTTTCGCCCCCTCTCACTTCTTTTCAGGAAGTGATTCCCTTTTGAAAAAAATGTGTTATGATATGGATTGAAAATTTGTACGGTAAAGAAAGGAAAGAAAAATGAATACACCTTCTATTTATGGATTGACTTTGGATCAGCTGGAAGCTTGGTTATTGGAAAAAGGCCAAAAAAAATTCCGCGCCCAACAAATCTGGGACTGGCTATATATCAAACGCGTCCTGGACTTTTCGGAAATGACGAACTTGTCAAAAGATTTGGTTGCCCTTCTCTCCGACACCTTCTTGCTGCAGCCCCTGAATCAAGTGGTCGTCCAAGAATCAGCGGACGGCACAACTAAATATCTCTTCCAGCTGGAAGACAAACTGATGATTGAAACCGTCCTGATGCGTCAGGACTACGGCCTGTCCGTCTGCGTTACGACGCAAGTTGGCTGCGATATCGGCTGCACGTTCTGCGCAAGCGGCCTGAAACGGAAACAACGCGATCTGACTGCCGGCGAAATAGTGGCACAAATCATGCAGATCCAGCACTACTTGGATCAAAAAGGTAATGGCGAACGGGTCAGCCACATCGTTGTGATGGGCATCGGCGAACCGTTCGACAACTACGACAATGTCATCGCCTTCCTGAACATCGTCAACCATGCTAAAGGGTTGGCAATCGGTGCGCGTCACATCACCGTTTCCACCAGCGGATTGGCTCCGAAGATCCGGGAATTCGCGGAAAACGGACTGCAAGTCAACTTGGCTTTGTCCCTGCATGCGCCGAACGATGAAATCCGTAGCCGCATGATGCGCATCAACCGTAAACATCCGCTGAAGGAAGTCATGGCTGCCATCGACGAATATCTGGAAAAGACAAACCGCCGCATCACTTTCGAATACATCATGATCTCAGGCGTGAACGACAGACCGGAGCAGGCGCACGAATTGGTCGCCTTGTTGAAGGATAAGCGTCACCTTTCCTACGTGAACCTGATCCCTTACAATCCTGTTGCCGAACACATCAAATACGAACGCAGCACCAAAAAGGATATTTTGGCATTCTATGATATCCTCAAAAAGAACAACATCAACTGCGTCATCCGTAAGGAACACGGCACCGATATTGACGCCGCCTGCGGCCAACTGCGCAGCAAGCATCTGGAAAAAACAGCTAAATAATCAAATTTCAGCAGGGGTTATCTCATTTCATTTTGAGACGACCCCTGTTTTTTGGTTCGTTTCTGCTTTTATTGGTGTTGTTGTCGCCCTTTGATTGGGGTGATCAGCCGAAGTTGTCGAATGCAGGAGATGTATTCGACAATTTTATTGCAGTATGGGACGATATTGTCGAATGGGAGAGGACATTCGCGTATTTTGCGTCTGCATGAGGTGAAATTATCGAATGCTAGAGGTGTATTCGACAATTTGCCCCCCTCCCAGCCAGCAGAACCCCGCTTCCGCTTTTTTATCACTCCTCAGGAGCGGTCTCCTGCATCCAACCTTTGAATCCGCAGTGCGGGCAAGTCAACCGTTTGCCTTGCTTGCCTCCGTTCAACGACAACAGATCCGTCAGGAATTTGATTTTGAATTTGCGCCGGCACTGTGGGCAGACGTATGCATTCACGCGCGAATGGTAGTAGACAATCGCGAACAACGCCGCGATTCCAGCCAAAATCATAAGCGCCAGATAAAAGCCGCCTGCTCTCTCAGCCGCAGGAAAGCCAACCACCAAGAACAGCACATACCCCGCAACCGCAAGCATCGTAACGATATCCGATTTCCGGTTTTTCCCATTTTTTACCATGCCTCATTCTTCCCTTCCTGTTTCTGATTCAATCATAACACTTTTTGGTTGGGCACTAAAAGTGTGGTATATTGGAACCAACAAATTAAGTCCATTGGCAATAACATATTTGACCATTGGAGACGGAGGAATAGTATGAGCAGAGTAATCCTTACGACTGAAAGCGGCGCGGATATCCCCACTGATTTGGCAAAGAAACACAATATCCAGATTGTATCGATGCACGTCATCATGGATGATATCGATCATCTTGATGGATCTTTTCCGGTCACGGATCTGTATGATTATTACGAGCGAACAAAAAAAACGCCTTCCACGACCGCGACCAATCCGAATGAATATACCGCTTTTTTCGAAAAGATCCGCTCTGAGCACCCCGACTGCATCATCGTGCATATCGGCTACACCTCCAAGGCCTCTTCCTCATTCCAGAGTGCCGTGTTGGCGGCGGAAGATTTCGAGAACATCCACCTCATCGATGCCCTAAACGTATCTGGCGGCTTGGCCGCGATCGTGCTTTATGCCGCTGATTTGCTTGAACAGGAGCCGGATATCGCAGTGGAAAAACTGGTTGCCGCCATCAAAGCAGCAGTGCCGCGTACGCACTTCTCGTTCATGCCATCCGGTCTCGAATTCCTGCGGGCAGGCGGCCGCGTCTCCAACGCAGCCTATTTGGGGGCATCGCTCCTGAAAATAAAACCGACGATTGAATTGATCGACGGCAAATTAGTTTCCACAAAAAAATACCGCGGCAAGATGAGCCGCGTCGTTGTCGATTTTTTTGATGACTACCTAAAGACTTACGCCATCGACAACAATAAGCTGTACCTCATCCACTCACTCGGCTTGGATGAAAAAATCATGACCCAAATGGAAAACTACGCGAAGGAAAAAGGTTTCCAAGACGTCACTTGGGTCCAGACCGGCGGCGTCATCACTTCCCATGGCGGTCCCGGCGCTTTCGGGATTTCCGGGATCGAAAAATCAGGAAACACTGAATAAAACAAAAAAACTTCTGCCCTCGGAATAACTCCGTATGCAGAAGTTTTTTATTTGTCTAACTATTCTCTTCGATATCCTCCGGGAGGATCGTGAACAGATCCGCGTCCTCATCTTCGGCCAAGCGGTTGCTTTGATGCAGCTTTGCCTTCTCAAAGAGGCTCCTGGCCGTGCGGGCATTTCCGAAATGGCTGTCGCGCGTCGTATAGGACTGTACAAACCGATTCTTGACTTTCTCCTGGGCTTCTTCCGTCAGCACAAAACCTTGCTGGGTGGCGGCCATGTGGAAGATTTCCGTCAGTTCTTCGCTGTCGTAATCCGGGAAATCGACCGTGTAGGCAATCCGGCTGCGGATGCCGGAGTTCATACTAAGCATCTGTTCCATCTCGCTCGGATAGCCGGCCATGATGACGACCAGTTTGTCGCGGTTGTCCTCCATCTCCTTGATCAGCGTGCTGATGGCTTCATAACCGAAGTCGTTTTCGGAGGCGGAATAGAGGGAATAGGCTTCATCGATGAACAAGACACCGCCATAGGCTTCCTTGATTTTCTCTAATGTCTTAGGTCCGGTCTGGCCGACGTACTGCCCGACCAGATCTTCCCTTGTGACTTCAATCATGTGTCCGCGCTTCAGCACACCGATGGATTTCAGTATTTGGCTGATCAATCGCGCGATGGTTGTCTTGCCTGTGCCGGGGTTCCCCGTGAAGACCATGTGCAAGGATAAGTCGTTCATCGGCTGTCCCATCTTTTCGCGGCGTTTCTCGGCGCGTACGTAATTCATGATCGAGCTGACTTGTTTTTTGACATCCTTCAACCCGACCAGGTTGCGCAGCTGCGCCATCAAATCTTCAATATTATCCCCGAACAGTTGGTTCGGATCAATGCCGAAATCAAGCGGCTCGAGGATGACCAGATCATCCTTCGTCACGGATTTTTCGCTCAGGCGGAAGGCCCGTTCGCGCATCGCTTCTTCCATAATGTTTCGGACGGCCCGGGCATTGGCGAACAGCGGAACCACTTTTTCCTGATTGATTTTGACCCTGAATGCCTGCTCCGCTTCCTCAGTCAACGTATAATGATTATCCTTGGCTTGCGCCTTGGCGATTTCCAACAGTTCCTGATCGGAAAAATCTTCGAAATCGATCTGCATGTTAATCCGGCTCGATAGGCCAGGATTCGATTTCAGCAACTGCTTCATGCCGGTGTCATACCCCGCGAGGATCACGATGAAATCATTGCGATGATCTTCCATTGATTTTATCAAAGTATCAATGGCTTCAGATCCGTAATCAAGCGAATCGCTGTCTGAGGACGCCAAGGAATAGGCTTCATCGATAAAAAGCACGCCGCCCATGGCCGACTCGATAACGGCCTTGGTCTTCTGGGCAGTCTGGCCGACGTAGCCACCGACCAAATCTGATCGATCCACTTCCACTAGCTGACCAGATTCGAGGATGCCCAAAGAATAAAAGATGTCCCCCAAAATCCTGGCGACTGTCGTTTTCCCTGTGCCCGGATTGCCGGAAAAGGCGAAATGATAGGAAGGCTGTTCATTCTTTTCGATTGACAACATGTAGGCCCGCTTTTTGTCGTATTCGACCAGCTTCACGATCCGGTTGATGGTCTCCTTCACTTCCGTCAGACCGATCAGCTCATTCAATTCGGCCAAGGACTCTTCCAAAGAGACTTTGACTTTCCGGTTGGAATGGGTCGCATCCATATGGAAGTAATCCGTTTGTGGACCCCGTCTTGCCAACCTGCTCGATTGCATGGTCGCAATCAGTTTGCCGACTTTTTCAGTGCTGTGCGAAAGCGGCCGTGTCCGTTCCAGTTCCTTGTGGATGCGACGGCATTCGTCGAAACGGCCATGGATATAGTAGGCATAAACACGATCGTATTCAATGGCATCGTCATAACCGTATTTCTCGGACTCTTCGATGGATGCCAAAATCGTTTCCAGTTCCTCTTCCTGTTGCAGGTAGATTTTCGATTTCAAACGCAAAGCCGCAAAGGATTTCGGACTGTGCTTCAGCACTTGATCGACGAGTTCCAGCGCCCGGGGCAGGTCGTTCTTTTCGAATGTCATCTTCGCCAGGACGAGCGCCGCTTCCCAATTAGCGGGGTTGCGGGCGAAGGCAGCTTGCGCGTAGCTCTCCGCTGCCTTGTCGTCGCCGTCTTCCGCATACAGCTTCGCCAGCAGCGTCAAATAGGCATCGCCAGTACCATCCAATTCTACTGCCCGCAAGGCATAAAGCATCGCTTTTTCAAGATTGCGGTTCTTGTAGTGGCTGAGCCCCAGCAGGTAATTCACATGCGGATGATCCGGATGCGTCCGGATGGCTTCCATCAAGACCGGAACGCTGCTCAAGGACATGTTTTTCCTGATGTTGTTCTCGATCCCTTTCAGCCTCTCGTCTATGTTTTCAATTAAGTTCTCGTCTGTCATCCGAAGCTTCTTCCTTCCCGTTCGTATACTCTATTTATCTAATGTGGACCTTTTCATCATGCCCTTTATTTTAGCACAATTACGTCCTTTTTCATGCGTTTATGCTCGTGGCTTTTCCCAATCCTACTGAGGCTTCAGCTTAAAAAGGCTATTTTTTGAGTTTGTTTGCCGACAAGGTTATACTTTGAATGAAAGCAAAAAGAACCGCGCGCCATCCAAGATAGGAGGAGTTCCACATGATTTACACGATCACACTGAATCCGACCATCGATTATATCGTCACTGTCCCCCAATTGGCTTTGGGCCATTCCCATCACATGCAGGATGAACTGATCACTCCGGGCGGGAAAGGCATCATGGTTTCGCGCGTCCTGAAAGCACTCGGAATCCCTTCGATCGCGCTGGGATTCCGCGGAGGCTTCACCGGTGACTTTGTGCGCGACTATATGGAGGAGCTGAATATCCTCAACCAATTCACCGTGATTAAGGAGCGCACCCGCATTAATCTCGTCCTGAAATCGGACCAAGATACCGAAATCAGCGACTACGGTCCCAGCGCAACCGATGAGGAAGTCGCCCGTTTCATGAAAGGTTTCGAGGACATCTCAACGCAGGATTTTGTAGTGATGTCGGGCAGCAAGCTCCCTTCTATGCCGAAGGATTTTTACGAACAGCTGATCCGTTCGCTCCACGAGGAGGGCGTGCCTTTTGCCTGCGACATCACGAAGGATGAATTGCGCAATAGCCTGCAGTATCATCCCTTGGTCGTGAAACCCAACCAGAAGGAAGTCGGCGAATTTTTCGGCCGTACTTTCACCACTTGGCAGGAGGTTATCCCTTACGGCAAGCAGTTGGTTGAATTGGGCGCCCAGCATGCCATTGTTTCCCTTGGCGGCGATGGTGCACTACTCTTCACACCGAATGAAGTCATCTATGCACCGCCATTATCCGGAAAAGTCGCCAATCCGGTCGGAGCCGGAGATTCCATGGTAGCCGGTTTTGTAGGGACTTTTATCCGGACGGGGGACGCTTTAGAAGCTTTCCGGGTAGCCGTAGCAGCTGGAACCGCGACCGCCTTCTCACCGGATATCGCAACCACTAAAGAAATCGAGGCGCAATTGGGCCGCGTTGTTCTGGAAATAATTGAATAGAATACAAAGTTTAAAAGCGTAGGGTAGCCTCTGGAAACCGGGGCTGTCCTACGCTTTTTATTTATCTAAAATGATGTCTAGCGGTCCAAGCCTGCTTTTCTTCCTTAGCCTTCTGCTTCGGCCATTTCTTCCGCTAGATTGTGGTATCCGATTTCTTTGTCCATGAAATCATCGGATTGGACTGCGAAATGTTGCGTGATGCTTTCAATGGTTTGGATTTCGCATTTCGCTTCGTCAACGATGTAATCGAGGATATGACCGCCGAATTTGCGGTCGTCGCTGATGAAATGGCAATGGAAGCCACCTTTGGCTACCCCGTCGAACAATTCCGGCGTGTAGATGCCGATTGCCGTCCCTTGCATATCGTAGGCTTCGAACTCCGGCTGGACACGCGTCGCTTCGATCAGGCGCGGATACGGTTTTTGCTGCTTCGGCACCGCCCGTGTATGCATATATTCGAAATGTCCGGTTATTTTGACGACGGAGAACACATTCCGGCTGCGGACGCGCTTGACGATATCCGACCGGACTTTCCTCAGCGTCATCGGCCGGTCGATGTCGTATTCACGGTCTGGTTGAAAAAAAGTCACCGCAGCATGCGGTGTTGTTTGGGATGGATCGACTTTCGAAATCGAGCCGTCCGCCTTCGCTTGATAGGCGATGCCGTCAAGCAGGATCAGTTCCCCTTCAAAATCATGGAAAGTCCCGATTCCGATATCCCCATGCTTCAATAGTTCTTCAAATGTCAGGGTTCCATCGAATACTCCCGCCATCAGATCCCCCAACGTCTGATGCTGATACAATGTACTTTCACCCATCTGTTTCCGCCCCTTCTGTGCCCTTACGCAATCATTTGTTATTTTGTCTGATCATGATAGCCCATTATATCACAGCGGGAAGCCCGCAAACAATCGCGGCAAACAGAATGTCAGGCGGCAAACAACGAGGGCCGCCCCGAAACGGAACAGCCCCCTCTTCCATACTATATTACGCTAATTTGGTTTCCAGGTAGTCAACCAAAACATCTTTCGGATGGTAGCCTGTAAGTTTTTCCACCGGTTGTCCGTCTTTGAACAATACCATTGTCGGAATACTCATGATACCGAACTGCGAAGCCGTAGCTTGGTTCTCATCGATGTTCAATTTGACGATTTTCACTTTGTTGTCCATCTCTTCTTCGATTTCTTCCAAAACGGGTCCGAGCATGCGGCAAGGTCCGCACCAAGGCGCCCAAAAATCCATCAACGTCAAACCTTCCTGTATTTCACTCTGCCATGTTGTATCTGTTACTTGTGTGCTCATTCTTTATCTATCCTTCCTGTTGCTGTATATTTTTTTCTTTAATTTCTTATCGACAAAACACATTATACCCCACCCGGTATTATTAGTAAATAATAATGTATCGAAAGTAAGCAAGATGATTGACAATCCCTCTTTACAGGCATAATATAGTTAGGGCACGAACTATATGGGTGGTGAAAAATAATGAGCAACACAGACCTGCTGGGATTCCGGATCAGATCGCTTTGGCAACAAATAAAGCGCCTCATGAATAGGCACTTGACCGAAAATGATGGTTATGGCTTGACCGGCATGCAATTCGCAATCGTTTCCTACATCGCCAAAGAATCCGCAGAGCGGGATGTCTTTCAGAAAGATCTCGAGCAGAAGTTCGACATCCGCAAATCGACCGTCACGGGTATCCTGAATACGATGGAAAGGGATGGCTTGCTGCTGCGGGAAACCGTTCCTTACGACGCCAGACTGCGGAAAATGATACTGACGGATAAGGCTTTGCAGGCAAAACAAAATTCGGAACAAGTCATTGAAACCGTGGAGAGCCAATTGTCCAAAGGTTTAACTGAAGAAGAAATCACCACTTTTTTGAGCATTCTCGAAAAAATCTCGAAAAATGCAGAAAGCTGATTGCCTCAACCATTTCAAAAGTCACCCAATCATTATTTACGGAAAGGATTAACGCTATGATAAAAAAACTCATGGGCAGCATACGCGAGTATAAAAAGGATTCGATCCTTGCCCCTATATATGTCACTTTGGAAGTCGTCTTGGAAGTGCTTATCCCCTATCTGATGTCTATGATCATCGATAAAGGGATCGGAGAAGGAGATATGCCCTTCATCATCCGAATCGGTTTGATTCTAATCGTCTCCACGCTCTTTTCATTAGGTTTCGGAGTCCTGTCCGGTTTGCATGCGGCAAAAGCTTCGGCCGGATTCGCCAAAAATATCCGCAAGGACATGTACTACAATATCCAGGATTTCTCATTTTCGAATATCGATCAGTTTTCAACATCCAGTCTGATCACCCGTCTGACAACGGATATCACGAATGTCCAGAACTCTTACCAGATGATTATCCGAATCATGGTCCGGGCGCCGCTTATGCTCGTGTTCTCATTGATGATGGCTTTGAGCATCAACAGTGAACTCGGGATGGTCTTCCTTGGAGCAATTCCGTTCCTTGGCTTCGGTCTATACCTGATCATGTCACAAGCCTTCCCGATTTTCCAGAAAGTGTTCCGCACCTACGACAAGCTGAACCGTGTCGTCCAGGAAAATCTTTATGGCATCCGGGTCGTAAAGTCCTTTGTGCGTGAAGAGCACGAAACCGAGAAATTCAAATCCGTCTCCAAAAAAATCTACACTGATTTCACTAAAGCCGAAAAAATCTTGGCCTTCAACAGCCCTTTGATGCAGTTCACGATGTACGCAAGCATTTTGACGTTGTCTCTATTGGGTGCACGCATGATCGTCTCCGGTTCGATGACGACAGGTCAACTGATGAGTCTGATCACATACGCTTCCCAAATTCTGATGAGTCTGATGATGATTTCGATGGTATTCGTCATGGTCACCATCTCCCGCGCTTCAGCGGAACGGATTGTAGAAGTGCTGAGCGAGGACAGCGACCTGAAGAACAACAGCAACCCAATCACAGTCATTCCTGACGGATCTGTCTCCTTCGAGCAGGTGGACTTCAGTTACACCAATGATCCGAAGAAGCTCGCCTTGAAAAATGTCAGTTTTTTCGTTAAATCAGGGGAAACTGTCGGCATCATCGGCGGTACAGGCAGTGCCAAAACATCCTTGGTCCACCTTATTCCGCGTCTATATGATGCCACTGGTGGTACGGTGAAAGTCGGCGGTATCGATGTGCGTGATTATGATATGCAGACATTGCGTGGCGAAGTTGCTATGGTACTCCAAAAAAACATCCTGTTCTCGGGAACGATTAAAGACAATCTGCGTTGGGGCAATCCTGCCGCTACTGATGAAGAACTGATGCGTGCGGCTCGACAGGCTCAAGCCGATGAATTCATCCAACGTCTTCCTGATGGCTACGACACTTATATTGAAGAAGGCGGCACAAACGTTTCCGGTGGCCAAAGACAACGGCTCTGCATCGCGCGCGCTTTGGTCAAACAACCGAAGATCCTGATTCTCGATGATTCGACCAGCGCTGTGGATACGCGGACGGATTCCTTGATCCGGACCGCTTTCAAGGAAGAAATCCCGAACACCACCAAATTCATCATCGCCCAACGTGTCTCTTCTGTGCAGGATGCCGATAAGATCATCGTGATGGAGAGCGGTAGCATCAATGGTATCGGAACGCACGATGAATTGCTGGCAACAAACACCATTTATCAAGAAGTGTACTATTCACAAACGAAAGGGGGCCAAGTTGCTTATGAAGCCTAATCAACCAAAACGACGCGGAGCCAAAGATGCCGGCAAAACGACAAAACGCCTCCTGTCCTATATCTCCAAAGGTCACAAATTCACCTTTAGCCTTGTATTGATATGTATCCTGGTCAGTGCCCTTGCCAATGTCGCAGGCTCACTTTTCCTGAAGACGCTGATCGATGAGTATATCACGCCTTTACTGGGCGTAACCAATCCAGTCTTCACCAGCATGTACCGCGCAATCGCGATGATGGCCGGCATTTACATGATCGGTGTCGTAGCGACTTATGTCTACAACATCCTGATGGTTTCCATTTCCCAGGGGATCCAGAAAAAAATCCGTGATGAACTGTTCACGCATATGCAGTCCTTGCCGATCAAATATTTCGATACACATGCGCACGGCGACGTCATGAGCCGCTATACCAATGATATCGATACTCTGCGCCAAATGCTGTCGCAAAGTATCCCGATGGCCTTTTCTTCACTGGTCACGATCGTCAGCGTCTTTGCCGCGATGCTCGCAGTCAGCCTGCCGTTGACGCTCATCGTCGCCCTGATGGTCGCCTTGTCGATCACCGTCACGAAAACAATCGGCGGTAAGAGTTCCGTGAACTTCGTCAAGCAGCAGCAGACGCTCGGTAAAGTGAACGGTTATATCGAGGAAATGATGCACGGGCAAAAAGAAGTGAAAGTTTTCGGACGTGAAACGGAATCGAAGGAACGTTTCGACAAACTCAACGACGAGTTGCGCGAGAGCGCGACGAACGCAAACATCTACGCAAATATCCTGATGCCGATCCTGGGGAATCTGGGATTCCTGCAATATGCTTTGATCGCCATGTTCGGAGGAGCCATGGCTGTCGCAGGCATCGGCGGCCTGACCTTGGGGGCGATCGCTTCCTTCCTGCAGTTAAGCCGTTCTTTCACAATGCCGGTCAACCAGATTTCCCAACAAGTTTCATCGATCGTGATGGCTTTAGCGGGTGCTGAGCGGATCTTCGAATTGATGGATGAAAAGCCTGAGTTGGATGAAGGCACCGTCACTTTGGTGAATACAACCATGGTCGGTGATGAAGTGAAGGAAGCCGAAAATCATACCGGACTTTGGGCGTGGAAAGTTCCTCAAGCAGATGGCTCTGTCCGTTATACGCAACTGACCGGTGATGTCCGATTCTTTAACGTCGACTTCTCCTACAATCCCGATAAGCAGATTCTGCATGACATCAGTCTTTATGCCCATCCCGGCGAGAAAGTCGCTTTTGTGGGATCGACGGGTGCCGGCAAAACGACCATCACGAACCTAATCAATCGTTTCTATGATATCCAGGACGGAAAAATCGTTTATGACGGCATCGACATCACAGACATCAAGAAAAATGACCTGCGTCGTTCCTTGGGTATCGTATTGCAGGACACGAACCTCTTTTCCGGAACGATTCTGGAAAACATCCGTTACGGCAATCTGCACGCATCCGATGAAGAAATTTATGCGGCAGCGCGTTTGGCGAATGCCGATGACTTCATCTCCCGTCTGCCGCAAGGCTACCAGACGGTCATTTCCGGAGACGGCGAAGGCCTTTCCCAAGGCCAGAAGCAATTGCTTTCGATTGCCCGTGCGGCTGTTGCCGATCCTCCCGTCATGATACTGGATGAAGCAACTTCCAGCATCGACACGCGGACAGAATCGATCGTGCAGCGCGGCATGGATGCGTTGATGCAAGGACGGACCGTTTTCGTCATCGCCCATCGCTTGTCCACTATCCAAAATGCGGATGTGATCATGCTGATGGAGCAAGGCCAAATCATCGAACGCGGCGATCATGAGAAATTGATCAGCGAACAAGGAAAATATTACCAACTTTATACCGGAGCATTCGAGCTCGAATAAATCTTTTAGAATCAAATCGAAACACCCCACAGAATGGAAGCTCCAATCAGGAACTGCCATTCTGCGGGGTGTTTTTGGCATGCAGCCGAGTTAGATGAAGTCAGGGCCGACGCGTGGTAAAATGATCACGAAAGATACTTCATCCACCAAATTTGTGACGATTGCCCAAGAGAAAGAGGTACTTGCGATGACTGAAAAGAGCGTTTTCCAATCCGATGCATTCGTCACCCGTTCCTTCATTGCAGGCATCCCCTACATTCTGATGTTCGGCGGCCTCTCCCATTTCGCATTCGCATGGTTCGGAGAAGCAAGCTGGGCAGCACCTTTCGTTCCCGTGAACGAAAGTGTCTGGGAACACCTGAAAATGAGTTACTGGTCCACCTTCCTGTGGTTTTTCCTCATTTTCCTCTTTTTCGGTAAAACGCACCGGCTTTCGCCATCCCGCTGGTTGCGGGCGGGGATCGTGTCCATGCTGTTCTGCCCACTCCTCATCGTCACCGGATTCTACACACTCAAAGGCGCTTTCGACATCGAATCCCTTTTCACTGATGGGATGCTATTCTTTATCGGTATCATCAGCGGCCAACTGCTGGCTTCCCGCACCTATCGCTTTGTCGGTCCTGGCCGCCTGTGGCTTGGAATGGTAGCTGTGCTCTGGCTTCTTTTCGCGATTGCCTTTGCGTTATTCAGTTTCCTGCCACCCGCCTTGCCGCTCTTTCTGGATACACCGACCGGAAGCTACGGGTTTTAGATTGCTTAAGGAGGGAGGTTATTCAGGGCAACTGCGTTCAGACCGCCAACAAAAACTAAACTTCCGAAAAATAGAAAAGAGCGTAAAAGCCCTCGCAGAGGATGGCTTTTACGCTCTTTTAATACAGGATATCGTTGCTGATCGTCGTGTAGAACAGTTCCTTGATCATGGCCGGATCCTGGGTCTGGCCCAGAATCCACATCAGTTTGCAAACGACCGCTTCCGTTATCATGTCGTAGGCTTCCAAAATATTGACCCGGGATTTCAGTTCGTGTCCGACTTTGTAGATTTCCATGTCGCTGCCTTCATTAGGAACCTGTGTCGTCATGACAACCGTCTTCCCTTGGCCGATCCAGTGATTGATGACCTCGAAATACCCGTACTCCGGTGCCGAAGGGATGCCCCCCACTCCATAGCTTTCGATAATGATTGCATCGTTCCGCTCAAGCATGTAAGAAAGAATGCCCGAATCCACTCCCGGCGTCAGCTTGAACAACGCGACCTTCGCATCGAGACTTTCATAGAAATGCGGTGCTTGCGCTTTTTCTTTTGTGATGTAAGAAATCACACGTCCATCCTGGATAATGGCCAAATAAGGGTAATTGATGCTGGAAAAAGCTTGGAAGCTCTTGGAATGCGTCTTTCTTGCCCGTGTTCCGAGGATGACCTTCCCATTGAAGACGATCTGGACACCGCTGGCGGAATCGGATGAGGCGTACAGGAAACTGTCGAAGAGATTCGTCTTCGAATCGGTAATTTCCATATTGATTGGTTTTTGGGCACCTGTAATGATGATCGGTTTAGGGGAATCCTGGATCATATAGGACAACGCGGCAGCCGTATAAGCCATCGTGTCGGTTCCATGGGTGACGACAAACCCGTCGTATTGTTCATACTTTCCCCGAATGGTATCCGTCATCAGCACCCAGATATCAGGCGCGATGTTGGTGCTGTCGATATTGCAGATCTGCAAGGTATGGACTTCGCATATTTCTGAAATGCCGGGAATAAAGGCCAATATCTCTTCGGATGTCAGTTGGGGATCGAGCCCATTCGGCGTTATTTTGGAGGCGATCGTACCGCCCGTTCCGATCATTAATATTTTCTTCTTAGTCACACATTCACCTGCTTGTTCATTATTTTTTTCATGGTTTTTCGCGTCTGGTGGTCAATAAACCACGACCGGTGTACCGACAGAATACGTGTTGTAAAGCGTTTGAACTGCATAGTACGGGGTATTGACGCAGCCGTGCGATCCCAAATAAAGATAAAGGTCGCCGCCGAATCCTTGGGTTTGCCAAGAGGCGTCATGCAAGCCGTAAGCATTCCCCAAAAACGGAATCCAATATTGGACAGGTGACTCGTAATCTTCTCCGACCAAGACACTCGGCGATTCCTTGTATGGTTGGATCGCGAACAGTCCTCTCGGCGTCGGCATCGAAGGTCGTCCGGTTATGACCGGAGCATTGACGATCTGTTGGTTGCCGATGTAGGCCCAGACGCGCTGATAGGCGATACTGATGATGATGTAACTGGAGCCGACATAATAGTTGGTGCCGGCATTCGTCCGGAAGGTGCCATCCTGGACCGCCCAATCGGGTCCTGTCGGGTAGGTTGGGACAGGCGGGACAACCGGAGCGGGCGGCGGTTTCGGTACGTATTTCATGAAAGCAACAGCCGTTGTTCCTGGCGCTTGTCCGTCTTTTTGGACCAATTGCATCTGGACGGCGCTAACTTCATAGTCGTATCCTTGTGTTCCTGCCGTTTCGCCATTCTTGGCCCAATCTAACCAGCCTACTCCGGGTACATGGACCTGATAATAGATATCATAATGCGCAGCCAGTTCATCCGTCAACTGCATCTCGATCTGCTCGATGCGTTGACCTGTTCCGGGCAGTCCGGCTTCCAATCCGTCTTGTGTCCATTCAAACCAACCGTTTTCACTTGTGGCGGCGCGATAGGAGACCGATCCCGGATAGGGTTGGGAGTCCAATTTCGCCTGCAAACCTTCCAATGATTGCGAGGAATCCGGGGAACCGCTTTGCGCTGGATTGAGGACCGGCTCCTGCCAGCCCGAATCCGTCAGATAGCTACCGTAGGACAGGACCGGTTCGATGCGTTCGATGAAGCTCTGCTCACGCTTGCCTAAGAAAATCTGTTCCTTATTCATCAGAACGATTTCAACTCCTTCAATCGGATAGCGGAAACCGTCCGTGCCGGCTATCTCGCCGTTCCCGGCCCAGTCCAGCCAACCGAAGCGACTCGTTTGTACCCGGTAATAAAGATCGTATTGGGCGGCTAAAGCACCCGTCAATTTGAATTGCACCGCTTCGATCGCTTCGCCGGTTCCAGTCGTTCCGGCCGTCCCGCCGTTGGAGACATAGCCTGACCAACCGCTGTCCTGACGATAGGTCCGATAAGAAACGCTACCTGCTTCGGCCAAATGGGTCAAGCGCACCTGGATGGCTTCGAGCGGCAAAGCCGCCCCGCCGCTGATTGCGCCTTCCTGGACTTCGGGCTGCCAACCGCTGTCCTGAACAAAAGTCGTATAAGTCAATTCCGCGCTGCCGGCCGTTGCCGGGGATAGCGGGATTTCCTTCGCCCCCGAAAGGGCAGTAACGCTCCTTGTCTGCAGCGCGACATAATCCTTGCCGGTTTCGACAAGAATTCCATCTATATTTATGTACGCTGGATCGTAAAGTTCCAGCAAACTTTGCTGGACAACCAAACCCTTCTCCAACGAGTATGCTGGAGCCGCGATGCGGGCAGGGGCTAATCCGGCAACAATGAACAACCCCAACAGAATATACAAAATGTTCCTTCTCATAATAATCCCTCCCGGCAGGACCGTAAGCGACAAGAAATGGAGCGTACAATCGTAACCGCTCTCTTTCCTCCATTATACCAAACAATACCCCGTAAAAAAAAACACAAGCAGCGCGGATTGCGATTTCTTTACGCAATCCTCCGTCGAGAATACGGAATTCCCGGATAACTGCAAAAAGTTTGGGGCAGCCTCGAAATAAAGCGGCCCCAAACTTTTTCTGATGCATGCTACTGCTCTCTTTTCCGGAAAGCCAGCACCATCCCGATTTGGAAATAGCTGTAGTCGTCGCCCAGCTTTTCCTTGAGCGGTTTCAGGTGCTGATCCTCCGCTTCCTCGATCGCCCTGGCGATGGCCTCGGCCTTTTGATCCGTGACGAAATCCGTCAAACGCATTTCGTAGGCCGACAGTTCGGCCAAATGCCGGAAATGGTTTTCGATTGTCATCCGCGCAAGGCCTCGGATGGCGATGATCTCTTCGACCGTCTTGCCTTCTTGATACAGACGATAGGTTTCCTCAAAGGTGGTACCAGCGTAATTTTTCTGCGCCGGGTTCGGGCGTTTGCCCGTGGTTTCCGGACTGCCTGCTTGCTCTTTCTGCTCCACTATTTTTTTCTGCAGAACCGATTCGGAATCAGGAAATTCCTTCAGATAATCGGAAATGATGCCCATGAATACTTCGCCATATCGCTCCAACTTCGATTCGCCGACCCCGGATAGGCGCAGGAAGGCATCATCATCAGTCGGAAAGTTGCGGGCCATCTCATGCAGCGTGCTGTCCGAAAAGACGATATAGGACGGGATCCCCTGCTCATTCGCCATTTCTGTGCGCACACTGCGCAGACGGTCGAAAAGCTCGGTATCGTACAAGCCGCCTCCGCTCTGTTTGGCGGTGCCCTTGCCGGTCTCGACCGCATAGGACATCCCGACTTTTTTACCTTCCTTCAGGATTTCCAGCGCTTTCGGAGTGACTTGGATCAACGGATACTGATCGCCCGTCACCTGCAGGTATTCATCCGCAATCAATACCCCGATCATTTCGCGGATTTCCCCATCATTATAGGCGCTCATCAGGCCGTATGTCTTCAGCTTATCCAGCCCGAAATCGGTGATGCCCTTCTGTTTGCTCCCAGTCAGGATGCCGATGATTTTCTGGACGCCATAACGTCCGCGCACCCGCACGACGCAGGACAGGATTTTCTGGGCTTCTTCGGTGATGTCTATCTGCTCCGTGCGGCGCAGACAATTGGAGCAGTGTTGGCAATTAAAATCCGCTGTCGTTTCACCGAAATATTCCAAAATGTACCGGCGCAGGCATTGGTTCGTGTAACAATAATTGATCATCTTGTTCAATTTGTTGGTCGCTTCGCTGTCATTCGTCTTGCTGTTCAGCAACTGATTGATGATGATATCCTGCGTCGAAAACAGCAGGATGACACGCGCTTCCTCTCCGTCACGCCCCGCCCTTCCGGCTTCTTGGTAATAGCTTTCGATGTTTTTGGGCATGTTGTAGTGGTAAACGGTCCGCACATTGCTTTTGTCGATCCCCATTCCGAAAGCATTCGTTGCGACCATGATCGGTTTGCGGTCGAACAGGAAATCATCCTGGTTCCGCTGGCGCTCATGTTCCGGCAGCCCGGCATGGTAAAGCGTCACGGCAAAGCCTTTTTGTTCCAATTTCTTCTGGACCGATTCCACATTTTTTCTGGTCGAACAATAGATGATGCTCGCTTCCTTCGGGTTGAGGTCCTTCACGAGGAACTTGAATTTGTCGGCAGGCTTTTCCACGCTGAAGGCCAAATTGCTGCGGTCGAAACCGGTCACCAAGCGGAACGGATTCTGCAGACGCAATTGGACCAGGATATCGTCCTGGACCGGTTCGGTGGCAGTGGCGGTGAAGGCGGCAACCATTGGACGTCTGTCGAACAGATCATACAGCCGGGCCACGCCTTGGTAGGCAGGACGGAAATCGCTGCCCCATTGCGAGATACAGTGGGCCTCATCGACCACCAGCAACGGCACCTTCACAAAGCGCAAAGCATTCATGAATGACTCATTGTCTATCCGTTCCGGCGCGATGTAGAGCAGTTTTAGCTGACCGGAGCGCATGTCGTCCATCAATTGCAGGAACTCTTCTCTGGAGAGCGTGCTGTTCAGGTATGCCGCAGAAATCCCCATTTCCCGCAGGCTGTCTACCTGATCCTTCATCAAGGACACGAGCGGGGATACGACGATCGTCATGCCGTCCAGCAGCAACGCCGGCAGTTGGTAGCAGAGCGATTTCCCTCCGCTCGTTGGCATGATCCCAAGCACGTCTTTCCCTTGCAGGGTGTTCGTGATCAGTTCCTCTTGGCCTTCCCGGAAGCTGTCGTATCCGAAATATTTTTTTAGCGTCGCGTACAGTAATTCTTTATCCTCCACTTGCATCCATCCTTAATTGTTTATCTTTTCTCATTAACCGAATATTTCTGAGCGGTCTTGCCTTCACTCAAGAAAGCAATGGCAAACCATCAGAAATGACCTCCTCATCATATCACATCCGCGGCCTATTTTTCCCGCACAAAAAATATTGCGGTTCTGTCCGATCAGACACTCCACTTATAAAATATGCAGATTATCCGCCTTATGTTTTGACGTGTGGTATATAATTGTAAGGTGAACACGTCATGACCTACAGGAGTGAGAAATATGGAACAGGAATTATCAAATGAACTATTTATCTGCGGGGGGTGCAATGCGAAGATCGGTCCCGGCGTGCTGGGCGATCTGCTCAGCCAGTTTCCGAAACAGGAGAATCCGAATTTTTTGGTCGGTTTCGACTCGTCCGATGATGCCGCGGTGTTCCGCATAGATGCCGAAACGGCCATGATCCAGACGTTGGACTTCTTTCCCGCGATGGTTGCGGATGCCTCGCTTTTTGGGGAAATCGCCGCAGCCAACGCCTTGAGCGATGTATTTGCGATGGGCGGCGAAGTGTTGACCGCCATGAACATCGTCTGCTGGCCCGAAACAAAAAGCACCGATACACTCGGGAAAATTTTGGCTGGCGGCTTCAAGAAAGTCCAGGAGGCAGGAGGCGTGCTGGTCGGCGGACATTCGATCCACGACCCCCAGCCCAAATATGGTCTCTCGGTATTGGGAAAAGTCCATCCCGATCGGATCTACCGGAATGACACGTGCGTCCCTGGCGATGTCCTGCTGCTGACGAAGCCACTGGGGACAGGCATCATCACGACAGCCTATAGCGCCGGTGAAATGGCGCAGGAGGCCTTCGATCAGGCGGTCGACTCGATGACGACGCTGAACCGTTATGCGGCGGAAGTCCTGAAAAAGCATACCGTCCACAGCTGCACGGATATCACCGGCTTCGGCCTGTTGGGGCACCTGTCGGAAATGGTCAGCGACCGCTGTTCCGCGACGATCTACGCCGACAGTGTGCCTTGCCTGAGCGGAGCCTATCAAGGAGCCCAGGAATTCCTGATAACAGCCGGTGGACAACGCAACCGGAATCACTTAGAAGCCGATGTGGATTTTCAGATCGCTGACTATGCGATGGAGGAAATCCTTTTCGATCCGCAGACATCCGGCGGCCTGCTTGTCAGTGTCCCTGTCGAAGAAGCAGCCGCTCTGCTTGCCGAAATCGAAGCATTGGGCCTGCCCTGCGGCATCATCGGCGAAGTGACCGAAAAGGATTCCAAGAAAATCACTGTCGTCCATTGAGCAAATAATGACAAAAATATGATTTAACCAGGAGGAAACGAGCATGAAAAAAATAGATGCAGTCGGACAAGCTTGTCCGATGCCGGTCATTCTGACCAAACGGGCTTTGAAGGAAAGTAACGGTGAGACTGTTCTCATCAGTGTGGACAATGAGATCGCGACGCAGAACCTTGCCAAGATGGCGGAGCAGCTGAAGCTTTCCGTCCAAATCGAAAAAATCAACGATTCCCTTTATGAAGTGCAGCTTTCGGATCCGAACGCCGGCAAAGAAACTCACGTCGCCGAACACCCCGCGCTGCCGGATCAAGCCGCCGACACAGCCGCGCCATCCAGCACAAATTATGTCGTCGTACTGAACAGCGATTTCATCGGCAACGGCAGCGAAGAATTGGGCCGTACACTGATGAAAAGCTTCCTCTTTTCCCTGACGGAGCAGGAAGTCCTGCCCGACAAAGTATTGTGTTACAATGCCGGCGCATTGCTGACGACGGAAGGCTCGGCCGTTTTGGACGACCTCAAAGCGCTGGAGGAAGACGGCGTCGATGTGCTGACTTGCGGCATCTGCGGGGAATTCTACGGCGTGAAGGACAAATTGGCGGTGGGCACTTTCACGAACATGTACCGCATCGTTGAAATCCTGCGCACATCCAAGACCGTATCACCATGATCGACCGCAAACATTACGGCATCGTCGCGTTTCCGACGTCCCAAGCCGCGGCGGCCGCCGAAGCGGTTGTCCTGGATGCCGGTCGGGAATGCCGGTTGATCCCCATGCCGGAACAGATTTCGGCCGGATGCGGCCTTGTGCTGCAGACGCATCTTGCCGAACTGACTGCTGTCCGCTTGTTGCTGTCGGAGCATTCCGTTTCCAATGATGGCTGCTACGAGGTCCGTTTTGAGAACCGGAAAAAATCCGTGGAGGTTTGGCATGACTGAACTCTATTATTTCGACAACAGCGCAACTACGCTGAAGAAGCCGGTTGCGGTGGCTGAAGCTGTCTATCACGCCATCACCGATGGTCAGCTCGGCAACCCGGCCCGGGGAAGCCATACCGTTTCCTTGAACGCATTGCGGTTGACGGAAACGTTGCGCCAAAAAACGGCCGCCCTATTCGGGGTACCGGATGCGGCAAACATCGCCTTTACGGCCAACGCGACCGCCTCGTTGAACATGGTCCTGAAGGGCTTACTGAAGCCGGCAGACCACATCATCACCACTGTGACGGAGCACAACGCTGTCCTGCGTCCGCTTTACCAACTGGAGGAACAGGGCGCTGCCCTGTCCTTTGTCGGCGTCGATACATTTGGCACGCTCCGCTATCCCGATTTCGAACAACTGTTGCGACCCGATACCCGTGCCGTCGTGGTCAACCATGCTTCGAATGTCACCGGCAATGCGCTAGATCTGGAGCGGATCGGCAGCTTCTGCCGGGAGCACGGTCTGATTTTCATCGTCGACGCTTCCCAGAGTGCAGGCATCCTCGCCATCGATATGGTGAAGCAGCACATCGACGTTCTCTGTTTCACCGGACACAAAGGACTCTACGGCCCGCAAGGAACCGGGGGCATCTGCCTCGGCGACAGGCCATTGGCGTTCGTGCCGGTGTTCACCGGCGGCAGCGGCTTCCATTCTTTCGACAAGCATTACCCTGTGCAGATGCCGACCTTGTTCGAGCCGGGCACGCAGAATGTCCATGGCTTGGCGGGCCTTTCCGCCGGTTTGGATTACATCCAGCAAAAAGGCCTGGATACAATCTGCTGGCAACTGCAGGCACTGACTTTCCGCTTCCATGACCAGATCAAGGACATCCCGGGAATCACCCTCTTCGGCAGTTTCGCTGAAAACGTCGAGCGTGCACCTGTCGTTTCGCTGAATCTGGAGGGCTGGTCCTCCGGCGATCTCAGCGATGCGCTCTTCATGGATTACGCAATCGCAGTTCGCCCAGGCGCCCATTGCGCACCGCTCATCCATCAAGCTTTCGGCACAGAAAAAACCGGCATGGTCCGCTTCAGCTTCTCCAGCTTCAACACGATGGAGGAAATCGACTATGCAGCCAAGGCGCTGCGGATTTTGGCGGAAGAAGAATAAAAATAAAACAGAGCATCCACCCCAATCAGGGGCAGCTGCTCTGTTTTGTTTTCTGTGATCAACCGTTACGCTGCTTCATCCATTCCAGAATGGTTTCGGCTGTTGCTGCGGCGTCTTCGTTCCGAAAGGTGGCGGCAAATTCCTTCTTGTTGAAGTTGTAGCGGGGATCATAGTATTTCACCAACAGATCTTCGATGACCGCATCGAAAGCGTGCTGGCGCACCTGCTCCTTGTATCCCTCGACACGCGCTTCGTTCAAATAGGATTTCAATCGGTCCAACGCTGCAAGCAGCTCCGCTTCATTACTGTGGAGATAATCCTTTTTGATTTGTCCGATCCGGTAATCCAACGAGGCTTCGATGTTCAGGTTAAGGCCTTTATACATCGCGTCCACCAAGGAAGGCGGCAATACAGCCTGTCCGATCCGCTTGCTTTCGCCTTCGGTAAAGACGATCAGCGGCTCCTTCCAGCCAGCGGCGCTCTCGACCAACAAACTTTCGAACATTTTTTGGTTGTGCGGCTGTTTCTTCTTAAGGCCGACGCCTCCGAAGACGGACCCTCTGTTGTTGGCGCAGGCTTCCAGATCAAGCACATTGGCTCCACGCTTCTTCAGTTCCTCCAGGATGGCTGTTTTTCCGGTCCCGGTATTGCCGAAAAGGGTCACAAACTGGACCTTTTCGAACAATACTGGGATCAGACTATTGATCGTGCTGCGGTAGTTTTTGTAGCCGCCTTCCATCCGGTAGACATTCATCCCCAAAGATTTTAGCAAGGAAAAAATCGAATTGCTGCGGAATCCTCCCCTGCTGCAGAAGATGACGACTTGGTCGTGGGCCTTCGTGTATTCCTGAAAGAGGCTGAACATTTCCGGCAATCTTGGGGAAATGGTTTGGATGCCGTAGCTTTTAGCATCGTCTATCTTGCCGGCAACGTAAAGCGTCCCCACTGTTTTCCGATCCTCATCATCCAGTACGGGCACGTTTACGGCGCCCGGTATGGTTGACTTCGCAAATTCGGAAGGACTCCTGACATCCACATACAAAATCGATTTGTCTCCGCGTTGTTGTTCTATTTCTTCATATGTTGCGACTGGTTTCAATTGGTTCACCACTTTCTGACTCTTAGTATAGCCTCTGCCGGGTAGGAATGCCACCCGAAATCTTGAGGTGAGTGCATCAAAACGACCCGACAAGCTCCTCGTTTAACGGAGACATGCGGGTCGTTTCATATTCAAGCGTTCAATTTTGTTGCAGCTATTTCTTTGCTTTATGCACTTTTAACGCTTTGCCTTTGACAGTGCGGTTCTGCATTTCGGAAATCACATGCGGCCCTTTGCCGTTCAGGATTTCGATGTAGGTCACGTTTTCCTGGATCGTGATGATGCCGATATCATCCGCATCGACGTCCGGAAGGTTGGTCAGCGTGCCTACGAAATCGATGGCGCGCAGTTTTTTCTTCTTGCCGCCGTTGAAATAAACTTTGGTGATGTCCTTGTTCAATTCCCGGTTGCGTGCCTGTTTGATGACAGGACGTTCCTGCAGTTTCTTTTCGAAAGTCGCTTTATGATGCTGCACGAAGCGGGCGCTCGGCGGATTGATTTCGGTGATGTCCTGCTGAGCGAAGTCTTTCACTGCCTGCCAGCTTCTTTCCTCATTAGGCGTAACCAAGGTCAAGGCTATCCCTGTTTTACCGGCGCGGCCGGTCCTGCCGGTACGGTGGATGAAGCTCTCTTTCTCCTCGGGGACATCATAATTGACGACATGCGTCACGTTATCGACATCGATGCCGCGCGCAGCCACATCCGTAGCAACCAAATAACGCAGCCTGCCTTTGCGGAAATCTTCCATAACGGCTGTGCGGTCATCCTGCACCATCCCGCCGTGCATCTTATCGATCGGCAAACCGGCTTTGCTCAAGAATGTGTACAGTCCGTTTACGGCTTCCTGCGTATTGCAGAAAATGATACAGCTGTCCGGATTCTCAACGGTCAGCAGATCCAATAGTTGCTTGGGTTTGCCCGACTCTTGAACACGGATGAAGGATTGTAGAATCTTCGGCTTGGATGCCTCGTCGCTTTCCATTTTCACCGATACGCGGTCGTGCTTCATATAGAAGCTGGCCAAACGCACCACTTCATTCGGCATGGTCGCGGAGAAGAGCAGTGTTTGTCTTTGTTTCGGAAGGAAATCGATGATGGCTTCCACTTGCTCAATGAAGCCCATATTCAGCATCTCATCCGCTTCATCAAGGACCAGGTAGCGTATCTTGTCAAATTTCATTGTCCCTTTTTGCAGATGATCCAATACCCTGCCCGGAGTGCCGACTACGATATGGCTTTTCTGTCTCAATTCCGATTTTTGCGTATCGAAGGAAGTCTTGCCGAAGACAGCAGTAGCCTTGATCCGCTTCAGCCGTCCGATGTTGGTGATGTCCTCTTTCACCTGCAAAGCCAGCTCCCTTGTCGGAACCAAAATCAGCGCCTGCGGCCGGTTTTCTTCCCAGCTTACGCTTTCGCACAACGGTACGCCAAAACTGACGGTCTTGCCGCTGCCAGTCTGCGATTCAACAATGATATCTTTGCCCTTTAAGGTCATCGGAATGACCTCCTGTTGTACTTGCGTCGGTTTGAAATAACGCAATGCATTTAGTGCCGTAACGATTTCTTCGCTGATTGCGAAGTCTTCAAATGTTGTATAATTCATCTTGTCCTACTTTCACTTTTGATTTGTCGTCTCAGTATAACAGGAAAAACGTAATAAATCCGCGTTTTTGTGAAAACGAATGTCCAGGACGGAATTAAAAACGGAACCGGGTATGAATCCCGCAAAGGGTTCCGCTTCCAGTTCCATCATCATCGTTTGCGTCCGTTCATTCTTCGCAGAACAGCCTGATCCGCTCGATCGCTTGTTGCGCTATCTCATCCCGTTTTTCCTGGTAAGCTTCCTTGTCGAACGTTTTGTTCTTATCGATATAAGGGATGTTCTGGATGCTTTCCAAATTCAAGGTCGTTCCGCCTTCCTCCGCTTTGGCCGTGTAATTTTGCCGCACGAAAGAATCCTCTGCCGGATCGACCGTGTCCACCCGGATGGCTGCGCGCATGATAAATTCCTCTGGGGAAAGTTCCGCCTGCTGCACTTCGATGTTCACCGGCACCATTTTCCCGAACATGTCGTATTCTGCCTTGTAGACACTGGACAGGCCACCGTTCCCGCTGACCTGCTTGACGATTTTCAGACCCTCATGGATGTCTTGCCAATTCCCCACATTGGCGGCATATTGCCATACTTTTCCCAGCGGTGCTTCGATAAAAATACTTTTCTTGATGTGGCTCTTGATGTAGTCCATTTCATTCACCCTTCCTACTGATTGAACTTGCTGACCTTCACTCGCAAAAATGATAGCGCTCTCACTATTTTCATTATACTAAAAAAAACTTTTCGGTACAAAAACTGGTGAAGCCCATCCAGAATCCCCCCTTGGCAACTCTGCCAATATTTGTTAAACTGTTCGGGACAGTTCGTAACCATCCTGTCGTTAAATAAAACTAGGGTAATAGAATCATGCAATCAAAACGCAGAAATGTTTTTTGAGTTGGCTTGTTTTCTCCTTAGAGACAACCTTCTCGGCATCCATGCGTTTTTTTGTGCATATTCCTGTAAGGCGTTGAAAAAAATATTAGGAGGTGGACCGATGCAAAAATCATTCACAAAAACACAAAAATTGACTTTCTCAGCGATGTATATCGCTATGTACATCGTCATCATGGCACTGACACAATCTTTCGCTTTTGGACAATATCAAATCCGCATCGCCACAACTCTTTACGCCCTAGCTTATTTTAACCCGTTCCTGATCATCCCGGCAGGCCTAGCCAATCTTATGTCGAACCTGTTCTTCGGCGGACTGGGTATCATCGACATGCTTGGTGGAACCCTCGTAGGTATCATTACGGCTTCGCTCGTCTACGCCGTCCGCAAATACAACCTGCCAAAGTGGTGTCTGATCCTACCGATCATCTTCATCCCTGGAATCGTTGTGCCGATCTACCTGTCGCAACTGTTGGCCATCCCGTTCCTACCGCTTGTCGTCAGCCTTTGCATCGGCCAATCGATACCGGCTTTCGTCGGCTACTTTTTGGTTCAGGCACTGGAAAAACGATTCTATAAAAGTGCACTTCTGAAATCCTGAGCGCAAGGAGGAAAAACAATGACAGCAGGCCGAAATGAAGCCGATCTGAATGGCATCACCCAATTGGGCAACCAACAGACAAAATATCCACAGGACTATGATCCGGAAGTTCTCGAGACTTTTCCGAACAAGCATCCGGACAATGATTACTTTGTGAAATTTAACTGCCCTGAATTCACAAGCTTATGCCCGATGACGGGACAGCCCGATTTTGCGACCATCTACATTTCC
The DNA here is from genome assembly GCF_049684335.1 of Trichococcus sp. Lineage (GTDB taxonomy): Bacteria > Bacillota > Bacilli > Lactobacillales > Aerococcaceae > Trichococcus. The sequence goes on from NZ_JBAVFV010000012.1 coordinate 143,175, forward strand.
TACGTCCCAGGAGAAATTATGGTCGAAAGTAAATCGCTGAAGCTCTATCTCTTCAGCTTCCGCAATCACGGCGACTTCCACGAAGATTGCATGAACATCATCATGAAGGATCTGATTGCATTGATGGCGCCGAAATACATCGAGGTGTGGGGCAAATTCACACCGAGAGGCGGCATCTCGATCGATCCTTACTGCAACTACGGCAAACCCGACACAAAATGGGCAGACGTGGCTTGGCAGCGATTGGCGCAGCACGATCTTTATCCTGAGAAAGTCGACAACCGCTAGATGGAAAATGTGAATGGAACAACGCAAAAACAAGCATTGGTCATCTTTTCAGGCGGGCAGGATTCCACGACTTGCCTGATCCAAGCCATCCAAAAGTATGGCGCGGCAAACACCATAGCCCTTTCATTCAGCTATGGCCAGCGCCATGACATCGAACTGGAACGGGCGGCATGGATCGCCAAAGATCTTGGGGTCGAACACCATATTCTGGACGCAAGCGTCATGGGCAAAGTCACGACAAACGCATTGATGGACGATTCGCAGACAATCAAGGAAGCCGATGCCGAAGACTATCCGAATACCTTCGTCGACGGCAGGAACGCCCTATTCCTGCTATTGTCCGGCATCTTTTCCAAGTCCAAAGGTATCCGCAACATCATATTGGGCGTGTGCGAAACGGACTTCAGTGGTTATCCGGATTGCCGGGACGTGTTCGTCAAATCGATGAACGTGACCCTGAACCTGGCCATGGATTACAATTTCAACGTCGAAACGCCGTTGATGTACCTGACCAAAGCGCAGACATGGGAGTTGGCGGATCAGCTGGGCTGTCTCGCCTACATCGAGGAACATACCCATACATGTTATATGGGTGTTCCCGGCGGTTGCGGCGAGTGCCCATCCTGCAAGCTCCGCAACGCCGGACTGGCAGAATACCTGAATAAGTAAGAAAAAAATAGCCATCTGGTTGTTCCGCTGCTGTGGATCATCCGGAGGGCTATTTATTTTCAATACTATAAGCTGCCCTGCCTCCGGATCACCATACATACGGAAACAAACGATATTTGACGCGTTGGGTATAGGCTGTGTAGCCCGCCAGCCCTTCCTTCAGCATCTCCTCCTCGTCTTTTATCCGCGCGATAATTTCGAGACAGCTCAATGCCATCGGAATAACGGCATAGTAGGACCCGAGTATCAGCGGAATCGACAGATACAGAATGATGGAGGCCGAATACATCGGGTGGCGGATGATCGCATAGAGCCCGGTATCGATCAACTGCTGCCCTTCCTGGATTTCGACGACGCGGGAGGCATAGCTATTTTGGGCGAATACGGTGACCACCATCGCATAGGAGCACTCGAACACAATGACGCTGACAACAATCACCCAAATCGGGACATCGGACCACTGGTAGCGGTAGTCCAATCCAGGTAGGAAAAAGCCCAAGAGCATGAACAACCCTGAAATTTGGACGATTTTGCGTTGCTCTTTGCGTGGTTCCTTCAGGTTCATCCGTTTTTCCAGCAAAGCGGGATCCTTCCGCAGCAAAAAGATGAGCGTCATGACCAGCGGAATCGCCAATGCTGCAAGGAAAAGCCAAGCCTGCCAATATCGGAAGGTACCCGCCAAAGCGAACAGGATGCCTCCGATCACAAGCAACCCTGAAATGAGACGGTAAAGAACCAATCTTAACAAGTTGCTCCTTTCCTGCCGAACCTGCTTTCTATCCATGAAATCCATCCCCTGTCTGATGTTTCGGCGTTCGTTTCAACACTAGCGCTTTTTCCGCCAACACAGCTGCCTTATCGATCCGCTCCCAGCGAAGGTCCAATTCAGGCCTGCCGAAATGACCATAACAAGCAAGCTTTCTGTAGATCGGCTTCCGCAGGTCGAAATCGCGGATGATCGCAGCTGGACGCAGGTCGAAGTGTTTTTTGATCAGTTCTTCGATCTGTTCTTCGGCGATGCTGGCCGTCCCGAAAGTTTCGACTCGGACGGAAACGGGCTTGGCCACTCCGATGACATAGGCCAGTTGGATCTCACATCTGTCGGCCAAACCTGCAGCCACGACGTTCTTCGCTACATATCGAGCAGCGTAGGCAGCGGAGCGGTCGACTTTGGTCGGGTCTTTGCCGGAAAAGGAGCCGCCGCCATGCCGCGCATAACCGCCATAAGTATCGACGATGATCTTTTTCCCGGTCCATCCTGAATCGCCGGCAGGACCGCCGATGACGAAACGGCCGGTCGCATTGACGAAATATTTCGTCTGGTCATCCAACAGCTCCGCCGGGATGACGGCCGGAATCACTTTCCCGAGCATATCCTTTCTGATTTGTTCCTGATCGACCGATTCATCATGCTGACAGGCGATGACGACCGCTTCGACCCGTTTGGCACGGTCGCCCGCATACTCCACAGTAACCTGCGTTTTTCCGTCCGGCCTCAAATAAGACAGCTCTCCTGATTTCCGCAATTCCGCCACCTTCTCGGCCAACCTATGTGCCAATGTTATCGGAAGCGGCATCAACTCCGGCGTTTCCTTGCAGGCATAGCCGAACATCAGCCCCTGATCGCCGGCGCCCAATTGGTCCGCTTCATCGTCTGAACCGAGCCGTTTTTCCAATGAGGAGCCGACCCCTGCAGCGATATCCGCTGATTGCCTGTCCAAGCCAATCAGGACGGAACAAGCCTTCCCATCGATGCCATACTCGCTGTCTGTATAGCCGACATCCTGGATGATCGTCCGGACAATAGCCGGAATGTCCACCGTGCTTACCGTCGTGATCTGGCCGAAAACCGTGATCAAACCGGTGCTTGCGGAAGCATCGCAAGCCACCCGCGCGAACGGATCATCTTCCAGAATGGCATCCAAAATCCCGTCGGCTATCTGATCGCAGAGTTTATCCGGATGCCCCTCCATGACCGATTCCGAGGTGAAAAATGTTTTTTTCATTGCAATCGCCTCTTCTTATTGAGAATATTATATATGCAACCTTCCCCAACTCGCCTTATGAACTTCACACGTCCTTGATTTGCTCTTTGGCTTTGGAAGGCATGAAGGTTGCCACAAGGTACCCCACCCCGAAAGGGCCTTCGTAGGAAAGTACTTCCGCTTCGTATTCCCTGCCTTCGAACGCTCCCATCAGGAACAGGATGGAGCGCAACCCGCACTCCGCCGCACTTTCAAGGAACCCGGCATCCAACCGCAACAGCTGCCCGACATCCTTTTCCTTGATGGCTTTGATTACCAATTTATCAAACAACGGCCCCGCCGAATGGTATCCGTAGGGCCCCTCCGGTTTCAACACATGAGACAGGTCTGCTGAGGCGATGATGGCTGTGCACAGATTCGACTGGTCGCAAGCTTCCCCATAGCGTTTTCCCCATTCGTAATAGTGCCCGTAGGAAGGCTCCGTCACCAGGATTTTTTCCATCTCCAAGTTAGGAGGCAACTGTTTACCGAGATAATACAACGGCACTTCAAAGCCATGGCCTTCATGCGGCGAGATGATGAGCAAGCGATCCGGTTCTGCTGCAGCAAGTCTTTCGGCCGCAGCCTCCAAAGCTGCCACTGTGCGGTTCACCCTTTCAATGTCCTTCCCGCCTATTTCCGGAATGATGAGCGGCGGATGCGGACTGATGACGCCAAAAACCAACATAACGAATCCCTCCTTTTCAGACGTTGCCGATGTGCACATGCTGCAATCCATATTTTTTCCCGATGGCTGCGGCTGTTTCCAAGGTCTCCATCGGCGTGATGGCCGCATCCATCATTTTCCAACCAGGGAAAAAGCGGTTGACATGCCAAGGCACTTCCTTGCCGACCTCCTCGGCGATGAAACGCGCCATTCGTTCGAGTTGATCGACGCGGTCATTCACCCCAGGGACGACGAGAGTGGCGATTTCGAGATGCACACCTGCTGCATAAAAGTGTTTGATCGTATCCAAGACCGGCTGCGCAGTTCCGCCACAGTGTTCCTTGTAGACTTCGTCATCGGTCCCTTTCAGGTCGACATTGACGGCGTCCAGATAAGGGATGATGGCATCCAGCGTTTCCTTCGTCGCATATCCGGCCGTCTTCCATATATTTTTCAATCCCGCTTCACGAGCCAACTTCATCGTGTCGAGCGCATATTCGACAAATATGATCGGTTCCGTGTACGTATAGGCGATGGAAGGACAGCCGGCAGCCAAAGCCCTCCGCACATGTTCTTTCGGGCTGATGTCCTCCCCATAAATCGGACGATCCGGTTTGGAGGCCTGCGAAATCGCCCAGTTCTGGCACCAGAGACAGCGCAGATTACAGCCGATTGTAGCGAAGGAATAGGCTGTAGTGCCGGGAAGGAAATGATTGAGCGGCTTCTTCTCGATGGGATCGATTGCAACCGCGATTGCTTTCCCGTAATTCAATGCATACAGAGTCCCCTCCCGGTTCTCCCTGACTGCGCAGATGCCTCGCTTGCCTTCCGCGATGACGCAATGATGCGGGCAGACGCCGCACCTGACTCTGCCGTCCCCCAGTTTTTCGTACAACATAGCTTCCTTCATCTCATCAACTCCAATTATCCGTTTCGCAAATGTTATCGCTTACACTTATCTTACTGCATTTTTGATTAACAATCCAAAATAAATAAGACTGATCTCCGAAAAGTTCGATATGATTGAATCCAGTCAAAAGATTTTGTAAACGCAAAAATAAAATAGCGCCTGATTCATTTCGTATATCAAATTAGTAAATGCTTCGATATAATTAGTAAAGGTAACCAAAAAATTTTACTACCCTATACGTAAGGAGATTATATAATGAAATCAGAAATTGAAAAAATGATCGCCGGCGAACTCTATTTTTCCAGTAATCCGGAACTTTCCTCCATGCGGCACAGTTCCCGGGAAAAGATGCACCTATTCAACAACGAAACGGATGCCCACAAGCGCAGCGAATTGTTAAAAAATTGGTTCGGAAAAACCGGGGAAAATATCTATATCGAACCGACATTTTCGCTGGACTACGGCTTCAATATTTTTGTCGGCGAGAATTTCTATGCGAACTTCAATTGCACGATACTCGATACGTGCCCGGTCACATTCGGGGACAACGTGATGATCGCGCCTAATGTCAGCCTCTATACCGCCACTCATCCGATTGAGCCGGTCGAACGGAACAGCGGCTGGGAATACGGGAAACCGATCACGATTGGGAACAATGTCTGGATCGGCGGCTCTTCCGTGATCGGTCCTGGTGTCACTCTGGGGGACAATGTCGTCGTCGGTATGGGCAGCGTCGTGACAAAATCCTTCCCGGACAATGTCGTGATTGCAGGGAATCCGGCACGCGTAATCCGTCATATCGAGCTTTCCGATTCCAAGTCCTAAATATATGAATAAATGCTAAAAAACCGACGAATGCCTTTGTGAGGCTTCGCCGGTTTTTTTCGGTATTCATTTTTTGCGCTGTAGCTCCGGTGAATGGGGCTTTCCCCGGATTTCACGCTCTTATTTTGTAGCGTTCCCCCGGCCAACGAGTGCCTCGCCGGAGAAAACGAGCGATAAGCTATTTCTCTGCTTCCGCTTCCGCCAACAAGCGATGGATCGCTTTATCGACCAAGGCGACCGGCAACCCAACAATCGTGTTATAGTCGCCTTCGATTCCGGAAACCCAGAGCGCCGCTTCCTCCTGGATGCCATATGCTCCGGCTTTGTCCATCGGCTTGCCCGATGCAACATATGCCTTCACTTCCGCCTCCATCCGATTGTCCCAATCGAAGAAGCTGACTTTCGTCTCAGAAGCAAAGGTCTCTTCCTTTTCGCCCCATAAAATGCTGACGCCGGTCAGAACCGAATGGCTCTTTCCTGCCATTGCATGAAGCATCGCATAGGCGTCGGCTTCATCAACCGGTTTGCCGAGGATCTTTTCGTCCAACACGACCACAGTGTCAGAACCGATGACCATTGCTGCTCTGTTCTCGCGGTGGATGACCGCCGCCTTTTCCCGCGCCAATGTCTCCACCAGCTCCGCCGCGGTGTCAATGAACATCTCTTGTTCTGCTTCGGCCAGGATGCGCGCTTCTATCGCTTTTTCGTCGATATCCGCAACCTGGACCGCGAAGTCCTTTACGCACAAGGACAGCAATTCGCTGCGCCTTGGCGACTGACTCGCCAATATGATTTTCGGATCCATCTTTTCTCCCCTTTCTTCTTCAAAATGAAGTATCATGTCATACCAAACGGCGTTCCCGTGCGTGGAACTCGATCTGCCGCTGTTCACCAATCCGACTTTCTCGTAGTAAGGGATCTTTTCCTCTTTGCAGCAAAGCGTCAAGCCTTTTCTGCCTGCTTGTCTGGCCGCATCGATCAATGCCGTCAGCAATTTCCCAGCGATTCCCTGCCTTCTGTGGGCTGGGTTCACATCCAAGCCGAATACGCTTTGATAAGCGCCATCCGGATTATGCAGGGCCGCATCATGGTAATGGGCATCGCGGATGATCGGCTCATCGATGACGGCCCCGTTCACGAATCCCACCAATTCTCCCTCTACTTCGGCAACCAGGAAGCTCTCCGGGAACAGTTGCAACCGCTCGCTCAGAGCTTCAAGCGTCGCCGCCTCGGCTTGCGGGAAACAAATGTCCTCTATTATTTTCAGTGCAGCTAAATCCTGCAGCTCAGCTTTCCTAATTTTCACTTGCATCCTCAGATTCCTCCTTCTCTGTCCATAGTTCATATTACCGACAAATCTTCGATTTATCCAGAAAATTCCGTCTGCTCAGCCTCCTAGGGAAAAACATTGTCCGGATTGGACAAACTGCCCTCTCCCACGTTTTCGGAAAGCGATTGCATTTACGGCAATTCGGGGGTAAGATGACGATAGCTTGATTAAATATTCACGCAATCCATACTATCATTACCTAAGGGGGGCTTTACAATGAACAACATCGAAAATAAATGGATGCGTGCCGCTGTACCGGCACTGTTGATCCATTGCAGCATCGGGACAGTCTACTGCTGGTCTTTGCTGAAGGGGGGCATCGCCGAATATATCGGCAGGCCGCTAGGCGAGGTCGAATGGGCGTTCAGCATCGCCATCTTCTTCCTTGGAATGTCGGCTGCCTTCGCGGGCAGAGCCGTGGAGAAGGACATCCACAAATCTTCCCTGATTGCGGCGGTTTGCTTTGCAGCCGGGATGGCCGGAACCGGATTCTTCATCCAGCAAAAATCGCTGATCGGCATCTTTCTGACTTATGGTGTCCTGATGGGCATCGGTTGTGGCATCGGCTATCTCTCGCCGGTCAAAACCCTGATGCTCTGGTTCAAAAACAATAAAGGCCTGGCTACGGGGATAGCGGTGGCCGGATTCGGATTGGCAAAGGTCATCGCCAGCCCGATCATCGAGATGCTTTTGGGTGCAACAAATGTGGATGGTACGCTCGTTGACCCGACCCGGCTTTACAAACTGTTCTATATCCTGGCTGTTGTCTATTTCATCATGATGTTCATGGGCCATCTGCTGTTGAAAAAACCATCCGATTGGGTGGAAGTACCCGTGAAGATGAAGAAGGGCGAAAACATCCTTGATATCTTCAAGAACAAAACGTTCATCGGCATTTGGTTGATGTTCTTCATCAACATCACTTGCGGCTTGGCGCTCATCTCGCAGGAGAAGGATTTGCTGCACTTCATCGGCTTCGGTGCAGTCGGAGTAATCAGCTCATTGACGGCACTCTTCAACGCAAGTGGTCGGCTTGGCTTTGCATCCTTCGGAGACAGGTTGAAGGACAGAAACACCATTTATATCTGGATTTTCGGTCTTTCGATCGCTGCTACGGCGCTTACGCTTTTGTCGAACGGCATCAACAACGCAATCGCTCCTTTAGTCATCATTACCCTTTGTGTCATCAACGCTGGCTACGGCGGCGGTTTCTCCAGCCTTCCGCCACTGCTTGCCGACCGGTTCGGGATGAACAGCATCAGCACCATCCACGGACTGGCTTTATCGGCCTGGGCTTTTGCCGGACTTTCCGGGAACCAATTGAGTGCCTTCATCATTGCGAAGACAGGTTCCTTCAACAACGTTCTCTATGTCGTGTTGGCACTGTATTCGGTCGCGCTCTTCATCAGCGCCGTTATCTTAAGATCAAAACCGGATGACATGAATAAAACGAGACATCCAGCCTAAAAGAAAAATCCCGGAAGAGATCCATTTTGAATGGAGTCTCTTCCGGGATTTTTTAGTTTGTACTGAAGACCTCTTCGGCTACTGTGACGCCGGCTCGGGCGTCTTTGCAGTAGTAATCCGCGCCTATAGCTTTGGCGTACTTTTCTGTCAGTACGGCTCCTCCTACGAAGACCTTCACAGGCAAACCAGCCTCGCGCAAGGCTGTGATCGTATCCTCCATCGCCGTGACGGTCGTTGTCATAAGCGCAGACAGTCCGACCAATTTAACTTGATGTTGCTTGGCAACTGCCACAACCTCCTCGATCGGGACATCCTTGCCCAGGTCGATGACGTCGTAGCCATAGTTTTCAAGCAGGACTTTGGCCAGATTTTTTCCGATATCATGGATATCCCCTCTTACGGTGGCCATGACGATGGTCCCCTTCGATTCTAGCTTCTCATTGCCTGCAGCAAGTTTTGCTCGGATCGTCTCAAAGGCTTTACCGGCCGTTTCGGCGGCGCGGATCAGCTGAGGTAGGAAGATGTTCTTCTGCTCATAGAGCTTGCCGACTTCATCCAATGCCGGCACGATATGATTGTCTACGACCGCCAACGGAGTATTATCTTTAAGCAAGGCGTTTGTTGCCTTCATGATCCCTGTTTCGTCGCCCTCCAACAGCATTTCCCGGTAGGAACGGACCACGTTTTCCTGCTTGGGACCATCGGATTTGACCACAGCCTTTTTGTTGTTGTAGTCGATATAGTCGATGGCACCTTCGTCTTGCCCTGACAGAACATTGAAGGCGCGCATCGTATCGACGATTCCGTCGGCTCCTGGATTGATGATGACCGTATCCAGCCCCGAAGTCAGGGCCATCGCAAAATAGGTTCGATTGATCAAGGCTCGGAAAGGAAGTCCATAGGAAACATTGCTCAGTCCCAAAGTGGTCAATGCTTTCGTGTTTTCCTTGACCCAACGCAATGCCTTCAACGTCTCTATTACCGCTTTCTGTTGGGCAGCTGCAGTGAGCACAAGGCAATCCACCAACAGTCTTTCGGACCCGATGCCGTATTCTCCCGCTCGATCGATCAGCTTTTGGGCGACCTTTGTCCGGCCGGCCGCGTCATCCGGAATGCCCGCCTCATCCAGACACAAGGCAACGACAAAGGCGCCGTATTTCTGGACGATTGGATAGATTTCGGCCATCGAGGATTCTTTCCCGTTGACCGAATTGACGATCGCAACGCCGCTATAGCGCCTCAAGGCTGCTTCAAGCACTTCCGGTTTGGTCGAATCGAACTGCAACGGTGCTTCCACCAGGCCGCTCATGCCATCGATGATTTTTGTCATATAGTCCGTTTCGTCGATCATCGGCAAAGAGGTGTTGACGTCCAACACATCCGCACCTTTTTGGACCTGTTCGAAAGCGACTTTGATGGCCGCCAATGGATTGCCTGCCACGAATTGTTCCTTCAAAGCCTTGTTGCCTGACGGGTTGATCCGCTCCCCGATGAGGGTGATTTGGCCATCCAGGCAAACTTTTTTCTGCGCGGAACAGACGTACCGTTTCAATTGATTGATTTCCCTTTTCGCAAAAGACGCCTTGGCCTGCTGCAGATCACGGATGTATTCCGGTGTCGTGCCGCAGCACCCTCCGATAACAGAAACCCCCAAACCGGCCAATTCTTTCGCGACCTCAAGGTAAGCCTTGGAAACGACGTTATATTTGGCGACGCCCGCTTCCGTCACAGGGATGCCGGCATTCGCCTGCACCATCACTGGCGTATTCGTGAATGCCAATATCCTTTTGATGATGGGAATCAGCTCCTTAGGCCCCAATGAACAGTTCACGCCCAGTGCATCCACACCCAATGCATCCAAAGAGAGCGCCATGATTTCCGGCTCGGTCCCGGTCAAGGTGTTGCCGTCCTCCGTAAAGGTCATCGTTGCGAAAATCGGCAGGTTGCAGTTTTCTTTCGCCGCCAAAACGGCTGCGCGCATTTCCGCCAAGTCCGACATCGTTTCGATGAGGATCAGATCAGCTCCGGCCGCAGCCCCGATCGTCACTTGCTCGCGGAAATAGTCGTAAGCCTGGTCGAAATCAAGCAATCCGATTGGTTTCATCATTTTCCCTACCGGTCCGATATCGAGCGCCACTTTTGCCCCGGTCCCTGCCGTTGCCGCTTTGGCGATTTCGACAGCAGCAGTGATCACTTCCGTAACGGAGTAGCCGGTCTCCTGCAGTTTGTAGGCATTCGCTCCAAAAGTATTTGTCGTGATGAATTGTGCGCCGGCTTCGACGTATTCCCGATGGATCCGGCTGAGCAGCTCGGGATCCTCCAGATTCAACGCTTCCGGATTTTGGCCGGCTTTCATCCCGTATGTCTGGAGCATCGTGCCCATCGCTCCATCAAAGAGAAGCAATTCTTCCCCAATTTGTTTCCTGATATCCATTACTTTGCCTCCTAGCTTAACTTCTGGCCGTGCAGCTGTCGTTCAGATCGCACTCGTTGCAGCTGGCGTTCCCGCAGCGATGGTTCTTCCCTTTGGAGCTGCCTTCCTCCAGAACGCCCAAGATCGCCACAATCGATTTTCTTGGCGTCATCAGCATCGAATCCGTCAGATGGACCCCGATTCGCTTGTCTGACTGCAATTCCCCGAGCAGCGTTTTGTTGGTGGCCAACGGAAGGTCCCCGTATCCGGGCGCATAGCGGAAAGTCAGTGCGGCTCCCGCTGGCAGTTGGCTTTCGATTTCCTGCTGGCAACGGTCCGCGATCGTCTCGACGAATGCGGATGCGCAGGCATCAGCGATCATCCCCAAGGTAGGCGACATCAACTTGTTGCGCTCGAGGAGGAAGTCCCCCTGCGCGCCTAACGTGCAGACCATGATGTAGACCTCCTTGCAGCGTTTCAAGGTACGATTGATGCTTTTCCCTTCCAGCACAACAGCGGTCCCCTCAAGCGTAATCAAGCCCTCAACGGAGTGGTCCAGAAGATAATGCCCATAAGTCCATTTCCCGGTGATTGCCTGCTCAAACTGGGTGGCGATGATCTCCATGTCGTTCCTTGTCCGTTCGTCCGGTTGTTTGTTGCCGAAGCCAAGGTACTTCGCGACCAGCTTCAGATCCGTCTTCATCTTTGCGGCTCTTTTCTGCAGACCGCCTTGCGGACACAGGAGATGTTCTCCATGATTCTTCTTGTCGCATCAGGCTTGTTCATCGTGTAGATGTGGACGCCATCCACTCCGGAAGAAAGCAAATCGATGATCTGATCGACTGCATAAGCGATGCCGGCTTCCTGCAGCGATGCCGGATCGTGCGCGTATCTATCAAGTATCCGCAGGAATTTCGGCGGCAGGTTGCATCCGGAGATTTCCTGGATCCGTTTCACTTGTTTGATGTTCAGTACCGGCAGTATCCCCGCGATGACCGGCTGTTCGATGCCGACGAGGTCCAGTTTCTCCTTGAACTGATAGAAAAGATCGTTGTCGTAGAAAAGCTGCGTGATCATGAAGTCAGCTCCGCGGTCCATTTTCTTTTTCAGATTTTTCAGGTCATCCACTTTATTGATGGAATCGACATGCCCTTCCGGATAGCAGGCCGCTCCAATCGAAAAATCGCCTGCTGCTTTGATGTCGTCGATGAGTTCGGAAGCGTAACGGTATTCCGGATTCCAGCTTCTATCCGCCAACTTTTCCTGCGGGATATCCCCGCGCAAAGCCAGGATGTTTTCGATGCCGCTATCCTTGATCGACGCCAGTGTCCGTTTCATGCCCTCTTTTGTGGAGGTGCAGCCGGTCAAGTGGGCGATCGATTCGATGCCGAAATCCTTTTTGATGCGCGATGCGATTTCGACCGTGTTGCTTTGGGCGGTGCCGCCTGCGCCGTAGGTCACGGAAATGAAATCGGGATGCAGGCCCTTCAGGTCATGCAAAGTATCGAACACGGTGTCGAGGGAATAGCTGCTCTTCGGCGGAAAAATTTCAAACGAAACGGTTGGTTCCCCTTTGCTGATCATATCTCTAATCTTCATAATCATGTCCTCCTTCAATTTGTTCAAAGTGGCAAATGTTAAGCGCACTTACTTTGTGTACAATTGATCATGTCAGTTTATGACTACCCGCAAGAAGTCATTTATTTCCAATAGTATGCCATGGAATAAAGATATAGAGTAACACCAAAAAAATATACTTAGTTATAGCAAAAGGCTATACAAAGAAAAGACCGAACCTGTTAATTGCCATAGGTTCGGATCACTGCCTTCAGCTCCTTGATATAGGCTGCTGCCTGCCGGCTGATTCCGGCTTTCTTATTGGCGATCCAACCGATCACCATCCTATCCTCGACATCCAAAGGTACGGAAACGATATCCGTTCCGTTCAACTCTTCACTAAGTACGCCGGTGGAGATGGTATAGCCGTCCAAGCCGATCACCAAGTTGAACAAAGTCGCGCGGTCGCTGACCAGAATGCTTTTTTTATGGAAGACAGTGCTGAGGATCTCTTCCGAAAAATAGAAGGAATTATGCTCTCCCTGTTCGAACGAGAGGTAGGGATAATCCTCGAGATCTGCCAAGGTAACGCTTTTTTTGACCGCCAACGGATTGCGGACGCTGACAAAGATATGCGGTTCCGCTTCAAACAAAGGATGGAACTCCAATTGGCTCTCCTTCAGGATTTTTTTGAGCGCGTTGCGGTTGAAAGAATCCAGATAGAGGATGCCGATTTCACTCTGGAAACTTTTGACGTCCTCGATGATTTCATGGGTGCGCGTCTCGCGTAGGGTGAACTTGTATTCATCCGCTCCGCTCTTTTTGATCATGTTGACGAACGCGCTGACGGCGAACGCGTAATGTTGGGTCGAAATGGAACACAACTGCTTGGCCGGTTTCTTGTCGAGATAGCGCTGTTCCAGCAATTCCGCTTGCTCGATCACCTGTTGGGCATACTTCAGGAATTCGCTGCCTTCTGCTGTCAGCGTGATGCCTTTGGCGGTCCGAAAGAACAGGTCCAGACCGATTTCTTCCTCAAGGTCCTTGATGGCATTTGATAGACTCGGTTGTGAAATGAAGCATTTTTTTGCGGCTTCGTTGATCGATTTGTATTGGGCGACTGCCAGCATATATCTTAATTGTTTTAAGGTCATGTTTCTTGCCTTACCTGTCCGGATTCCCTAAATGGCGGATACGCTCGGTAAAAGGCTCCTCCTCTCGCTGCTTTGACCGCCGAAGCGGTCATATGTTTTGGCTTTCTTGCTTCTGAATCGATTATACCAGACTGAGGTTCAACGGAGAATTAAAACAAAAAAAGACCGGCGCGGCAGCATTTCCATATGCTGCCGCGCCGATCCGATGTTATTTCTTCCGGCTGACTTTTTCTTCAATCGTGCGTTCGAAGCTTTCTTTGTTGTCAACCACCACGATGGGTGCGTATTCCGGCCACGCCTCTTCCAGGGCTTCCGCGGAGTCCCCACTCAGGAGGAGCACCTCGATTTTCCGGCCGAAACGTTGCTCCAATTCTTCCGAATAGCCCATGATGGATGGTACCGCATCTATTGCGATTGCCGCACTGCCGTTCTTTTTGAATGTCCTTGCCACTACGAATTTCATGCATTCACCTCAAGGTCCATTATAACAAATAGAGCGCGTTCCTGGTAAAAGAAAATGATGCGTTCGCATTTCCATTCCAGTTTCCGTCCTGCTGATGCTACAGATCCAATTCGGTCTGCACGCTTGCTGTTTCAGGTGCAGCTCGATGATGGGCCATCACCAGCGATCCCAACCCTGCCATCACGATCAGCAAGGAACTCAGGAAGCCGATATAAGGCGGCATCCGTAAAACGCCGAGGATGATCAATCCCAACAATACCAGCCAGACGCCTTTATGCAGCTCGGGCCATTTGAAGCGTTTCGCCAACCACTGTCCGATGAAAACTGCCACAATGATCCGCGACAGATACAAAGCGATCGGATAAACGGCGCCAAGGATGACCGCAATCGGAATCCCGATGACGGTGACCATCGCCAAGATGATCATCGGCGGCACCACCAACAATGTCAGCAGACCGACTCCCAACGTCTTCAGCGGCTGTTCAGCCAAGGGCCGGGCTGTGTTTTGCCAGAAAGCGGGGCGCCAGATCCGGATAAGGAACCAAATCAGCAAAGCGCTCGCCAAGCTCCAGAGGAACCAGACAAGTTTCATGAACGGCCTACGCGTTTCCCGCACGGCAGTTGTTCCCCTATCCATTGTTTCGTAAAATTCCCAATCCGTGTCTCCGGCGATCGTTGCACCGGTTCCGATGTCAGCTTCGTTTTCACCCTTGTAGTTGAGGTCTCCCGCTATGTTCGCGCCGTCCTGGAGTTTCAGACTGTCCGTCTGAATATTGACATCCCCGCCAATCTGCCCGCTCAGGACAATCTCGGCTCCGCCGCCGAAGAGGTTGCGTTGGATGATCCCATCCTGCAGGATGGTAGCGCCAGCCGCAAACAAGTCCCTGCCAATGGACGCATCCTGTCCGATGGAGATACTCTGACCGGCAAAGAAAACATCGCTTTCCGACTGCCCATCAAAGGTAAGTGCTTGCCCAGCTCCATAAATATTGCCGGTCACTGTCCCGTTGATGGTAATCGTTTGGGAAGCCACAAAAAGATCACCGTTGATATTGCCGTTGATCCGGACATCCTGCCCGGACACAAACGTCGTCCCATCCACATTTCCATCTACTTTCACCACATTACCCGCAAAGAAACCCGGTCCTTCAATCGTTTCACCTGCAGCCAAATGATCCAGATTTTCCGCATTCATGGTAGTGGCCGAAGCAACACCTGAAAATCCCAACAAAATCGCCAAAAATAACAAGTTGATACTCCAGAAGAACCCTTTCCACCAAACCTTCTTATTCATCCTGCATCCTTCTTTCATGCAACCATGCAAAAAAACAGTGACTAGGCTTCGTAAACTCTTCTCAGTTCCGCAAGGTCTAATTTTTTCATTTTCAGAGTTGCCTCTGTGACGCGTGCCATTTTTTTAGGATCCGCTGTCTGCATCATCTCGTTCATGTCCGTTGGAACGATCTGCCAAGATACACCGTATTTATCCTTCAGCCATCCGCAATTTTCCGCTTCCGGGACATAAGATAGGGCTTCCCAATAGTAATCGATTTCTTCCTGATTTTCGCAATTGACGATGAAAGAGAAGGCTTCATTGAATTCAAAATCATGAGCCTGAGCGCTGTCCATGGCTGCGAATGTTTGGCCTTCCAGCTTGAACGAGGCGAACTTTACCGTCCCGGGCGCATCCGGTTCCTCCCCAACTCCGTAGTAATCCATTCCGTCGATTTCGGTATCCGAAAATACTGCCTCATAGAAACGGATTGCTTCCTCTGCTTTGCCACACTGTTTGTTGGTGAACATCAGTGTCGGCGTCAATTTCTGCTCTATCTCCCGTTCACCGACATGCATGACCTGCCAGGACAGGCCGTAGCGGTCTTCCGTCCAACCATACTTTTTGCTGAAGGGATAAGTATCCAACGGCATGAGCACCGTGCCACCATCCGAAAGTTTTTCCCAAAGGAAATCGATTTCCTTCATTGATACGCAATCGATTCGGATGGAAATGGAGGGATTGAGGCGAAAATATGGACCTGCCGAGATCGCCATGAAATCCTGACCGGCCAACGTCATCGAGACAATCTCGGCATTTCCGTATGGTGGTGGATTTTGGATTTGGCTGATGTTTGTGATTTTGGAATTATCGAACAATGAGGTATAGAATTCGGCTGCTTCTACAGCCTGCGTATCAAACCAAAAATGCGGAACAATTTTATTCATAAGTTAAATCCTCCTTAATCTTATGATTACCGACCCCGACAGTTCAAATGCAAAAAAACAGCGGCTGCACCGATCCGCCGAAGACGTTCTTCGGCGCAGTCGATGCTCTCCACTGCCATTATGCCACTTTTCGTTGGCGATGGAAAATGAGAACCATCGGCGCTGAGCGGCTATTGTATTCTGTTCAATTTATCGTTCAGCTTGGCGTAAATGATCCTCATGTAAGGCTCGCTGCACTTGGCAAGCGCCTCTTCCAACCCCATCCAGGCGACACCGCTGTTTTCGTCAGGTTTGACGCTCGTCTGTTGCGTTTCGTCCGCTTCCAGCAGGTAGGTCAGGTTCAGATGCACATGCGTCCCTACCTGTTTGCCGTTTTTGACGTGCCCGTCCACACTCAATATTTCGAGCGAAAATAGCTCCTGCGATACCGGTCTTACCTGCTCGATACCTGTCTCTTCCTTCGTTTCCCGGATGGCTGTCGCCAGAAAATCGGTTTCGCCATCCATGTGGCCGCCGATCCAGGACCAGGAACGGTAGATGTTATGGTAGACCATCAGCACCTTGGTACGGTCGCGATTGACGACCCAGCTCGAAGCGGTGAAGTGGGCGAACTCATTCTCACGCTTGAACAAATCATCGAATTGATCCAGATACCGAAGCATCAGCTCACGGTCCTTTTCTTCCTGTTCATTAAAGGGAGAATAGTCCGCAAGCATTTGTCTGATTCCCATACCAGCCTTCCTTTCGCATTCTTTTAGCGGTCAGTTGGTTCGCGAAAAACCTTCATCATTCAGATAACCGACAGCCGCATCACGGGTCTTGAAGATTCCTTCCATTTGGCCGTTCTTCAACGCAACCGACCACATCGGATTATCGTAGATCAGCAACAGAACATCTCCGGACCGATCCACCCATTTTTCCGAGTAGCCTTCCTCATAGCCGTCTTCGGTTTTTTTCAGAAAGGAAATCGCCTTTTCCAACAGGAAACGGATCGTGCCTTCGTCGCTTTCCAATACGGAAATATAGCCTTTATCCGTCTCTTCTTTCGGCAGGTAGCCTGCATAAATGAAGGCATTGCCGTTTGGATGCAGGAAGCGGACAGCGATTTTGTGGTCCACCGCGCTCGCATTGAAATGATAATTGATCCGGTTCATCGAGACCGGAACAGCAGTCAGTTCTTTATAATCATCAAATATCGCTTTTTTTTCTTCGAATGACAAGGTCATTTCATTCAACTCCCTATTAATGTTCTCCGATTTTGCGGAGGTTCGACTCATTCTACCATATCCGGACGCGGCCTTTCAGCCCCTTCCGCGTATTTTTCCAGAAAATGATGCCTTCCATCCCCATCTCGGCTAGAAATGATTTTTTCGAGGTTCACACTCTGCACACTCTGGAAGATATTCGCATCGATAAGCGGACTCGTTTCGCGCAGTTGCCCGATCAACGCCTTCATCTCTTTGCGTTTGAAACCTCCCAGATCGCTCGGTTGGTTATCGTACATTTCCGTGAAACGGCAGGCGCACTGGAGAAAGGTCAGTTGATGGTAATCCTTCCAGGCGATGATATCCGCTTCCTTCACTTGGTAAAGCGGTCGGATCAGCTCCATCCCTGCGAAGTTCCGGCTGTGCAGTTTCGGCATCATCGTCTCGATGGTCCCGCCGTAGAACATATTCATCAGGATCGTCTCGATGACGTCATCGAAATGATGGCCCAAAGCGATTTTATTACAACCGAGCTCTTGGGCTTTTTGGTACAGGCTACCCCTGCGCATGCGCGCGCAAAGATAACAAGGGGACGATTCCACATTCTCCACGGTATCAAAAATGGAGGACTCGAAAACGGTCAACGGGATGCCCAGCAATGCTGCATTATCCAAAATCTGTTGCTGGTTCTGTTCGCTGTATCCCGGATTCATCGCCAAAAAAACAAGTTCGAAACTGAGCGGACCATGCCGTTGCAGCTCCTGCATCAGTTTGGCCATCAGCATGGAATCTTTCCCACCGGAGATGCAAACGGCTATCTTGTCGCCCTTCTGGATCAGGTCATATTCCTGGATCGCTTTGATGAAGGGCCGCCATAAGGGTTTCCGGTATTTTTTGATGAGGCTTCTTTCGATTTGATCGCATTTTTCCATCTAATCGGGTTTCCTTTCTTGCGGGTTTTCCGGTTGGTTTTAGTGTTCATCGTTTGCTCCGGTGAACGTAGCCTTCGCCGGAGTTCAACCGGCAATTTGCAGGCGTGCTCCGGTGACGGCAGCTTCGTCGGAGTTGCGGACTGAAAGTCACCGCTGTGCTTCGGCTAGCGCCCGTTTCCCCGGAGCTGGGGCACCACTTGATAGGCGCCGATATCGAAGTTCTTGCCCTCCAGAAGGCTCACCGGCATGATGTCCATCAGAGCATTGGTGAGGAATAGTTCATCCGCACTCAAAAGCTCCTCCAGGCCGTACACCCCTTCCTGGACCGGAATCTGAAATTCAGCGCACTTCTTGATTACCCGCGCTCTAGCCGTCCCTTCCAGGATGCCGCAGTGCAGCGACGGGGTGTGTACGATTCCATCCTTCACCAAAAAAACATTTGAAACGCATCCTTCGGCAACCCGTCCTTGGGTATTCAAGAAAAGAGCTTCATCAAAACCTTTCTGAACGGCCGCTTCTTTTTCCAGGATGTTTTCCGTGTAGTTCATGCTTTTGATGGTAACGATTTTGGAGAATTCATTCCTTCTCGCATCGGCCAGGCACACTTTCAAGCCTGTCGCATATTCTTCTTTATAGGTTTTCGTTCCTGTCTGGATAAGGATATCCGCTTCCTGATGCGATTGTTTTTTCGAGGTCGGTTTGCTGCAGACAACCTTAACGAATCCTTCGGAAACGCCATTCAGCTCCAGTAATTTTTCGATGATCGGCTGGAGCTCGGTTTCTTGATAAGGGCAAGTCATCCCCAGAACCGACAGCGCACGGACCATGCGTGTGTAATGTTGGTCCAGAAACAGCGCTTGTTTACCTGAAACGCGTATCGTCTCAAAAACCCCGTATCCGTACATGAAGCCTGGGGACAGCGGACTGATCAGCGCTGCATCTTCTTCAAGATAGGCCGTATTCAAAAATACTTTCATTCGTTTTCCCCTTCCGGTAATTCCGCTTGCAGCGCCTCGATGAGTGCCTTCGCCTTCACAAGCGTCTCCTCGTATTCCATTTCCGCATCCGAATCCCAGACGATTCCGCCGCCCACCTGAAAATAGGCCGTGTCGCCTTTCTGCAGGATCGTCCGGATGACGATATTCAGATCGGCATCGCCGTTGAAGCCGACATAGCCGATCGATCCGGTATAGACGTTGCGTTGGGTCGGCTCGATTTCATCGATGATTTCCATCGCCCGGATTTTCGGAGCACCTGTTATCGATCCTCCCGGAAAGGCTGCTTTGATGCAATCGAGCGCATGGACGCCTTCCTCCAGCTCCCCTTCGACTGTCGAAACAAGCTGAAAAACCGTGCTGTAGTCTTCGATATGGTACATTTCCGTAACCTTGACGCTGCCGGTTTTGCAGACCCGGCCCAAATCATTGCGCATCAGATCGACGATCATCAGCAATTCGGCCCGGTCCTTCTCGCTCTCCAGTAGCTCCTGGCGATTCGCGCTATCCTCCCGCTCGGTGGTGCCCCGTGGCCGGGTGCCTTTAATCGGCCTTGTCTGCACCTTGCCGTTGCGGATTTGCAGGAATCTCTCCGGCGAACTGCTCAGCAGCTGGCCCAAGCCGAAGTCGATGTACGCGGCAAACGGAGCGGGATTGATGTTGCGCAATCGCGTGTAAAGGTCGTAAGGAGATGCTTCCGTTTGGCATTGGAAGCGTTGGGTCATGTTGACCTGGTAGATGTCGCCGGAACGGATATACTCCTTGATGCGCGCAATCGCGGCCAAATAGTAGGCTTTGGTCATGTTCGCGGTGAGTCTCGGTCTGGCAGCGCCAGCCAATTCCAATGTCTGAACCGGAAACTGCAACCCTTCCTCAGCCCTTATGACCTTTTCCACTTCAGCCACCCACTTTTCCGGATCGCCAAAAAGACCCGGCGAAGCAAGATGGACCTTGCCCAAAAGATGGTCCACCACAATCGCACCGTCATAAATGCCAAAAAAGCTGTCAGGAATCTGGACATCATCGTGCGCTTCTTTAGGCAACCGTTCCACCTGATGGCGCAGCTCATAACCGAAGTAACCGACAGCTCCACCGATGAAAGGAAGCTCACCTGCATAGTCCAGCTGATATTCTTCCAGCAGTGCTCTCAGTTCTGCAAAAGTATCCACGCCCGCTTTAGCAGTCAACGTCAATTCAGGATCGAATCCGACGAAAGAATAGCGCCCCAATTTTTCCGGATCCATCCCGCTGTCAAGGAAAAAACAATGCTTGCGGTCGCGAAATAGAGAAAATAGCTCGAAGCTCGAAAGTCCGGTAACGATTTCCTTGATCACGATGTCAGTCTTGCTTTTTTTCATTAAGAACCGCCCCTTCCCGCTTTTTTTTGGCGCGCTCAAAAAAGTTGCGCAACATATCCAACCCATGCTCCGTCAGGATCGCCTCGGGATGGAACTGGACCCCTTCAATCAAGTTTTCCCGGTGAAGAAAGCCCATGATTTCGCCATCTTCTGTCCATGCGGTGACCTCCAATGCATCCGGAAGGCTCCCCTTTTCCACGATCAAGGAATGGTATCTTGTGACATTCAACGGACTTTTCAAACCTTGGAAGACGCCTTTGCCTGTGTGCTGGATGGCGTGAACCTTCCCATGAACAGGCTCTTTCGCCTTCACGATTGCCGCGCCGTACAGCCCGGCGATCGTTTGATGACCCAAGCAGATGCCCAGAATCGGGACAGTCCCTGCGAAATGTTTGACGACATCCAGACTGATGCCCGCTTCATTAGGCGTCTTCGGACCCGGGGAAATCAGGATCATCAGCGGATTCAGTGCTGCTATCTCTTCTATTCTTATTTCATCGTTCCGTTTCACCACAACGTTCTCATCCAATTGTCTCAGGTATTGGACGAGATTGTAGGTGAAGGAATCATAATTATCTATTACAAGTATCATACGTTCCCTCATCATTACTGTTATTTTTTCTCAATTTTTTATCCTATTTCATATATTGCGCGCTCTTTCCAGCAGGCCCGTCAGACCTTCTGAAAATGATAAGTCCATCATACCAAAAGCTGAGACTTCAGCCTATAGTTTTGAGAAAACTGACTACTGACGAAAAAATGACCCGGACAAGAGCCCTGGCCATTCTGTCTTTACCGAAAGCAGAACCCTTTGCAAATACAGCCTGACCCTCACTTCAGCCGCTCTCCTTATGGGTTGACATCCGCCTCATTGTCAAAGCCCCGCTGTTCCCAATAGCCTTTATAGTCCGCGTCATCGGACAGCTCGATGCGGGTGATCCATTTGATCCATTTGTATCCCAGCTTATCTTCCGCTACCAGCTGGAACGGAAAGCCTCTTTCGGGTGGCAGGACAACCCCATTCATTTTGTAGGCGATCATCAGTTTCTTATCCATGATCGTCCGCAGCGGCAGGGATGTGCTGTAGCCATCCTCTGAATAAAAAATGACCGTATCGGCGTTTTCCTGAACGTCCACTTCTTCGAACAGGTCCGCAAGCAGAACCCCCTCCCAAAGGATATCGACGCTCCATCCTTCCACGCAATGCAGCGTCACAACTTTTGAATACTTCTGATTATCCAGCACTTCTTCGTAGGATAAGGAAACGGGCTGCTCGACTAAGCCGTCAATCGTCAATGTGTAGGTATCACTGTCTATATATTGGGGGCCTTTGATTGAGTTTTCCCGAAAATCGGTCAAAGAAGACAAATCTTGTCCTTCGTATTCGGTCACTTCGATTTTGGTCAGCTCTTCCAGATTAGTTTCACTTGTAGTGTCATCATTGTCGGTTCCACAACCAAAGAGCAGCAGACTCAACAACAAAAACAGGTACTTGCCAGAAATGCGATTGGCATGGCGGCCCTTCACTGCGACTGTTCCCGCTTTTTTCATCAAAATGCCTTCTTTCCGAAACCCATCTGATTAAAACCCACGTGTCTGCCCTTCCCACGGTTGCGGTTTTCCTTCCCGGTGTTCCTCCACGCTTGGTCCATTGAGGTTGCGGAGACGCCAAATGCCGTAGAGATAGCTGAGGATCAATCCTGCGATCGTGAACGGAAGTCCCAAGAGCGTATTGGTCCAAGCCAACTCAACAATATCGCCGCGTCTGAAAAGAATGACCTGCAAAGCCAAGCGCATCAAAAAAAACAGAAACCAAATGACAGTCACTTCCTGATAGGCCGGTTTTACGTCCTTGCGCCAGTACCACGCCAAATCCCACCCTCGCGTCAAATGGCTCGTCAAAGCCGCCATTGGTTTCCCAAGTATGATGCTCACCAGAGCCGCCAATACGAGCAACGCGCTGCTCACTATTTTAGGGAGATAATAATTGGTGGCATTATTCGAGAAATACGCGATTCCGGAGGCAAACATAACCCCAACCAAACCACCCACGGCATAACGCAACGGTTGCTTCCGTGCCAACCGGATGATTCCCAACAGCAAAGCCAAAGCAATCGCCAAGATACTGGCGACAGTCAACTGATATTTGCCATTGACGACGGCAAATAACAAGGGGGGCAATAAAGCATCTAAGGTCTTTCCTGAGATGACCAATTTTAATTCTTCCGAAATTTCCTTGATTCTGGCTTTCAAATCATCAGCCCCTATCAGCGAATCTGTAGGCTACATATTCAATGATGACACCATAAGCGATGCCTGCCGCAAAACCCACGGCATCTTCGAATCCCGTTGAACTATAGAAAGCGAAGGAAACCAATAATCCCAGGATGGCTCCCCTTCCCAATGCTCGTTTCAATTCTTGCGTTTCTTTTGCAAAACCAATAACGACACCCATCAATAGCCGATTATACCAAAAGGCGAACAGATACAGCGCCTCCTTCTCAAATCCGGACCGCAGCTGGGCACCCACGATGCAGACTACACCCAAAAGAGCTCCCGCCACAATCGAAATCTTCATCCTCTTCGTCAACATGTGCCCAACTCCCCTCATTTGCCTCAATTATACTACTGCTGCCCAAAAAAGCGAAAATGACGGCTCCCGCCCGGGAAATCCCGGGTTGGAGCCGTCATAAATTTTATAAGCTGATGTATTCGGAAAGGTTGGATCCGATAAGGGCCTACTTGCATCTGCCTTTCAGGAGACAGCAAATCCTCAATCTGATTCGTTCATTAAGCCAGCTTTATCAAAAAGGTAGAACGATAAGCTCAAAATGATTCCGACCACACTCGCAAGCACCATTCCGCTTAATTCGATACCTGCAAATTGAACTTTCAGGCCGCTCAAACCCGTCACGAAAACGATGGATGTCAAGATCAGATTCTTGGACTTGCTGTAGTCCACTTTTTCTTCAACCAATAAACGCAAGCCGCTGGTTCCGATCATACCGTAAAGTAAGAATGTAACGCCACCGATGACGTCACCAGGAATTGTGGAAATGAGGGCTGCCAATGGTCCGAAGAAGGACATGACCATGGAGAAAATCGCAGCACCGGCGATGACGCGCACGCTGTAGACACGTGTGATGGCCATTACCCCGATGTTTTCACCATAAGTCGTTGTCGGAACACCACCGATCAAACCGGATAAAGCAGATGCAAAGTAATCAGCAAACAGCGAACGGTGCAAGCCCGGATCTTTGATCAGATCGCGGCCGATGACGTTGGAAGTGACCACCTGGTGTCCAATATGCTCCGAAGTCAACACAAGCAAAACCGGAAGCATCGTCAAGATAGCATTCATATCAAATTTCGCCAATTGGAAATGGGGCATCGTAAACAAGGATGCTTCCATTACCGGAGTGAAGTCGACCATGCCGAACGCAATCGCAGAAATGTATCCAACGACGATGGCGATCAGAATAGGGATAGTGGACAAGAAACCTTTGAAGAGTACGGAACCTAGGACAGCCGTGCCCAAAGTAATGAAGAAGACAGCGAAGTTCCGTGCTGTCGCAGTGTCGGTCATCAAGTTCGCACCGATCGATCCTCCTTGAATCGTAAGGTGAGCCAGCTCCAGACCGATCAAGGCAACAACAGCCCCCATCGCTGCAGGCGGAAGGACAACATCGATCCACTTTGTGCCGACACGATAGATGACGAAGGCCATGATACAGCCAATAATACCTAAGACGACGAAACCGCCCTGCGCATATTCAAAACCTTGGTTAGCGATGATGATGCTCGTCGGTCCGATGAAGGCAAAGCTTGAACCAAGATAGGCCGGCGATTTCCCTTTTGTGATCCAAATGAATAATAGCGTGGCGACCCCGTTCATCAATAATACGATGCTCGGATCAATACCGAAAATGATAGGCACAAGCACTGAAGCACCGAACATTGCGAAAGTATGTTGCAAACTAAGTGGAATCAACAAGTTTGCAGGTACCTTTTCGTCAACCTGAATAATTTTCTTTGAAGACATTCTATATTTCCTCCTATAGGCGCAAAAAAAAGCCCTTGAATTATGATATTCGCAAAAGGACCTAAGGTATCAAATATTCGATTTGTTACCCTTTTTAATCTCTCAGGATTAGTTTAAAGGACTTTGCTTCGCTTATTTTAGCAATAATAGTTAGGGAATACAATTATAAAATGATTAGATAATCCCGCTTTCGGCCGATGAAGCTCGATTCGAAAACTGCTGCTATTTTTTTAGGATTACAAATTTGGAACTGCCAGAAAGCCTTGAATCAACCTGTCAGGCTTTCTGGCGGTCCCTTCAATTCAATTATACAGCCTTGCTTGCCAGCGAGATTAGCTCCGCCGGTATGCCGGCCATGCGTTTGAGATCAAGGATGCTGTCCGCTTCCTCAACCGAGAACAGTCCTTTTTCAAGCACCAATTCCCTGACCGTTCTGCCTGTCTTCAGTGATTCTTTAGCTATTGCGCTGGCTTTTTGGTAGCCGATCACCGGGCAGAGAGCAGTCGCAATGCCGGCGCTCTCTTCCACCTGTTTGTAGCAGGCCAGCTCATTGGCTTGGATGCCTTGGATGCAGTTGACAGTCAGCGTAGTGACCGCATGCGTCAAGCAATCAATCGATTCAAACAACGAATGGAAAATGATCGGCTCGAAGGCATTCAGCTCCAACTGCCCGGATTCAGCAGCCATAGTGATGGTCAGATCGTTTCCAATCACGCGGAAAGCTACTTGCGAAACGACTTCGGGTATCACCGGATTCACTTTCCCCGGCATGATCGAAGAGCCGTTTTGCTTGGCAGGCAAGTTAATTTCACCTATTCCCGCTCGGGGGCCGCTCGACAATAAGCGCAAATCATTGCTCATCTTCGACAAGTTCACTGCTGCCGTCTTGATGGCCGCCGACACCCTGACGAAACCATCAACATTCTGGGTCGCATCGAAAAGATCCTCCGCCTGCGTGAAAGCGATCCCCGCTTCCTCGCTCACGAGAGCAGTTATGTTTTCCACGTATTCCGGCGTCGCATTGATGGCATTGCCGATTGCGGTCCCGCCAAGATTGATGCTCTTCATTTCTTCTGAAGCATTCATGAGGTGGCGAATATCCCTTTTGACGAAGGATTGATAAGCCTGGAACGTTCTCCCCAACGTAGTCGGAACCGCATCCTGCATTTGCGTCCGCCCCATTTTGATGACCCCGGCGAATTCTTTAGCCTTCTCGCCCAACGCGCTCTCCAGCTTTTCAAGTTCGGCAATCAGCTCCGGTAGAAGTTGCAGGACGGTCATCTTTCCTGCAGTCGGGAAGACATCGTTGGTGGATTGACACAGATTCACATCGTCATTCGGATGAACGATGCGGTAGTCGCCCTTTCTCCCGCCCAATATTTCGATGGCGCGATTGGCGATGACCTCATTGGCGTTCATATTGGCCGAAGTCCCGGCACCGCCTTGGATGGCATCCACGATGAAAGCTTCATGAAAATATCCCGCCACAATTTCGTCGCAGGCTTGGACAATCGCATCCTTTTTTCCGACTGTCAGGTTACCCGACTGAGCGTTCACAACAGCTGCTGCTTTCTTTATTCGCGCCAGATTGCTGATCAATTCTGGATGCAGCTTCGTGCCTGTGATGGAGAAATTTTCCTTTGCACGCGACGATTGCACACCATAATACGCTTCTGTGGGTACTGCTAACGTTCCGATCGAGTCTGCTTCAATTCTCATGTTCATCTCTGTTTGCCCCCTGAAATTTTTTCTGTAATTCATAGTCCAAACAATACCACCCCTGCAAATTGAATGAAACAGCTCAAAGGAAATTGCGAACAAAACCTGCATATTCGATATTTCCGCAGAAGAATCACACGCTATTTCCAATGTAACTTTCTTTTCTTAAGTCATGTCAGCATTCGTTTGCTTCCCTTAGTAAGTCTGATATAGAATCTTAAGAATACTGAGCACACAAGAACTTGGAAAGGAGCCTCTGATGGATAAAATCGATAAGCAAATTTTGAACATTTTACAGACAAATGCGCGGGCTTCCCTGAAGGAAATCGGTGAGGCCACCTTTTTGTCTTCTCCTGCGATTTCAGCAAGGATCGCCCAGTTGGAAAGGAACGGCGTTATCACAGATTATGGCGCACATGTGAACCTGCAGACGCTGGGCTATAATATCAAGGCTTTCATCAATCTGGAGGTCGATCCTAAGCAAAAGCCGGTTTTTTATCCTTTCGTGGACAGCATCCCGAATGTGCTGGAATGCAACTGCGTGACCGGAGAATTCTCGATGCTGCTGAAAGTCGCCTTTCCGACGACGAATGAATTGGATACTTTCATCGGGGAACTGCAGCAATTCGGCAAGACCTACACCCAGGTCGTCTTCTCCACCTCGGTCGGTCCCCGGGGCATCCATTTTGAAGACCAATAAGCTCTGGTTTACGGAGAAAAGATGGATAATCAAGAGATATCCATCTTTTTGACACCGAACACATACTGAAAAGATGGATTCCAAAAAGTTATCCATCTTTTCGACACCGAACACACAAAAAAAGATGAATAACATCAAGTTATCCATCTCTCAGGGTAAACATTCGAGCGCAAGCATCCGGATTTCTATCCGCGAATCATCACACTCTATTAAACGTAATATAGATTTTCCGACGGGTAAACCGGATCGCAAGTGATGTCGAGGCCAAGGTTCCGAAGAATCTGATCATCATCTTTGTTCAGGATGACAGTCGAATGAGCCTGGACATCCTTCAGCTCGGAAAGTTTATCATAGGCCAGCTGGGCGGTCGGGTTTGTGACCGCTGAAATGGACAAGGCGATCAGTATTTCATTCGCAGTCAAGGTCGGGATGCGTTTATGCAAGCCTTCGCTCTTAAGCTTTTTGATCGGCTCTAGAATGACCGGGGACAGCAACAGGATGTCGTCGGAAATGTTCGCCAAAGCTTTGATCGCATTCAGGATGGCGGACGAACAGGCATCCATCAGATCGGAAGTTCTGCCAGTGATAATCCGTCCATCGTTCAGTTCGAAAGCGATGACCGCAGGAATTTCGTTGTCCACAGCGTGTTTCATCAAACGCTTCGCATATTCGCGGGCAGGCTTGACGGGAGCCCGGTCTTCTTGCTTCAATTCGACCTCTTCCATGATCAGGCGCATATGGTTGCGCGTTTCTTCATCGCTCAGGCCTTTCTTGTAGTCGCATTCCGTGTCGAAGCTACGGCGGATGATTTCCTGCTTCGACGCTTCCCGGATTGCTTCATCGTCGGTGATGCCGAAGCCTACTCGGTTCACGCCCATGTCAGTCGGTGATTGGTAGACGGATTCCTTGCCGGTGATGCGCTCGATGATGCGTTTGATGACCGGGAAAGTCTCCAGATCGCGGTTGTAGTTGACCGCTACTTCGTTGTAGGTCTCAAAATGATAGTTGTCCATCATGTTGACGTCCTTCAGATCGACCGTTGCTGCTTCATAGGCGATATTCAGCGGGTGCTTCAAAGGAACATTCCATACCGGGAAAGTCTCGAATTTGGAGTAACCGGCCGCGCGCCCTTGACGACGCTCGTGGTACAGCTGGTTCAGGCAGGTCGCCAACTTGCCGCTGCCTGGACCTGGAGCGGTCACGACGACAATCGGTTTCGTCGTCGGAATGTACGTGTTCTGACCGAAGCCCTCTTCGCTGACGATCGTTTCGATGTTGGAAGGATAGCCTTCGATGGCGCCATGGGTATAGACTTTGATGTCGCGTTTTTCGAGTTTGTTGATGAATACTTTCGTGGCCGGCTGTCCATTGTAGCGCGTGATGACAACACTGTTGACGGCCAATCCGTACTCCCTCAGCTCATCGATTAGGCGAAAGACATCCATGTCGTAGGTTATGCCGTAGTCGCCGCGAATCTTGTTGCGTTCGATATCGCCTGCATACACACAAATCAAAATCTCCGCTTGGTCCTTCAATTTCTGCAGCAATTTGATTTTGGCATCTTCGTCGAACCCTGGCAATACGCGTTTCGCGTGTTTGTCACCGATCAGTTTGCCTCCGAACTCAAGATACAATTTATCGTAATTGTTGACCCGTTCCAGGATATATTTCGATTGTTCTTCAATGTATTTCTGTGGATCAAAGCCGATTTTTTTCATCTGTTTTCCTCCAATATCTGAATGGTGTATCTGTATACTTGTGCCGTTACGCGCCTCTTTCAGGATGCAAAACTGCTTCAGCTGACTCATCCGTAACGCTTTGATTTCAACTCTAACAATTATAGAGTATTTTCTTTGATTGGCAATACGTATTTAAGCCTGCGATGATTTGTTCACTAGCATGCGTGCTGTGACCCAGGCGGTGAGCGGGATGATTCCGGTCACTCCAATGCCGATGACGAACATGGAGAGGACTTCCGAGACAAGCACCTTTGCGTTCAACGCCTCCCCAAAAGAATAGGACAGATCCCTGAACCATAGGAAAAGAGCAAGATAACTGCCGATGAATGAAAAATACAGCGTATTCGTCGTCGTTCCTATGATGTCCTTGCCGATCGTCATCCCTGACCGGAACAATTCCTTTTCGCTCAACTGCGGATTGCGGTGATGAACTTCATGTAACGAGGAGGAAATGGAGATGGCCGTATCCGTGATGGCCGATATCGTTCCTGTTATCATCGTGCAAATACCGATTTGGACAAAATCCACATTCACAAAAAAGGAAAGTGTGGTGTACTCCTCCACTTCCTCGGAACCGAAGCCTTGGATCATCGCAAGCCGATGCACCAAAACGATCAACAATAGCAAGAAAACCGTTGTGACAATCGTGGCGATAAAAGCCGCCTTAGTTTTGATGTTCACGCCGTTTATGTAAAATAAATTGATGTAGCTGACCACCGAACAAGCCAGCAAGGTAACAAAAAGAGCAGGAAAGCCGTTGATCAACAGCAGCACCAATACATAGAGGACCGCAAAATTGAAAAACAAAGACAGGAACGAAGAAATCCCTCGTCTGCCGCCCACCGCCCCCATCAGCAGCACAAGCAACAGCGCCATTACCAACTGCACGCTCATGGACGATCACCTGCTTTCTTCGGAATCAGACGGACAGCTGTAAACATTGCTAATGGCACTGTCAAGACGATACCGATACTGCCCGCCAAGGCCCGGGTGATTTCCAAAGATAATTGCATCGAAAAGGTATGGAACACATCGGAGCCGTTCTCCAAATAAAATACGAGCGTCGGAATTGCTCCGCTGACATAGGCAAAAAGCAGCACATTCGCCATCGTCCCCATAATGTCCTTGCCGATTTCGCGTCCGGACCGCAATAAGGCTCCGGCGGATATCGCAGGGTCTTTTTCATACAGTTCCTGGATGGCTGCGGTCATCGTGATGGCGACATCCATCACAGCACCCAGCGAGCCGATCAGAATGCTCGACAGGAAGATGCGCCGCGGGTAATGCGTCACAAACTGCATTTCCTCATAGCGCAGGCCCTGCCCGTTCGTCCAAGCAATGACTCCGTAGGCGATTATCAAAGTCATGAATGTTCCTATCAAAGTGGAAAGGATGGCTGCGTAAGTCTTTCTGTTTCTGCCGCTGACCAAGAGGAGCGTCAGGACGGTCCATCCAATCACTGCAGCACTGCTGATCCATAATAACTGTGCGTTATCTGCAATTTCATAGCTGTCCAAGGCGACACTGAAGAGCAAAATGTTCCCTGCAATACTGACGAGAGAAAGCAGGCCTTTTTTCCCCGCTACCGCCACAAGCACGAAAAGAAACAAGGATCCAAAAAGGACAACATATTTATCCCGCTTTACTCCGGAAATTTTACCTGTCATGGCACCCGAAGCACTCTCGCTAAGTGAAAGGAAAACTTCATCGCCTGAACGGTACATCTGGCTATAGGCAAGTGAGTCGGAATAGTTGTTTTCTATCACGACCTGCATCCCTTTCGACTCCCCGTTCATCAGTACAGCCATCAGTTTTTGGTTGTATACGGGATAGCTTTCCCGACCTGCGCCGATCGTTTCATCGGTTCCAACAGCTTCCGCTGCAATGATTTTGGCGATCGGTTCTTCGTACCACGCGTAGTTATGGTAGCTGAATAGCGTCAGCATCCCCAACAACGCCGCAAACAAGATCAAGAATATCGCTTTTTTTCTAACCAACAATCCTTTTTTCATCCGTTGTTTTTCCTCCCTTCAAAAGATTTCCGCATGGGGGTTATCCTTGAACGGAACTGAGGATCTTTTCCATCCGGATGTCGTCGCGCCATTCGCCTTGGGAATAGGTGAAGTGAGGGATGACGCCTATCTGTGTGAAGCCGGATCTTTCGTACAATCTGATTGCGCCCGCATTGTGGGAAAAGACCCCCAGTTCGATGCGCTGATAGCCGAGCCTCCGGCATTCTTCTTCATACAGGGCCATGACCGTTTTGCCGATGCCCTTACTGCGCCAATCCGGTTCTCCGATATAGATGCCCAGCCAAGCTGTTTTTCCGTCCTTCTTCAGCAGGACAGGAAAGTCGCGGATGATCGACGCGATTCCGACCGGCTTGTCATCTACGCAAATGAAATAATTGCGCTTGTCCGGATTGCTGAGGCTTTCGCGGACGCCCTCTTCCGTCACCAAAGGCAATTCGCTTTCTTCATCATAGTGCGGGGTGATGAACGGTGAAATAGCCGGGTCATTTTCCCAACGGAGTACTGTCTGGATCAATTCCTCGTTCAACGGTAAGTTTTTTATTTGCAGATTCATCCTTTGCTTCGCTCCTTCGGTTTTATCAATCAGATGCTTGATTCCATGCGAAAAGGATTGCACCGCTAGGTCCGGGCGCAATCCTTTTCGCATATCCACAATTATTTTAGAGAACTTTTTCATATGCCCAACGCATATCGCTGATGCTCGTCAGGATGTGACCGCAGTACGCATACCCGGATTTCTGCAGGGCACGCTGCATGCTTTTGTTGTCAGGGTGCGTATCGATACGCATGCTGGAATAGCCTTTTTTACGAGATTCATCCGCAGCCCATTCGACGATTTCCCCAAGAACGCCCTGGCCACGGAATGCGTCTTTGATCGTGATGCGATGGATGACACTGTAAGGATTATCCGTCAGCCATTGGCCCTCGGTGATGACTTTATAGGTAGGGTCCTCACCGTAAAAAAACGCAAAAGTTGCCCCCGGAACGCCATCCCGCAGGTATACATAGCTGTATCCTCCGTTGATATCCTGAAGAATGACTGCTTCGTTCGGATACCCTTTTTGCCATTGATCGATGCCGGACGCCTTTAGAGTGACTTTCGCCTCATTGATGATTTCCATGATTGCGGGCAGATCCGCTGGCGTTGCTTTTCTGATCATGCTTCCACCGCCTTTCATTCTTTTCATTAAAATAAGATTATACCGGAAACACGATTATTTTCATGCATTTTTATTGTTTTCATTCCGAATAATTCCGATTCTTATAAGTTAAACATCTTTCGGTATTGCTGGATATAGGACTGTTTTTGTTTTTTCAGCATATAAAGCGCATTTTTGATCTGATCCGGCTCATCCGCCATATCCAGGTCTTCCTTTTGTTTTTCGATGCCTTCTACTACCGGCTCACAGTAGGCCGCTTCTTTTATTTCATCCAAAATGGCGATGATTTCCTTGCGCATCCTTTCGACACGGGGACCTTCACCTGCTTTTATTTCATCCAGGCTTTCGACGAGTTCCCGGAATGGAAGGTTTCTTCTGACTTTTCCGTCCTTGATGCGAATATATTCTTTTTTGAATTCCGTAACGCCGGGCACCGCCCCGTTCAGTTGGTACCAACCATCGTAGAGGACCCATCCGCCTTCCGGTTCGGCTGGGATGAAGTCCCTTTTTAAAATGTACACTTCGTCCGCCCCGGTAATTTCCGCCACCCAACATTTGCTTTCGCTGTTTGCCGGGCTGAGCTGCAAACCTAACTTCGACATGGTAAAATCCTCTTTCTGATCATTATTTATTAGTGTTGATCCATTCCTCAGGCCGATTGCGCTGCGCCTGATTCCGTTCTTCCATTATACGCTATCTGCATTGTAGTGAAAAGGTATTGTCCGAAGTACGCAAAAGAGCGGAACTCCGGATTTCCGCTCCCCCTGCTCCAAAATACCCGTCCTTCTTGCGGAACGTCCGTCAATCGGCAATATCACTGTCCTTGACCTTCACACCGGATAAAATATCCTTGTTCGGATCAGCAACATATCGTTCCCCTTCAACCAGACCATCCACTACTTCGATGTCATATTCGGTCTCCAGCCCGGTTTCGATGTACCTTTTTTCGACTCTGTTCCCGCTATCCACCACATACACATAGGCTTTTCCCGAGTCTGCTTCGATTTGGACGGCCTCAAAGTTCACGCGCAGGGCACCGAGCCTTTCGACCGTGATGATTTCCGCATCGGCTTCGTAGCCTACCTTGATGTTTTCATCAGGATCGGTGATTGTGACTTTTACCGCAACTTTTGCATCCTGATCTGCGGAGGTCGCGGATTTTTCCGCAGATTGGCCGATTTCCGAGACAACTCCTTCATATTCTTCAGCGACCCCTTTCACCTTAACTTTGACCTTCTGGCCTACGCGCATATTTACGCTGTCAAACTGGCTGACTGCTAGACTGACTATATATTCAGTCGCCCCGTCGATGATGATGGCATCGCCAGCCTTAGGGTATTCGTTCGCCACGACATCCATCTTCGTCACGATGCCGTCGACATTGGCTTTCAGATCGCACTCCTCGATTTTTTTGTTCAAGTAGGCGATATCCGTCTTCAGGAGAGCGATTTGGTCCGCCTGATTGGAAATCCGTTCTTCCGCAGTTGCGGTTGAAAAGGTTGCCGTGGTGTTCAGATTCGAAAGCGCGATGCCCGCGCTCCGGACGGCTTTTTCGCCATCACTGATCGCCTTGACTGCCGCCTCATACTTTACGGCCGCGCCGCTTCTGGCATTCGAGAGGATGATTTCCGCGTTGCGGACAGCGGCTGCACTGTCGCTGACGGCCTTTTCAGCTGCTGCATATTCAAGGGAACCCGCGTTTTCGGCGTTCGAAAGGGCAATTTCCGCGTTGCTCACGGCTGCCTCGCTGTCCGAAACTGCCTTTGCGGCTGCAGCATATTCGGCATCCGCTGCATTTTTGGCATTCGATAACGCGATTTCTGCGCTGCGGACAGCCGTTTCAGCATCGATCACCGCCAATTTCGCCGTATCATGGCCGGCTTGATAGCTCATTTCAGCGCTGTCCAAAGCCAGTTCGGCATTCCATACAGCCGTTTCGGCAGCGACAACAGCCTGCTGCGCCAACTGATAGTCCACGGCATACAGAATCGGATCAGCGTCATACAAAGCTTTGACGATGTCCAGATTCAGTTTTGCACTCTCATAGGTTGTTTTCTCAGTCTCCAATGCACATTGGGCTTCCTTCAGGACATTTTCCAGATCATCCAAATTCTTTTTTGCGATCCAGTAATGCGCCTTTGCATTTTCCAAAGTCAGTTCGGCTTGGCCTACCGCGTTCGCGTTGGCTATTTCGACGTTATGCAGTTTATCCGCTAATGCGGCAACGTTCGATTGGGCACTCTCCAAGACTATTCGAGCTTGGCTCACAGCATTGTCGTAGAGCGTTCCCCGCGCCGATAGATTGGAGTTTGCCGCGGCATAATTAGACTGGGCGTTCTCCAGGGCTATCTTCGCCTGGTTGACTGCATTTGCATTGAGCGTATTGATGTCATCCAGATTCCCTTGCGCCGCACTGTAGTTGGATTGGGCTGTTTCCAGCGCAATCCCCGCTTGACTCACCGCATTCTGTGATGAAGTCTTGTCCATTTCTGCGCTGCTCCCGGAAAGATAAGCCAGCGTTGCCTCTGCATTCGCAAGATTGATGGTCTGCTTATCCAATTGGGTACGATATTCGGTCGAATCGATCCTCGCCAACACTTCGCCTTTCTTGACAGACTGCCCCTCCACCGCCAACACTTCGACAATCTTGGCCACAGGTGAGGGATAAAGGCTGCTCCTGCTGCTCGCTTCGATATCTCCGGTTATCGGCACATACTTCGCCAACTGGCCTTTCCAGGCCGTTTGCAACGCTACTTCCTGGACTTGGGCATTCTGATACCACCAGTAGGCACCCCCTCCTCCAGCCAGCACAGTCAACAGAATAACCGCAGTGACAATGATCGATTTTTTTGATTTGAATATGATAGCTTTTAACTTCCCCATAAAGAAGACCCCCTCGCGCAATTTTCGGATACTCCAGTTGCTTCCGTTATTTCGGTATCTCAATTTTACCATATCGGATGATACTTCTGTTAAGATATTGTTAGCGCATACATATTGATTTTCGGATGTCCTTTCCTTGGGCAGATTCCAGCAGTTTTGCAGAAACAGCAGTATCCTCAATTTTTTGACAAAATTTCCCGACACAAATATACTTGAATTGATTGAAGCGGTTTCAAAGGAGTGTTTGTGATGATTACGATGATCAACGTGACGAAGACTTACAAAAGCGGTGATGTGGAAACGTATGCCCTGAAAGACGTCAATCTCACAATCGAAGAAGGGGAGTTTGTCGTCATCCTCGGCCCCAGCGGCAGCGGCAAGAGCACGCTCCTGAACGTCATCAGCGGCTTGGACACCGTCACTTCGGGTGAGATCACCTTCAGGGGCGAAACGCTGACAAATTTGAATGAAGAGGAGATGACAGCCTTCAGAAGGAAACATCTAGGCTTCATCTTCCAGCAATACAACCTATTACAGAACCTGAACGTCTACGAAAACATCCAGATCGGATCGGATATCGGTACTTCTCCGCTCGACATAGGGGATCTGCTTGAAAAGGTCGGCCTGGAAAAAGCCCGCAACAAATATCCCAGCCAACTCTCTGGCGGGGAGCAGCAACGGGTTTCGATCGTCAGGAGCCTTGCCAAGAATCCCGATATCATCTTCTGCGACGAACCCACCGGCTCGCTGGATGAAGAAAATTCGAAAAAGATTCTGCAGTTGCTGCAGGAGCTGAACGAGGACTACAACAAAACCGTCATCGTCATCACCCATAATCTGGGCATTGCCGAAATGGCGGATAAGGTCATCAAGATGAACTCCGGTCAAATCACGGAAGTCAGCCTCAACGAAGTCAAAAAGAATGCCCAGGACATCTCTTGGGGATAGGGGGAGGTGCGGATCATGCTGCTGAAAAATGTCATCAAAACCTTGCGGAAAAAATGGATGCAGCTGGTTGCCATCGGCTTCATCATCATCCTCAGTTCCGCCACCTACACCATGATGTTCTACGGCCTGAGCGGCATCGAAGAACCGACGGAAGCGTACTTGGCGGATTACAACCAGGAGGATTTTGCCGTTGAGATGTTGAACCGGGTCACGCTGGAAGAGGCGGCTTACCCCATAGCGGCCACGCTGTTGGCCAGAGGCTTCTACTCGCTCAGCGACATCAAAAAAGTCGAGCCTGCCACTTTCTACAAGCTCATGGAAAACAGGATCGCTGACTTTGAAGCGCGCTATCGCGATGTCAGCCTCGAACTGAGGGAATACAAAAAAACGTCCTACACTTACCAAGGGCAGTCGCATAAAGCGCTGCTCGTGAAGGATGGCGAAACAATCAATCTATCCTATATCGAGGAAGGCCGCAAACCCTCGGCCGACAACGAAGTCGCCTTGACAAAAGTCTATGCCGACAAGAACGGCCTCTCCATCGGGGATGCACTTATCATCAAAAATAAAAGCTACCGCGTGACGGGCTTTGTGCTTTTCCCGGATTACACCCTTCCCATGTTCGATGAAACCTTCAACTTGGATACCGGGCTGCAGACACTGTTGCTCATGTCCGATAAAGAATATGAAAACTTCGACGACAAAGAGAGTTTCCGTTTGGCCGGCATGAACTTGACCGGGGAAAGCATAGACACGACCTACGACAAAGATGCGCTGCCTTTCGTCAGCCAGATTGCGGATACGCAGACCAGCATGAGGAGCGGCGCCATCTATGATGAACTCACCCAAGGAAAAGTCATGGCCCTGGGACTCAGTATCTTCATCGCGGCCATCGCCGTCATCATCGTATCGATTCTGATCTACAACCTGCTCCATGCCGAAAGAGGCCAGATTGGCATCCACAAGGCGCTCGGCTACCGCCGTTCGGAAATAGCCCGGCCCTACTTCGTCGCGATGATGGTCTTCGCCGCCCTTATGCTGATCCTGGGTTACTTCATCGGATCGTTCTATTCCGAGCCGTTGAAGAAATTGTATCTGGATTTCTATCTCCTACCCCAAGTCAAGATCGCCCAGAGTTTCACCGTCTTCGCTACTGCGATCCTGGTGCCGCTCCTGTTCTTCTCCTTTGTTTCCTGGATCATCATCTACCGGATCCTCAGCGAGAATGCCTTGGAACTGCTGAAGCCGCATGAGGGCAAGTCGATCAACCGGATCGGCCGGTACCTCAGCCGGGTCCTTTCCAATGCTAAAGGGAGCACAAAATTCAAATATCTGCATGCCATCAAGAGCACCGGCAGCTTCTTCATTTTCTTTCTGGGCATCATGTTCTCGACGATCCTGATGAGCTTTTCCTTCATGATGGGCGGCATGGTCGATCGGATGACTGTCGACTATCTGAATAAGGTCGACTACGAGTATGAGGCCTATCTCGACGTCACAGAAAGACTGCCCGAAACCCGGCCCGGCGACGAAAAATTCCTCATCTATCCCTTCGCCTCGCTGGACGACAACGTTGTATCGCTGCAAGGACTGTCTTCACGAAACAAACTTTACAGCCTGTATGATGAGGAAGGCAATGACATCACCGTAAACATCCAGAACGGTGCCGTGATCACGAAACGGCTCAGCATCAAGCTCGGTGTTGAAGAAGGCGATACCATCCGCCTGGAAGTGAACGACGACACTTTCCCCTTCCTTGTCAAAGGCGTGACCGATGAATACATTTCCGACAAGGTGTACCTGAACATCGAAAAGCTCAGCAATATGTTGTCGGAAAACAGCACTTCGCGCCTTTACAGCGGCATCTATGCCAGCCGAAAGCCGTCCGATGTCTACTACAGCACGATCATCAGCAAGTCCGGGCTCATCGAACAATCGAAGGCGATGTCCAACTACACCCAGTTCATCTCGAACGTCATGATCGGAGGATCCGCAATCATCGCAGCGAGCATCCTGTTCGTACTCACTTCCTTCACCGTCGAAAAAAATTACTATGTGATTTCGTTGCTCAAAGTGATGGGCTATACACGCCGGGAAGTCAATGCGATGATTTTGAACAGCTATTTCTTTTATGCTTTGATTTCCTATCTGATCAGTATTCCCATTGCTTTGGGTATACTTAACCTGATGATGCGGTTCTTCACGGAGGAATACGGCGTCATCCTGCCGCTGCAGTACAGACCTATTTTCCTGCTGGAGACATTGTTGATTTTGATTCTCATTTTCTTCGCCGGCACCTACATAAGCAGGCGGAAAATCGCCAAAATCCCGCTTCAGGAAGTACTCAAATCCTATCAGGAATAAGCGTGGCCGGAAGCTTTTCGTTAGTCGCTTATCCACTCCTGTAGTAATATATTAGAAAAGCTGAACGGCTCATTTAAATATTCAACTCGGGAAGTGATACTGTGGAAAAGAAAAAGAGAGTCATCAGCCTCGCACTGATCGGCTTCATCACGACGGGCGTGGTCACGCTCGGCCTCCTCACAAAGAACGGCAAGATCGAACGGGTGGCTTTTGCTGAAGAAACGAACACAGAAGCCAGCCTCGGCTCATTGGATGAACTAATGGAGGGACTGTCCGACTATCCTGAACTTTACCAAGCGGCTTTTGAAGAGGAAGACGTCGAACTTGGAGAGAACATTTTCATCATCCCGGGAATGGATGCCACTTTGACGCTCCATCATGAACACGAAGAGGAAGAAATCTGCACAACGATGACGCCGCAAGGTTTGGCCGTCAACAAAGATTATCTGTTCATTTCGGCCTATTGCCAGACCAAAGAACACAATTCCGTCATCTATATGTTGGACAAGAAGAGCGGTTCCTTCATCAAGGAAATCGTGTTGTACGGCATCCCGCATGCGGGCGGAATCGCCTTCGACACGAACCACGATCTGCTCTGGGTCACTTCAGAAAAAGACGACACTGCGCAAGTCATCACGCTGTCGTTGGCGGACATCGAAGCCTATGATTTCGCAGCCTCACCGGAACCGATCGCTTACACAGACAACATCGACTTGCCTGAAATCAAACGCGCTTCGACCATCACAGTCCATGGCGATGACCTGTACGTGGCTCATTTCGATGAGGAGGATATAAGCGTCATGCACCGCTACCTGATCTCCACAAAAGAAAATGAGGACGGAAAGGAAGTCCATACGCTCGATATAGGAAAAAGCACGGAAGAAGCCTCTCCTGACGACGTCGACAAAATCGGCAAAGAGATCCAAGGACTGGCTTTTTATCAGGAAAAGCTGATGCTGTCCCGCTCTGCTGGCCGGGAAAAAGACTCAACCCTGCTTTCCTTTGATCGTCTTAAGGAAAATGAAGATTTCACGGACAAAAATGCGAATACCGAAATCACGATGCCTTCCTATATGGAGCAGATTGTCGTGGATGGAAAGCATCTCTACATCCTCTTTGAATCCGGGGCGTATCCTTATCGCGACCACGGCAATCCGAGCATCGATCGCGTGCTGCGGATGAATATCGATAATCTTTTTGCAGAATGACTCCCTATTTTTCGTTTACAATTAACCTGTTTCCTATACAAAAAGGCCATTCACAACGGGAGAACTCGCCTATTGTGGATGGCCTTTTTGTCTATTTGACTCAGTCTTCAGAAGAAGTCAACTCGATGCGTTGATCCCCTTTCAACAGTTCCCTCACGATTTCCATGTAGCGTTTGGAGATTGTGCTGAGCGGCCGCTCTTTTGAATAAATGAAGCCGATGGTGTTTTTTTGATCGACATCCATGGGCACAACGACGATATGATCCTGCGTGTTCGATTTCAGGAGACCGGAACCAACCAAGTACCCATTCGTCACGGACAACAGATTCAATACAGTCGCGCGGTCGCTTGCACTGATCCGCTGAGCATTCTGATCGACCTGAATCGATTCCTCCATCAACTGCAGCGTGCTGTTTTTACTTTGATCGAAGGAAATGACGGGGTACGGATGGAGTTCCTCCTGCCTTATTTTCTTCTTCTTCGCCAACGGATGGAACTCGCTGAGGAATACATGCGGTTGGAACGCGATCAGCGGATCGAATTTCAGATCAAACGCGTCGAGATGCTGCCTGATGACTTTCCCATTGAAGTCGTTCAGATAGATGAAGCCGACTTCGCTGACGGCATCCCGTACGTCTTCCATCACTTTAGAGGTGCTCGTCTCCAGGAAACGGAAATTCAATGATTCGTCTTTCTTTTCCGAAACCAGTCGAGCAAATCCTTCCGAAGCAAAATCATAATGCTGGCTCGAAACGGAAAACAGTCGTCTGTTTTCGGTTGCAAACAAATAACGGTAATCCAATTGGTCCGCTTGGGCCACAATCTGATCGGCAAACTCCAAGAGCATAGCCCCTTCTTTGGTTATTTCGATCCCTTTTTTGGAACGTTCGAAAATCTGGATGCCGTATTCTTCCTCTAAGTCTTTGATGCTTGACGACAGACTGGATTGCGCCATATATAATTGCCTTGCGGCCTCCCGAAAAGTGCCGTATTTCGCCACTGTTATGACATATCGCAATTGTTGCAGATTCATATTATTGCCACCTCGCTCTATTTTCCGATGGGTTCCCATCAATTCCACAAAAAAAGTGCATGCGCGTCAACAAAACACACATGCACGAGTATTCATCATCATTTCAGCGCTTCACTTGGATGCGGATGCACAATCTGCCCCATAATCCCCTTTACAGAACCGGTAAAAACGCCCGGTTGTGGAGATCAAAAGATGATAAGAATATTCCTGCATGTTTCTTACATCCGCACATACAACACATCATCTTCTGCATGGTTCTGCCTCCCCTTCATTTCCTCATCGCTTTCTAATAAGATAGCGATTTTCCCGGCGTATGTCAATCATTTTCACTTTTGCAGATTCAAATGAATTTTCCCGTCACCGAATTTGGGTTTTTCCGGATGTCGGATGGCGTTCCTTCCGCAATGATCCTACCTCCGGCATCCCCGCCTCCCGGACCAAGGTCGATGATCCAATCAGCCGCTCCGATGATCTGTTGATTGTGTTCCACAACGACCACCGTGCTGCCGGAATCGACCATCCGATCCAATAATTTCAGGAACTTTTCCACATCTAGCGGATGCAGGCCGGTAGTCGGCTCATCGATCAGATACAGATTCTTTTTCCCCTGATTTGCGAGGAGTTCCACTGCCAACTTGAGCCGTTGCGCTTCGCCGCCGGATAAAGTCGTTGTCGTCTGGCCAAGCTCGAGGTAGCCGAGACCGACCTCCTGTAGGAGATTCAGGATGGCACTGATTTTGGGCGAATCCGCAAACAGTTCCGCGCCTTCCTCAACCGAAAATCCCAGCACTGCGGTGATCGAATAGCCACGGTAGGTCACGGACAGGACCTCATCCTTGAAGCGTTTGCCCGAACAGACAGGGCAAGGAACTTCCTGATCTTCAAAAAACAACAGGTTGTTTGTGACGACTCCCAACCCTTCGCAATGATCGCAGCGCCCCCCTTTCACATTGAAGGAAAAGTGATTGGCGGTCATTCCCTTTTCGATGGCAGTCTGCTGCCGGCCGAAGATTTTCCGGATTTCCGTATAGGCATCCGAATAGGTCGCGACATTCGAACGCTTCATACGGGTGAGGGGTGCCTGTTCCACAATGACGATCCGGTCGAATGAGCCGGTTCCGCTCACTTGATTTGGTTCCTGCGATTGGTCCTTGTCCCCTTTCGCCAGCACATCGAACACGAGCGTCGATTTTCCGGAACCCGATACACCGGTGACACAAATGAGGCAGCCGACGGGGAAACGGACTGTCAGATTCCGGAGGTTATGCTTGTCAGCTTGGATCACCTCGATGGCATCCCCTGTTCCTTTGCGGAAAAGTTCGCGCGGTTCCGGCTTGCTGTTCAGGTAGGCACCGGTGACGGATGTCGCTTGATCTTTGATTTGCTGTAGCGTTCCCGACGCGATAACTTCGCCCCCGTATTTTCCCGCTCCAGGACCGATATCGATCAGGTAGTCCGCAGCCTCCATGACGGCTGTGTCATGTTCGATGACGAGCACCGTATTGCCTTTATCCCTCAGCGACCGCAGCACAGTCAG
Source organism: Trichococcus sp. (assembly GCF_049684335.1). GTDB lineage: Bacteria > Bacillota > Bacilli > Lactobacillales > Aerococcaceae > Trichococcus. The sequence goes on from NZ_JBAVFV010000012.1 coordinate 185,018, forward strand.
CAGCCCTTCGGTATCTTTCGGGTGCAGGCTGATTGTCGGTTCATCCAGGATGTAGATGACACCCGTGAGATCCGAATCGAGGACAGCCGCCAACCGCAGACGCTGCGCTTCCCCTCCTGACAGTGTCATCGCCTGCCTGTCGAGCGACAGATAGCCTAATCCCAACTTCAGGATCCGTTTCAGTTTGGTCTTCAGATCCGCCACATAGACGCCCACCATTAGTTGCTCCGATTGTTTCAGGTTTGCATCAAGTCCGCTGATCCAATCCGTGAGGTTGATCAATGATGACGTAGACAATTCAGGCAAGCGGGTCCCGTTAACCGTCACACTCCTGCTCAGTTTATTCAGTCTTTCCCCATGGCATTCCGGGCAGATAACCGATTCAAAGTAGGCTTCCCTGAGTTTGGAGGCCCCTTTTTGATCCGCCATTCTGCGCCAAAGGTTCGGCAACACCCCTTCAAAGCGGCCTTCCGCTACCGTACGGGCCACAGGTACAGCCGGGTATAGCCGGCGCACCGCTTCACTTTCGGCCCCCTGCAGCAACAGCACGCGCTGTGCCGGCGTAAAGTCCTTCACGGGCACATTTGTTTTCAGCGGAATCCCGTAATGCTCACTAGCGGCAACCAGCGACTCTAGCTGGTAATCCCGGTAGCGTTTTCCCCAAAAAAAGACCGCGCCCTCATCTAGCGCCAGCTCTTCATGGAGCACCCGCTTCTCATCGATCGTCAGCACTTCCCCCATACCCTGGCAATTTGCGCAGGCGCCTTCTCGGGTGTTGTAGGAAAAATGGGTGCGGGTCAGCTTCTCCATCCGCTGATCGCAATGGGGACAATACTGGAACACCTTGAAGTCATCGGCGGTCTTTTCGGTTTCCTCGCGGCACTCTGCCGAACTGAATTCCTTCCCGCAAGCCGGGCAGTCCCTCGTGCTCAACTTCTCGAACAGCATCCGCAGATCGGTATAGATGTCCGTGACCGTTCCCACAGTCGAACGCGGATTTTTATTGTAGGCTTGCTGCTGGATTTGGATAGCGGGAGACACATTGCGGATCGCATCGATGTTCGGTTTGCGGATCCCTTGGTAGCCGATCGCCTCCAGATATTGGCGCTGGCATTCCTGATAGAGCACATCCATCGCCAGCGTCGTTTTCCCTGAACCGGATACCCCTGTGAGGACGATCCATTTGTTCCGGGGCAAATCCACGGTTATATTCTTCAGATTCCCTTCCTTGGCGCCGATGATGCTGATATGGTCCATGATTGCTCCCTCGCTTCCTTTTGCTTCTTCTGTCCCAATTATATGCCACTTGCTGCGTTTTTGTCCTGATTATGCGGGATGGATGCTCTGTTTTCTGTTATACTTCAGAAGAGACGACCGCGATACTCAGGCGGCGAACAGAGTCAGGAGCGAACGATATGAAAAAAACAAACCAGCAAAGACCCATCAATAATAAACGCAATCGTCAGGACAAGGCTGCAGAACCCCAAAAAACCCCGTCCACAAAAGGGGTTACGCAATACCCCGTGACCGAACCGAGCGAATTGTTGCCCTTTTTGCTGCAGATCCTCAGCAAACAAAGCCGAAATTCGGTCAAATCGATCCTTACCCGCGGACAAGTGACGGTCGACGGCAAGGCCACCACCAAACACAACCACCCTTTGGAGCCCGGACAGACTGTCGGAATTTTGGCAAACAAGGAAGCCATCAAAAAAACATCCCTATCAGGCCTCAAAATCCTGTTTGAGGATGAATCGATCATCGTGATCAATAAGGATGCCGGCCTGTTATCGATGGCAACCGACGATCCAAAAGAACCGACCGCTTATCGCCAATTGAGCCACTACGTCAAAGAAGACAACAAAGCGAACCGGATATTTGTCGTGCACCGTCTGGACCGGGATACCTCCGGCGTCATGCTGTTCGCAAAATCCGAAGAGCTGAAAGAGAAGCTGCAAAATGGTTGGAAGGAGCTCGTCAAAGAACGCATCTATACCGCTCTTGTCGAGGGCGAGATCAAGAATGAGGCCGGCACCATCTCCTCATGGCTGACCGAGAGCAAAGCCATGAAGGTCCATTCCAGTCCGAAAGACAACGGCGGCCAACATGCCGTGACCCATTACCGCAAGATCCGAGCAAACAAAGAATATTCGCTCTTGGAGGTGCAATTGGAGACCGGCCGGAAGAACCAGATCCGCGTCCACATGGAATCCTTGGGCCATTCGGTTGCCGGAGACAAGAAATACGGTGCCCACACCAATCCCATGAAACGCTTAGGACTGCACGCTACCACACTCGCATTCATCCATCCTGCAACCGGCGAACTCGTCCGCTTCAGCGCACCGGTGCCGAAAGCTTTCCTGTTGTATTCGAAATGACACCAAGCAAAAAGAGCTATCCACAGGGAAGCTCTTTTTGCTTGGTGTTGAGTGCGAATGGCTATGGGGACCCACGGGAATAACCCGCCAACGCCGCCGAACGCGTCAGACGGATTTTATGCTCAAGTCAAGCTTATCCGCGGTAGCGAAGCGCCAACCCTTTCAGGAAATTCCGTGCGTAGCGGTCGCCGCAAGGCTTGTAATTGCGGTGCCCTTCTTTGCGGAAAACAGCGCTCAATTCGCTCTTTGACAAGGTGACGCCTGCCGATTCGAGGATTTCAAGCATGTCTTCGGTCGTAAAATTCAGCGCTATTTTGACTTTCTTCAGCATCAAATTGTTGACGTTCCCGTTATTCAATACAAATTTCGGCTTTGTTTCCGTTTCGCCAGGCTTCGCTTGCGGTTTACCACGTTGGGAAGTTATGAGTCCGTTCAAGAACGATTCCAGTGTCGCATTGTCGCATAACAGTTGCTCATCGCCTGAAGCTGCTCCTGCCTCACTAACCTCCGTTGCTTCATCTTTTTTCGATTTCAGCAACATCTTTTGTACTGCTTCCTTCGTCAATTCGAGCCCGCCTAAGCGGAACACTTCCACCATATCCGCATCTTTGATGTCCAGCGCATAGCGCAAGCGGATCAATATATCATTGTTGTCCATAATTAGCCTCCAAATTTCCCTTTTCAATTATCCTTTTCCAGTATACCTTGTTGTCTGATGGAATGCATGCCTTATTCGTTCCTCATTTTTTTTAATTTCCCTCTTCACTTATCACGCAAATATGTTATAATCAAATACACGAGCAGGTGATTCATCTGTCTATCGGTTCCTTAGCTCAGCGGGAGAGCACTACCTTGACATGGTAGGGGTCGCTGGTTCAATCCCAGTAGGGACCATCAAGATTCAGCACATTATAGTAAGTAAAGAGGCACAATCGAAAAAAATTCGATTGTGCCTCTTTTTATGTTCATTTCTGTCATTGCCTATTCATCATTCGGCCGCTTCCGGTGCCTCGCTCATCGTTGCATCCAAAACGTATTCGCCTTTACTGCTGTTCCCCTCGGTGGCGAAACGCGCATCGAGATCATTGAAATGCCACCATTCCGAAGCCAACGGAGTAAGGCCGGCATCCGTGCTATAGCGCTGCAGGAGGATGGCTGCCTCATTCATCGTATCAGCCAAGGTGGCTTGGAGCCAAGCGGTCGGCGAGCTGGATTTGACCGGTCCGGTGAACGTAGCCGAGGCCATGCTCAATTCATGGATGGCTGTCGGCATCGTATATTCCGTGTAGCCCGTTACGGCGGTCGCGGCATAATCGCCGATGACGATTTCCTGCTGTTCCGTTATTTTCGCCAGAGTGACATCGATAGCATAACCCATCTGATGATTCGAAACGTTTGTCGCAATGAACCAGTTGGTGTCCCAAGGATGGGTATTGATTCCAGCCATCACTTCAGGATCTTCTGCAGCTAGATTCGTCAAAGCAGCCACCGTCATCTGTTGGACGGAATAAGGACGATACCCCTCATAGATGACCAATGTGTTTCCCTCCGCTAAGGCGACTTGTTGCGCTAAATTGATTTTCTTTGACATGCTGTAAAGCACCGGCACGATATCGGATACCTTACCCAGACGCATATTGTATGCTTTCCCGTCATAAAGCGCCACTCCTGTTATGCCAGGGATCGTTTTTCCGGAAGAAATGAACTTGGATGCGTACGTGTTGGTATTATCATAAATGATGGAAGGGATCACGTCCGGAATATTGATGAAACAATAAAGATGTTGCACCCATCCTGATTCAGCCGCGGTCTGGATATACCACCAATCGCCCACTTCCTCCACCACCTCAAAAGCGGTTCCCGCTTCCAAGGCCGAAATCGTCTCGGACTCGGTATCAGCACTCACCTTCAGGTCCATCAGTACCGAGGCATAGCCAGTCGCCCCGTTGACGGGAAGTTCCAGGTCCCCTTCATACACCAACGGCTCCGGCTCTTCCGGCTGAACCACCGCTGCGTCTTCTGAAGTCACCGCTTCGATAGCCGAATTCGCCGAAGCTCTCTCCGACTCCTCCGTTTCCGTCTGTTCATCCGAGCCGGAGCAAGCTGACAGCACCACTGCGATCAGGATGCCGATGACAGTGTAGCGCCAATTTCTGTTGATTCTCATTTATCTTCCTTCCTCCATTACGCAGATACGATCATTTTCACGAGTTCCAACAGCAACAGATGGAACGGATAGAAAGCATAGAAACCCCATTTCATAACGTTGGATTTCTTCCCTTGACGGCCTTTGTAGAACAGCAACAGCGGCACCGCCAGAAAAATACCGATTTGGTAAGATTGCGTCCACCCGATGTTGCTGATGGAAGGGATAATGTGCAATAAAATTCCTATCACTGCAAAGCTCATCAGTTGTTTTTCGGTTTGCCCCCTGAATAATCCGAAAAACAGGATCCATAAGACCGCTACATAATTCCAATCAGCCGGGACCGCCAACAGACAGCACAGCAAAACAATTATTGCTTTAAGCGGAAGGGACCAGTCCTCCCGTTTTGCCGCTGCCAATGCCACCAACCCCAGCGCCAATCCCCATATGACGCTCGTGGCTTGCCACCACGGGAGTCCGAAATACCAGACATACGGAAAATGCGAAACTGCGGCAAACATTACTAACCGCACGATATATTTTTTCAGATTGGATGTGTAATGATACCCTTCCGCAATCATATAGCACATGATTGGGGCAGCAATCCGCCCCGCTATCCGCAGCACCACACCTTCGAAGCTGTCCTGCGGCACAAATACGGCAAAGATATGATCGAAAAACATTGCGAATATGGCAAGGTTCTTCAACGTATAGGATGATAGGTCTTTTTGAATCTCGCTAATGCCTTGCATCGGAGTGCTCCTAACTGTACTTGGTTTCGCAGCGTTTGCTGTAAGCTGATCGACAGGCCTGTGTGCCTGTCCTTTCCCACAGTATAGGCTTCCGGGAGTCCGCCAATCCCCGAAAAAAAGGAAGATATTTGCGGGAAAACTTACGTAATCCAAAATTGGATGCGTTCACATTAGCAAAACGCATGTGAGAAGCCATTCCGGACCAAATTGGACCCCTCATTTTATGTCGGATTGGACGGTTTCATAGTCGTTTTCATTTGCTAAAATTATCAGCAATATACGAAACGACAAGGAGGATTTCCTGATGAGATACAAACCGAATTACGCCCCGGGTCCGACAGATGTGCGCGAAAACGTGCGATTGGCCCGTGCAAAAAGAACCAACAACAGCGACTTTGACAAAACGTTCGTCCGCTATTACCGTGAGGTCAGCCAAAAAATGGGGCAAGTCATGGGCACCACGAATGAGGTCCTGCTGCTTGTCGGTGAAGGGATCCTGGCTCTCGAGGCCGCTTGTGCGAGCTTGACGGAGCCCGGCGACCGCGTGCTCGTGCTGGACAACGGCATCTATGGCGAAGGATTCAAGGATTTCGTCAGCATCTACGGCGGCGTACCGGTCGTCCTGAGTTTCGATCACCGCGGCGGTATCCCTGCAGAAGCGGTCCGCGCTTATCTGGAGAAGGATTCCGACTTCAAATATGCCACCCTGGTCCATTGCGACACGCCGACATCGGTACTGAACAACGTAGCCGAGCTTTGTCCGTTGTTGAAGGAATATGGCATTCTGACGGTGGTCGATTCCGTCGCAGGAATGGTCGGCGAGCCGATCAACGTTGATGCAAACCGAATCGACATTTGCTGCGGCGGGACCCAAAAAGCCATTTCTGCGCCGGTAGGACTGGCCATCGTTTCCGTCAGTGAAGACGCCCAAAAAGCGATGGACAATCGCAAAACGCCTATCGCTTCCTTCTATGCCAATCTGCAGGTCTTCAAAGGCTACGCGGAAAAAGAATACTTGCCTTACACGACTTCTGCGGGCGATGTCGCAGCGCTCGATGCCGCTTTGGACAACATCCTCGAGGAAGGCATCGAGGCAGTCTACGCACGCCATGACCGGATCGCTTCCGCAGTGCGCGGAGCAGCCCAAGCGTACGGATTGGATTTGTTCCTGGATTCCGACCGTTCCAACACCGTCACTGCCATCCGGATACCGGATGAGATTGGCGCCCTGCGTCTCCAGGACCACCTCAGCGAAAACTACGATCTGCTTGTCGCTACTTCGTTGGCGCAATATGCAGATGTGATCCTGCGCATCGGCCATATGGGCGAAAATGCCTTCATCGACAAACTTGTCTATGTTTTGGCCATCATCGACAATGGTCTGCAAGATCTAGGGTTTGCAGGAAAAGGCGATTTGGCTCAGCTATTCATCGAAAGCTATAAAGAAAACAATTAGGAGGTTTCACTATGCAAAAAGCACAAGGTTATTCAAACACACGCACTTATGATTTGGTTTTGACGGCAATCCTGATTGCCCTCGTATTTGTTGCGACGGTCTTCCTGAACATCAAATTGCCTATCACGGCAAACGGCGGCTTGATCCACCTCGGCACTGCGATGCTCTTCCTCGCTTCCATCCTTTTCGGGCCGAAAAAAGGCGCCATCGCCGGAGCGGTCGGCATGGCTATCTTCGATCTCATGGCTGGCTGGGTTCTGTGGGCTCCCTTCACGTTGGTTACCCGCGGCTTGCAAGGCTATCTGGTCGGTAAATTGGCCTGGTCGAAAGGCCGCCAAGGGGACAGCTTTGCTGTGAATCTTTTGGCCACGCTGCTTTCGGTTCCCATCATGCTGGTCGGTTATTATCTGTGCGAATGGATCCTGTACGGCAATGCCATCACACCGTTAGCTTCGATTCCCGGCAACCTCGTCCAGAACGCGGTCGGAATCGCCATTTCCTTGCCGCTGTCGGCAATCCTGAAAAAGATGAACATCACTGCAAGATAATGAATTGAAAAGGAAGGCTCTATCTCATCCCGAGACAGAGCCTTCCTTTTTTGTAATAGTCCTCGGGATGTCCGATTCTTTCTGGTTATCGGACATCGGATCACCGCGACGTGCTCTGCTTGTCCGATTCTTCCGCATTATCGGACATCGTTTGATATGCCTGTGCCTGCAACACGAAAAGACTGTCCATAAAGAGACAGCCTTCCGTTTTTTGTTATGCTATTTGATAATCATCGGCCTATTATGAGGCTGCTACTTTGCGTTCAGGTCCGGCTGATGGATTCCGAACAGATTCCCTTCCGTATCGAAGTAGTACCCTTGCCAGGCCATCCCGGTCAGCGCATTCTTCGGCATCGCGACTTTGCCGCCATTCTCTAGGATCAGCGCTTCTGTTGCATCGTAATCTTCGGTTCCCATCGTGCACACAAAGGCGTTCTGAGCTTGATTTGTTTCAGGCGTAGCACTTTGGCGTTGCATCAAAGCGCCGTTGATGCCCGGTTCGCTAGCATCCCCTGTGATCGCCCCGAAATAAGGCGCACCTACATAAGCGGTCCAATCTTCGAACGTCCATCCGAAAACATCACCATAGAAAAGCTTTGCCCTTTCCATATTGTCAACGTGAATCTCAAAATGAATGACTCTTCCCATAACGCGATGACCTCCTATTTTTCGCAAATCAGTTGCTGCGGATAGCTCTTGTAGCGTGCAATTGGCAAAATCGTTCGTTCGAAAGGAAAATTATCTGTGCTGGTCGACGAGGATCGGATTGCCGTCAGGATCCTCAATGACGAAGCTTCCTGGCCCTTTAGTATCCGGATCGGCTTCCGAAACAAAAGTGATGCCCTTTTCCCGCAATTCTTCCTGTAGCTGGCGGACATCCTTGAACGGATTCACTTCTTCCGCGTCGCTGTTCCAACCGGGATTGAACGTCAGCATATTTTTCTCGAACATGCCCTGGAACAGCCCGATGATGCAGTCCTCGTTCTTCATGATCAGCCAATTCTGGTCGATGTCCCCGCCGAATGTGCTGAAGCCCAACTTTTCGTAAAATGCCTTTGATGCATGTATGTCCTTTACCGTCAAACTGAGGGAAAATGCTCCGATGCCCATGCTTATTCTCCGTTCTATTTGGAATTTTGTCGCTTCTGATCCGGATGATACTGAAGAACATCTCTTCATAAACCATTATAATTTCGTCGTATGCGAAAAGCTAATTTTAGCGGATCACCCGAATTTTTCAGAATCGACATTGCGTGCGCGAAATGACCGATTATATTTGATTGTAGGCTGCGCCGGCCAGATGCCCGTATTGACGAATATAGTACCTGTATTCGTCAATTTTTCCTTTCGCTAGGCCCAAATTGTCGAATGATTTTGTATATGGTCAATTTTGCCCTCCACATTCGCCGGATGCCAGGATTACCATACCGGCAAACCCATTCGTAGCCAACACAGAAAAGGCTGCCTCAGTTAGAGACAGCCCGATTCGAAAGTATACGTTACCCTTATTAACTCAGAATAACTATTGTAAATAATCGCTCTTGGCTTTTTCCTGCGCATAGATGGAATACCCGCTGTTGAACACGTAGGCGACCGACACGATTGCAAAAAAATACGGCAAGGTGTCATAGCCGAAGACTTCGACGCCAATAAACACTGGCGCGATGAAGGTGTTCGTCGCGGATGCGAAAACACTTGCGTATCCCAAGGCAGCCACAAATTCCGGCGGCAAGCCGAACACCGGTGCCAGCCAATAGCCCAAGCTTGCTCCGATTGAGAACAACGGCGTGACTTCCCCGCCTTGGAATCCCGCTGCCAGAGTCACGATCGTCAACACCAGCTTCAAGGCCCAGTCGTAACCGTAGATCGTGCCCTCATCGAAACTGGCGCTGATCAGATTGGTGCCCAAGCCCGAATAGCGCCCCATATGCAACGCGAACATCGCGATGGTCAGCAGAACGCCCACCACGAAAATCCTTCGATAAGGATCAGCTATCTTTTGCGCCATCCAGCCTTTCGTGTTCTTCAACAGCTTGGCGAACAAGCCGCCCACAGCTCCGAAGACGATGCCCAAGAGGACAACCTTGCCAGCAAAAAGCAAATCGATCGGGACAGCCACATTCAAGTCCACCGAAAATTTTTCCAAACCGAGGAAATGTGAGGTATAGGATGCCACAAAAGCACTTAGCGCTGCCGGGAAAAGCGCGCGGTATTCGATCATGCCGACCATCAGCACTTCCAAGGCGAAAAAGGTCGCCGCAATCGGTGTCTGGAACAAGCCCGCGAAACCGGCCGCCATCCCGGCAACCAACAGGATTTTTTTCGAATCTTGGAAAGGGAGCTTCTTGCCGAACGTATGGCCGACTGTCGCGCCGATCTGCACGGCCACGCCCTCACGGCCGGCGCTGCCGCCGAAAAGGTGGGTCAGCCACGTGCCGCCGATGACAAGTGGAACGAGACGTTTCGGTATCTCTTCATCCTGCCTGTTCCCCGCTGAAAAAATCAATCCCATCCCCTTGCTGCTGTTTTTACCGAATTTTTGGTAGACATAGACGATTGCCAAACCGGCGATTGCGAGGAATGGCAATAATAATGCGATGTGCTGCTGGCGGAATTGCGTAATCAGAATGAGGCCTTCGCCAAACAAGGCATCCAAAGCCCCCACCAGTATGCCCATCAGAATTGCCGAAATTCCGTAAAAGAGTATTTCTTGATAAACCGCTGCTTTCTTTTGATCCATTGTTATATTCCTTCTTTAATCTGACATTTTTCACTTAGCCTCTTAAGGGGCTTCTTCCAATGATGATACCACGAAACCGATAGGAATATCTGGAAGTTATTGTCTGAATTGAACGCAACATTTGGATATAGGAAGCCAAATATTTCATGAAACGAAACCAGGTCAAAAAAAGCTCGGAAGCCGCTTCCTCATCAATTGTGAGTCAGGGATTCCGAGCTTTTTGATTTGCGGCTCCCCGTTCATGGGGAACCGTTTAGACCTTATTTGCCGCTTGTCTGCGCTTGTTTTTTCTTCAAACGCTCTTGTTTGCGCATGTCGATCTCTTTGTAATACGCTTCCCATGATATTTCAATAGTCACGTTCTGCGAATTCGTATAGACGATGTTCTTCATATATTTCTTGCTCCTTCTTTAGCGTAACCATATGCGTACGCTACTATCTTTCAACCTCCTCATATCCTTTTTTTCTGTATTTAGAGAAATCAAAAAGGCACTCAATCGAGTACCTTTCCGTCTCTACTTATTATAATAAGAAAGAAAAAGGTATTCCTGTACAGGAATCGCGGCTTTTTCACTATCAAATCTAAATCTTGGAAATTCATGTTGCGGGCACCACAGTGTGGCGCTACATAATAAATTTAACTTCGCTTATTTTTGGTTCTGTTTGCCTGCAGCATCCGCTGCAGAATAGAGAAAAGCCATGGTTCCATACATATCAGTTGCATATGTTCTTGGACGTTGAAAGGTAACTATAACACGAATATCCGTTCGATGCAAGTGGAAAGTTTTATTGAATCAGTTCTTGTTCATCCCTTGCTTTTCGACGAAGTCATGCATGTACATGCGTTGCGGATGGGAGAGCATCTCTGCCATCTGTCCGGTCCATGTGTCGCAGCGTTCGCCTTCAGTCCGCTCTCGATAGTACTCTTGGATCTCTCCATTGTACTGCTTCAGTTGTTCTTTATAGGCTGCATTATCCTGTTGATACTCATTTTCATGATAAATATGCTCGAAAGGCAAACGCGGCTTCTGGTCATTGACGCTGGCCGGATAACCAACCGCCAGGCCGAAGAGCGGCAGCACTTTATCGGGAATCTTCAGGAGTTCGCTGACTTTTTCAAGGTCATTCCGTAAGCCGCCGACATAACAGATTCCGAGACCCATCGCTTCGGCCGCCAAAGCTGCATTCTGGGCAGCAAGGGCCGCATCAACTACGCTGACCATGAATTTTTCAGTGCTTTCAAGCGAGGCTGCAACGTCCTTCCCTTCCATCTTACCAATCACATCGTGGCGATGCAGATCAGCGCAAAACACAAAAAAATGACCATTCTCGGCAACGAAATGCTGGTTGCGCGCGATTTTTGCCAATTCGCGTTTTTTGTCGGGGTCGGTCACTCCGATGATGGAGTAAGCCTGCACAAAACTCGATGTGGAAGCAGCTTGGGCGCTGCGGACGATCGTTTCTATTTGTTCAGGGCTCAAAGGCCTGTCTTCAAAATCCCTTACCGTGCGGTGCGCCAGGATGCGCTCGATTGTTTCATTCATCTGTTTTCCTCACCTTCATAATAGCTTACATTGTATCCATATACCCATTCTAAAGGATTCCAAAATCCGCGTCCATCCATACGGATCAGCGCCTCTGTATTCAGAGCATAAAAAAAGTCCCGCTCCTTCGCCGCATAAGCTGGGAGTGGGACTGTATCATTCAAAGCATTGAAGTTGAAATCCAATTGGCTGAATGGTTTTGCTGGAGATTATATTTTTTTTGCTTCTTTGATAGGGCGTTCGTTTTCTTCAATCGCTCCGTCGCTCAATAATTTTTCAGCGACCAAAAACAGGATCGGCAACAGCACATCATCCGCATAACCTGCCATCGGGATAAAATCCGGGATGATGTCGATCGGACTGATGATATAAAGAATGATCCCCAACACCAGCCATTTTTTCTTGCCGTCGACTTTGGAATCGAACAGAGAAAGAACAAGAGACTTAACTTTGCTAAAAGGTGTCAGACTGATTTTCTTTTTTACTTTCATTTTGCATTTTCCTTTGCTGATTGATTTGGACAACCACGCTTAGCATAATACCTTGTATCCTTATTATGTTTGGTTATCGTGGACAAAGTATACTGCTTATTTAAAGTATATGAATCAGTCTCAAGGATGATTTTTCAAGTCTGCCGGCACGCCTCAGCTGTGTCCGATTATCAAATGCGGGACATACGGTTTTTCCAAAAAAGCGACTTCGTCATCGGTCAGCCTGACCGCCACAGCATCCACCGGTCTGTCCAGATGCTCAAGCTTGGTGGCCCCTATGATGGGCGCTACGACCGGTTCCTTCTGCAGAAGCCAAGCCAAGGCGATCTCGACGCGCGAAACACCTCTATCGGCTGCTATCTGAGCCAACCGTTCGACGATGATCCGGTCCTTATCGGCAGTGGCCTCGTACTTCGAACGCGCCACACTATCCATTTCCATCCGTTTGGACGTCTCCGACCAGTCGCGCGTCAGACGGCCGGATGCCATCGGACTGTACGGGGTCACAGCGATTTTTTCGTCCCGGCAAAGCGGCAGCATTTCCCGTTCCTCTTCACGGTAAAGCAGGTTCAGATGGTCCTGCATCGACACGAAGCGCGTCCAGCCATTCTTTTCCGCAACGTGCAGGGCTTTTTGGAACTGCCACGCATACATCGCGGAAGCCCCGATGTAACGGGCTTTCCCTGATTTCACCACATCATGCAGGGCTTCCATCGTTTCCTCGATTGGTGTATTGTAGTCCCAGCGGTGGATGATGTAGAGGTCCACATAATCCATATCCAGGCGCTTCAGGCTATGGTCGATTTCGCTCAGGATGGACTTGCGGGACAGCCCGGAACCGTTCGGGCCCTCGTGCATCTTGCCGTGGACTTTCGTCGCGATGACCACTTCGTCACGCTTCGCAAAGTCCTTGATGGCACGTCCGAGGATCTCCTCGCTTCTACCCAAGGAATAGACATTGGCAGTGTCAAAGAAATTGATGCCCAACTCCAAGGCGCGTTTTATGATCGGTCTGCTTTCCTCTTCCTTCAGCGCCCATTTGTGCAGCCACGTATCCGGATCCCCGAAACTCATGCAGCCCAAACAGATCCGGGATACATCCATCCCTGTGTTGCCGAATTTTACATATTCCATAACTATGCTCCTCCTTTGATTACCCTTTTCTCAGACTGAATGGCTGCCCTGGAGCATAAGCATGGATCCTTTCCGGATTAACCACCCGGTCGTACAAGGATTGCGGATCAGCGTTGAACACGTTCAGATCAGGCGCATCAACCGTTCCCCAATGGCAAAGAATCAGATGCGCTTCTGGATAGGTGTTCGCCATTTGGATGGCCCCTTCCAATCCGATATGCCACTCGTTGTCGGAAAAGTCAAAGAGGATCGCATCCGGCTGAGGCATCTCCAGGTGCTCCTTCATCAACCGGGAATCACCCGGTGCCCAGATGATCCCATCCGGCGTCTCGATCCAAAAGCCGCAGTAATCCTCCAACCGGAATACCCGGTAGTTATATTTGGCTTTTTCATTCTGCCAGGCATGGTCCGCCGGCGTAAGCGTTATTTTTGCAGGACCGACTTCGAAGCTGTCGCCGATATCATGACCGTTTGCCGGAAACCCTTCCGCCTGCATCAGTTCGGCCACATAATGCGGCCCGTGGAATGCCTTGGAGACATGCTCCATCGCGTGCAGCGATGGCACGCTGTAATGGTCATTGTCGCAGTGCGTAATCAAGACCGCATCCAGATGCGGGATGTTTTCAGGCGCGATCGGCATGTCGATCAAAAGCGGCATATCGAAGTCCTTCAGCATCGGATCCATCATGATGCAGGTGCCGCGGGTGTTCACGAACATCCCACCACTGCCCAGCCATCGGACTTCCGTGTGATTAATCGGTTGGAAGGCTTCTTCTCCAAATAATACGGTAGGTGGTGGAACGGCTTGTTTGCGTGTTGCCATTTTAATTTCCTCCTTCTGATCCGGTTCATCCGGACAACTGCAGACTATCTTATAGTGCTTATCTTAACGCTGTTTGGGCGCCAATACCAATAGTTTTTTCGTATCCTTAATCATGCCTTGAAGGCATTCTTTAGCTCCTCGATGAACTTCGCAACGACCGGAGGGAAAGTCTGGTATTTTTTCCAGGCGATTACGACACCCGTTTCCAATACGGGATCCAACAATCTGAAGCAAAGCGGACCGTCCTCGCTGTCCGGAATAAGCTTTTCCAGACAAAGCGCATACCCCAGGTCCGCCTCCACCATGATGGCTGCGTTATAGATCAGATTATAGCTGCCGATGATGTTCATTCGATCGAATGCGTCCCCGAACCAGTTCACCAATTCATTGCGGACAATCGATCTGCCCGCGACCAAAATCGGATAAGGCAAAAGATCATCCGGATTGATTTCCGCTTTTTGCGCAAGCGGACTGCCTTTTCTCATGAGAACGCCCCATTTTTCTTTTTGCGGAATCCTAAGGAAGTCGAACTTTTCGACGTCCACCGGTTCCGTCAACAGACAGATGTCCAGCAGCCCTTTATTGGCACGGTCCTTGATTTCGTCGGCATCCGCACTATAAAACTTGTAGGTGACCTGCGGATAATCCAGACTGAATCGCTTGATATGCTCGGCCAGCAGCCGCATAAATTGCGTTTCGCCACCACCAATCGCAATTTCACCGTTCATGAGCGGCTTTTGTTGCTTCAGCTCCTTCTCGGTCCGATTGGTCAAATCCAGGATCTCTTCCGCCCTGCGCTTCAGGAGCAGGCCTTCGCTCGTCAAAGCGATTTTCCTTTTTCCGCGTCGGAATAACTGGACGCCCAATTCCTCCTCCAGTTGCATCATCTGCCGGGACAACGTCGGCTGCGTGATGTGCAGTTTCTCGGCAGCGCTGGTGATGTTCTCCTCATAAACAACCGTCAAAAAATAATGCATGACCCTTAATTCCATAATTACCGTGCTCCATTTACTGATTATTTCGCCAGTGAAGGCGTTCACACTTCCATGATGACACAAGTACCCCAATCCGACAAGCAGGAACACCTAACAGAAAAACGCTGCAGAATCGCATCCATAGCGCGATTCTGCAGCGTTTCCCATTATCCTGAATATTCTTTTTTGTACAATTCCACGCCTTCGACGAATCGCTGAATCCCATCCTCCAGAAGCGCCTTCGGGCAGGCATAATTCCAGCGGACAAAACGCGAACCATTCCCGCCAAAGATATCCCCTTCGGAAAGGTACAATCCGGTTTTCTCTCGGATAAATGCGCACAGCTCTTTCGTGTCCTCCGTAATCGCCGCGCAATCGACCCAAGCCAGATAGGTTGCCTCAGCCTCGACCACATGAACTTCGGGTACAAGTTGCTTCAATGAACCGATCAGGAATATTCGGTTCTGTTCCAGATAGTATCGCAGTTCCTCGAGCCATTCTTCCCCTTCGTCAAAAGCCGCTTCAGCCGCTTGGATCGCGAAGGTATTGGGCTCCGCCACTTCATCCGTGTTGATCCCCCTGTCCACCAGTTTTCGGATTTCAGGATTCGGGATGACAATCGCCGCTGTCTGCAGTCCCGCGATATTAAACGCTTTCGTCGGAGCAACGCAGGTGATTGTCCGATCAGAAATTCCCTCGGAAACTGAGGCAAAAGGGATGTACGCATGGTCGATATGCATCAGATCACAATGGATTTCGTCGCTCACAACCAGCACATCATGCTTGATGCACAGTTCAGCGATCCATTCCAAAGTCTGCCAATCCCAAACTTTGCCGATTGGATTGTGCGGATTGCAGAAAATGAACAGAGAAGTCGTGCTCCGGGCCAGTTTTTCCTCCAGATCCGCGAAATCGATGGCATAGCTTCCATCTTCATAGTGCAGTTCGCTTGCCAAAACTTTCCGCCCGTTGTTCAGGATGGAATTGTAGAAAATGTTGTAGACCGGCGAAAGCACAACGATGTCATCGCCTATTTCCGTCATTTTCCGAACGATAGAAGAGATGGCCGGGACGACGCCTGTGCAATAGAGGATCCACTCCTTTTTCATCGTGAACTTATGCCGCCTCTGCCACCACCTGATAATGCTTTCCCGGAAACTATCCGGGACGATGTTATAGCCGAAAGCGCCTTGCTTCAGGCGTTTTTCGATGGCGTCGACAACAGCCGGCGCCGTCCCAAAGTCCATGTCCGCCACCCACATCGGCAATTCATCCGCTTTGACGTCCCACTTATAAGCGTTGGTGTTCCGTCTGTCGATGATTTGATCAAAATCGAATGGCATATTCCCGGTCCTCCGCAAGCTGGTATTTGGTGTTCTCAACGGCGATTTCCGGATCATCAAGGACCAGTTCGCCGATTTCCGTAGCGGTTATCGTGCCGCTGATCGGATTTTTGATGCTGTCGATACGGCTGTTCACTTGAATGTCTACCGTTGAATATTCGAACGCCAGATCGGTGTTGATGAGCGTGCAATTCTCCATCTTCACGTTCTCCATATAGCACATGCCCTGATTGCTCTCGATGACGCAGTCGATAAAGGTGATGTTTTTCGAATTCCAGCCCAGATATTCGCCGATGATCGTCGAATCCCTTACGACCACGTTCTCGCAGTTCCAGAAAGCGTCTTTTGAAATCAATTTGGCATGCGAAATTTCGATATTCTTGGCACCATCAAAGGCATAGTTGCCCGACAACGTAAAGTGCTCGATACGGATATTTTCGCTGTTCATCGCAAAATAATCGCCTGCTGCATTTACGTGTTTCAGCGTTATATCGCTGCAGTTCCACAACGTCTCTTGGGCATTTGGCAGCTCGACACGTTCCAGAGTGATATCGGTGGCTCTCCTGAACGTCTTGGGGGCCTGGATCATGCTGTCGGTGATGGTGATGCCATTGGTATACCAAATGCCGGAACGCGCAGTCTCCACTAAAGTGATGTCATTTGCCTGGATATTCCGCGCATACCACAATGGATATTTCCAGCGGAAGATCGTGTTGTCGAGTGCGATGTTGTTGCTTTCCTTCAAAGGGGACTCCCCGTCCGCAAAGACTGAATGGCTGATCTGCAGGTCTTTCGCTTTGAATAGGGCTCGCTCCCCGGTAAATAGCTGTTGATTTAGATGTTCCATATTTCTTGACCCCTCTCTGATACAATCAGAGCGTACACCTTAACCTTGACGTTAAGTCAAGCAATAAAAATAAGCCCACCAAGCAGCGGGCTTATTTCATGCTTTTTTCCTTCTCGGCTTCCGGTTGGGAGCTGGAGTCCCCTGCTTCCCCTTGAAGGCGATTTTCATAGAAATCGATTTTGTTTTCGATCACTTCAAGATTGTGCATCAAGGCTTGGATGTCTTTTCCCAACAAACGCCGTCGCTTCTCCAAGAGTTGCATACGTTCCAGCATCGTCGCATCCCCTTCGGAACGCCAAATGGTGTACTGCTTCAGTTCCGCCATCGACATACCGGTGCCTTTCAGATGCAAGAGAAAAGTCACCCATTTCAAATCCTGATCGGTATAGACGCGCAGGTTATTCTCATCGCGATCCGGTTTCAGCAGACCTTCATTTTCATAGTAGCGCAGCGTCGACACAGGGAGCCCAATCATTTTCGAAAACTCTCCGATTGAATAGGACATGCTTACCACCTCCATTTATTACGCATACTATAGCACTATTTTTTAGTGAAAGGAAAAAGCATTGGAACTCTTTTGGTGTATTCTTTCCATCCATCGTATTTCTCCATATTTTTCTCCAGTAATGGCGTTGATACTTTGATTAATACGGTACTCATTAAAATAGGCGAGATGATTAATAACAGATAATAATAAGGGTTGATGGAATCCGTAAAGAATAACGTAATGCCACTCGCATACAATCCGATCCAAATTAAAATCTCGCCAAAATAGTTTGGATGACGTGTGACTGACCATAATCCTGATTGCAGAAGTGTGCGTGTTTTTTTATTGATGTGTCGTCTTAGTTGTTCATCACCGACCACTTCAAAGAACAGTCCTACCAGCGCAATGAATAATGCAGCATAAACGAAATAGCTGTGAGCTGAATCAAAACTAAATTCGTTGTATTTGATTACCACATAGCTTGCAGATCCAACGATAAAGTTAATGATACCTTGAACCACAAACACTCTAAAAAAGGCGGTGACGACTACTTTTTCACCCCACTCTTTACGCCACTGTGCGTATCTGAAATCTTCGGGTTTCCCATAATTTCTTTTTAATAAACGGAATGATAACCTAAGGCCCCAAACACTAATAAATCCAACAATAGCATACGATAAAACTGTGGGATCTTCAGTCACAAGCAGTGTAAGCCAGCTCCCCACAACAAACCCTATCCCCCAACCAATATCGACAATTGAATTGTTTTTAATTACTGTTGCGATAATAAAGATGATCGTAAAGTAAACAAAGGTAAAAATTAATGGAATAATTAGTCCGTCCAAACCAAAATTCGTGAATCCTTGTGTCGCTATTGCTAACGTCGCTATAAATAATAACGTATAAATTACAATTCTTTTCTTATCCATATTCCACCTCTTTCAATTTTCCATCCATCTCAACATACCCAAAAAAAGTAAAAAAATTTAGCTAGTTCTATCAATAAGATATAACACTCTCATTATACACTAATATATAATAAGCAATCGAATCAAAGCTTTTAATGAAGCCTGAATTTATTATCCTTTTCAGAGAATGCTCAAATTGAATAGACCATGCGCTTCCCCCAAATTCTCTAAAGGTAGAACAGCACAAAAATGTTGAGCTGGCCCTTGACTTAAAGTGCACTCTAGGGAGTATGCTGAATGTAATATTCCTAAGGAGATGATTTTATGGCAAAAGTAACTGCAGGAAGAGATTTATTAGGCGATTTTGCGCCAAAATTTGCTGAATTGAATGACGATGTCCTATTCGGGCAAGTCTGGTCGCGGGAAAAGGAATTCGCGCAGCGCGATCGTTCCATCGTCACCGTCACAGCATTGATCACAGGCGGAAACTTCGAGCAGCTTCCGTTCCACTTGAACAAAGCGAAAGAAAACGGCATTACAAAAGAGGAGATTGTGGAAATCATCACCCAGCTTGCGTTCTATGTCGGCTGGCCGAAAGCCTGGTCCGCATTCAATATCGCAAAAGAAATATACAAAGATTAATTCACAGGAGGAAAAAATATGTCCAAAAACGAAGAAGTAAAAAAAGGCGTCATCTTCCCGATCGGAGATGAAAATACAGCTTACGCGCAGTACTTTGTCGGCCAAAGCTATTATAATGCACTGGTTGCCGATCCCGAAGTGGCTGTCGGCGTCGGCAATGTGACCTTTGAACCAGGTTGCCGCAACAACTGGCATATCCATCACGACGGCTATCAAATCCTGTTGGTCACCGGCGGAGAGGGCTGGTATCAGGAAGACGGCAAGCCTGCCCAATCATTGAAGCCTGGCGATGTCATCGTTACGCATGACGGTGTGAAACACTGGCACGGTGCCGCCAAGGACAGCTGGTTCGAGCACATCGCCATCACTGCCGGAAAACCTGAATGGCTGGAAGCTGTTTCCGAAGAGTTGTATGAGGGACTTCACCAATAATTGCAAAAAAAAGAATTTCCGGCCTTGGAATTGGGGCCGGACATTCTTTTTTTGATTGTATTGTATTAGTGAAAAAGATTTGCGGTGGCCGCTCGTCGGAGGAAATTTAGGTTGCCGGACCTCCAGCTCCGGAGAGGCGGCTACCCGCCGGAGGACACCGATCAGAACTAACCACACCTCCTGCGAAGCGGACCTCGCCGGAGATCACAACCAATAATGTTGGCCGAACTTCGGCGAAGCCTCCGTTCACCGTAGGAGAACGCTACAGTCAGATTCCCGTCAAATCAATCTTCCACTATGTAGATCGCTGCTTCGTTGCCGGTATGGTTGGCGGCTACGATGATGTCCCGATCCGCCTCATTCACAACCATGATATTGGATGGGCCGCAGCCTTTGTCGACTATTTCGG
Organism: Trichococcus sp.; assembly: GCF_049684335.1. Lineage (GTDB taxonomy): Bacteria > Bacillota > Bacilli > Lactobacillales > Aerococcaceae > Trichococcus. The sequence continues at coordinate 205,069 of NZ_JBAVFV010000012.1, forward strand.
TTTTAAACTCGCCATCCACATATTGAATGTAGAACAGGTCGCAGTTTTCGCGTCGGATGCCGCCAACAAAACTTGGGACGCCTCTAAGCGTCGTGCCCACCAATGTATGGGCGAAATCGATTTTATGCGGATATTCATAGACCGCTTCGTAGCCATTCTCCGTGTTCTTGTAGATTTTGATGCTGTCGCCATGGAAAGGTTCAATCGTGATCATTTCTTTCGCGCCATCCGAGTCGATGTCGAAAAGGGCAACTTCGCCTATTGGAGTGTCTAAAATCTGCTCGATTTCCCATTCTTTATCGGCAAAAGGCGTCACTTTGATGATCCCTTGATCGCTGGTGAAGTAGCCGACCGGTTTGTCGCCTTCATAATCTTTGTAGTAACCATGGTTGCGGAAATAGCCTTTCCCTAAAACCTTCAGCTCGACGCCCTCGGTAGGATCTTCCGGCAGAACACCATAATAAATGCTGCCCGATCTCGACCAATCGTCTTTGAAATCCTTGTCATCCGCTATCGTGGCGCCGACAAAGTAGTTCACGCCATCCACAGCATAGATGTCGAAACGGTGCAGATACGGCAGATACAGCACGTCCTTGATTTCCCAGCCAGTTTCGGAATCATACTTACCCCAGACAACTTTCGCTTTGCTTGGGCTGACCTTCAGGTAAAAATCGACGATGGCCAAAAATTCATTGTTTTTGTTCGGGATAGGGATGATGGACATGCAGCCACCGCCCTTTTCCCAAACGGTTTCCCTTTTTTCGAAGTCTCTGCCTGAATACATGTAGCAAGGGTAGCCTTCCTCTTCGCTCGCGATCAACGCGCAAGTTTCGCCCCCGATCGTGATGTAGCTGGCGCAATAGCTTCTATACATATCATCCAATTTTTTCTTGGTTATCTTCATCATTTTTGCTCCCTTCATCATTAGCCCCGCAAAGTTGCAGCAGGATTCCGTTTAATTTACGAACTTCGCTTGATAGGCCGTAACCACTTTTTCGGTCGTAAAGCCGAACTCAGCCATCACCGTGTTCCCGTTTCCGCTTGCGCCGTAAGTATCGATGCCGTAAGCCAATCCGTCCAAGCCAACATAGCGTTCCCAGCCGAAGGTCGCGCCCATTTCGATGGACATGCGGTTGCGGACTGCGCCAGGTAGGACAGTTTCTTTATAGGCCGCATCTTGGGCTTCGAACAGATCGAAACTCGGCATGGAGACAACCGACACGTCCACTCCCGCTTCACGCAATCGTTTTTGCGCTTCCACTGCCATGTTCACTTCCGAACCGGTTGCGATCAGGATGCCGGTAGGCGTTTCACCTTGTTGCGGCGAAAGCACGTAAGCGCCCTTCTTCACGCCTTCGCGGGCCATTTCTTTTGTGCCTTCCAAAACAGGCAAGTTTTGGCGCGTCAGCACCAACATCGTTGGTTTGTCTGCTGAAGACACAGCGATTTCCCATGCTGCACTGACTTCATTGCCGTCAGCCGGACGCAGAACTGTCAAGTTCGGCATGCCGCGGTAGCTGGACAAGTGTTCCACTGGCTCATGCGTCGGGCCGTCTTCGCCGACTGCGATTGAGTCATGCGTCATCACGTAAGTGGCAGGCAAGTGCGAAATGGCTGCCAAACGCATCGCTGGGCGCAGATAGTCCGTGAAGACGAAGAATGTCCCTGCATACGTTCTCGTTCCGCCATGCAGAACGATGCCGTTCATGATAGCGGCCATCGCGAATTCGCGCACACCGTACCAGATATTTCTTCCTGCATAGTTGCCCGGCTCAAAATCGGATGCGCCTTTGATCATTGTGTTGTTTGAAGAAGATAAGTCCGCAGACCCGCCCCAGAAGTAAGGTACAACTTCACTCAATGCTTGGATCGATTCCGCACTGGTCACCCGGCTTGCTTTGGCTGCGCTGCCCACTTCATAAGTCGGCAGTTTGTCTTGCCAGCCTTCAGGTAATTCCCCTGCCATCGCCGTTTCGAATGTGTGAGCCAGCTCCGGATAAGCCGCTTTGTAGTCGTTGAACATCGCTGTCCAAGCCGCTTCCGCTTTTTGGCCTTCTGCAACCGTTGTTTCATCGAAACGGGCTGCCACTTCAGCAGGCACACAGAAAGCTTCGTCCGCACAGCCATAAGCCGCTTTCGCGAAGGCGACGCCTTCCGCTCCCAACGGAGCACCATGGACTTTATGCGTTCCTGCATCAGGAGCACCAAAACCGATGATCGTTTTGATTTCGATCAAAGTCGGTTTTTCGGTTTCTGCTTTTGCTTCTTCGATGGCTTTGGAGATGGCTTCCAGATCATTACCGTCTTTTACTAAGATATGTTGCCAGCCGTACGCTTCAAAACGGGCAGCAACGTCTTCCGTGAAGGATTTTGAAGTCGGACCATCCAAGGAGATATCATTGGAATCATACAGACCGATCAGTTTGCCCAATTTCAGATGGCCTGCCAAGCTGGCTGCTTCATGGGAGATGCCTTCCATCAGATCGCCGTCGCCGTTCAGGAAGTAGGTATAGTGATCCACAACCGGAAAATTCTCTTTGTTGTAAGTAGCGGCCAAATGCGCTTCCGCCATCGCGAAACCGACCGCATTGGCGATCCCTTGGCCCAAAGGACCGGTCGTCGCTTCCACGCCGTCCGTGTCGTGCACTTCCGGGTGTCCAGGTGTCTTGCTGCCGAATTGACGGAAGTTCTTCACGTCATCCATGCTCACAGCGAAGCCGGATAAGTGCAACAAGCTGTACAACAATGATGACCCGTGACCAGCAGATAGGACGAAACGATCACGGTCTACCCATTTACTGTTTTTAGGATTGACTTTCAAATGCTTTGTCCATAAAGCATAGGCCATTGGCGCGGCTCCCATCGGTAACCCGGGATGCCCTGAATTTGCTTTCTGTACAGCTTCAATGCTGAGTGTGCGTACGGTATTTACCGCTAACTCGTCGATTTGATCAAATGTATTTTGCATATTTCCATTTATCCTCTCTTCCTAAAAAATGGTTGAAGGTCATTTGACCTTCAACCAAACTTAATTAATGGCCAACTTGTTGAAATTTCCCTCTTAAGAAAGTGTGGGCGAACTGGATATCTTCCAGCCAATTTTCTTGCCCGGTATACCAGAATTCGGCAACAAAGCGGCGGACGCCTTCTTTCCACATCGTTTTGATCGTTTCCTCGAAAGAAACATGTCCCGTACCGAAGGGGATTTCACGGAAATGACCCGGGATTGTTTCCTTCAGATGCGCTGCAACCATATGCCCCCTGCCCGTTTGGATATCTTCATAGACAGAGTTCATGCAGGACAAGGAAGCATTCTTCAAGTTCCCTGTGTCCGGATAGACTTGCAGATACGGCGATTGGATGATATCCACATATTCCATCGCCTTCTCCACGGTGTTCATGAACGGCGTTTCCATCGTCTCGAACCCCAACAGTATTCCTTTTTTGCTTGCCATATCGACAGCTTTCTGCAGATTTTCGATGAAGTATTCTTTTGTCTGCTGATCACCATCTTCATAATAGACATCGTAGCCTGCCAATTGGATGATGCGGATTCCTAAATCATCCGCCAGATCGATGGCTTTTTCCATGATCTCCAAGCTTTTTTCACGGATGAGCGGATCATGCGAACCTAGCGGATATTTCCGATGGCCGCTGAGGCACATGGAGCGGATCGGCAACCCGACTTCATACATGGCGTCCAGAAGCTCTTTGCGCTCTTGTTTGCTCCATTCGATGCGTGCCAGCTTCTCGTCTGTTTCATCGACACTCATTTCCAAAAAATCATAGCCGGCATTTTTCGCAACCGTTAGCTTTTCCGTCCAGCTCAGATTGCCCGGCATCGATTTTTCATAGATTCCTAACGTGTACGTCATGTTGCTCCTCCTTAACCTGTCCGTAGTAGGCTCCCGGACCGTGTTTTCGAAGAAAATGTTTGTCCAATAGTTCCTGCTGCATACTTTCGATCCCTGGATTCATGACGCGGTTGCGCCAAGACATCATGGCAACTTCTTCCATGACGACCATATTGTGGACCGCCTCAAAGGCATCCTTCCCCCAAGCGAAGGGGCCATGGCTGTGAACCAGCACTCCAGGAACTTGATTTTCATCGATGGCCCCAAACGTTTCCACGATTACTTTTCCGGTTTCCAGTTCATATGATCCCGCGATTTCTTCACTCGTCATCCGGCGGGTGCAAGGGATCGTTCCGTAGAAGTAATCCCCTTGCGTCGTCCCGTAGGCCGGAATCGCTGCTCCCCCTTGCGCCAAAGTGGTTGCCCATGGCGAATGCGTATGGACCACACCGCCGATATCCTTGAAGTTTCTGTATAGTTCAAGATGCGTATCCAAATCTGAAGATGGTTTCAGGTTGCCTTCGACGACATTCCCGTCCATATCGACGACAACAATGTCATCAACAGTCATATCAGCATATTCAACACCGGATGGTTTGATTGCGATGATTTGTTTTTCGCGGTCTATTTCGGAAACATTGCCCCAGGTAAATTTCACCAGCCCGTATTCAGGCAACTGCAGGTTGGCTTCCAGCACTCTTTTTTTCAATTCAGTGTATGTCATGGGAGCACCGCCTATTCGCCCAAGACGATTTCGCGGACTTTTTCTTCGATCTCTTTTTCGGACAAGAGATTTTTCAAACCGATGATTTTCGTTTTGCTTTGGTCCACATTTTTGAATACGTCCAAGAGCGCGTTCGAACAAACAACCACATCGTAGCTAGGTGCCAAAGTTTTTGCCTCGGATACCGCACAGTGATGGATTTCCAAAGGAATGTTTAATTTTTTGAAGACATTCGTAATTTTCATTTTGATGATTTGGCTTGAACCCATTCCACTTCCACATGCAGCTAGTACTTTCATAATCAATTCCTCCTATTATATATCCTGCTTTTTCGGTTAGGCTGCTTCAACGCTGAATTCAGCTTTGTTTTCAGCTTCGATTTCTTCTTTGTATTGCTCATAATCTTCTGCGATCATGAAGTAGTGTTTTTTGTTTTTGCGGTATTGCAATTGCGGTATCAACAGCATCCCGATGACAAGTGCAGCGACACCGGCATAACCGCCGTATTTCATGATGACTCCGTAACCCAACCATAACGTATCCCAGTCAAAGTTACCGTGCCAGCCGCCGAATTGGGAAAGCTGGAAGATGTAGGCAGCCAAGCCGCCACCGAGAACTTGAATGACACCCGAAATGAACGGGATGATCATTGCGGCTTTCATGCCGCCTTTGTGGTTTGCGTATACAGCAAACGTTGCATTATCAAAGAATACAGGTACGAATCCAGTGATGACCAGAACCGGGCTCTTGAATACCACCAAACCGATGATCGCCAAGAATTGTCCCAAAGCTCCGAACAAGAATCCGAAAGTGACGGCATTTCCTGGTCCAAAACCATAAGTTGCCGCGCAGTCGATGGCCGGCATGGAACCAGGCAACAGTTTGTTGGAGATACCTTGGAAGGATTCCGTCAATTCTGATACGAACATACGGACACCCAGTTGTAAAATTTGCAGATAAACTGCGAAGTAAAGTGATTTTTCCAAGATGTAGAATATGTAGTTACGTTCGCCTGTATAAGTAGCATCGATGGTCATCATCAGATCTTTCCCGAGGATACCCATGATGATGCCGAAGAACAGGAACATCAGAATGCTTGTCGAAACGACGCTTTCTTTGAAGATGGAAAGGAACCCAGGCAGCGTGACATCTTCTAATTTTTTGCTGTTTTTGCTAAATTTCCCTGCAAATTTATCGGTCAACCAGACACCGAACATTTGCTGATGCCCGATGGCAAAGCCGCCGCCTTCAGTCAAATCTTGCGTTGCTTCTACGGTCAGATTAGAGAATACTGACCAATACGTTCCCAACAAAAGGCCCAACATGATGATGACGCCCGCATCCTGCAATTCAGGAAAAGCGAACAAGACTAGCCATAAAGCAGTAGAGGATTGTTGCACCATGATATGGCCGGTGATGAACACGGTCCGGACTTTAGTATATTTACGGAAAATGACTAAAACAATATTCACCATGAAAGCGATAAGTAACACGATAACCATAAGGCTGAACGAACGTCCGGCTCCTTCAATCGCTTGTTGTGCAGCTGTTTGTCCAAAATATGGATCGATTACGACTGCCGATAAGTTGAATCTTTCTTTCAAGCCTGCCAGGATTGGGCGGAAATTTCCGACCAAACCACCTGCGGCCACATTCAGTACTAGATAACCGACAGTTGCCTTGATGAATCCAGCAAGAGCATCATATACGGGTCTGCCCAGCAATAGATAGCCTACGAATACGATAATACCAAGGAAAAAAGCAGGTTGCGTTAAGATATTAACTTGAAAGAATGTCCATACACTAATTAGTAGTTCCAAGATATTCACCCTCGATTTCCATAATTTTTTCTAAATCCGCGACTGAGTTAGCTTGTATAAAGGCATCCACGACACTTTCATCAGACAGCAATGTCACTAGTGTAGATAGGTTCGCCAGGTGTTTCTCGTTGTCCGTCGATGCCAGGACGAAGAAGATGCGCGCCTCATACTCGGCTGCCGGCCCGAAGTTCACCGGCACTTTCGTACGCATAAAGCAGATAGCGGTTTCATTTACACCCTTGCCTTCTTGCGCATGCGGGATACAGATATCCGGCGCGATGACGATGTAAGGTCCGAATTCGTTGACGTTTTCGATGATATACTCGGGATAAGCGCTCTCGATGGCGCCTTCTTCGATAAGTGGTTGACAAGCAGCACGGATGCTGTCTTGCCAACTATCGAATCCCTCGTGGAAAGAATACCTTTGATTTTTGATGACTTCATCTAACATATGATCTCTCCTCTTAGGTGCTTTTTCTTATAGGAATGAAGTGAAAGGCAAATCATTTTCGACGCTGAACACATCGTCAAATCCGCGGTTGAAATTGAACTCCATTTTGTCTTTGTCATTCGGATAGACGAATTTGCCGCCGACTTGCCAGATATATGGCTTGAATCCGTATTGAAGACGATCTTTTTTGAATTTCCACAACTCGATCAGTTCTTTAGGATCCGCCTGGAAGTTCGACCAGATATCATAGTGGACCGGGATGACTACTTTCGCGTTCAAAGATTCCGCCATTCTCAGCATGTCCACTGAAGTGACCTTGTCGGTGATTCCGCGTGGGTTTTCACCGAATGCCCCTAAGCAGACATCCACTTGGTGATCGTTTCCGTGTTTTGCGAAATAGTTGCAGTAATGGGAATCGCCTGCATGATACAAGTTTCCTCCTGAAGTTTTGAACAAGTAGTTCACTGCAATCAAATCCATGTCCTGTGGCATCTTCCCTCTTAAAACTTCTCCTTCAGAAGCCGTAACCAATGCTGTGCGGTCGAATGCTTCAAGCGCGACAATCTCGATGTCTTTGATTTTGACGCTGTCTCCCGGTTTCACGACTACGCATTTCTCTTCAGGAACTCCCCAGCCGATCCAAGTATCCACAACCGCTTGCGGTCCTACGAATTTAACCGCGTCGCTCGAGTTTTTCAGAACAGCCGCTGCTGTGTTGATGTCCAAATGATCGGAATGGATATGCGTAACGACCAATGCATCCACGTTTTTCACTGCGAAAGGATCAATGACAAAAGGCTGAGCTCTCAGGTTAGGCTGCATATTTTGAACGCCGCTCATGCGTTGCATTTGGTGGCCGTCCTTCATCTTGCCGCTGCCGTGGGATTGTTTACCTGTGCCGCACCATAAGTCACAAAGGATGTTTGTCGATTCATGTGATTTCAACCAAATGCCTGTACAGCCTAGCCACCACATCGCGAATGTATTTTCAGCAACCACTGTGTCTTCGATTTCTTCATTCAGCCAAGTGCCCCATTCAGGAAAGGTACTCAATACCCAAGATTCTTTTGTAATCTCATTAACATTAGCCATTCGTCATTCTCCTTCTGCGTAATCGTTATGATCACTTCTTCTTATTATTTGTACACCGATCTTAAAACGTTCATATAATGAACATTTCTTTCGATGAAGTAATCATACAATAAAACGCTTTCAGCCGCAATAGGTCCTAAACAAACAATCTTTAGCTTATTTTTATGATCGTTTCATTGGTTATGAACGATTCAAACGCCGGATCCTTCTTTATGATCGCTTCGATGAGGGCGTGCATGCTGATTCCAATAAAAAAAAGCGACAAAACACTGCCGGAAGCCTCCCGTCGCGTTTTGTCGCCGTATTTGTATTCTATTATATTCACTCTTCGATTCTGATTTCATTCTCGCCATTGACGTTGACTTCGGTAACGTACAGTACCTTGACGCCCTTAGCTTCAATCTTCTTTATTTCCTCTTTATCCGCAGAGCGATCAGTGACCAGATGCGTGATGAGGCTGATGTCGGCGGTGGAGAAATTTTGTTCCCGGCCCACTTTGCTGCCTTCCGCCACTACGATGCGCGGCCCATTCGTCCGCTCAAGGATTAGCCTGTTGATTGCCGTTTCCGGCAAGGCATAGGTCGTGATGCCTTTTTCGTTGATACCGCCCACGCCCAGAAAACAGATATTCGCGGTCACCTTCGAGAATGTGTACAAGGCGAAATCCCCAACGAGCGATTTTTTCTTTTCGTATATTTCCCCGCCCGACAGCACAATTTCCGCTTTCGAGGACGGATTCCGAAAGATTGCCCGTCCGTTGTTCGTTATGATGGTGACATTCCGATCCGACAAGTAGTTGAGCAAGAGGAATGCAGTCGATCCCGAATTGATGAAGATCATGTCATGATCATTGACCAGAGTGGCAGCCAACTTCGCAATTTCCTGTTTTTTCGAACGATGCGGCCTGACTGCCGGATACTCTTCTTTTTGAAAAGATCCCTCCAGCAGACGGGCGCCTCCATAAAAACGCTCGATGAGGTGCTGGTCGTCAAAACTCTGTAGATCCCGTCTGACAGTGATTTCTGAAACGTCCAGCTCCTTCGCCAAATCTTCCACTAACACTACTTTCTTTTCTTGAAGGGCCTTTAAGATATGCTGTCTTCTCTTATATACAATTCCTTGACTTGACTTCATGTATTCACCCCGATCCTTTTCTTATATTGTACTTGAAACAATCGGAAAATCAAAACAAAAATCATCAAACGGACATAAAACGTTCATTTCTTGTCTTGCAACTGCATCATACGGTATTCATGGTTGATGCTGAAGTTATTGATCATCATATTAACCGTGAACATCCCCATAATAACTTGATCGACGATTACGGGAATATCTTTCAGGTGGAGCTGTGTGTTGTAAAGAACAACGAGCAGCAGCATGAACAGGAAAGTGGCGGTTATGATCATGATGAAGTAGCGTTCAAACAAGACATCCAATTTTCTCCTGAAAAGTTTGCTGAGGATAAACGTAAATACCACCGTAACAACTACCGCAAGATACAGATTTCGGGGCAACGCGGACAAGATGGCCTCGTCAGTATACAGAGCCGGGATTGTTCTGATCACGAACATCGTTGCGATAAGGGCCGATCCGTAATAGATCGTTTTGCCCAGGCTGATGACCTGCGTCGGCAGTTGATATAGGATGAAGATGAAAACAAGGCTGAGGAACATTTGCATGATCGCAATCGAGAAGATGATGCTAGCTATCACTAGATGAAAAGACACTAACCGTATTCGGTTTTGATCAAGCGCCTCCGCTTCCATACCACTGATGTTCGAAAATAAAAAGGCTGTGAGCACCAGTCCAAAAAATCCGACAAAAAGAATGCTGATGACCTCGGATGCGTCCCTTTTCTCGTCCTCCAGCAGCAAGAAAATGCCGCTGAACACAAACCCGGCAAGTATCCCGGCAAAATTCGCATAGTTGCCGCTCATAGTGGCCCAATCGACTTGCATGTCACATTCCCCCATCCGTTCAGAACAAAAATTCCGGCGCGTCAGTAAAGAATTTCTCTACAGTTCCATTATATCAGCAGACGGCGCCACAGCAAAAAAAGACCGAGCTTCTGCACTCGATCTTTTTTCAGTATTCATCATTGGGACTCAGCTGATGACGCTAGTCGGCTGATCCTGAAGGTAATTGACCAGATTATCCAAGGCGATCGCGATGGCGCGCAAGTTTGTTTCTTGCGAACCCCATGCGATATGCTGCGTGATTCTGACATTATCCAACTGGAAAAATTCGATATTTTTTGTGGCCGGTTCTTCCGAGAGGACATCCAAGCCAGCCGCATAGATTTTGCCTGATTTCAACGCCTTGGTTAAGGCCAGCTCGCCGATCTTGTCAATGATGGAATGGCCGATCCACTGGGTGCATTGCCCTTGCAGAAGGTAATTCAGCTCCTGGAATTCATGCGAATGGGTGGGCATGGCAAAATAGCGGGCATGCCGGTTCATGAATATTTGATGGTCCACAAAAAATCCTCATCAGATAAATGAAAATCAAGCAGTTTTCCGGCCATTGCCGCTTGATTTTGGAATTTAGCGGTTACCTGTTCAGCCGTCATGGTTTTCATTTCAGCTTCAAGCGGCGTTTCTTTCAGCAAGGTTCCCCGAACATCTCGTGCTGCGGACATTTTTTTCAATAAACAGTAGGCCTCAACGACCATCTCTGCAGTTATTCCAGTATAAAATAATTTTGACAGCTGATTCAATGACAGGTCCTGCTGTTCTTCATAAGTATACGCTCACTATAATCAAAATCAATCTATAAAACTACATCAAAATCATATGAAAAAATGCTCTAAATGCAGATTGTTCTTTTACCCAAATTATCGCAGTGCCTTGATCTGTAAACTCAGTCTGTACTACTCTCGCCATTTGGCTTATACTTTTGATTAATGACAGATAATGGAGGGATTTAAATGAAAATTGCCGTTTCCAGCGACCATGCCGGCTTCGCATTGAAAGAAGAAGTCAAAGCTTTACTTGAAAAGGAAGGCCATGAAGTGCTCGACTTCGGACCTTACAACGAAGAACCTTGTGACCTGTCCGATTATGTTTACCCTGCCTCACTGGCTGTGGCGGAAGGAAAAGCCGACCGCGGTATCTTTGTGGATGGCGTCGGTTACGGCAGTGCCATGATCGCCAACAAAATCTACGGCGTCTATGCAGCGGTCTGCCAGGATCCTTTCTGCGCGAAACTGGCGCGTTCCCACTCCGACACGAATGTCCTCTGCCTTGGCGGAAAAATCATTGGTTCGGCATTGGCGCTTGAAATCGTGACGGCTTGGATGACGACCGATTACCTCAGCGATATCGAAAGATACACCAACCGCGTCGACAAAGTGAAAAAGATTGCCGAAAAGCATCTGAAAAGATTGGATGAAATCCAAGACTAGTCATTGACGAGTTGAATTCCCGCTATTCAAAGAAAAAATGTTTAATTAAAAATAGACCGCGCCAAAATGGATTCCAATTTGGTGCGGTCTTCTTGTTTATTATATAATCCGTCAGCAATGGTCTTACTGGTGCGCCGTCAACACTTCCTCCATCGATTCGGCGATCAATCTGTGGTCCTCCAGATGTTCCAAGCCGGAAACGCAGATGACACCTGTGACCTGTCCACCTTCGATGATTGGGAAACCTCCGCCGCAGATGGCGTATTCTTCGCTGCTCTCCCACTCCTTGTATTCCGGCACCTCATCCATAAACAGGTAGGTATAGAGCGAACTGTGCCCGCTGTCCAACACGGTTTTTTCCTTCCGGTTCAGCCAAGGGCTCTCTTTTCTGCCGTCCATCAAATAATGCAGGATCAATAAATCGTTGTGAACGACCCGTATGCCGACAGGCTTTCCGGCTAGTCCCTTGACTTTTTTGATGATGCGCTGCGCGATTTCCAAGCCCATATCATGCGTAAATGCCCCAAATTGCAGCGTCTGTTCCTGTTTCAATAGCTCGACTTTATCCATTAGGCATGTACCTTTCCATTAATGGGGCCGCCTCATTTCGAGACAGCCCCATCCTTTTATTTATTCTATCAACCCAGAACGATTCCGGCTCCTGCCAGAGCTTCTTCGGCAATTTCCATCACGACTTGGCTTTGCTCAAGCATATCCTTGGCTTTCGCAAAATCTTTTGCTTTGATCATGCGCGCAAATTCGCAGAATTCTTCGTACATCCGGTGCGGATGTACCTTTTTGTCCACTGCTTGGCTCTCCTGGCCGTTTAGGTTCACCACAAAAGAATCGCAGAGATTTGGCGGGCCATTCAGTACAACGGAGCCTTTATCGCCCTGAATCATGGATCTTATCGGAGCTGCTGAATCCTTCGCGCCGATGCAGACGACTTTGCAACCTGGGTAATCCAACAGCAGAATTCCGGAAGTGTCGATTCCTCGCTCGACATTCGCAAGGTATTTAACCGAGTCGGGTTTCCCCAGAATCCCGACGACAAAATGGATATTGTAGATATTGATGTCCATCAAGGCGCCGCCGCCTGCTTTCGGACTGAAGGCGGGCAAAACTTCTCCGTTTTTGAAGGCATCGTATCGAGAAGAATACTGGGAATAGTTGCATTCGATTATCTTCAGATCCCCCAATTGAGGGATCTGCTCCTTGATCGCCAGATAGTTGGACAAGTATCTTGTCGTGATCGCTTCGACCAGGATCAGCTTTTTGCTTTCGGCCAGTTCCTTCAGTTCGATCAATTCAGCTGACTTGATCGTGAATGGTTTTTCGCAGATCACATGTTTTCCGTTCTCCAATGCTTGCTTCGTGAATGTGTAGTGCAGATGATTAGGTAGTCCCACATAGATGGTGTCGCACTCCGGATCGTTCAGGACTTCTTGGTAGTCCGTATATACTTTCCCGATGCCGTATGTGTTTGCCAGGCCCTCCATTTTCGCGCGTTCCGCTTCGATGCCGAACATGCTGACCAATTCCGTATCCGGCAAGTCCTTCGCCATCGTCAGAAAATCCATGACGATTTGTCCTGATCCTAGTATTGCAAGCTTCATAATGTATGACCCCTTTTTCGATTCTTTGTATTCCAATTAATTTTTTATTGAATTTCTATGCCTCGACAGCTTCCATTTGATGCTGTTGCTCTTCCTCATTTTCCAGTTCCTGTTTGACCGCCAAATTGTCCGCAATTTTGAAGAATGGGAAGTAGATTGCAGCCGAAAGAGCGATCTGCGCGATATTCAGCACTGCACCTCTCCAACCCGAAACCAGGAAGCCTGAAATGACCGGTGGAGTGGTCCATGGGATATTCACACCATTTGTATAAGGTACGAGCCCCGTACTCATGGAGAAATAAGCAACGGTACTCAAGACGAGCGGCGTCAATAGGAATGGCACGATCATGATTGGGTTCAGGACGATCGGCATGCCGAAAATGATTGATTCATTGATCGTAAAGATTTCCGGTCCGATCGACAATTTACCCAAGGCTCTGAATTGCTTTGATTTGGCCGCGAATAAGAGCAACAAGCAGAGACCGAATGTGGCACCCGAGCCGCCGACTTTGACGAAATTGCTGTAGAATTGATAGTTTACGATATTTGGGATGGTCTGTCCTGCTGCCACTGCTGCAGCATTTTCGGCAGTCAGCGTCAACCAGATCGGTTGCATTACGCTGCCGATGATATTTGAACCATGCAAACCGAATGACCAGAGGACACCTTCAATGATAAGCACTACAATGGTCGCAGGTAACGTGCTGCCTAAAGCTGTCAATGGTGTCTGCAGGTTATTGAATATGAACGTCTGTACGTCGCCATAGCTAGTCTGCTCAAAGCCGATGCGCACGAAGTTGAAGAAAATGATGACCAACGCAACCGGAATCAAGGATGAAAAGGACTTCGATACGTTTTGCGGAACCGAATCGGGCATTTTGATTTGCCAGCCCATTTTTTCGGTAAAACGCATGATTTCGATTGCGATGATCGAGATCAAAATTCCGACGAACAATCCGGCAGCACCCAGGTTCCCCAACGGAATCCCGATTCCCAGGCCTTCCTCAGCGAAAGCGTGCATCGGTGTGACGACGAAAAAGGATGCCAATGCCGCAAAGGTGCCGGCCATAGTGTCCAAACCGTAAGATTTAGCTAATTCATTCCCTATCCCGATCACAACATAGAGGGTCATCATGGCCATGGAAATGTTATTCGGGATCGTGAACATCCGTTGCCAATCATCCCCGAACGTACTCAGCATGAAATCGGTATAAGCTGTAATCGGTAGATATGCCAATAAGATAAAGAAGGAACCGATGATCAAAAGCGGCATTGCTGCCATAAAGCTGTTCTTCACCGCGCTCAAGTAGCGGTTTTGTTCCAGTTTCACTGCTATCGGAGTCAATTTTTCCTCAAGGACATTTAATAAGTTTTCCATTTTTTAATACCTCCTGTAATTATTCCTGCATTGTGTTGATGCCTTCTTCAAGAATTTCAATTTGGCGGATGGTCTCTTCATCTTTGACGATTTTTTCTTTCCCGTTCACGATCGACTCATAGACGCCGGCATAGATCCGGCCATAGTCCCCAACTTCGGAAACGACTTTTTCTTCGTGGTAACGGCCCGCGTCATCCATATAAGTGAGGACACCGTAATGTTCCGGCAAATCAATCCCGAAATCAGCATTTATCGGCATATGGAATACTTTCAAATGCTCCTCTTGACGGTCTTTGGTCTGCTTGACGAATGAGCCCTTTTTGCCGGTGACAATGAAGCTAGGACGTTCCTTCAGGCGGAAGTAGCTGGATTTGACGGATACTTTTTTGGTCGGATAGAAGAGGTCCAAATCGAAGTAATCATTGAAGCGGCCTTTGCCCAAAAGCTGTCTCACATCGTACGTGATCCGTTCCGGATTGCCGAAGTAGGAAAGGACCTGGTCGATTGTATGGCAGCCGTGACCGTACAAGTAGCTGTTGACCTTCGAAAAGCTTGTGATCGACTCCGGAATTTCCGGTCTGAAGTAGTCGTAGTGCATTTCGACTTCCAGAATATCCCCCAGAACGCCACTCTCGATCACTTTTTGGACCGTCAGGAAATCCGAGTCGAATCTGCGGTTTTGGTAGCATTGGATAAAGAGATTCTTTTCTTTCGCCAAGGCGAACAGTTCTTTGGCTTCTGCGGATGTGTTCGTGAACGGTTTTTCAACCAGCGCGTTCTTGCCTTTTTCCAAGGCCATTTTGCCGTACTGATAGTGGAAGGCCGATGGTGTGCAGACTACGACCAACTGGATTGCATCATCGTTCCAGATATCCTCAATGTTCTCTGTGTAAAGGACACCGGGTACTTTTTCCCAAGCATTGTCTTGTACCGGAGAAAAAATCGTCTTGATGCGGATGTTTTCGTTTTTCAGGGAAAATGGCATGTGATAACGGTGGGCGCTTTTCCCGCCGCCGATATAAGCGATAGTTAACATAAAATAATTCCTCCATTTCTCTTGCATGGCCTCATTATAGGGAATACCAACCTCCACGAAAACGCTTTTACGTCAGACGGGACCTGCTGTTCAACGCAACTTCGCTTTGCTTGTAAAACACTGAACATAATGTTCAGCGCACATGCGAATATCCTTTAAAATTCACTGTTCGCAGTTGCCTTTTCCAGGTTTATTGCTTATATTGAAGGAAATGCCGGATCGGACAAGTGGGTCGAATCGTTGCTGGATACGTTATATATGGAGGGAATAGGATGAGTTTGCTGAAAAAATTGAAATTGAAAGAAAGTTTTACGGACACTGAGCATAGAATCGCTGATTATATTTTGACAAACTTGGATGATGTGCCCGATATGGTGATCCAGCAGCTTGCAGAAAATACGTTCACTTCCCATTCAGCAATCATCCGGCTGAGCCAGAAACTGGGCTTTTCAGGCTATCGGAGCTTCAAGGTGGCGCTGATCCATGAAATCCAAAGCAGCAAACATACGCCGACAAACGTCGATCCCAACTTCCCTTTCCTGCCGATGGACGGTTCGATGGACATCGCCAAAAAAATGGCCGACCTGACAATCGAAACAATCAGAAAAACCTTGGTGAAACTGGAAAAGGACAAACTGAACAAAGCGGCTGATCTGCTGCAAAAGGCGGATAAGATCTTTCTTTTCGGGACGGGCGATTCCCAGATCCGCGCCCGCAGCTACCAGAACAAACTCATCAAAATCAACAAACATCTGGTGATTGCCGACGAATATGGGGAGTCCGCCTGGAATGCCATGAGCATGGGCAAAGCCGATTGTGCTATGTTCATCAGCTACGGTGGCAATTCAGCAACCCACAGAAAAATCATAAGATACCTGAATTCCATGAAGATCCCCTGCATCCTGCTGACGGCAAATACGGATCAACCAACGAGCAAGCTGTACGACCTAGTGATCGAGGTGCCTTATGATGAGTTCGACTTCTTCAAAGTCGGTACCTTCTCATCGCAGATATCCTTTGAGTACATACTGAATACGTTGTTTTCGATCCTCTACGCGCGCGAATACACAAAAAATCTCAATAGCCTCAAGCGCAAAACAGAAGCGGCGAAGAAATGGGAACTGCTATAGGACTCCTGTCAGACTAGCAGCATTTACGCGGCCAAATGCTCGTTGGCGGGTCTTTCGGATCGATCCAACCCTAGGATTACCTTCCAAAGAGCGTTTGGCGGGGAGTTCTGACGAATATTTTGGATGCCAGCCCGCCAAATTGATTTTGGCGGGTTGTTTCGGATTTACCTACTCTTTCGCGCCCTATTTGCTCCCTTATTATTCCACCCAAAAGCGGAATGCTATGACTTTTGCTTTCATTTGTGATATAGTAGGCCAGTCACGCTGTTGCTCTGAGAACCTATATAACGTTTCGCGGAGAGGAATTTGGCAAACGGGAGTCCCACTCTCTTTCCCAAACTGACCTGACCCGAAACAAACCCACTAAAATCAAATGCATGTAGAACATGCTGAAGGAGAACCATTTGTTATTTAAAGAACTAGAATTGAATCAAAACCTGCTGCGCGCACTGAAAGAGGCAGGCTACACGAAAGCTACGCCCATCCAAGAAGATGCCATTCCGCATCTGATGAACAACAAGGATTTGTTGGGTTGCGCCCAAACTGGTACCGGTAAGACCGCTGCTTTTGCCCTACCGATTCTGCAGAACCTAACAGAAGCAGGAACAGCTGGAAAAGGTAACATCAAAGCCCTGATCCTTGCCCCTACCCGTGAACTTGCCCTACAGATCGGTGAAAGCTTCCAAATTTACGCAAAATACCTTCCATTGAAGATCCAAGTCATTTTTGGCGGTGTTTCCCAGAATCCTCAGACAACCGCGCTGAAACGCGGAACAGATATCCTTGTGGCGACGCCAGGCAGACTGTTGGATCTTATCGGACAAGGATACATCAAACTGAACCAGGTAGATTTCTTTGTTTTGGACGAAGCCGATATGATGTTGGATATGGGGATGCTGCATGATGTACGCCGCATCATCCGCGAATTGCCTAAGAAACGTCAAAGCATGTTCTTTTCAGCGACTATGCCGACTGAGATCGAAAAACTTGCGGGGACCATTTTGTCAAATCCGGTGAAAGTGGAAGTCACTCCGGTTTCGTCGACTGTGGAAATCATCCACCAAAGCGTTTATCCTGTAGCCAAGACCGACAAAACTGACTTGCTTATCCACCTGTTGAAGGAAGATACAGTGGAACGCTCGCTTGTCTTCTCAAGAACGAAGCACGGCGCCAACAAAATCGTCAAAAAGCTTTTGCAGGCTGGACTTTCAGCTGAAGCGATCCACGGCAACAAATCCCAGACTGCGCGTCAGCGTGCTTTGGAAAACTTCAAGACCAAAAAAACCAGCGTTCTTGTAGCGACAGATATCGCAGCCCGTGGTATCGATGTGCCTGAGCTTTCGCATGTCATCTTGTTTGATCTGCCTGAAGTTCCGGAAACCTATGTTCACCGTATCGGACGGACGGGACGCGCAGGACGCGGCGGAAAAGCTATCTCATTCTGTGATGAAACAGAAGCATCCTTGTTGCGAGACATCGAAAAACTTATCCAGAGAAAAGTTCCGGTCGTAACAGATCAGCCTTTCCTGTTGAAAGAAGGCACTAAGGCAGCTGCACCACAGCCGAAAAAACCGGTTGCCGCCCGCAATAACGGAACTCGCGTCAAAAACCAGCAAGGTCCAAGAGGCGGCCAAAAAGCCGCACAAAGACCGCGTGTACAAACTAAGAAAAATACTCAAAGTAATTGATCGACAAAAGAGCTCCCGCCGGAAATGGCGGAAGCTCTCTTTTTTTTCTGAAAAATCTGATGAATGCGGCGGGATGAAATGCCTCGGCGGAGCTGAAGCAAGCGCAAAACCCTCACCTCCGACGAGCTATCGTTCGACGGAGGACATCCTGCAATCGCGCACTCAGCTCCGGCCAACATTCACTCGCAGGAGGAAAGCTATTACCGGGAACCGCAACTCCGTTGAGAGGAGCGCTCACCGGAGGAAATCACCATCTCCGATCAAGGTTGGCTTCGCCGGAGGAGCGCACATGCTACCGCTGCCCTAATCCGATGAGCAACTCCCAAAAGAGTTCTCATTCAAATCAGATTCTTGATGCCGTCACAGATCCTTTTTGCTACGATTGGATTGTTCATCGTGTAGATATGGATGCCGTCCACGT
Source organism: Trichococcus sp. (assembly GCF_049684335.1). Taxonomy (GTDB): domain Bacteria; phylum Bacillota; class Bacilli; order Lactobacillales; family Aerococcaceae; genus Trichococcus. The sequence goes on from NZ_JBAVFV010000012.1 coordinate 223,682, forward strand.
CATGCGCCAGCAGATCGACGATCTGATTGATCGCATAGGCCATACCGGCATCGAAAAGAGCCTCTTTGTTGTCTTCGTATTTGTGCATCACTCTGGAAAATTTTTCCGGCAAGGAGGCCCCGCAGAGCGTCACCATCCTTTCGATTTGAGCTTTGTTGATGACCGGCATGATGCCCGCCTCAACCGGTACGTGCATGCCCGCAATCTGGATATGCTCTTGGAAGGAATAGAAGGCATTATTGTCGAAAAAGAGCTGGGAGATCAGATGCTGCACCCCGCTGTCCACCTTCTTTTTCAGATGGGCGATATCCTCGACTTTGTTCTTGGATTCCGTGTGGCATTCCGGATAACAGGCGCCGCTGATGGAAAAATCACCGTACTGCCTGATGAATTTGACAAGGTCGCTGGCATACCGGAAATCTTTTTTTGCTTCCACTGCCGGGTTTGCGTCTCCGCGCAATGCAAGGATGCTATCGATGTCGGCATCTTTCAGTTCCTCCAACAATTCGCAGATCTCGAATTTCGAATGATTCAGACAAGTTAGATGCACCAACGGATCGATCCCGTATTGATGCTTGATCCGTTTGGCCAATTCCACAGTCTGATTATTCGTGTGGCTTCCGCCGGCGCCAAAGGTTACGCTGATGAAATCAGGGTTCAGTTCGCTCAGGATCGCCAGTGTCTCATCGATGTTCTGGATTGCTTTATCGCGCTTCGGCGGAAAGATTTCGAAGGAAAGCACCGGTTTTTTCTTTTGGAATTTGGATTCTATTTTCATCAGCTTTCACCTCTTTTTTTAGACCGAGACTGCGTCTTTGATGATTTGCGCCGCCGCAACCAGATTGGCCAGGCTTTCTCTCGTTTCTTTGATGCCTCTGGTTTTCAGTCCGCAATCCGGATTGATCCATAAGTTTTCTTCGTCTATCTTCGTCAGCGCGTTCTTCAATACCGCCACCATCTCTTCAACACTCGGCACGCGCGGCGAGTGGATGTCATAAACACCAGGTCCGACTTCCGTTTCGAATTGGTTCGCCTTCAAGGCATCGATGATCGTCAGTTTGGAACGGGAAGCTTCGAATGAAATGACGTCCGCGTCCATGTTGTCGATATCCTTTACGATTTCCTCGAATTCGCTGTAGCACATATGCGTATGCACCTGCGTCTCCGGCCGCACGCCGCTGTGGCAAAGACGGAATGCCGGAATGGCCCAATCAAGGTACTCGCTGGCCCATTCTTCCCTGCGGATCGGTAACTTCTCTTTCAAAGCCGCTTCATCGATCTGGATGATCTTGATGCCCGCCGCTTCCAAGTCCTGAACCTCTTCGCGGATCGCCAGACCGATCTGGAAAGCCATCTCCCTCAGCGAAATGTCTTCACGCGGGAACGACCAATTCAAGATCGTCACTGGACCCGTGAGCATCCCTTTGACCGGTTTGTTGGAAAGACTCTGTGCATATTCCGAATAGAACACGGTGATTGGGTTTTCGCGTCGGATATCACCGAAGATTATTGGCGGCTTGACGCATCTTGTTCCGTAGGACTGCACCCAGGCTTTTTCGGTAAATACGTACCCAGCTAGGTTTTCGCCGAAGAATTCAACCATGTCGTTGCGCTCGGATTCGCCGTGGACCAGCACATCCAAACCCAGTTCCTCCTGCAGATCGATGCATTCTTTGATGAAGCCTTTGATGTTTTCATCGTATTCGGTTCTGCTGATGTCGCCTTTGCGGTATTTGCTGCGGTTCTGCTTCACTTCTCTCGTCTGCGGGAACGAACCGATCGTCGTCGTCGGCAACAGACCCAGTTGAAGCTTTTCCTTTTGGATCGCTCTCCGTTTTTTTCTTGGAACATTTCTGACAAAATCTCTTTCTGTCAGGCTTGCCACGGACGCTTGCACATGCTTGTCTTCGTAGACCCGGTCCGCTGAAAAGACTTGTTGATTCGCAAGATAGTTTTCGTTTTCTTCATAGTGTCCGGATGTGCCGATCAATTCCGTCAATTCTTTGATTTCCTGCAGTCTTTCCTTCGCGAAAGCGAAATACTGGGAAACTTCCTCCGGCAAGTTCGTCTCATTTTCCAACGTGTAGGGAACATGCAGCAACGAACAGGAAGTGCTGATGACGATGTCATTGCTGTATTTTTCCAACCCTTTGACCAACGCGATGACCTTTTTGTAGTCGCTCTTCCAGATGTTTTTTCCGTTCAGGACACCGGCAAACAACGTTTTATCAGCTGGAAAGCCATGTCTTTCCAAAAGTTCCACGGTCTGCTTGCCTTCAAGGAAGTCAAGGCCTATGCCATCGAAATCGAGTCCAATCACTTCTTCGTAGCTGTCCCGGATATCCCCGAAGTATGTCTGCAGCAATACTTTTACGTTGCCCTTATGCGCCAACACCTTTTCGTACAGGGAAGCAAATAACGCCAAATCTTCATCGGACAGATCAGTGACCAAACTCGGTTCATCGAACTGCACCCACGCCACGCCTTGCTCATTGAACCGATCGAGTATTGCGATATAGGCATCTGCCACTTGGTCGGCAAAATCATTTATTGTTTTAGAGCCTTTATATTTGGCCAGTTTCAGGAAAGTGAATCCGCCGATGATGACCGGTTTGGTCAGCACGCCGATTTCTTTTGCTTCTTCATACTCGGCGAAAGGCTTGTCACCCGCCAATTTGATTTCGGTGTCGTCAGACAGCTCAGGAACCAAATAATGATAATTGGTGTTGAACCATTTTTTCATCGCTAACGCTTTGACGTCGCCGGCTTCGCCTTGATAGCCGCGAGCAGCCGCGAAATAAGTGTCGCGTTCATTCAAGCCTAGCTGTCTGTAGCTGTTGGGCAGAGCATTCAACAAGACAGTCACATCCAGCAAGTTGTCGTAATATGAAAAATCATTCGAAGGGATATGGCTGATTCCGGCTGCTTGCTGCAGATTCCAGTGCATTATCTTAAGACCCTTTGCGACTTTCTCCAACTCTTCTACTGAAATTTCTTTTCTGAAATATTTTTCGGATGCGAATTTTAACTCGCGCCCTTTGCCTACTCTTGGAAAACCGATTAGTGAACTGTTCATTTTGAATTCCTCCATTTCATTTTTTTGGTTCCTGCTATTTCAAGTCCCTTCCCCAGACATCAGGGAAAACTGCGAACATGATGTCTTGCAACTGTCCCGATAGTTGCTGATCAGCTTCTATCAGAAGGTTGCTCCAGTATGCCACGGAAACCGGATATAGGATAACACTTAATAAATATACACAGCTATAGACTTAAGCTATAATAGAAGGCGGGCCAATTCAGTTTGGTCGAAATTGAGCCAGGTTTTTTCGGCTGTTTCGAGCGTTTCACATCGCGAACTGTCGAGAAATTCGGATTTTTTCGGCTTTTCCGAGCGCTTCGTGGTACGAACAGCCGAGAGTTCGATTTTCTGTCGGCTGTTCGATATTCATGGCATCCTCAACAGCCGACATCCAGCTCTATAACCGGCTTTTGGCACAGCAAAGAAGAGCCACCTCAAAAATCGAGGCGGCTCTTCTTTATTGTCGACAATCTTGTTTTGGACAAATTCGGATTATCTAATTTTTTTGAAAAAGTTGTTTTTAGCTCAAGTTTGGATTATTGGAACAATTTTTTGTACATGGCAATCGTTTCTTCCAATGTCGGAGTGAACGGATTTCCTGGTGCGCAGGCATCGATCATGGCATTTTTGGACAGGTAATCATAATCGAATGCTTCTTCCTTGATGCCCAGCTCATTCAATGAGGTTGGAATGCCGACGACTTTGGACAAGCGTTTGATTTCTTCGACCGTGTAATCCGCGCAGGCTTGATCGGATACGTCAGCCGTTACTGCCAAGCCTAAAGCTTTCGCTACTTTGCGGAAACGTTCAGGCGCGAATTTGGCATTTTCGGCTTCCACGATCGGCAACAGCATCGCGCAGCAGACGCCGTGCGGCAAGTGGTAGACGGCACCCAATTGGTGAGCCATCGAATGCACATAGCCCAGACCGGCATTGTTGAATGCCATTCCGCCCAAGAAGATGGCATTGACCATTTTATCGCGCGCATCTAGATCCGTGCCGTTTTCGACAGCTTTCGGCAAGTATTCACGGATCAATTCGATTGCGCCGGCAGCCAAGACTTCGGTCACAGGGTAAGCGCCAGGTGTTACCATCGATTCGATTGCATGTGTCAAAGCATCCATCCCGGTCGCCGCAGTCAATGATTTAGGCATCGTCAGCATCAATTCAGGATCGTTCACGGAGATCTTCGCCAAGCTGTTTTTGTCGACCATAACCATTTTCACTTTGCGGTCTTCATCGGTGATGACGTAGTTGATTGTGATTTCAGCGGATGTTCCGGCAGTCGTGTTGATCGCCACAACCGGCAAGCCGGCTTTAGCGGATTTGTGCACGCCTTCGTAATCCTGCGGTTTGCCGCCGTTCGTCAGGATGATGCTGATGGCACTCGCTGCATCCTGGGGAGAGCCGCCGCCGAAGGAAATGATGAAGTCGCAGTTTTCAGCCTGGGCCATAGCCACACCTTCGTTGACGTTTTTGCAAGTCGGGTTCGGATCGACATCCGCATAGATCACATAGTCGATAGCCGCGTTGTCCAATTCCGCCAAGACAACGGCGATAATTTCGCTTTTGGCCAAGAAGTTATCCGTAACGAACAAGGCTTTCTTGTAGCCGAGTTCCTTCACATTGCTGCCTAATTCCTTGATGCAGCCTATTCCGATAAGGTTTGTTGCTGGTACATAAAAAGTTGCCATTTTGCATTATCCCCTTTTGATAAGATTAGATGTTCAAGTAGCCCGCTCTTGGCGTTACAGAGAAACGTTTGCCCAAATTGCTTAATTGCTCATCAGTGATTTCCTGTCTGATGCCGCCTTGCGATTGTACAAGTGTATAGACAGTCGCTGATTTTTCAGCCGTTTCAACCAAACCGAAGCACTCTTCCAAGTCTTTTCCGGCTGCGTACAAACCGTGGTGCGGCCATACGATCAAACGGTATTCCTTCATCTTCTCAGCAGTCGCTTCGCCGATTTCGTTCGTTCCAGGCATCAACCAAGGCAGGATGCCCACGCCTTCAGGGAACACGACCAATGACTCAGTACACATTTTCCAAAGGATGCGCGTGAAGCTTCTTTCGTCCAACTCGCAAGAGAAGGACATCGCCAACAAGTTGGTTGCGTGACAGTGGTAAACGACACGGTTTTCAGGATCGACCGACAAGCGCGAAATGTGCGACATAAAATGAGCAGGCAATTCGCTTGTAGGAGCCGCTCCATTTTCGTATCCCCATAACAGGTCTACGCTGTTGCCTTCCGCAGTTACTTTCAGGATTCCCAAGACATCCGCCGGGTCATGGATGACGTTTTTGAAGAATTTACCTGTTCCGGTGACCAGGAAATATTTCCCGGCCAAAGCTTTTCCGTCGAAAGCGATCGGAATGTTGCGTTTCACTTCGTTCAGATCCAGATATTCCGTAAGTTCCTCTTCTTTCAGCAAGTAGGACAAGTTGCCGCTGTTTCTTTCGTGCCAGCCGAATTTGTACATGACGTCCGTCAACAGCATGACTTCTTTGATGAATGGTGCTTCTAAAATGTTTTTCATTTTGATGGTTTCCCCCTTATTTGCGTTCCGTCAGAATTTTTTGTTCGTAGTTTTTCACTTCAGTCAGCCATTCCGTACCAGCCGGAACATTTTGTTGTTGGCAATAGAATTCCCAGACAGCACCGAATGGATAAGATTTCATTTCTTCCGTGACAGCCAAACGGGTTGTGAAGTCGCCCGTGCTTTCGGCATCCTTCAATGTATCGATTGGGCTCAACATGCCTAACAACAAGGATTTCAACGTGCTGCGCGCGCCGATGACCATGGCTGCGACACGGTTGATTGTTGCATCGAAGAAGTCCATGCCGATGAAAGTTTTGTCCAACAAGTCGTTGCGCACCAATGTTTCGCCGATGCGGGTAGTCGCTTCATCCAAGATGACCACGTGATCGGAATCCCAACGGATCGGACGGCTCACGTGCAGCATCAAGCCTTTACCGAAAGGCAGGAAAGCCGTAAATTTATCGGAAACATCCTCGGTCGGATGGAAATGTCCAGCGTCGATTGTCCACAGGATATCCCTTGTCAAAGCGTAGGACAGGTAGAAATCGTTGGAACCGGTCGTGAAGCTTTCTGCACCGATGCCGAATAGTTTGCCTTCGACTGCATCCAACATGTGCGCATCATCGAATTTTTCTTCCAAACATTGATCTAACGCATCGCGCAGGCGTACACGCGGCGACATTTTGTCGATCGGGTTGTCTTTGTAGCCGTCCGGGATCCAGATGTTGTTCACGCAAGGTTGGTTCAGTTCTTCACCAAAGTAAGCGGCCACTTTACGGCTACGTTTCACGTGCTCGATCCAGAATGCTTGTGTTTCTGGGTCGCTGCTGGACAACGTGCCGTCTGTCGATTTCGGATGGGAGAAGCAAGTAGGGTTGAAGTCCAGTCCAAGACCTTTTTCTTTTGCCCATTGCACCCATTTTTCGTAGTGCTTCGGTTCGATCTGATCCAAGTCGATTTTTTCGTCTGTATCCACGTAGATGGCATGCAGATTCACTTTATGATTACCAGGGATCAAGCTCAAGGCTTTGTCCAAATCGGCACGCAGTTGCGCTGGCGTCGTTGCTTTGCCCGGGTAGTTGCCGCTGACGGAAATTCCGCCGGTCAAGGCTTGATCAGGGAACATGAATCCCAATACGTCGTCCCCTTGCCAGCATTGCAAGGAAACCTTGATTTGGCTTAATTTTTTAAGTACTGCATCTGTATCCACACCGATGGCGGCATATTTCTGTTTAGCTAAAGCGTATGCTTCTTCAATAGGTTTTGTCATTTGTCTATACTCCAATCTTTTCTTCGTATTTTTTTAAGTGCTCCCGGTCTGCAATCGGGTTTGGTGGGTATTCTTCTACATGGATCTGACTTCTCAGCCATTTTCTGGCTTCCGCCAGGTCAGCAAATTCTCCAGCCGCAATCATCTGCACAAGCAAGTTTCCGATTGCGGTGCCTTCGGTAGGTCCGGCAACGACCAGCTTACCGGTGACATCGGCAGTCAACTGATTCAGCAATTTAACATTCGCTCCGCCGCCGACTATGTGCAGCACGTCAATCGTTTCATGCGTCAGTTGTTCAACTTTCTTCAGTTCGTGCGCATAGGCCAAGGCCAGATTGCTGTATACGCACATCACCAATTCGCCGGTCGTTTCCGGAACGATTTCGCCCCGTTCGCGGCAATAGGCTTGGATTTCCGCGATCATGTTTGCCGGATTGAGGAAGCGCGGGTCGTTCAAATCGACATACTGCAGGAATGGTTCAACTGCATAGGCCATCTGCGCCATTTCGCCGTAGGAGTGTCGGTAATCCAGGTTGCGCGCAATTTCCTGCACGAACCACATGCCCGTGATGTTCTTCAGGAAACGATAGGTCCCGTAAGCGCCCCACTCATTCGTGAAGTTCGCTTCGTAGGCGGGACGGTCGTTTATTGGTGCGTCGTTTTCGACACCGATCAATGACCAGGTTCCGCTGCTGAGGTAGGCCCATTTCCCGCCCAGTGACGGCACGCCGACGATGGCGGATGCCGTATCGTGCGTCGCCGCAGCGATCACTTCGATTTTGGGCAAATCATAGCTTTCCATCAGATCAGCCTTCACATCGCCGATTTTCGTTCCTGGCACAACCAGTTCCGGGAACTTCTCTCTCGGGATGCCGACAAGTTCAAGCAAGTCCTTGTCGAACTCGCCGGTTTCGAGATTCAGCATCTGGGAAGAGGATACGTTCGTCACTTCAGCGACCATTTCCCCGGTCAAACGATACGCCAGGTAATCCGGTATCATCAAAATTTTGTCCGTCTTGGCCAACAAGTCCTTGTCCTCTTCATACAGTTGATACAAAGTATTGAAGTTCAGGAATTGGATGCCCGTTTTGGCGTAGATCGTCTCTTTGTCGATCACATGCGCCACTTTTCCCATCGTATCTTTCGTGCGTTCGTCCCGGTAACTGATCGGCAGCTGCAGCAATTGGCCGTCCGTTCCGATCAGGCAGTAGTCGACCGCCCATGTATCGATCCCGAGATGGCATTCCGTCACGCCGAGCGCCTTCAGTTTGGATAGCCCCGTCAAGATTTCCTGGAAAATGGTTTCGATATCCCATCTGTCCGATCCGCCGATGCGGCTGAAGCCATTTTTGAAGCGGTGCACTTCCTGCAACGCCAATTGCTTGTTGTCTATTTCCGCCAGCATGACCCGACCGCTGGAGGCGCCGATATCTATCATCGCATAGTACTTCATTTACTTGTTCTACACCTCCGTCTTGTAATTGTTTACATCACTATTAAACTACTTCTGGATTTATGCTACAATGTCACTGAATGAGTTGTGAGTACCAAATATACAGGAGGTGGTCGGATGGATCTGATTGCGCTGCTATCGCAGGAATCTGTCATCGAAAAGGAACAGAAAAAGCGGCATAAATTCGTGCCCGATCTGCCGGAGTTGGAGGGAGCGGCGACGCGGGCGCCCAAGATCAAGGAGCATCTGTTTTTCGAAAACAAGGACATCTACATCAGCAAACACAACCGCTATGCCGCCTACCCGGAGCACTCACATCAATTCCTTGAGCTCAACTACATCGTCAAGGGCGAATGCCGCCAGATCATCAACGGGGTCCCGTACCTGTTGAAGGAAGGCGATATTCTGCTGATGGACACCGGCAGCGAGCATTCCATCGAGGCGCTCGGCAAGGACGACCTGCTTTTGAACATCCTTTTCAACAACAAGAGCATCTCGATCAACTGGCTGATGAACATGAACCACAACGACAGCATCCTCTACAAAATTTTGCTGACGAACAATCCGTTGGACACGAACGCCGCAAATTTCATATTGTTCCGCAACGATCAGAACGAGCACATCAAACAGATCATCAACAATATGGCCGATGAATATTTCTTCCCGAAGGTCTTTTCCGGAAAGATCATCAGCAGTTACCTGCCGATCCTGCTCTATGAATTGGCGCGTTCGCTGCCGCACGAATACAGCGAAACATTCAGTAAAAAGGACCCCTTTTACGAGGTCCTCCAACTGATTGATGCCGAATTCACGACGCTGACCCTGGATGCGGCCTCCAAACGGCTGAATTTCAACAAGAATTACCTGAGCAATATGATCAAAAAGCGCAGCGGCCAGACGTTCACGGAATTGCTGAACGAAAAGCGGCTGCTGAAGGCCAATCTACTCATCGAATCAACCGAAATCCCGATCCAGACAATCCTGACCGAAGTCGGCTTCTCGAACAAGACCTATTTCTATACGTGCTATAAAAACAGATTCCACTGTTTGCCATCGGAAATGCGAAAAAAATAACAGCCAAAATGGTTGCCTGTTGTCGGATTCTTTCCGGTTATCGGACAAGCTTCAGGCGCTCACATCCTCTATTACCGAACTAACTGAAAAAGTGAAGGACAGCCCCGGAAAAATGGGGGCTGTCCTTCACTTTTTCATACTAATAATTTTTCTTATTCATAGCCGTTCGGATTATTCTTTTGCCAATTCCAGGAATCACGGCACATATCTGCCAATGTTTTCTGCGCGGTCCAACCCAGTTCTTCTTTGGCTTTGTTCGCATCCGAATAACAGGTCCCGACGTCGCCTGGGCGTCTGTCGACGATCACGTAAGGGATCTCTACGCTATTCGCTTGCTCGAAGTTATGCACCAAGTCCAAGACGCTATAGCCAACGCCGGTACCGAGGTTGTAGATGCCGACGCCTTCCGTCTCCTTGATTTTGTCCAAAGCTTTGATGTGGCCCAACGCCAAGTCGACGACGTGGATATAGTCGCGCACGCCTGTGCCGTCCGGGGTGTCGTAATCGTCCCCGAAGATGCTCAAGCGCGGCAATTTACCGACTGCCACTTGCGTGATGTACGGCATCAGATTGTTCGGGATGCCGGTCGGATCTTCACCGATCAGGCCGGATTCATGCGCGCCGATTGGGTTGAAGTAACGCAACAAGGCGATGCTCCACTCGGAATCGGCGAACGCCACATCCTGGAGGATCTGTTCGATCATGACTTTCGTGTAGCCGTACGGGTTCGTTGCGCTCGTCGGCATGTCTTCCGTCAGCGGTGACACGTTGTTCATGCCGTAGACCGTCGCTGATGAACTGAAGACGATTTTCTTCACGCCGTGGTTGCGCATTACGTCGCACAATACCAAGGAGCTCGTGATGTTGTTGTGGTAATATTCGATCGGTTTCGCTACGGATTCGCCGACTGCTTTGTAGCCCGCGAAATGGATGACCGAGTCGATGTTTTCTTTTTCGAAGACAGCGTCCAAAGCTTCGCGGTCCAGCACGTCCACTTCATAGAAAGTCGGCGTTTTGCCGGTGATTGTTTTGATCCGGTTCAACACTTCTGGCTTGCTGTTCGAATAGTTATCGACGATAACTACTTCCTGACCTGCGTTCAATAATTCCACTACCGTATGGCTGCCGATATAACCAGCGCCTCCAGTCACTAATACTGACATTTTATCCCCTCCACTTTCCTTCCAAAAATCAACGCAACTGTGCGACAAAACGACGGAACGCTTGCTGGCCTTCAGGAGTGCGTTTAAACACACCAGCATCCTCCAGTACCCGCAAAAAGGCTTCGCCTACTGCTTCCTGCACCACATACGCCGCATCAGCGCAGGTCCGCTCTTTTTCGGCCACCAAACCCGCAACCCACTCCTGATGGTAAGGAGCGACTTCTGCAGCTTCTCCGTTGAGATAGTCTTCGATTGTTTCCAATTCATCCTTCAAACGCGGCGGCAAAATCGCCAATCCCATCACTTCGATCAGGCCGATGTTCTCTTTCTTGATGTTCTGCACGTCCGGATGCGGATGGAAAATGCCATCCGGGAATTCAGCCGAAGTCCGGTTGTTCCGCAGAACCAAGTCCAGTTCGAAAAATCCGTCCTTCATGCGCGCAATCGGCGTAATCGTATTGTGTGGAGTTCCCCCGGTGGCAGCAAGAATATCCGCTGCTTCATCCGAATAGCCTCGCCATGCGTCCAGGATAAACGTTGCCGCCTCAGCCAACTCTGTTTGATCTTTTCCAGAAAGTCGGATGACGGACATCGGCCACTTGACGATGCCTGCCTGAATCGAGGTAAACTGGGGCAGTTCAAACTGCCGTTCGACCGGCGCTTCCGCCATCGCGAAGGTATGCCGTCCCCCCTGATAATGATCGTGCGACAAGATCGATCCGCCGACAATCGGCAGATCCGCGTTCGACCCGACAAAATAGTGCGGGAATTGCGTGATAATCCCGAGCAGCTTATCGAAAGTATGCTTGTCCAATTTCATCGGCTTGTGCTCCTCGGCCAAAAAGATGCAGTGCTCCTCATAATACGCATAAGGCGAATACTGCAGCCCCCACTTCTCGCCGTTCAACGGCATGCGGACGATGCGGTGGTTGGCGCGCGCCGGATGGTCGATGCGTCCGGCATAGCCTTCATTTTCCATGCAGAGTTGGCAAGCTGGATAAGCGGAAGCAGGTGCGTTTTTCGCCAAAGCAATCTGCTTCGGATCCTTCTCCGGTTTGGACAAGTTGATCGTGATCTCCAGTTCACCGTAATTGGTCCGGTGCTGAAACGCGATGTTTTTGGCGATGCTGCGGGTCTTGATGTAATCATTGTTCTGGCTGAGCTGGTAGAAATAGTCAGTGGCGGCTTCCGGGTTTTCAGCATAGACTCCCCAGAAATGCTTGTTGATGACAGAAGGCATCGGCGTGATCAAGGACATGATCTGCGCCTCCAGCGTCTCCCTTTCATATTGGTAGTCTGCGATTTTCCCGTTTGCGACCGCCCAATCCACCAAAATATCCAACAGGTCCAAGCGATCCGGCAATGTGTTGGATTGCTCTAGCTGTGTATCCAAGTCTTCCTTCCCGATCATGGCCAACAGCAGATTGCGCAGCACGATTCTGTCCGTTGCATCCGTCTCGCCGTTTACGATGCCTATTTCCACGAAATCGACAACAGCCTGGTCGATCGCATATACTGTCTCATTTATTGTCATGCCAATCGCTCCTTATAACCGTTTTGCGCCATCGCTGATTTCGGCGATGTAGAATTCTGCCGGATAACCGATTGCTGCTTCATATGTTTTCCCGACATTTTCGATGAAAGCCGGAATCGCCTCTTTTTGGACGATTGCAATCGCGCATCCGCCGAATCCTGCTCCGGTCATGCGCGCTCCCAATACACCAGGTTGATCCCATGCGGCTTGAACCAATGTGTCCAATTCGATGCCGGTAACTTCGTAGTCGTCCCGCAAAGAAATATGCGATTGGTTCATCAACTGGCCGAATGCCTCCAATTCGCCTGCCTGCAAGGCCGCTTTGGCTTTCAAGGTGCGCTGGTTTTCTGTGACGGCATGACGCGCGCGACGGTATAGGACATCACTTTCCAGAACTGCTTTCGCATTTTCGAAGGTTTCTTCATCAAGTTCGCCCAAGCTACCTACCGATACGACCGTTTGCAGCTTCGCCAATGCTTCTTCGCATTCGCTGCGGCGTTCGTTGTACTTCGAGTCGACCAATTCACGGCGTTTTTTTGTATTCATGATGACGATTGCGTGGTTGCCCAATTCTACAGGAACCATTTCATATTCAAGTGTATTGCAGTCCAACAAAATCGCTTTGTTTTCCTCGCCCATCCCGACAGCGAACTGATCCATAATGCCGCTGTTCACGCCGATGAACTCATTTTCCACGCGCTTGCCGGTTTTGATGAGATCCAATCGATCCGCATTCAGGTCGAACAAATTATCCAAAACGACACCCATCAAAAGCTCTAGGGATGCGGATGAGGACAGACCCGAGCCGTTCGGGATATTTCCGAAGATGACCATATCCATGCCTTCCGGGATGGCGTGACCGGCTTCCTTCAGATAGCGCAGCATGCCTTTCGGGTAGTTGGCCCAGCTGTCCGCTTTTTTGTGATCAAGATCGTTCAGGTCGAAACTGATGACGCCGGCTTCCGGGAAGTTTTCCGAGTAAAGACGGACTTTCTTCAGATCATTTTTTGCCGCAATAGCGTAAGTTCCCAGCGTGATGGCGCAAGGGAAGACATTTCCTCCGTTGTAATCCGTGTGCTCGCCGATCAGATTGATCCGTCCCGGTGCGAAAAATGCTTTGTAATCCCCTTTGCCGAATAGTTCCTCAAATTTTTGCTTCAACCCTGTCAATTCCATCTTCATCCGCTCCTTTTTGTTTTTGATAAATGTTTACTTGTTATTTTTACTAAATATTAACTAAATGAATTATAACCCCACAACAAAGAAGTGTCAAGTGATTTTGGAGCGCTTTCATTTTCCGGCGCGCAATCTTGAAAGCTGTTGCGAATCTGTTCAGGAGCACATTGGCTACGCTAAATTTAGAAACCATGAATAACTGCCGGTTATCCATACTTTTGGCATCGCGAGTACACCAAAAAGATGGATATAAAATTGTTATCCATCTTTTTGGCTCCCACTAGGACCATAAACATAGATATCGAATCTTTATCCATCTTTCCGAAACCACTATAAACAAAAATCATGGATAACAGCAAAGTATCCATACTTTTCCACACTAACAAACCCAACACCAAAAATTAAAGCCGCCTCACAATGGAGACGGCCTATTTTTCTTATCGCACACCCATATAGGTGTTGTAAAAACTCACGAACAGCAGCAACAGGACCAGCACTTGGAAGATGATCGAGACGCTTTTGTTCGACAATTTCTGATTCAGAGCGGTCCCGACATATCCGCCGGCCACTGACGCGACTCCAGCAACGATCATGAAGGTCAAGGAATAGTTCCCCAGTTCACCCGCCAGCACGACGCTTCCCAACTTCGAGATCTGCGAAAAGAAAACAGTCGCAATCGAATAGCTGATTGCTTCCTTTATCGTGAAGGAGAACAGCAATACCATCAACGTCACATTCAGCGGGCCTCCACCGATACCTAGAAAGACAGAGAATCCACCCAAAAACAGGCCGACCGCAAAAATCAACAAGGGCTGTTTCACCTGGTAGTGCCGGATTTTGTCCTTCCTTCTTTCGTAATACAGGATCAATACGAGCGTGATGGCCAACAAAACTGCTTGGATCGCCTTCACATATCCTTCTCTGGTGCTGTTGATCAGCGTCATGAAAGCCATTTGGCCCAAATATCCCCCCACAAGCGATCCGATGGAGACGAGTGAAACGATTTTGGTGTCGAACGGAAATCCGTTGCGGTAAAGCTTTCCGATCGTCACGATACCCATGATGAAGATGGCTACCGATGCGTAGAAGCCGATTTCGACCGCGTTGTGGTAGCCGATGACATCCAACAATTGTTTGATGATCACGCCCCCGCCCAAACCGGCCAAGGCTCCCGTCACTGAAGCGATGAACATAACCACCGCATATAATAAATAGATCATTTCTCCACACTCCTCAATAGAGGCTGGAGCGTCAGCCCCAACATCTTAAGCCTTTATTCTTGTTTCCAATCCAAGTCTTCGCCATTGGTCGCAATCACTTGCTTGTACCATGCGAAGGAATCTTTTTTGATCCGCTGCCGGCTGCCGTTGCCTTCATCATCCAGATCGACATAAATGAAGCCGTACCGCTTGCTCATTTCCCCCGTGCTGGCTGAAATCAGATCGATCGGTCCCCAGGACGTGTAACCCATGACAGGCACCCCATCCAGGTCGATGGCTTTTTCCATTTCGATGATGTGCTGACGGATATAGTCGATGCGGTAATCATCGTGGATTTTCCCGTCAACGATCGTATCGGCAGCGCCCAGTCCGTTTTCGACGATCATGAGCGGCAGCTGATAACGATCGTACAAGTAGTTCAAGGCGTAGCGCAAGCCTTTCGGATCGATACCCCAACCCCATTCGGACCGTTCGATGTGAGGGTTTTTGTAGCCGGTATCCAGTCCGTTCAAGCCCCGCAAAATCCCTTTCGTGTTCCTTCCGCACACATGCGTCATGTAATAGCTGAAGGAAATGAAGTCGACCGTGCCTTCCTTGAGGATTTCTGCGTCTCCCGGAAGCACCGGCAAAGTGATGTTCTGGCGTTCCAGCTCCTTCAGCTTGTAGTTCGGGTAGTAGCCCCGGCACTGCACATCCGGATAGAACATCATCTTGTGCGCGAAATCCTCGTTCCCTTGGATGTCGTCCGGGTGGCAGCTGTTCGGATAAGAGAAATGGCCGGCATACATCATGCCGATTTTGTTTTCCGGGTCGATCACGCGGCCGGCTTTCACGGCCAAAGCACTGGCGATGAACTGGTGATAGGCCGCTGTCATTTTGACCGATTCATCCGACGAAGCTATTCCGCCGGCATTCCACGGCATCGTCGACATCACATTGATTTCATTGAAGGTCAACCAGTAGGTGACCTTGCCTTTGAAGTGTTCGAACAGCGTTTCGGCATAGCGCAGGTAAAAATCGACTACTTTACGGTTTTCCCAAGAACCGTATTTCTGAAGCCCCATCGGATTCTCAAAGTGGGAAATGGTCACCAACGGTTCGATGCCGTTCTCCAGGCAGAGATCGATGAGCTTATCGTAAAAAGCCAATCCTTTCGCATTCGGCTCGGCTTCATCCCCTTGCGGGAAGATGCGGGACCAGGCGATCGAGAAGCGGTAGCACTTGAAACCCATCTCGGCGAAAAGCGCGATGTCCTCTTCGAAACGGTGGTAATGATCGATGGCTTCATGCGTGGGATAGTAGCGGTCAGGTTCGATCACCGCAGTGATGTCCCGCTTCAGGGTCGGGCTGCCCGCCGTCATCATATCGGCTGTGCTCAGGCCTTTGCCGTCCTCCAAGTACGCTCCTTCGATTTGGTTGGCGGCTGTTGCGCCGCCCCATAGAAAATTATCCGGAAATCCCATTTTTTTGCACTCCATTCTAATTATTTCAATGTGAGAAACGCTGCTCCTGCCGCAACCGTTCCACCCGCTTCCTGAATAAATTCAGAGTATTCCGCCGCGTTCGTCACGACGATTGGTGTGGTTGTGTCATAGCCTGCTGCTTTGATTTCTTTTGCATCGAAGCTGAGCAGCAACGTCCCTTTCGTTATATGTTGTCCTTTTGCGACATGGGCTTCGAAGTGTTTCCCTCCCAGTTCCACAGTGTCCATCCCGACGTGGATGAGGATTTCTGCGCCTGCATCCGTCCGCAGTCCGATAGCATGTTTCGTATCCAGCAGCACCGTCACGGTTGCGTCAGCCGGTGCGTACACCTTGCCTTCGCTAGGGATGATTGCGGCGCCTGAACCCATCATGCCGGAAGCGAACACTTCATCGGCAACGTCGGACAGTTTGATAACAGTGCCGGACAACGGTGCTGTCAACGTTTCTCCAACCGGAAGCACGAGTTCAGTTTCCGTTTCAACAACTGCTGCCTCTTCCTCAAGTCCCCAGATGTACTGAACTAAGAACGAAAGCACAAATGCGATCACACAGCCGATCACCGCATAGTAGAAGTTGGCCAATCCCTCGGGACCGATGAAGGCTGGTAAAGCCAACAACCCAGGCGCCACTTGTGCGTATCTGCGCACCCCGAAAATGCCGATGAACAGTCCGGCTGCACCACCGCCGATCATTGCAGAAATCAGCGGACGTTTGTAGCGCATGTTGATTCCGTATAAAGCCGGTTCGGTGACGCCGAGCACGGCCGTCAGCCAAACGGAGGATGCCAAGCGTTTGACATCGGCATCCTTCGCTTTGAAGGCCACAGCCAAAGAGGCGCCGCCCTGAGCGATATTCGAGACGGTCATCCCTGGTCCGGCAACGGTATCATAGCCGGAAGAGGCCAACATATTGATCCCTATCGGAATCAATCCATAATGCATGCCCGTCATGACCATCAATGGTGTGAAGGCACCTACCAGCATCGGGACAAGCCAGCTAGCATAAGTGTTCAAGTACGCAAGCAGGATGCCTACGCCTTCACCCAGATAGTTCCCCAACGGCCCCAGCACAACCAACGTAGCCAGTCCCACGATCAGCATCGTGAGCAGCGGCGCCAACACCATCCGCAGACTCTTCGGGATCACCCGATCAACGAAAGGCTCCACGTAGGACATGAACCAGATTGCCAGGATGATCGGCACGACCGAGTTCCCATAAGTGCTCAATCTGACCGGCATTCCGAACAGATCGATGCCGATTCCGGCTTCCTTGGCGCCCGCCACCATGCCGGTGAAGGTCGGATGCAGCAAGATTCCGCCAATGGCCATGGCGATGTAGGGATTGACATTGAATTTGCGCGCAGCCGATGCGGCCAGGATGACCGGCAAGAAATAAAAACCGGCATCGCCCATAAAGTTGAGGATCACAAACGTCTGAGACGCTGGATCCACCAGTCCCGCCAACACAAGAACCGAAAGCAAGGCTTTCAGCATCCCGGCACCTGCCAGCATCGGGACGATCGGCACAAAAATACCCGAAATCGTATCCAGTACCTTGGCGATTACGCTGCGTTTTTCTTCACCTGCTGATGCTGCCTGTACCCCATCAAAGTCCAACTTTTCATTTTTCATGACTGCTTGGTAGACGAACTTGACGTCATTACCGATGACAACCTGATATTGGCCGCCCTTTTGGATAACGCCGATGACTCCATCCATCTTCTTCAAAGCCTCAGTATCCGCTTTTGCCTCATCCGCCAGATTGAAACGCAGTCTTGTTACACAGTGCGTCAACCCTGTGATGTTATCTTTTCCGCCCACTTTTTCCACGATTGCTTTTGCCAATTGTGAATAATCCATTTTCGTTCCTCCTCCTGAATCTTCTTTACGGCAATATCGTAACGCTTTCAGTATCTTGGAACAATCATTTGAAAGCGTTTATGTACAGTGTTCCGGAATCCGCTGATTTAAGCCCTTTCTTTTTGGAATAGCGTTCCAAAAAAAGGGCCCAACACAAAAAAAGCTCCATATTCCGGTTCCTTTCCGGAGTCTGGAGCTTTTTCGCTTATTTAGGGTCATTCTCGTTCTGGCCGCCCGAAAGCAGCGGGTTGTAGGATTTTCTTCGTTTTTCGTACTCTTTGGTGTATCTGATTTTGTCAGCCAGATGCTTTTCGTAATTCCGGCTGAAGACATTCGCGTATAGGACATCCAAAAGGAACAGGACGGATGGGTACAATGAAAAGTTGCCGATATTATGCACAAGACTTTCATGCGTCGAAATATACAGCGTCACCGTCGCCAGATCGCTCAGGCTATTCCCGCCGTAGGATGTCAACGCAATCGATTGCAGCTTGCGTTCCTTCAGCTTATGCGCAATCCGTATCAGCGTCTCGGTTTCACCTGAATAGGAAATCAAGAGGAAGACACTGCCTGCCTTCGCGTAACAGGCTTGATAGAACATCATATCCAGCCGATTATCGATGATCACATTTTTGCCGATCTTGACCATCTTTTCCTGGAAAGCCCGCGCCAAATCGGATGGCGCCCCCGCTGAACAGACGTAGATGTCATCAGCCTTCACCAATAAGCCTTCCGCCAGTGCGAGCGCATCGTGGCCCAGCAATGAAAAAGTATCTTCGATCGTATCGATGTACAGATTTTTCAGCTTGCCGCTGATTTTCGTGTTCCGGTCCTTCATATCGAACGGATAATTGATGTCGATTTTCCCGAAGTCGGAGGAGAGGTAGTTCAATTCATGCAGATAGGCTGTCCTGAAATCAAGGAATCCCTCAAAGCCGATTTTTTGGCAGAGGCGAACAACCGAGGACGGTGAAACGAAAAGTAATTGCGCGAGTTGGCGCAGACTCTTTTCAGCCCACTCGTTATCCTCATCGAGAAAATAATCGGCGATGACGGTATCCACTTTGGAAAAATCCTTCTGCTCTTTCAGGCGTTCTGTGATCAGCATAAACAATGGCCCTCCATTCGGTGCAAATTTTGCCGATTCTCCCGGATCATTCAGCGATCCTCTAGTTTCGGCTTCTCTCCGATTATACAACATGCGGAGCCGCTGGCATATAAAAGGGTCCTGCTTTCATGGCGTGGAAATTCCTCTTTCCTATTCGCCTAAAATTTCTTCTAATTGCTGAACAATTTTCGCCATTTCTGCTTGATTGACGGAACGAATGTCAAATTCAATGATGCCGTTATTGGCTTGGTATTCACGCGTATAAATCGCTGGATTTTGTATTTTTAGTTGTTGTATGACTTCTTTTGCACTAATTGTTCCGGTCACTTTGACACTAGCGCGATAAATTTCTCTACCGGCACTGTCTTGCACAATGGTGGCTTGTAAATCCGGTATTTGATTGAGCTCTTCAATAAAAGGGACTAAACGTTCCTTCATCGACTCGCCACTTTCGCTGTCGTTAGTCAAATAATCTTCCACGGCTTGTGCAAGCCCTAAAATATTGTCTTTTCCGATCTTCATGGCGCGGCCAATGCCCTTGCCTTGGAGTCGCACCCAACCAATCGCGCTTTTTTTTCCGACGACCAATCCGGCACTGGGGCCTTCAATCGCTTTGGCTCCTGAATAAATCACTAAGTCTGCCCCTGCTGCATAATAGCGGAATAAATCTTCTTCCGCCGCGGCATCGACAATCACTGGCAAATCATATTTCCGAGCGACGGTCACCATTTCTTCCACTGTCAGCATACTCTTTTGCACGGTGTGGTGACTTTTGATGTAAAGCAGGGCAGCCGTTTCCTTGGTGATCATCATTTCCACGTGTTCTGGGGTGCACATATTTGCATATCCGGCTTCAACGACTTTGCCGCCTCCTTGCTCGACCATGACTTCGACGGGCGTACCATAATCCACATTATGTCCTTTGGGTAGAATAATTTCTCGTTGGGTGATTTTTTCTGTATAAGGATGGTAAACATGAAATAAGCTGCCTTTGCCGATTACGCCTGCCACGGATTGGGCGATGCCTGCTGAAGCAGAAGACACGACTTGTACATCTTCTGTTTTCAGCAGTCCAGCCAAATAAGCACCCACTTTCACCGACAAATCTTCCATCTCAAAAAAATGTTCTCCTCCATACTGTTGGGCAGCCAAAACAGACGGGGATACTTTCGACACTCCCAGGATTGTCATTCTACCGGAAGCGTTGATTACTTCCTTTATTCCAAATTTTTCGTAACTGATTGTCATAAATATTCCCTCCGATGTACCGAACCTATTCCAGCGTGATTTTTCCGACCTTAAGCAAATGCACATCCTTCTCCATGCAGTAGATCCTGATCAAAGTCGTTGCCAAAAAGCAGCTGTACAGCGCCATTTGACTTCCGGCCAAGCGGAACACGATAATGTACAGAATGGCTCCCAGGATGGAAGCCATCGCGTAGACTTCTTTGCGGAATATGTAGGGAATCTCCCGGGCGAACACATCCCGGATAAGTCCGCCACCGGTTCCGGTCAGGACAGCCAACGTCACCACAACGTACCACTGCTGGAAGCCAGTCCGCATAGCCACTTCCGCACCGATAGCGGTAAACGCCCCGAGACCGATCGCATCAAAAAACTGGAGCATCTTCGCCAACTTATTGATGTGCATATAGAAAAGGATGACAAATCCTGCGGAAAGCAGGCTGATAAGTGCATAGACGGGATTTTCCAATGATGCCGGCAAAGGACGATCGATCAGCAGATCCCTGACGATCCCACCGCCTACTGAAGTCGTGATCGCAAATATCCCGATCCCGTAATAATCAAGATCCTTCTCGATCGCGGTCAACGCACCCGACATCGCAAAGGCAATCGTTCCGATAATTTCCACAATTGAAATAAATTCCATTCTATTGTCCCCCCTAATGATAGTTTTCTGAAAATATTGTGTTTCGCAAAAAGTATAACGCAAAAGGATGCAAAGTCGCCATAACTTTGCATCCTTTTTCATTCTATTTTTTAGTCTGTTTGCACAAACCTATTCCGTAGCTTCTACTTGCGCAGCAGCTTTTGGAGCTGTCAGCAAAATCGAAGCCAATGCAATCGTCCCAAAAGCGACATTCAGCATCAATCCGGCAGAACCGGCCACTTCCATATTTCCTTGCGCTCCCAAAGCATTGAAAAGGCTGGACGAAAGTGCGACCCCGACTGCTCCGCCTAAAGAGCTGGCCATTTTGTAGATGCCGGACGCGCTGCCGATTTTATCAGCAGGCGCATTCGAAATGGCGGTATCCGTGGAAGGTGTGGCATAAATCCCCAAACCGAAGCCATACAAAGCATAGCCGACGAACACAAGCAGATTGTAAAAGATTCCCGGTACAAAAGTGAAGGCCATCAAAGTAATACCGATCGTTGCGATGAATGATCCGGTCACCATCGGCTTGCGGGAACCGAATTTTTGCAAGGCTTTTTCACCCAAACGGATGGAGCTCAGGACGCAGACCAAGTAGCCGATCGTCAGCAAGCCGGATTGGAAAGAAGAGAAGCCGCGGCCCATTTGAACATAAGTGTTGGCAACCAACATTGTACCTGCAGAAGCATTCAACAAGAAGTTAGACAAAGTGGCACCACTGTAAGCTTTGTTTTTGAATAGAGAGAAGTCGATGAAGCTGTTTGTATGTCTTTTTTCGATATTCACAAAAAGGATCACTGAAATAACGAATGCCACAGCTAATCCCAAGATAATAGGATTTGCCCATCCCATGGTTCTTCCTTGGCTGATAAAAACATTGAAAGTCAGCATAGCAATCACGAAAGTAATCAGTCCGCCGACATCAAAAGGTTTCTTTTCGCCGACTGCTTCAAATTTACTTTCTGGAGTTCCTTTAAGCAAAAGCAGCCCGATAACAGCAACTACAATCGAAACGATGAAGATTGCACGCCAGCCGAAGTAAGTGGCTACTAAACCGCCGAAGAAAGAACAAATTCCTGAGCCGCCCCAAGAACCGATTGACCAGAAGCTCAGCGCACGTTGTCTTTCAGCTCCATCGAAGTAAGTCTTCATCAAAGCCAAAGTAGCAGGCATTATGCATGCAGCAGATAGCCCTTGGATGATACGACCGATGATCAACAATGCTGGGCCCGTTGCCAATACTAAGCACAGAGAACCGATGATGCTCAGTATCATTCCGATATTCGTAACTTTTACGCGGCCATGTTTATCCGCAAGCCCACCAGCAACAACCATAAACATACCTGAGAATAAAGATGTCAAACTGATGGCAATGCCCAAGATACCGGATGAAATTCCCAAGTCTGCTTGGATGGCTGGTACGATGTTCACCATTGTTTGAGCAAACAACCAGAATGTTACAACCCCTGAAACAATCCCCAAAATAAGTCTATTATTTCCTTTGTATTGCGTTTTCACTATTTTTCACTGCTCCCTTTTAAGTAATCAATAACTAATGTCCCCATTGTTTCGGCTGCAATCAGCATACTGTCCTCATTGATCCGGAATTTCGGATGATGATGCGGATAAGCTTCGCCATCTTCCGGAGTCGCTCCGACATAGAGGAAGACGCTCGGGCGTTCCTTCGCATAATAAGCGAAATCTTCTGAAGGCGGCTGCGCCTCACAGCGTTCCACAGCCTCTACTCCCGGCAGTTCAGTAGCCTGCAGAGCCGCTGCTGCGAATGCCGTCATTTCCGGATCGTTGAACAAGACCGGATAGTCGTTTTCGTAATCCAGTTCATAGGTCACATCGAACATAGCGGAGATGCCGTCCAGCTTCGCCCGGATTTCCTTTTCGATAAGCGTGCGTGTCTCTTCGGACATCGAGCGCACATCGCCCTCCAACACAACCGAATCTTTGATGACGTTGAACGAGCCTTTACCGTCAAAACTGCCGATCGTGATCGAGCCAACATCGAAAGGATTCATACGACGGCTGACGATGGATTGTACGGCTACGACAAAATAGCTGGCCGCCACGATGGCGTCGTTCGCTTTATGCGGCGATGAGCCATGCCCACCGACGCCTTGAATCTTCACACGGAAATTGGCGCGGCCAGTCTGAACATTGCCTTCACGGTAGAACACTTTGCCGCTGTCCATCTGTGACATGACGTGGATGCCGAATACCGTGTCGACGCCTTCCAAAGCGCCATCCTTGATCATGCCAATAGCTCCGCCCGGCGGAACTTCCTCGGCAGGCTGATGCAGCACAACAATCTTTCCTTCGAGTTGCTCCTTCATCTCTATTAATGTTTCGGCAAGGGTCAGCATGTAGGCTGTATGTGCATCATGTCCACAAGCGTGCATGACTCCCGGCGTTTTTGAAGCAAATGGCAAGCCGGTTTCCTCTTGAATCGGCAACGCATCAAAGTCCGCGCGGATGGCGACTGTTTTCCCCGGTTTGCCGCTGTCGATGGTCACGACAATGCCCAGTCCGCCGATATGAGTGCGGATGTCACACTCTTTCCCTGCATAAAAAGCTTCGATATACTTGGCCGTGTTCTCCTCCTGGAAAGACAATTCTGGATGAGCATGCAAGTAGCGGTAGATCTCAATCATGCGGTCCTGTTTCTCGGCTAACTTGCTGAATAATTGCTTCTTGGTCGCTTCGTTCATTATATTGCGCTCCCTTATTTTTGACTGTTTGAAACTATCATATAGGTTGGTTATTGCTACGTTTCTTAATCACTCAGCTAGTATACCGCCACAAAAAAATAAAAAAAGGCTCGTTATTATGCAAAATAGCCTGATTTTTGTCTTCGCATTTTCAGAAAACGATGGAATAACAATTTAATGCGGATGATTTTTGTCCGAAAGCCCTTACTATTGCAGATTCAGAGTGGCCGCATCAAAATAGTTGTCCGATTATGATGTCTGAACTCCGGGGAACGAATGCTGGCCGGAGTTAAAAACGATGCGATTGGCCTGAACTCCGGCGAAGCCGCCGCGGTCGGAGGTGATGATTTTTTATCGAAGTGTCGGACAAACTGAGACTATTATTATGACTATTATTGCAATGAAGAAGGCTGTCCCAAATGAGACAGCCCCTGATCCAAACATATTTATTTTTAAAGTAGCCTTCGCAGGAACGCCGCACGCTCAGCCGATCGCTCTGCGGAATTCGATGAACAGGATTGCGTTGCTGCTCATCGAAGCATAGAAGGACCAATCCTTTTCTATCTGTTCATCCTCGAGCTCCAAAGTCGGCATGGAGGATTGAACGATGTATTCCATCACCTCAAGGTCAATGCCGTGTTTGCTGTTCAGCTGCCCCCACTTTGTGTAGAGACCGCCATTCTGCTGATCGAACCGATATTTCCGGACCTGGTATTCCCCGGGCTCCATGCCGATCACCCGAACATGCAGTTCGTTGCTGCGGTTCCGCATGAACAATTCATCGACCGAGTAGCGCGGATTAAAATGCTTCTCGTTGAAAAGCAGCAGTTGGTAGCCCTCTTCGTTTTCGGTCAGCACATAATGCTCTCCCTGAGCGCGCACTTCGCCCGTCATCTGTTCCTTGAACATCAGCGTGTAGAAAGCAGGCCGCTTGCCGTTGAAGAAATGGAAGAGCTCCAAGCCCGCCACAGCCTTATTGTGGTTCCCTCCGTAGCGCTCATGGAGTTCGCTGTTCAGCCAAAATCCGACACCGGCGACTTCCGCACCCAAATCCAAAATAGTCCTCATAATCAGCGCCCCCCGGAAAAAAGTCCCGTTTGTGTAACGCGTGTTTCCGGTCAGTGTGTTCCAATTTTCCAGGTACAGCGGCTGATACATCTGGTGCTTTTTCAGGAATCGCTTCAGCTTCTGCGTTTTCCGCAGGATATAGTCTTGGCTGTTCTGGAAATCTTCATCGCTGATTTCGGAAAAGTCGACGACCTCATTCTGATCGGCATCATAGGTGATGAAATCGATGATGCCGGATTGGTGAAGTTGCCAGTGATGCGCCAAGGAAAGACTGTCTTTGTCCTCTTTGAAAGGCAGGAAGGTGCCTATTTTCAGCTGAACGGCATATTTCCGGATCACTTCATGCAGCCTCAAATAGACGCGCTCCAACTCCGTGGACAGCACGGCCGTCTCTTTTTCAGCATAGAACACGACTTTCCATTGATTGACAAATTTCCTGCCGAAGACCTGCAGTGTGTGGATCAGGAAGCCTTCAAGTTCTTTGAAATAGCGCTCTTCATTGTGGATGACTTCTTTATAAGTGATCCGCAAATACAAGCTGATCTCCAGTTCCTTCAGGTACTGGATGGCCAAATCGGCGTTGGCGTACTTCGGTGTGGTGGAAACGAACTCATCCGTCTCTACTTCCGGCAATAAAGTGGATCCGCCGACCAGATTACGTACACCCACAAAATCGACGCGAAGCCGTTGCTTGGCGAGAAGCACTTGCTCCTTCACCTGCTCGTTCAGGATTTCTTTTAGTTCCCCGATGAACACAACATGCTTTTCGCTCGCCAACAAGCTGTCGTCCCCAACGTCTCCCACAACAATCTTGCATGCTTCACCTGGCGCCTCGTCCGGCAATGCGCGCGGATTCAGAGGCTCCTCCAAATATTTCGTCAACTGCATCAACGCTTCCGGCGAATCCAATGTCTTCCCGGTCTCAGTTTTGGCGGTCACGGCTCCGAACGCTTCACTGTTTCCTTGTTTATGCTCCTTCCGGTATTGGACCGGCGTCTGATCATATACCGATTTGAAGGATTCCGTAAAATTCTTCGCCGTCGAGAAGCCGTTTCTCACGGCAATCTGGAACAAATTATCCGATGTGTGCAAC
The DNA here is from genome assembly GCF_049684335.1 of Trichococcus sp. Taxonomy (GTDB): domain Bacteria; phylum Bacillota; class Bacilli; order Lactobacillales; family Aerococcaceae; genus Trichococcus. The sequence goes on from NZ_JBAVFV010000012.1 coordinate 249,418, forward strand.
AAGTCCTCCACGCAATGCTTCAACCGCACCATCTTCAGATACTGCAAAAAACCCATTCCGGTAATCTGCTTGAAGTAGCGGGATAAATAGGTAGGTGACAGGTACTCGCTTTCCGCCATTTCCGCAAGCGTCAACGGTTCCGCATAGCGGAGCTCAATCGTATGGATAATCCGGGCGATCCGTTCATCGCTCGCTTCGCCCACTCCGGTCTGCGGCCCCTCCTTTTTGAAGAAGCGGGTCACCAGCAACATCGTCTGAAAAAGGATACTGCGGGCTTCCAAAACACTGCCTTCTTCTTGGCGGGAATGGACAATCACGAGTTCTGCCAGCAACCTACGCAGCTGCGCTACGACATCCCCGCGCCCCGGATCCAAATCTTTCGAGAAACATTCGAAGGAATAATGGAAGTAATTCGGGTAGTTCAGCACGAAGAAATGGCTGGGGATGCTCAGGCAAATGAGGATATTATTTTCGCTGCCGTGGACGGTATAGTGATCATTCCGGTTGATGAAGAGAATATCCCCTTCATCCAGAGCATACATTTCCCCATTGACGGACACGCTCGCCCTTCCTTTGGTCACGAATAAAATCCGCGTGCCGTAATACCGCTGCGGTGCAGCATAGCGGATATTCCCCATCGTGATATCATAATCTGCCCCATGCTCTCTCGTCATCGGTTCTCCTCCATTCTTTTCTCCCATTATCCACCTCATACCCAATCGGCACAATGACCATTTTCCGACAACTATTTGAACGAATCAGTCTGATTGTGCAAAAAACCAAAAAGTGCCCCCAATGCAAAGCCCGGGGACATCTTGTCTGTTCATGAAACTAATTTTTATCAGATTGTACTTGTGTCGATAACGAAACGGTATCTGACGTCAGAAGCCATTACGCGTTCATAGGCCTCATCGATCTGGTCGGCGGAAATGACTTCGATATTGGGAACGATGCCGTGTTCGGCGCAGAAGTCCAGCATTTCCTGCGTTTCGCGGATGCCGCCGATCATAGAACCAGCGAAGGAACGACGGTGCCCGATCAAGGACATCACATTCACCGACAACGGTTCACCAGGAGCTCCGACATTCACCAACGTGCCATCGAGCTTCAACAGCCCCAGATAGGCATCCAGATTGATCACGGCACTCACCGTATTGATGATCAGGTCAAAACTGCCGGCCAACTCTTTGAATGTTTCCGGATCCTTGGTGGCGTAATAATGCTGCGCCCCGAATTCCAGACCGTCTTCTTTTTTGCTCAGCGTTTGCGACAGGACGGTGACTTCAGCCCCCATCGCATGCGCGATTTTGACGCCCATGTGCCCCAATCCGCCCAGTCCGATGACGGCGACTTTCTTGCCGGGGCCGGCCTGCCAGCGGTTCAATGGCGAGTAGGTAGTGATGCCGGCGCACAACAGCGGCGCTGCAGCATCCAGTCCGATGTTGTCCGGAATGCGCACAATAAAATCTTCGGTCACGACGATATGCGTCGAGTAGCCGCCCTGTGTCGGTTCGCCGTATTTGTCGACTCCGGCATATGTCGGAACATTGCCTTTCAGGCAGTACTGCTCATCGCCTCGCAAACAATTTTCGCATTCTCCGCAGGAATCGACCATGCAGCCGACGCCGACGCGATCCCCGATTTGATATTTCGTTACTCCAGGACCGACCGCTGTGACCAATCCCGCGATTTCATGCCCAGGCACGAGCGGATAGTGCACGTGTCCCCATTCACCATGGGCTGTATGGATATCCGAATGACAGATACCTGCAAATTTGATTTCGATCAGAACGTCCTGCTCATCCAATTCCCGTCTCTTGATTTCAGCAAATCGGAACGGTTTGTCCGGACCGTCGACTGCTCTTGCTCTCGCTAGTACCATCTATTTTTCCTCCATTATGCTTTTTATTCAAAAGCAGCGTTCTCGCTCTTGTATAAAAAGCATACACCTTGAAGTTAAGGTTAAGTCAAGCGATAACCAATCGGAAGTCCTAAATTATTCCAAACTTTTTTTGTTCCTTATTATTAACATTATTTCTATTCTCAATATAACTAGTTTATACTTAATATTGAAACAATTCGAAAATAGGAGGAATCAACTTGAAAATGAAAGCCTATCTAGCTCTTCCGGTTACATTATTGCTTATGGCCTGTTCGAATGGTGCGGAGGAAACGCCTGAAACCGACGTCACCCAATCCTCAATCAGCGAGAGCACCGAAGTCATCAGCACGGAAGTTCTCGACAACGAAACTGCCTTTTTGAAACAACTCGCAGATTTTGATGCACAGCATAAGCCCTTCATCGTAGCCTATTACGATTCTCTTGATGCAATAAAAGAAAAGGTATCTGACGAGACGAATACTTTTGTTGATCCGGAACTTTCCGAACAGGAACTGCAAATCAAACTGATTTTCAAAGGTGACGATGATTATTACCGCGTAGTACTGGGGCATGAGTAACCATCTCTTCCTAAACCCGATATAAGGCACTCATGTCAGTCGATTGCGCAGCGCTGTCTCCACGAAAGGCGACAGCTTAGTGTTTCGTTGACCATCCGGCTTACTCTTCCTTTCCAAAAGCCGAGATAAGTAGCTTACCTCGGTTAAATGCGAGCTAACGAAAAAGACGCCCTGATTATGAGCGTCTTTTTCGATATCCAACAACGATAGTGGTGTTCTTTCACCCCCACAAGCGCCAATAACTGTCTATTTCCTCTGTGTCTCTATAAAATCCCTCAGCACAACAACATGATTAATCTCCGGGTCCCGCGCGGCATAGACCAAAGTGACATCGGCCGCTTCCAGCTGTTTCATGATCTCTGCTACGGCAGCAGCGGTTTGCGGATTCGTCAACAGTTCTTCTTCATATCGTTCCTTGAAGGCGGCAAATTTATCGGGTTCGTGGTCGAACCATTTACGCAGATCTGGTGAAGGCGCGCTGTCCTTCAGCCACGCATCAAGCTGTGCAATTTCCTTCTTGACGCCTCGCGGCCACAGTCGATCGACCAAGATCCGGAATCCGTCCGCCTCCGCAGGGGCTTCGTAGATGCGCTTCATCTTCAGTTCCAAGCCCATTCCTCCTTTTGAATGAATCAAAAATATGTCGTTCCTTGAATCTCATTCTGAACATGATTAGCATTTTTTCTTACTGATCAGCTTATACCTGAATCCATTCACTTTGAAATCTGTTCCGGACTGTACTTTGTTTACTTCTTGGAAAAGAACGGAATCTTTGCTGATCTGGTGCTTATCTAAGTTGCTGTTCGGTGATTGAACAACTCTGTAACTGTATGTTTCTTTGTCCTCATAGTCATACACAGAAATCTTCCAGTCCAGCCATTCTGATTTTTTGGGAGGCTCTTTGCTCTTTTGAGGCGCTGCTTCTTTCGGTGATTTCCCATTTTTCTTTTTGTTATTGTTCTTCTTTTTTGATGCACCTATCCAGTTTCTTTCGACAAAGGATAGGTTACTTTGGGAGGCATACTCGCTTTCAAGATGAAAGTGTTTGCAATATTTCCAATAGTTATAGCCGATCTCTGGAACAAAGACAGGCTGCTTCTTGCAGGATCGATCACTCCGGTCATAAAATGCGCAGGTACCGCAAGAAACTCTCTCTGAATGACCAATTTTTTCGATATTAGGAAAATGGGCGTATTTAGCCGGTGCCCCGCGAGAAATATGATTCATCCGTTTATCTCCTCCACACAAAAAATTATAAGTTGCTGGATATGCCGAAAGACCTTCCCGGAATATCCCCGGTTGATCCATCTAAACTTAATCCTCCAACAGCGCCAGTGTTCTTGTCATGTTTTCCAAAGCAATCTTCTCGTTCTGAAGCTGTCCCTGCAACTTTCCGATGGTGCGTTCAAGCTGCTGCACTTCCAACATTTTTTCGATTATGTCACTCTGGAACTGTTCCTTACCGAGCTGTCTTACATCCTCCAGTTGTTGTTTTTGCTGCTTGTACTGATGATACAGCATGGCCTCGGTTTGGCTTTTTGGGCCTCCTGCCGCTTCCATTCTTTCGCAGCTTCTTTCACAGCTCTCAAATTGTTCTTTTGTCATTGTCATCTTGTTTCCCTCCAAATTGTTTTTTCGAAAACAAAAAACCCTTCTTATAACAAGAAGAGTCGGGAATGTCGCTTTGCTCTTCTTATCTCTCAGATTGCTCTGCAGGATTTAGCACCGTGCCCTTGCGTTCGCGCGTGGGTCGGTTGCTGAGATGTCATCGGGCCAGTCCCTCAATCTCTCTTGATATAGAAGTTATTTAATTTTCAAATATATTATGTCATACACTTGCGCAAAATTCAACTAATTACTGATTCATTTATTTTTTCATCTACATCCGTTCTACACACTTCCTTAGTATACTGAAGAAGGATTGAGCGATTCCGTTACGATAATCGTTTCTTTTGTCCGATCCACCACTCGAAAACAGTCTCATAAACTATAGCCAGTTTATAAATAGAAAGGAAGAACTTACCCATGAAGAAAAAATATTTGATGATTGGCCTGATTTCTTTTACTGCATTGACCACATTCGCTGTTGCAACTCCTGTAGAAGCAGCAATGATGGATACTACGACATTTGAAAATCATGGTCAGTATGTACGTAGCCATGCCACTCATCTGCGACATCACGCGGAAGACGACCATCAGATGAACGGCGTCAGTATGCATGCCAGAGACAAGGATGAAAATTTATCTTGTTCCGCTGAATAAATGACTTCGCTCTTTCGGTTCAGGAATTTCATTTAGGCACTGAAATAACCCATCAAAACGTTGTTTAGCAGGGGAAATCAATTCAGATTACAGTCAGATAAACCGCCAAAATCATCCTGGCAGGGAAAAACGCCCGCCGAGAACACGAGGTCGCCCGCAAAAACCAATTTTGAGGGCGATCCCGTAGCAAAATCAAGCATTCATAGCACAAATAAGGGGCTGTCCAAAGCGGGACAGCCCCTTATTACCATTTTACGACCGTAAGAGCAACCGTCAAAACCACTACCGCCTATGCATATTTCAACGCTATCTCTTCCACAAATTTGGTCACGTCCTTGAAGGCGTCGCAGCAATCCTCCAGCGATTTATAGATTTTGCTCAGGATGACGATGCTGACCGCATCCACATCGCTCTGATAGAGATCGCGCATGGATTGAATATACAACAGATCGCCTTCCTTCTCACAGGCATTGATGCGATCGATGACTGCGTGAATCTCTTTTTGCGATTTTTTGTAGGTTTTCAATAATCTCACCGCATCGAGCAGTTCCTCGGCTGATTTTCCGATCAGATACAGGAATTGATTGATTTCCGGGGTGATTTTCTGCGGTTGATAGATCTCAATGTGGATCATGACATCCTCAATCATGTCGATGGTATGGTCCAAACTGGTTACTAGCGCAATCACATCCTGCCTATCGAAAGGCGGCAACAGATCGTTGTACATATAGCGCATAAGCCTATATTTCGCGAGGTCGGCATTATGTTCGATCTCATGCATCTCGTCCAACTTTTGGCTAAGGTCAGCGACCGGATATTCCGCCAAAACCTGCTTCAGGAATTCCGCCGATTGGACGCCCCATTCGGCAAGCTTGATGAACTCATCGAAATAATCCAACTTTTCCGTCTTCTTTTTGAACATAATCGGCTCCCCCTAGAATATCCGAATGAACAGCTTTGCCATCAAATAACCGACAAGGCCGCACCCCGGAAATGTCAACACCCACGTATAAACCATTTCCTTGACCGTCAGCCAGTTTACGCTCGACAGATGCCTGCCCGCGCCCACTCCCATGATGGCAGTTGTCTTGGTGTGGGTCGTGCTCACCGGCAGTCCAAAGAGGGAAGCCGCCAAGAGGCTCAAGGCACCGGCAAAATCAGCGCTGAAGCCTTGATAGGTCTCTAGCTTCACCATATTGACCCCTACCGTCTTGATGATTTTACCGCCGCCGATTGCCGTTCCCAAAGCCATGACTGTGGAACACAGCAGCATCAACCAGACAGGGATAATGAAATCGGTCGCGGCATTTCCTTGCGACAAGGCAATGCCCAGCAGAAAAATCCCGATGAACTTCTGGCCGTCCTGGGCCCCATGCATAAAGGCCATCGCCGCCGCACCGGCTATTTGGCTGTTGCGGAAGAAGGTTGTCGTGCTTTGCCGTTCTATATTTTTGAACAGAACGCCGACCAGTTTCACGACAAGGAAACCCAAAGACAGACCCATAACGGTGGAAAGCAGCAAGCCATACAGCACCTTGATCCATTCTGCCCCATTGATTCCACTGATGCCGCCCTGCAGCGCTATCGCAGCTCCCGACACCCCGGCAATCAAAGCATGACTTTCACTTGTCGGGATGCCAAAATACCAAGCGGCAGTGGCCCATACCACAATCGCAAAGAGCGCCGCACACAGCGCTACGACCGCATCATCCGTATTCCCACCAAAATCAACCATCTTCGCCATCGTCTGAGCAACCTTCGCATTGACTGCGGTCATCGCAAAGACACCTAAAAAATTGAATACCGCCGCCATCAGGATGGCATTGCGCGGAGTCATGCTTCGTGTCGAAACGCAGGTGGCGATGGCGTTCGGCGCGTCCGTCCACCCGTTCACCAAAACCACGCCCAGAGTCAAGGCCACCGTTACCGCAATAGCCGGGCTCGTCAGCAGCAACTGAATGAATTCACTGAATGAAATCGCCATAAAGAACTACCGCCTTTCCGGACTGCACTGAAGTAAATGACCTTACATCGGAATACCGACTTCGATATGCTGGAAGGAATCCACATCAAACAAGCCTTTATCCGTCAATTTCAGCCGCGGAATGACCGGAAGGCATAGGAATGACAGGATCATAAAGATATTCTGCCCTTCCTCCGCCAGCGTAGCCAACTGTTCATGCAGCTGATGCAATTCCTCGATCACTTCTTCATACGGTTTTTCCGACATGATGCCGCCGACCCGTAACGGGACCGAGGCCAGCACTTTGCCGCCATCCACGATGACGAGCCCGCCTTGCATCCGTTCCGCTTCTTCGATCGCTAGCAGCATATCTTCATCATTCGTACCGGCAACGACCAGATTATGCGAATCATGGGCTACAGTCGAGGCGATGGCGCCCCGTTTCAGACCGAGTCCGCTGACGATGCCAGCACCGATGCTGCCGGTTTGGTGATGCCGTTCGCACACCACCATCTTCACTTGATCATTTTCTGGATCCGCAACAAAGAAGCCGTCTTCCGTCTTCACATCCGCTGCGATTTTCTCCGTAATGATCCGGCCCGGCACAACTCCGATGACCCAAGCTTTCTGGTCTTTCTGAAGCGGGATCTGCAAATCGTCTTTAGTCACTTTCTTCAAATGAAGCGAGGATCGGACGGCCTGTGGGACAGTTGCGCGGACGTTTCTTAAAGCCCCCAGATCCAGCAAACGTCCGTCTTTGATGATCGTTTTCGGTTGCAAGGTTTCCAAGCTGTCCGTGATCAGGATATCCGCCAGATATCCAGGTGCGATGGCGCCTTTGTCCTCGATTCCGTGGCACACTGCATTATTGAGAGTAGCCATCTGGATGGCGATGAGCGGGTCCAACCCCTTTTGGATGGCCAGTTTCGCGGCATAATTGACGGTTCCTTCTTCGGCCAGTTCGTCCAGATGCTTGTCATCCGTACAGAATGAAAAACGGCGGCTGTTCCTTTCGTTGATGGCCGGCAACAGCGCCAGCAAATCTTTCGCAGCTGATCCTTCCCGCACCAACACATGGATGCCCCGACGTACCCGCGCTATCGCTTCTTCCGCAGTCACCGCTTCATGATCGTTGCGGATGCCGGCTGTGCTATAGACATTCAGCGCAGCATCCGGTAAACCGGCCGCGTGTCCATCTACCATCATTCCCGCTTCGGTCGTCATATGGATCTTCTCAAGCATATCCGGATTTGCATTCAAAACGGATGGATAATCCATCACTTCTGCCAAGCCAATGACGGTCGGATGGTTCAAATAAGGCCGGAGATCATCTGCGGTCAGCGTTGCGCCGTTCTGCTCGAAGGGTGTTGCCGGCACACACGAAGGTAGCTTCATTAGGATATCCATGTCGGCGTTGGCGGCGTCCTCCAACATGAAGTCGATGCCGACTTTTCCTGCGACGTTCGCGATTTCATGCGGATCGGTCACAACGGTCGTCACGCCGTGTTTGATGAGGGCACGCGAAAATTCCGATGGCGTGACCATCGTCGATTCAATGTGGATATGCCCGTCGATAAAGCCCGGCATGACATATTTGCCTGAAGCATCCACTACCTGCTTTCCGTTTGGGTAGGTACCGATGCCGACGATATGCCCATCTTTGATTGCAACGTCCGCTTCAAAGGTCTCCAGCGAGAACACATCCACCACTGTTCCGTTCTGGATGATCAGGTCCGCTTCCTCCGGTTGCTGTGCTGCCTGGATCAATCTTTTCAATGCATCTGTCATACAAATTCCCCCTGGTTCCATTCGCTCTCTTGGTCAGCGAATCTCTCGTTGTTTCCTATATTATACACGATTCACATGTGGACCGATAAGCTTCTTAATCATCGCGTAATTTTCATCATCCATAAACCCTGCGTGATCGATTTTACCTATCAACCTTGTTCGATTATAACTGTTTGCTTCTTACATGCACCGGTGATAAGATTTCCTCATGCCTTCGAGCGACAAAAAGTAAGAAAGGTGTCGGTTCGTAGGCTTTCATCACCAGCATCAACCGCGTGGGGGAGTTTTTTCCGGTCGAAGGACCGACAACATATCAAAAAAAACTAAAACAGGAGTGAATATAATGAAGAAACTATTATCAAAAATCTTATTCGTGGGTACAGCAGGCTTGGCTTTGGCGGCTTGCGGTGCAACAACAACTGACTCAAGTTCGGACAGTGCCTCTACAGCATCCAGTACCGTCACAGAAGGAAATGTCTTAAAAACGATTGAAGAAAACAAACAATTGCGTATCGGTGTGGAAGGTACTTATCCGCCATTCAGCTACCATGATACGGAAACAGGCGACTTGGTCGGTTTCGAAGTAGAAATCGCGGAAGTCATCGCTGAGGATTTGGGCGTGGAACCTGTCTTCGTAGAAACGAAATGGGACTCTCTGATTGCTGGACTGGACGTCAATAAATACGACATCGTCATCAACAACGTCGGCGTTACCGAAGAACGACAAGCTGTTTATGACTTTACCGATGCTTATTTCGAGTCTTATGGCCAATTAGCGGTCAACGAAGACTCTGACATCCAAACTTTGGAAGACTACAGCGGCAAAAAATCAGCTCAATCCACTACAAGTAATTACGCACAAAACGCACGCGACCTAGGTGCTGAAATCGTTCCTGTTGATGGCTTCAATCAAGCAGTTGAATTGATAACTTCAGGCCGTGCTGACGGAACGATTAATGACTACATCACTTTCTTGACTTACTTTGAGGAATATCCAGACTCCACTTTGAGACTGATTGATGAAAAACTGCCAACAAATGACAAAGTCGGCATCATCCTGCAAAAAGAAAACACAGAATTCCAGACTAAACTGAACGAAATCATCGCAGCACGCACTGAAGACGGCACTTTCAAAGCAATCTTCGAAAAATACCTAGGTGAAGACATCAGCGTCGGAGCCAACGACTAAGAGAAGCTGAACGGGCTCGTTCGGTTCCATATTTACGAAATCGTACCGATTGCGCTCTAAGGGGCGCAATCGGTACGATTTATCTAATTTATGGATGGTTAACCCTTGAAGCTAGCCATCATTGTTGGATGCATGGTACAATTTGGTATCTCGTGAACCACTTGCGGTGATGCTCTTTTGAGCGTTGAATAGTTTTTTTATTTTTAATATAAAAAGGAACGGTGAGTAAATTTTGCAACATACATTATCCATAATCGAAAACGCCCTATGGCCAATTCTGGAAGCAGGATTTACCGTCACCATCCCCTTGGCGCTGATTTCCTTTGCCTTGTCACTGGTCCTGGCGGTGCTTACCGCAGTCATGCGGATTTCGAAAAGCAGGTTGCTGAAGGGACTGGCTTGGTTCTACGTTTGGGTATTCCGCGGCACCCCGCTTTTGATCCAATTATTCATCGTCTTCTTCGGTTTGCCGAAGCTGAACATCACCTTGGATGCGTGGACCGCCGCTATTCTGACTTTTGCCCTGAACAGCGGCGCCTATTCAGCCGAATCCATCCGCGGCGCAATCCTGTCCATTCCGAGAGGGCAATGGGAAGCGGCCGACTCTTTGGGAATGACGCACGGACAGGTCCTGAAAAGGATCATCTTCCCGCAGACCATCCGGATCGCCTTGCCGGCCGTCATGAATGACTTCATTTCATTAGTGAAATCGACTTCGCTGGCATCCAGCATCACGATCATCGAAATGACGATGGTCGGGCAGCAGTTTGCTTCCGTTACCTATGAACCGCTGATTCTGTATATGGAAGTGGCTGTGATCTACCTCCTTATCAGTACAGTATTGACTTGGATCCAAGGCAAATTGGAAATCAGAACTTCCAAATATCTGAAAAAGGCGTGACGACATGATCGAAATCAAAAATATCCAAAAATCCTACGGTGACTTTCATGCCCTTAAGGACATCTCGTTGACGTTCAGAACCGGTGAAACGACGGTCATTGTAGGCCCATCCGGTTCGGGCAAGTCCACCCTGCTCCGCACGTTGAACCTGTTGGAAGTACCCGAAAGCGGCATCCTGAAGAACGGCAGTCTCGAGGTCGATTTCAGCTCCAAAATATCGAAAGAAACGATGATGGCCATCCGCAAAGAAACGGCGATGGTGTTCCAGAGCTTCAACCTCTTCCCTCATCTGTCAGTATTGGAAAATGTCATCGAAGGCCCTCTAACAGTCCTGAAACTTTCTAAAACGGAAGCGACGGCCAGAGCGAAAAATTTGCTGACCAAAGTGGGGTTGGCTGACAAACTGGATCATTATCCGGATCAACTTTCTGGTGGCCAGCAGCAACGCGTAGCAATCGCGCGCGCCTTGGCCATGGAGCCGGATTTCGTCCTGTTCGATGAACCGACTTCTGCCCTCGATCCCGAATTGGAAGCAGAAGTGCTGCGCGTGCTGAAGGAACTCGCTTCCGAGAAGCTGTCCATGATCATCGTGACGCACAACCTTGACTTCGCAAGGGAAGCCGCTGACCGCATGCTCTTCCTGGAAGACGGCAAAGTCGGCTTCGACGGTCCAACAAAGGACTTCTTCGAAAGCACAACCGAGCCACGGATCGCCCGCTTCATCAATAGCATAACCATATAAAAATATAGACGAGACCAAAGCATCCCATAGCTTTGATTTCGTCTATATTTTTTTGTTGTGGACGCAGACAAAACAAAGCAGCTAGTCTGTTATTTGTGAAATCCCCTTACTCTTATCATGCCTTGTTCTCGATTTCGATGATGGTCATGATTGCGTAATTCGCCAAATCCATCAGCGTGTCTGTAATACTCTCGTCTTTAACTTCGGCTTCCTGCTTGATCAGTTGTTTGAACCGGTGCAGTTTATCATCCAAGCGGATAGCCGGCATCGTCAGCCCATACTCTTGGAAGCTGTCGCCAAAACTATCCCCATAATCTTTATTTTTTGCCGCGTACAGCTGATTCAGCCTCTCGCATATTTCCCTGTGCTGCTCGACTTTCGTCATATCCATCACCGCTTTCCTTCTTATTTAACTTGCTCAAACAGTGAGCATGAACCCAATCTCACTACAATACTCATAAAACCGTACTTTTATTCATTTTCAGCATTTCTCCCGAGTGTCAGTGGACTGCGTCTATCTGCTGCATCCAGCTCAGGCGATCCGGCGAGTTCCACCATTCCACAATTTTCCCATCGGTTATCCTTGCCATCCCGATTACGGGCACAACTACTGATTTCCCGCTGGCCGGGATGCCGTTGAACTCCCCAGTATGCATAGCCCTCACAACCCCACGGAACGCCACCTTGTCGTCTTCGGCTATCATATCTTCCAACGTGATCTGGCTTTCTGAGAAGCTGGCATAATAGTTGGTTTGAAACTTCTGGAATTCTTGCAGATTCATTGTTGGTGATGCACCGATGTGAGCCGTAAAATTTGGAACACAAAATTCAACAATCGTTCTGCCTTCTTTGTTCGATTTCATAAGGAAATCACGAATAAGTGCTTTATTCTCCTCCAACATCAGAAAGACATCCTTTCCATTGATTCTGTTCTTGCTTATTCCTTATCGAGTACCCTGCCCGCATCCTCGCAACAATTATATTCGAACTGAATCGTCAAGTGGGTCACACCAAAGCGCACTTTCAATACTTGTTCCAGCTTCTCATAAACGTCGGACAGTTCACTGACCAAAATATCATTTTGCAGATTTACGTGGGCTTCGAAAAAGAGCGTGTGCTCATCCAATGCCCAAATGTGGACGTGATGGATGTCCTTTATCGCATCCAGCTTTTCGAGTTCCTCCGCTATTTCATCGATGTCCACCGTTTTCGGTGTTCCTTGCATCAGGATGTTTGCCGACTCTTTCAATATTTCATAGCTTTCCTTGAGGATATATATACCAATCAGCACCGTCAATAAGGGATCGATCCAATAAGCATCGAAATAATAGATTACAACACCGCCGACCATTACTCCGACTGAGGAAAGGGCGTCGCTCAGAAAATGCAGGTATACCGCCCGCATATTCAAGTCATCTCCTGAACTCTTATGCAGCAGGTATACGGCCACTGCATTCAGGACGATCCCGATTGCGGCGATTACGATGACCAACAGTGCGTTTATTTTTTCAGGATGAATGAATTTAAAATAAGCTTCCCTAAAAAGGAAAAGGGACATGATGATCAGTAAGGTAGCATTGATGACCGCGGCTATGATGGTGGCTCTTCTGTAGCCAAAAGTGTTTTTCTTATCGTGTTCTTTTTCTGCCATCTTGACGGCAAACCAACTGATGACGATGGACAATACGTCATTAAGATTGTGGAGTGCATCGGAAAGCAGCGACAAGCTTCCTGAAACCCAGCCGCCCAAACCCTCGGCAATTGTCAGCATCATCTTCAGAACCATTGTTATGAGCAAATTTTTTCCTTTTACGCCGTCCAGACCGTCCGGATGGCTAGGTGCATGGGTATGTTCTGTCATCTCTCAACACTCCTATTGTGGGCAGCCTATTGCGTGCAACAAGCAATCATCTATGCCTTCATCATACTCCAAATTTCATGAAATGAAAAAATCCACGGACCGCTTTTCCTCATAAAAAGAGGGACTCCCATTTTATTGGGAATCCCTCTTCATTTTTACATTATATGCTTTCGCTCTCCTGCTGGAGTAAAGATGATTGTCTTTCCTTGTTCCAAAAGCGTTTATTACAGAACAGTAGGAAAAGTCCGGAAAGGGAAAGTACCGCTCCAATTTTCATTAACGGCGTTTGGTATGTCAGCGTAATGTCCGATTCACCCGCAGACAGAGGAATGCCGATGAATCCGTAGTTCACCTTCACCGTTCCGACCTCTTTGCCATTGACTTCCGCTTTCCAGCCGGAAGTATACGGGATGGACGTCGTGAGTATGCTCGGATTGGCCTGGATGATTGTTCCGTTTATTTTTTCATCCGTAAATGTCTCGATAGCCAAGGCATTCGCCTGTTTTTCTGATACGCGTGCGGCGTACTGTCCATCAAGCGGATACGCATAGATTTTGATGTCGTCAATCTTGTATGTGCCTGCAGCATTCAACTGTAGGCTGAGGGAATCCGATTCAATCGTCTCCCCTTGGCTTCCTATATTGAACAGCATATCCTCACGGTGGAAATAGGAACTGAAGCTCAAAAGATCGCTTTGGTCGCCCGCTTTGGTCCGATGCGTAAAGGACATCCGTGCGCTATAGCCGATCGGCGTCCAGCCGTATTCGGTTTGGGGATTCGGGTCGAAATGCAGACCTTCTAAATGGACATACACCTCCGCGTTTGCCAATTCTTGCGGATTGCTTAGCAGCAACTTGATTTTCCCTTCACCATCGTTGACCGTGATCGTATCTCCGGAAACCTGCACTTTTTCCGGATCAGATGAGACCACTGAAAAAGCCACAGCCTTGACAGCCAGTTCCCCTTCAAATGGCGATAATGCCGTCGTATCAATCTCTGACGGTTCCAAGACGATCCCATAGGACAGGAAGGCTTCTTTTTCCACCGGATTGTATTTTTCGAATTCTTCCGTTGAAAGGTAAGACGACTCCGCATAGGCAAAGGGATAGGCCTGATCGCTCTGCGCAACAACGAAAGCCCCTTCGCCGTCTCCGGTCTGTTGAACCACTTCATAGCCGTCAGGCAGATACTTGGCATGCTTGGCTTCTGTCAAAATATATTTCACATCCAACAGGTTATTGGCGATGCGGCGATCATCGAATCCGCCCCGGACGGGTTGGATCAATTGGAATTGGTTGTTTTCCAGTTGCTTCGCGAAATCAGCAACCGCTCCGTTTGTGACGGAAAGATAGGAATTCATCCCCATCCGGTTCAGCAAAGCCATCTGATTTTTGACGTTATTATCTTTGGAGGTCACGCCTATCCGATAGATTCCCGGATCTTTGATCAGCTGCTCAGCGCCACCAAAGGTCTCTTTATACGTTTCATCAACTGTGCCGTAATCCAAGATAGTTGCGACCTCATTTTCACCATTAGGCTGATAATAATCACGCGCATTGAAGACCAAATTCGCCATTACCAATGCCAACAGCGCAACAGAAATGGCGGTTTTGGCATTGCTGCCCATCCGGCCGGAGCGGTTTCGCCAGTATGCCCAGACCAATAACAGCCACATCGACCAAGCGAAGATAACCGGTGCAATATAGGTAAACCGAAACGGAGTCGCCTCTCCGGAAGCGGCAATCACTAGCGGAACCGAACTGAAACCAACTGCCGAAAACCCCATCGCGTTCAATTCAGAACGTGTCAGGTTAAACCGTTCGTTGAATACTATTGCCGACCCAGCCGAAATAAAGAGCGGGATGGCGAAAGTCCAACGGTTATAGGGACCCGAAAAACCGTTCATGATGGAACCGAAAGCCGGCAGCAGCAGGATGACGGCAAACACCGACAGATTCGCCGCGATGTAGCCGAATTTCTTGCGCCACAGAAATAGCAGAGGGGCCAACAGAACCGTACAGGCGGCGAAGCCAAAGACCGTCCATAAAAACTGTTTTGTGACCAATAGGTTTGTAAATAAACTCCAATAATATTCGAGAGGATAAAACTTCAGACCGGCGGCAAATTCCCCCGGTTCTCTGGAAGAATGCAAAAATCCCCAGACAACTGGAGCCAAAAGGACCCCTGCCATCAGCACACCGATCAAGTAGGAATAAAAGGCTCGCCAAGCATACCCGAAGAGGCTTCTCCATTCCTTGATGCCATTCAGATCGAAATAACGGGTGAGCGCAAAAATAAAGACCAGCACCGTCAGCATATAAAAGAAATAAAAATTGCTGAAGGCACCGAAGAAAACGGCCAAAATAAAGGCGGTGTTCGATCCCCCTCGCAGAATCCGCTCCATCCCCAGGCACAACAAGGGGAAAACGATCATCGGCAGGAGAAAGAAAGGATGTCTGATCACGTTCAAAATCACGTAAAAAGTGAAGGTGTAGAGGATGCTTCCGACCAAAGCGCCCGGATTTTTTATTTTCATTTGCCAACAGAAAGCCAAGAAAGCCAAACCAACCACGTACACACGCACCAGAATCAACACATGGTAAGCCAATTCCGTCATTCCTGCCGGAAACAGCAGGCCGAGATAGACGAACGGATCCCCGATCACATAATAACCGTAGGAGGCGATGACATCCGCCCCCAAGCCGATGTTCCAATCCCAAAAAGGGAATCCTGCCGTTGGATGGCTTAAGAATCCCCGCCACATGCTCAAGTAATCCTTAAAAACGAGATAATGCTGTGAAAAACCGTCACCTTCCCAAATGAACGACTTCTGCTCCCTCACAAAGTACCCATAGATGAGGGCCGTCATCACTAAAAATAAACCTGTATAGTAGATTGCTGTTTTTTTTGTCACATCGTTCTCTTCAAACATGCCTGCTCATCCCCTCTGCTTAAAAATGAACCATTTGCTGAAGGCGTAGTTCAATACGACCACAATGAACTGTGTCGCTAGCTTGGCCGCGTTGGCATCAAAATGGATCCCGTCAACCAAAATCCACATGCTGAGCATGTCGAAAACGGCCGAGAGTAAGCGGAAGGTGCAAAATCGGAAGAATTCGGATAAGCTTTCCTTAAACGTAGGGGTTTTCGTCTTAAAAACATATTTTTTATTCGTTAAAAAAGCAAAGATAATGGAAACGACGATAGAAATCGCATTAGCAACCAAATAATTCATGCCCAATGTCGTATCGCACAAGAAGAACACAGCGATATTGACTGCTGTCGTGAGTCCTCCAAAAATCAAATATCTGATGACCTCTTCAAATTTTCCATATAAATTTTTCAACTTCTCCATGCCGCCTTAATCACCTCTTCCGTTCGGGATTCCCGGCCTTTTTTCAGGCTCATTTTCCATGTGATTGGACTCGGAATATTCCTGAATGAAATACAGCGGACGCTCTTTCGTTTCGATAAAGACCCTTCCCAGGTATTCCCCGATGATCCCCAACGAAATAAGCTGAATGCCTCCCAGAAAAAAGATTCCGGCAAACAGGGAAGGATACCCGGCTACATTTGCGCCAAAAATCAAAGTTTTTATCACTTCAATCGCCAAAACAAGGAATCCGAAAAGAGAGATGATGATGCCGACGATAGACCAAACTTTTAAGGGCACAGTGCTGTAGGAAGTGATACCGTCGATCGCAAGCTTAAGCAAACTGGAAAACTTCCATTTGGTTTCGCCGGCAACCCTAGGCTGGGCCACATAAGATATTTCTTTCTTCTTGAAGCCGATCCAACTGTACAATCCTTTCGTATAGCGCTCCCGTTCCCTCAGTTGCTTAAGGGCATTGATGCATTTTTTGTCCAACAAACGGTAATCGCCCACCTGAGGATAGACATCCTGTTGGGATACTTTTTGAAGCAAATGGTAATACTTCCGGGAAGTCCATTTCTTTAGCCAACGCTCTCCTTCTCGTTCCTTCCTTACGGCATAGACATCATCATAGCCTTCTTCCCACCAATGGATCATCTCTTCAAAAAGTTCCGGAGGCTGTTGCAGATCAGCGTCGATGATGATGACCGCATCGCCTTTGGTGTAGTCGAGGCCCGCAATCATGGCCGCCTCCTTGCCGAAATTACGCGATAGATCCACATATTGGACCCTGTCATCTTTCCCCTTCAGCTGTTTAACGAGCTCAAGCGTGCAATCCTGGCTGCCGTCATTGACAAACAGGAATTCGAAGGTATGTCGATCCAAGTTTGCGCAGACTTCATTCAATCTTTCGTACATTTTCTCAATAACGGCCTCCTCATTGTAGGCAGGAACCAATATCGTTATTATTCCCATTATTTTTCTCATCCATTCCATATATTATCAAATTCAATTCTCATTATACTACAAACCGTCAAACCTCATATCGCAAGTTCAGCATATTCCATTAGGAATCGTTTGCTTGTTTGCAATGATTTTGTATCTAAATCCGGCACCCATTCATTCTTTCAGGGACTGTTTTGCTGCCGATATAAAAATGTCCGCTCTCAAAAACCAATACTACCGTGTTGATTAACAAAAAGAAATATGCAAAAATATGGAAAGAGAGCCGCAAACGATAATAAACCAACGTTGACCACATTAGCTTCAGATGGCTATCCATCTGACTGCAGGAGGAAATCACATGAAAAAAAATTTTTTTTAATTCTTTTAGCCATCAGCATAATGTTAGGCATCAGCGTTCTTCCCAGACAGGCTGCCAGTTCGTCACGGTTCCTGTCGGTCCCTACACCTTATGATGACGGCACAAATTGGAAAGGCAAAACCCATCAGGCGACCCACCCATCCATTGTCCAATTCGACGAGAAATGGCACGGTTATAACTATTGGATGGCATTCACGCCTTATCCTTATGAAAATGATCAGACCGAAAACCCTTGCATCGTCGCCAGCAATGATGGGATTCATTGGCAAGTACCTGCCGGCGTCAGCAACCCCTTGGTGCCGACACCAAAAAAAGGGCTGCATTCTTATAACTCAGATGTGCACTTGTTCTACAACCGCTCCACATCAAGGCTGGAACTGTGGTACCGCGAGTTGGCAAAAATGACGAAAGATTCTTCCCAGGAGATGCTCTATCGCATCACCTCTTCGGATGGCAAAGACTGGACCGATCCGGAAGCTATGACGGCGGCGATGGGCGACAAGCTGCAATTGATTTCTCCTTCCATCGTTTTTGAGGATGGCGTCTACAAGATATGGCTCATGCGCGATTGGTATGTCCTTTACAGCGAGAGCGCGGACGGCAAGAACTGGGGCCCTTTCAGCGCAATTACTGCAAATGGCAAGGCTGTTCATTCCTGGCATCCAGACGTCATGAAAATCGATGGGGTTTACTATTTGTTGAACCTCAATCGGAAAAATCGTGAAGATGTAGGCGGTGAACTTAGCTACAGCACATCCGCTGACGGCATCCACTTCACTGCAGAAAAGCACCTGTTGTCTAACACCGGTAAAAAAACGGATCCTGATGGTTACAGAATCTATCGTTCCAGTATGATCCTCGAACCGGACGGTGTTCAATTGTATTATGGCCAGACTTCATTCGACAATCAATGGACCATCGGCAGCGCCACCGGACGCAGCTTGGAGGCTTTGGCGGAACACAAAAAATGATTCTCCCAAAATTTCCACCTATCATACCTTAATGGAAGTGAACTGTTCCAATGAAATTATTGACCTTGAACACGCATAGTTGGATGGAACCCAACTCTAAACAAAAAATGACGTACCTTGCCCAGCATATAGCCGCCGAACAATATGATGTAATTGCCTTCCAAGAAGTCAACCAATCCCGTTTTGCTCCGAAAGCCCATGTGAAGGATGATCCTTACTATTTTCCAGCAAAGAAAAGGCCAGCCATCCATAAAAATAACTTCGCATTCGTCCTGCAACAAACTCTTTTAAAAATGGGGACTTCCTATTATTGGACCTGGTTCCCCTGCCATTTGGGTTATCGGCTGTATGATGAAGGTGTGGCAATCTTCTCCCTCCATCCCATCGAAGAAATCCACGGGTACGTGATTTCATCCAAAACTCACTATTTTTCGCAAAAACGGCGCGGCGTGGCGGGCATTGAAATAACAAATAATAATGAGCGTATGCTGTTCTACTCCTGCCATTTGTCGGGATGGCAGGATAAAAAAAAGAATTCCTTCATGCAGGAATGGTTACGGCTGGAAAGTACACTGACTACCCTTCATCCTGATCAAAAGATTGTATTATTGGGTGACTTCAACGCTTCCGCCAATCGGCGCGGCAAGGGCTATGACTGGATTACAAATGTGTCCGGCTGGCACGATACCTATGCATTAGCCCCTGTCCCAAAGGGGAAATTCACTTTCCCCTCCTATCAGACAGGCTCAATCCATCCGAAGCAACACCCCCGACGGATCGACTATATCCTATGCAATTACAAGCCCATCGTTCTATCCGCTGAAATCATCTTCGACGGGAAGGATACCCCGCTCATCTCTGACCATTGCGGCCTAAAGGTATACTTGGACACAGCCGCGCTCCCGCGGTTTTGACGCTGCAGAGAGCAAGGGATACCAACTGGCGCCTTAAGTTTGAACACAAAAATGCCTAATCCTGAAAAAATGTGGGATTAGGCATTTCTTTGCGTGCTTTGAGAATAACTCGCATTCCTTGATTGTGTAACGAGACTTGTAGGAAAAACCACAATCCCCACAGCAATATAAAGCCATTATCTTCTGACGTTATTGATTTTTAGTTACTGTTTTAACTGTAGTCATCATAGGAAACCGGATAAAGAATGTCGTTTCCTTTCCCGCAATACTTTGTACATCGATTTCCCCATTATGCGCATGCATAATGTCTTGACAGATAGCCAAACCTAATCCCGTCCCTCCGCTTTCGCGCGAACGATCGGTGTCTACACGGTAAAAGCGATCAAAGATAAGCGGCAGATGTTTCTCAGCAATACCCTCACCGTAATCGGTGATTGCCATGACGACCTTTTCATTTTCTTGGTAGGTGTGGATCATGATCGGCGTCTTCGGATCGGAATGGAAAATGGCATTCTGGACGATGTTTAAAATAACCTGCTCGATTTTTTTGCGGTTCATCAGAACATTCGGTATCCCACCCACCGTCAGCTTCAGTTCCCGCCCCTCTTGGATCATCTTTAACAAGGGGTACAGGTCCTTTAGAACATCATTGAGGTTCAGTTCATCTTTCCCCATTTGTACCTTCCGATCCAATTTTGAAAGTTCCAGCAATTCGTTCACAATATACGTCAAACGTTTCGTCTGATCAAGCATGCTTTCCAGAGAATAGCGTATCTTTTCAGGATTATCTAGTTTTCCCCGCAACAGAATTTCCGAATAGCCCTGGATTGTCGTCAGCGGCGTTTTTAACTCATGCGATGCATCGGAAACGAATTGCTGCAATTTATGCTGATTCTCTTCAATGAGCTGAAAGGAATCATGCAGCCTTACTTTCAGCTCATTGGTCGAATCCACCAGTTTGGCTATATCCGCTTGCGCATCTGCGATAACTATCGGTTCATCCAGATTGTCGACGGAAACCTCAGAAACCGAGGCAATGACGCTATCCAAAGGAGCCAGCGTTTTCCTCAACATACGCCCATAGAACCGCCAAGCCAAAAATAGAATGACGATGCTGGCAATCACATAAATAATCAGCTGGGTAAGCATCAACTCCACCGACTCGTGGATGGAATAGATGATTTCTATGGTCCCGATCGCTTTCCCCTCATAATATACAGGCTCAGTGTATGCTGCTGTCTCTTTATTTTTTAAAAATAGTCGGTTGGTGTGGATTATTTGCTTTTCTCCGGAGCTCGCATAAAAAACGATGTTCGCATCTGAGGCGAAATTCTCGGCAATCTCTGACGCTTCTTTAGCCAACTGCTCTCCTTCACCGAGCAGGTCAGGTGTTTGCTGTAGGGCCTGCAGATAGCTCTCCACTTCCATTTTCCTTTGATTTTCGGTGTAGAGATAAATCAAGGTTGTTTGCAAAAAACCGATGATCCCCAAAAACAGCAGCAGCAACTGCATGCTTCTCTGGAACAGTTGCTTGTTTAAGCTTTTCGTTTTCATCCTTCCACATCCAATTTATAGCCGAATCCGCGTTCGGTTTTGATGTAGCGGTGCGACGTATCCTGCAGCTTTTCCCTTAAGTTGCGGATATAAACTTCCACCACATTCGAACTGCTGAAATAATCATAGCCCCATACTTTATTCATGATGGTCTCCTTCGAAATGACGATGTTCACGTTATCGAACAACAAGCACATCAGCTTGTACTCCGTTGGGGTCAGATCAAGCTTTTCATTCTCGAACGTAATCTCATGGCGGGCATCATCGACCGAAAAAGGCCCCTTGCGGATGACTGTATTCTTTTGTGGGAAACGGCTATTAAGGCGGACTTCCATCCGCGTCAGCAGCTCCAGAAAACTGAATGGCTTGGCCAGATAATCATCTGCTCCGGTTTTCAATCCTTTTACCGTATCTTCCGCCTGGTCCTTCGCGGTCAGCATGATGATGACAACATCATATTTCTGCTTCAGCATACGGCAGCATTCATAGCCATCCATGCCCGGCAGCATCACATCCAAAATGACAATGTCAAAAGGATTTGCATGCATCTTTGTCAGCGCCATCATACCGTCCTTTGCCGTTTCCACACTGTATCCTTCGTCTTCCAGCCCCATCGTCAAAAAATCGCGGATGCTCTTTTCGTCATCCACCACCAAAACGCGCGTTTTCTTCCCATCCATTGCGTTCACCTCTTTACTTCATTGTAGCACGCTTCCGTTTGCTCACAGAACGAAAAATAGCATTTTCAGCTAATCTTCAGCTTACCTTCATACCATCCTAAATTTCCTTATCTATAATAAATATAAATAAGAAATCGGAGGAAACACATATGAAAAGAAAAGTGATTCAATATATGATTCTCGCCATTTATTTTTTGAGCCCTGTACCCATTGCCTTTATTTCGCTAAAAGGGCTAAATTTCAGTCTCGCAGCTCCTGCTTTTATCGGTATCATCAGCTACACTTGGCTGTTATCAGAACTGATAACGGCCGCAAGACCCAAATTCATCGAAAAATACTTCAGCCTAGATAAGTTCCATCGCTTCCACGGTATCATGGCTATCGTTGCTCTGGCTCTGGGCTTAATGCATAAAGAATGGGCTAGTTTCGCTTGGGGTGAGTTTGAATTTTCGACTGTCTTCGGGGATTTTGCCATCATGCTGTTCCTGCTGCTGACTGTATTTTCCGTATTCTTCATGACCAACTGGCTAGGGAAAATCAAAATAATCAAGATGGTGAAGGATACATTAGGCAATTTTTTCTTCTCCAAATACAGCGTCATGAAGTTCCTGCATAATTTCAATATCGTTGCCATCATCGCGCTTTCTGTGCATGTCATCACCATCGCCTACTTGGTTCGGGGCGATATGACTTTGACTATGTTGTACGCCCTATATTTCATCATTTCTTTGGGCTTCTATGTGTACCATAAGCTGATCCGGCCTATTTTATTGAAGAAAAATATTTATACCATAACCGATGTGGTGAATGAGAACGATCAGATTGTCAGCTTGACGCTGGCAGCTGAAAACGGACGGCTCTTTGATTACAAGGCTGGACAATTCATCTATTTAAGAGTGCTGGATGGAAACTATAGTTTTGAAGAACACCCATTTTCTTTGACTTCCGCACCGGAAAATCCGCGTGCCCTTTCCGTATCGATCAAGGACTCGGGAGACTATACGCACATTATGCAACGCATCAAGGCAGGGACGAAAGTGACCGTCGAAGGTCCTTATGGCGGCTTAGGGCAACCACTAGAAGACATCCAAAGCACGGATAAAAGCCTCGTGCTGTTCGCCGGCGGTGTCGGTATTACACCTATGTTAGGCATCTTGGAAAGCCTGCGCAAAAAAAATGCAAAAAATAAAGCGGTGCTCATCTGGAGTTTACGCAACGAGAATGAACTTGCCTATGCAGCGGAACTAGCTTCTTTCCAGAAAGATATGCCCAATTTCACCTTCGTTCCTTTTTATTCAACCCATAACGGCTACTTGGATGCGGAAAAAACCGAAGCCATTTGCGAATCCGCTGAAGTTCCCTATACCACCAGCGAATTTATCCTTTGCGGTCCCAAAGGATTCATGCACACCATTGAATCGGCGCTGGTTTCTAAAAATGTCCCAAAACAAAAAATCCACTTCGAGTCATTTGGATTGTAAAGAATGACGAAAGTACAAAAAAAGGAGAAACTAAAATGAAAAACAACAACAAAGCAAAAATGATCAGCCTCTTACTCGGTGCAGGCTTACTTTTCGGGGCCTGCGGAACGACACCGGCAGCCACCAACGCAAGTGTCGCTGTCAGTTCATCCGTTACATCCTCGGAAGCTGCATCGTCATCCAGCGCCGCTGCCTCTTCAAGTAGCCAAGCGAATGCAAAAACCTTTACCCTAGATGAATTAGCACAGTATGACGGAAAGAATGGGAATGACGCCTATGTCGCCGTTGACGGCACCGTCTACGACGTCACCAATGAATCTCAATGGCAAAATGGGAACCATCATGGGGTACAGGCGGGTACTGACTGCACCACCGCCATCAGCCATTCTCCGCATGGCAGCTCCGTTTTGGATGGGCTACCGATTGTCGGTACATTAACGGAATAAACCAAAAATTCTGGTTATCAGCCGCATACCGACTAGAAAAAGAAAGACTGACCAAGGCCTCAATATGCCCGGGTCAGTCTTTCTTTTTGTATTATTTTTGGAGAATCTTGCTTATTATTGCAACATACTTGGCATCACAGCCATACTGTCGATGATTTCAGGATTCACCATGCCGAAAATCATGGCAATATGGGCAACGACCAGGAAGCCACCGACCAGCATGAAGTGGATTTTCATCTTCTCTTCATCGGTTTTATTCTTGAATATTATACCCAGTTCCATTAATGCAATCGGCAAAAGGAACAGGACACCGCTCAAGTAGAAGCCCCCTGCCACAACGTCGACCCACGTATGCCAACCGTTTGTGGTAGTCAATGGGATTACCGCGTTAAACAATAGGTAGAAGAAAATACCCGTAAAATAGAAGCCGGCAAAGACTCCGACGACCTTATTCAAAGACCTCAGTCCACCCGATTTTACCCTGTCAAAAATAATGAAAAATTCTGAAATCGTCAACGTCTCCGCGCATATCACAGGGATGGCCATGAAAATGATCAGATTCCAAGGCTGATTTGAAGCTAATAAAGACATATAATGAGTCATGTTCATTTTTGTTTCCTCCTCAAAGGATAATAACTAAAAATTGATAGTCTTAATATACCGAACAAATGTGTAGATTGGATGGAGATTTGGCATCTTCATCTGAGCTACATAATGAACTGATATTCTGTATTTGTAGCAAAAAAATCCGGAAAGAGGGGTCCAAATCATGCTGACAATACAATTTATTATTTCAATAGTGCTTGTTCTCGTCTTAGTGAGGTTTATCATGAATACAATCCGAAACCATGATTCTATTTTGAGAGCCGATGTGAAGCGACTACGGTCTGAAAATGAAGCTTTGAGGAAAGAGCTTCTCAAAAGCGGAATCGTTGAATATATTTAACAGCTGAAAATCGATAATGAAACAATCTTTGTCCGTACACTATAAAAAACCAGCCTGAAAACGGAAGTTCGAATTTCCGTTTTCAGGCTGGTTTATTTTGTTGAAATCAATTGATTTACCTGCACTGTGTTACACACGTGAGGCCTCAATTCTAGTCGTTTTTGTATGAGCAGCAATAGTCCACATACTTCTCTACGATCATTTTGAATGAAGAATTTGCGGGAACGACATAGCTTTGGCCTTTGCTGTAGAGTGTGTATTCCGTTTCACCCAGAAGCATGACCGACATGTCGCCGCCCAAGACTTCCATGATTTCCTCAGCATCGGTGTTGAATTCGTACTCGCCTGCCAACATGAAGCCCAACGTTTTTTTCTCTCCACTTTCGAACAGAACCGTTCTGCTGGTCACTTTCCCGTCAAAATACACATTTGCTTCTTTGATCACTGTAACATTTTTGAATTCCATCCTAGTTCCTCCATTAGCTTGATTAATTTTATGTTTTTCTTGCGTGTATAACCTATTTCCTCAGTATTTTCTCTATGGCCTTGCCTTTTGCCAACTCGTCGATCAACTTATCCAGATAACGGATCTTTTGCATAAGTTTGTCCTCGATCTCTTCGACGCGGTAACCGCAAATGACCCCTGTGATAAGCGAAACATTTGGATTCAGTTCTGGTGCTTGTTCAAAGAAGGTTTCAAAATCGATTTTATTATCCAACAGTTGTTGCAGAGTCGTCTCATCATAACCGGTCAGCCAGAAAATGATTTCATCGACTTCTTCTTTCGTGCGGCCTTTTTTCTCGGCCTTCTGGATATACAACGGATAGACGCTGGCAAAAGACATCCCAAATATTCTCGTATTTTTCATGCTGTCCCCCTTCTGAATCTTCCTGAAGCATTGATTGATGCTTATGATTTTTATTATGCCATAAATCGTAGAAAAGCTCATCATTTATTGGCAAGAAAATCCGCAAGCACGTCGTCAAATTGATGTGCTTGCGGATTGTTTTTTGATAATCCATTTTTGACTCATTTGCTGCCCTTGTGCAAAAGCAAGCATTTTCCTCTCCCTCTTTTCCGAGCCTTCACTAATACGAATTCTGGATATCTCATGATTCCTCATTCTTCTTTCATCAGCATTTCCATGAATTCCTCGCCGGTCATGGTTTCTTTTTCGAGCAGATAGTTTGCAAGTTCATGCGTTTTCGGTAAGTTTTCTCTGATGATTTCCTTAGCTTTTTCATGAGCGAATTTGATGATGCGCAAAACCTCATCATCTATTTTCGCAGAGGTTTCATTCGATACGAGTGAGGTCACATCGGTTCCCAGATAAGGATTGTTGATTGTTTCCAAGGCCATCATGTCGAATTTTTCACTCATACCGTAGCGTGTGACCATCGCTCGTGCAATAGCCGTTGCGGCCTCTATGTCATTTTCTGCCCCGGAGGTGATCGTATTCAGGATGACTTCCTCGGCAGAGCGGCCGCCCATGTAGGTGATGATCTTATTCAGGAACTTTTCCCGGCTCATCAACAACTGATCCGTCTCTTCAGACTGCATCGTATAGCCGAGAACTCCGGATGTCCTTGGGATGATGCTGATTTTATTGACTGGTGCGGAATCAGTCTGTTTTGCGGCAACAATCGCATGCCCGATTTCGTGGTAGGCTATCGCCAGTTTATCTTCTTTCGAGAGAATCGCATTTTTCCGCTGGTATCCGGCCAGTATGATTTCCAACGCATACTCCAGATCGGATTGGTTTATCTTGCTGCGTCCTTCCTTTATAGCATGGAGAGCGCCTTCATTAATCAGATTGGCAAGATCTGCTCCGGAGCTGCCGGGTGTATCTCGGGCAATCTCTTTCAGATCGACATCTTCATCCATTTTAACGGATTTTGCATGAACCACCAGAACCGCTTCCCTTCCGGCAATATCCGGTAGTTCAAGGGGAATACGCCGGTCAAACCGTCCAGGCCTCAGCAACGCTTTGTCCAGAACTTCAGGTTTATTCGTTGCCGCCAGGATAACCACACCTTTTTCCGAGGAAAAACCATCCATTTCATTCAATAATTGATTGAGTGTCTGATCCCGCTCATCATTTCCGGTAATGCCCGACAGATTGCGGCTCTTGCCGATTGTATCGATTTCATCAATGAATACGATGCAGGGAGCTTTTGCCTGAGCTTGATCGAACAGATCCCTGACCCTTGCAGCTCCCACACCAACGAACATCTCCATAAATTCAGATCCCGATATCGAGAAAAAAGGCACTCTGGCTTCTCCCGCGACAGCTTTGGCAAGCAGTGTTTTACCGGTCCCTGGAGGTCCGACAAGCAGAATCCCTTTTGGCATCTTGGCCCCGATTTCCCGGTATTTTTCGGGATTATGCAGAAAATCGATTACCTCCCACAGCGCTTCCTTCGCTTCGTCCTGTCCCGCTACGTCCGTAAATGTTTTTCCGGTTTCAGATTCAGCATATATTTTGACATTGCTTTTGCCAAATTTCATTTCGCTGCCGACTCCCCCGACTCTTCCCTGCAGCCTGCGCATCATGAATCCCCAGAATACATACAGTAGCGCCAGAGGCAGAATCCAGATCAGGAAAAAATTGACAAGCGGAGAGCTTTCTTCGACAATCTCTTTCTCAAACTTTACATCAGTCAGCAGCAGCCGGTCAGTAAGCTGAGGATCCTCCATCCTGCCGGTAATGAAGGTGCTCTCTACCCCTTCATCGTCCAGCGCTGTGAATTCTATCCGGTTTTCCTCTACGAGGACTGACTCTACACCGCCTTCTTCCACCATTGTGACAAATGTCTTATAATCCACTTCCGTTACCGCATTTTCATCCACACCGGGAAAATTAAAAAAATTCAGCACAATCAGAAAAATTGCAGTTGTCACAGCAAAATTCAACCATTGTCTATTGACTTTAGGGGGCATTTTAGATTCCATCAGCTTATTCCTCCCCTTCTTAAAAAAGCACAGTTCTTCTACACTCATTATCCCAGAAAAATAGGATATTACAAAAATTAGGCAGCTTTTGAATTCCAATTTTGCGACTACCTGTTTGGCTTGGAAAGTTAAACCTATCCCAAACCCAATATTTAATAAACAAAAACACATTTAGTTTACAAATTAAATAACATATTATATAATTGTTTACAAATAACGAAGGTAGGAGGATGGTTTTATGATTGACAACAGCACATTATTAGAATTACAGAACGGCTATCGATTTGATCAGCATGCTAAAAGCTACGCCTGCTTATTTTGTCGTCAAACCTACCAACAGGGCATCATCTATCCAATGGGAGAGGTGCTTTATGAAGCGGAAAAGGCTACGCTCGTACACATACAGCAATCGCATGGCTCTGTTTTCGAAACATTGATTCAATTAGATAAAAAATATACAGGATTATCTGACATCCAAAGGGAAATGCTACAGCTGTTTCATAAAGGACTATCCGATAAGGAAATATTGGAGCGGTCTTCTTCGGGAAGTATCTCGACCATTCGTCAACATCGATTCAAGCTGAAGGAAAAGGAAAGGCAGGCAAAAATTTTTCTTGCGCTGATGGCCAACCTGGAAAACAGCAGAGTACCCATGAAAGATAGCCATATTAACAAGGAGGAAATAGTAGTGGATTCACGCTATGGTATTACAGAAAATGAACGGGAAAAAGTACTGCAAACATATTTCAAAAACGGATTAGATGGGGCAGTGGATATTTTCCCAAGCAAGGAAAAACGAAAAATTATGGTGCTGCAGCATATTTTGAAGCGTTTTGATCAAGGCAAGAAATATTCTGAAAAGGAAGTCAACGACATCATTAAAACGGCTCACGATGATTATGTGACGGTGCGCCGCTATTTTATTGAATATGGATTTATGGATCGTAATAGCGATGGCTCACAGTACTGGGTTATCACTGATTAACGTTGATTTTTACAGTTATTTCCGCGTAATTGTATAAAAAAGGAAATGGCCGTCTCGAAATGAGACGGCCTCTTCTTTGACATATTTTTTACTGTTTTGCGATCACCGGCTATCCTTTCACAACCCCCAACGTTTCCAGTTTGCGGATAGGCTCAATCAAATCCAGTTCATTGGCGATGACAAAATCGAGGTCTTTATAGGCAAACCGGGCTTCTTCCCCTAAATCGCGCTTCCTTATCTTCCCCAGGAAAATCCCCTTCGATTCAAGGTCGAGGATTGTGTCCTCGACACTGAACTTTCCCATCGCCTCTTTCCTGCTCATCTGGCGTCCGGCTCCGTGCGAGCACGAGTGAAAACTCTCCGAATTCCCTTTCCCTTTGACCAAATAGGAACTCGTCCCCATTGCGCCTGGGATGATCCCCCATTCTCCTTCCCTGACCCGGATGGCCCCTTTCCGATGAACCCAGACCATCTTCTCGGCATGTTCTTCATAAGCGGCATAATTATGGTGGCAGTCGATCGGTTCGGATAGTTCAATCTCGGTAAAATCTGCATGTTCAGCAACCAGATTACGAATGATTTCGATGACAATCCCCGTAATTTTCGCCCTGTTCTCTTTGGCGAACGCCATGGCAAACTCCATCCATCGGATATATTCCTTTCCGATGTCACTGTCCGTCGGTAGATAGGCCAAATTCCACTCTGGAGGAACGGGTGAATGCTGCTGTATGTTCAGTTGCTTCGCCTTATCATCAAAATAATGACAGACAGCATCCCCGATATTCCGCGAACCGGTATGGACCATCACGCCTACCAATCCCTGTTCATCTGTTTGCAGCTCGATAAAGTGATTCCCGCCGCCGAGCGTTCCTGCTTGGAAATAGGCTTCATTCAACACATGGGCAAGTTCCTTGGTTGCTCCCACCTTTTCCTGTTCTTCCAGATACCAAGAAAACTGCTGGACAACATTGCTTGCTTGTTTGCGTTTGTGCTTCTCATAGCCGTTCGGAACGCTGCGCAAAATAGTGTTGACGATGGTTTGCGCCAATTTCCCATCGGGCGTCTCTTGTGTAATAAGGATTTCCGCTGGGATATTGGTTTGCACAAAAGTCATGCCGCAACCGATATCGGCCCCGACTGCATTCGGGACAATCATTCCTTCAGCAGCCAAGATGCCTCCGATGGGCATGCCGTACCCGGCGTGGGCATCCGGCATGAGGGCGATGTGTTGGTAGGCAAATGGCAGATTAGCCAGATTTTTTGCTTGCTCCAGACAAATTCTATCCAGTTGGCCAATATTCTCAAGCCAAATCTTGATCGGCACTTTCTGTTCAGATGGTTCATATAGCGTAAACATGTTTCATCCCCCATGCGTCGAAATTTGCACAAACAATAGCGTACTCGTTTCATCGGATAATTCTGCCAAGCCTTAGCGAGCATCATTTTTTCGGACACAAATTATTGCAGCTTCAGCATATTCACGAAGGCAGCGGGCACCGTTATGGTTTCTCCAATGGTGGAATCATAGCTTATCGTCCCAGCCGCAGTGCCATAAAATTTGATAAGGGCATTTTCCGAAATTCCAGATTCGGTGATATTCGATTCATATCCCAGAAACATGACGGCTCCTTCCGTATCGTCAACCGCCACCAGCATTTGCGAAGAACCCTCGCCCTGCATCACTTGAATGACCCGCCCGGACATGGCTATCATTTCAGAATAATAAGCATCCGGTGTCTGGGCCAACTGATCGTAGGTAATATCCGTGCGGTAATTTTCAGGATTATTAAGTTTAGCTTCTGCTTCTGCCTGAGCTTTGGCTTGAGCTTGAGCTTCAGCATCAGCCTTGGCTTCCGCCGCTTGAACGGCAGCCTCTACCCGTTCAGCCGCCTCGGCTTGTTCAGTACTTTCTACAGCCGCCAGCTCTTCAAAGTTAGCTATTGCGGTTTTCGCTGCAGTATTGGATGCGTTTGTTTCCGCCGTATCCGTTCCCCCACCGAATACAGCCATCATCCCGACCACAACAACAAAAATCAACCAAAACCACCATTTCTTCAATAGTAGTATTCCGTTTGCATTATTGCGTGTTTTCTTAGCCAAGAAATCCACCTCCTGGATTCTGTTCCTTTATAAATCTGCTCGTTCGTGCACCCTTCCCCACCCCTTATTCCTGCGGCAAAAGGTCGCGATTTCTTCTATAAATATACATTCATTATACCGCCAAAGGGCATGGAAGCGGTATCGATACGGTATCTTGAATTTGCGTAGCTATTTTCTGAAATCGGAAAAAAGAAACGCTTGTCAGAATCAACCTCTGGCAAGCGCTTCGTTTTTTAATTTTGATGGACCTGAGACAAACTTTTCAACCTCTCGGTCCTTATATAGTACTTTAATTTGATCAGGAAGTCGCACGCAATAATTCTGAATCGCCATTGTACGTCAATGCTTGCGCCCCTTCTTCGCCGGTGCTTACGCGGATGACATTTTCAACATCATAGACAAATATTTTTCCGTCGCCGATATTCCCTGTATACAAAGCTTTTCTGGCAGTTTCGATCACTTGTTGAAGCGGCACGTTGCTGATCACGACTTCCACCCGGACTTTAGGCAACAGATCCGCATCGGTTTCTACCCCACGATAATAAGTCGTATGTCCTTTTTGCACGCCATAACCAAACACATTCACGACCGTCATACCAGTGATGCCAATGCCGTTCAATGCTTTTTTCAAATGATCGAATTTGCTTTCATTGATCAAGATTTCCACTTTGGTCATTTTACCCGTTTTATGTACCTTGTTGCTAGGAAGTGCTGTCGCGTGGTTTTCCACAACAACGGCTTCGTCCATAGCTACAACTTCTGTACCGAACTGCTTTTTCGGGAAAATGGCTGGACTAGCCGGAATGGCAACAGGTTCATGCGCACCAACAGCAAGTCCTGCAGCGCTGACCGAACCATAAGCCGTTTCACCATGCAAGGAATAATCCAAACCATCTTCCTCTTCCTCCTCGGATGCCCTTACCGGCATAACGAAGCTGATCAGTTTCAGGATGGCAAAGGAAATGATAGCTGAGTAGGCAGTAACCGCAACGATACTAATGATTTCAACGATCAGCAGTGTCGTGTTTCCGTCCACCAACCCACCGGTTATGTCAGGATTGATTGTGGATGTCGCGAAAATCCCGGCTGAGATGCCGCCCCAAATTCCGCCGACTCCGTGACAGCCAAACGCATCAAGTGCATCATCATAACCGATTCTCTTTTTCAATTCAGTGACAGCGAAGAAACAAAGTATCCCGCCGACGAAACCGATGAGCAACGCCGAGAATGGGCTGACGTAACCGGCACTTTGCGTAATCGAGCCAAGCCCGGCGATGATTCCGCTGACCAAGCCTAAAGCAGTCGGTCTCTTGTGCAGAACCCATTCGCACATGAGCCAGCTGAATCCAGCAGCTGCTCCTGATACGGTTGTTGTGATGAAGGCATTCATTGCAATACCGTTGATGCTGAGTGCGCTGCCGGCATTGAAGCCGAACCAGCCGAACAGCAATAGACCGGCGCCAATCATCGTCATCGGGATATTATGCGGTCGGACAGAGTCTTTGTTGGTTCTTTTTCCTACAAAGATTGCAGCCACAAGCGCTGAGATTCCAGCGCTGACATGAATGACCGTTCCGCCTGCGAAATCGAGGGCACCCATTTCACGGATCCAACCGCCGTTGCCCCATACCCAATGCGCGATCGGATCGTAGACTAAGGTTGTCCACAGCAATACAAATGCCAAGTACGCCGGAAATTTCATTCTTTCCGCAACGCTTCCGGAAATGATTGCAGGGGTGATGATCGCAAATGCCAATTGGAACATCATGAATAGCTGATGCGGGATTGTCGGAGCATAATCGACAGGTGCGAAACCAACATTTTTAAGAAAAGCAAATGAAAAGTCGCCGATGATTGCGTTGTCTCCTCCGAATGACAAGGAATAACCTAAAAGTATCCATTGTATTACCACAACTACAATAGCTGCATAACTATGCATGGTTGTGCTCAGAACATTTTTTGCTCTGACCATCCCTCCGTAAAATAAAGATAAAGCTGGGGTCATCAGCAGGACCATTACCGTTGCGAGGAACATGAAAGTCGTGTCCGCCATATTGATTTCCATTTTAATTGATCTCCTTTGATTTGAAATTTCTAATTTGTTCTTAACTCTGGAACAAATTATATAGTCCAAAAAGAAGATAGTCATTTCGATTCTCACAGCTAATGGGACTATATGTAACATGCAATTGGTATTATGCGCAAAAACATGATAACGCCGCCAAAAAAAATATATGACTTGCACCTATAGGAATACATCCTGAAATATAGGCTGGTTCGTTGCTTATATGCCCCGAAAATAGGGCTTCTGACTACAAATCGTGCACATGATGAGTGTTTTCTTTTCGTTGCATACCCTCCGCCAA
This sequence comes from Trichococcus sp., assembly GCF_049684335.1. GTDB lineage: Bacteria > Bacillota > Bacilli > Lactobacillales > Aerococcaceae > Trichococcus. The sequence continues at coordinate 282,677 of NZ_JBAVFV010000012.1, forward strand.
GCTACGACCACTGTGTGAATAAGCTCACATAGGCTGTCACTTCCCGACAAAACAAACAGGTAAAAAAGCCTATAACATAAGCTTTTCCAGTGGCTTCTATCAATAAAATGGTGAATTTCAGAAAAAGTGAGGATATGGTGATTGGATGACATTATAGTGGACTTCCGGTTTTATCGATTTGTCCGTTTTTTTTGTTTTTTATCTAAAAAATGACTTCCGCATGGCAGTATTCCTGCTTATGGACGTCAGCTTTCGGCGTCATTCACTTTGAAATCGCAAATGATCTGGGCATACAAAAACGGAAAGCCCATTGTGGATTTTCCGCTTTATCGATTCTATTCTCTTTTTTTATAGTTTTTCGGTCTTTATAATTAGCATGCCTTCATACCAATATTTCTCTCAAAGAAATTTGGTGGAACTTACACTCTCTTAAATACTACCATCAATCTATGGTTTTGTTTTGCTGTCGACATAGGTAAAATCTTCTGTGCCAGATTCGACACCCAAGATGTAGCTGGTCTCTTTCATTGTTTCTCTATCCTCAGAGAATTCAATTTTTTTATCCTCTTCTCCGCCTTTAGAATCAGTCGTCTGGATGGTTATCGTGTTATCATCCTCATTGGACTCCACGACCACATAAGTCATTTCGATTTTCGTACCCTCATCATCCATTTCGATCAGTTCGGTTGCAGTGAAGTAATAATCCGGAGATCCCATAGTATTTACCCAGTGCCCTACCAACGCTTCCTCAACTGTTTTTGGTTCTCTCTCAACGGTTACGGTACAGCCTCCCAACAAAATGAGGCCGAATAGCACAAGCATGTAGATGACTATTTTGTTCCTTCTCATTTTTAACACTCCCTTATCTGTGTCATCCAAAGAAATAAAAGTGACAATGAAACTGGCACACCCGATAGAACCACTTTGTACTTGGATATTTTTTATCGTCCAATAGTGTCGTTTGCATCGTATTCGCACAAAAAGGAAGCGCTGTTATTTACAGACCCATTTTACCACAAACGATGCACTTCAGCGTATGAATAACACCTTCATCCACTTGAAGTCTTAAGATGATTCGGTCGGCAAGAAAAAGAGCCTCCACTTTCAAATAGGTACTGACTCTTAAATGAGACTTCTGTTTTTCTCTACGGCAAAAAATCAGTTAGCAAAGGGACTTAGCCCTTCATAGTTGTCATTGTGGATCACATCGGATTTCAGGTAATTGATGATCGATTCCGGAATTTCCACGCCTTGAGACTTGTTTCTCTCATAGCGCTCGTTGGATCCTTGACCGGGGTAGCGGACACTTGAAAAGCCCGCTGCTGGTTTGATGGCGTTCAATTCTTCCATCGTTTGGCTGATGTGCTGTCTGAAAGTATCGGCATCCCCAAAACGTGCTGGATCGAGGATTATGTAGAGTTGTCCCAGATTTCGGCCGGCATGCAGGTCATTGTACATGGAACTGACGTGTTTCCCGAAAGGCAAGTTCATCAGGACACCCGAAAAGATGTCGACCATCATCATCAGGCCATAACCTTTAGGGCCTGCGATGGGCATCAATCCCCTTACCGCATGCGGATCGGTTGTGGCTTGCCCGTTTTCGTCAACAGCCCAGTCTGCCGGTATTTCACGGCCTTTTGAGCGGGCATCCAGGATTTTTCCCCAGGCCTGTACAGTGGTCGCCATATCAAAAATCAGCGGCGTATCGTTTGCACTTGGCGCGCCGAAACCAATCGGATTGGTCCCGTAGTAGACTTCTGCGCCGCCAAAAGGCACTGCCATCGGGTCTGACTGGGTCATCGCCATGCCGGCCAATCCCGCTTCGGCAATTTTGCGCAAATAGTAGGACAAGGTGCCCGTATGCCCGCATCTCGACACGCCGACTACCGCCACACCGGATTCTTTCGCCATTTTGATGGCTGGTTCCAGGGCCAAGTTCGCCACGTACTGTCCTTGCGCATTATCCCCATGGAAAACGCCGGAGCTTTCCCCGGTTTTTTCGAATCTGATTTCAGGCTCCAAAGTGATGCCACCTTTATTGATACGTTCCGAATAATACTCCACCCGGACGGCGCCGTGGGAATGCACGCCGCATAAGTCCGCATACACCAAATGGTTCGCGGTTTCGGCAGCTTGGACTTCCGGCAAACCAGCTGCCTGGAGTTTGTTTTGGATCAATGCGTGCAACGCATCGGTAGTCACTTTGATTAATGTTTCTTCAGACAAAAAAATCCCTCCTTCATTTTCCATAGTGATAACCAATCGAAATACGCGATAGCACTGACCAGCTCAGCTGATCCTGTTTCGACGTAAACCCTTACCAGTCTATATGATAACGTTACCAAAAATAGGCGGGTTTGAATTTGGTTAAATCGCACAAATCACCTGCCGCCCTTTGGTTGTTTTAGCGGTTGGTCATTTCGATGCCCCGAAAATAACATAATCAGAAGCATAACGGATACGCGCCTACCTGCGCAGCACTCAGGCCGGGAGCAGCAAAAAGGGCTGTCTCAAACTAGAATCGTATCTTCTAGTTTTGAGGCAGCCCCTACATTTCCAATGGTGAATCAGCGGCATTTTAAATTATGTGACATCCTATCAAACCTACGCCAAGAAGATATTTTATATCCCAACACTAACGCGATATCATAACTTTATTTTTTTCGTGCAAGTTCTGAAATATTCTTCCCTTTTGTTTCTTCTAGTAAGATACTGAATTGTAATGAGAAATCTTCAAACTTACAACGATATTTATCTAATTGGTCTTGTCCACATGAATTGCTTCCCAAACCATTTTGACAAGCGTCGATATTTAAGACTAGATAATCACGTTCTTTTAAATCAATGGTATGTTTAGCTTTCTCCAGATCTTCAGATTCATATCTGGATACACTATAATCAAATTCTTCATCTGTTTTTACTAATAGTGTTTTATCATTATTCGAAAATCCTACCCAGTCACAATCCATGTGGTTCCCATTTTCTTGCGGCTTCACATAATTAACAAACAATTCATCAACAGTGCTTGTGAAGACTCCTGGATAAGCAGCTTGACGAGAGTCAGAATAGTTTTCTAAAGGACCCAAGCCTCTCCAAGAAACGGCATCAAAGTCTTTCGACAAACGCAGTGAGACTCCTAGTCTAGGCAACATTGGAGGAGCAAGCTTCTTACGCCCGGATGCAATACCATTGATACAATAACTGATTTTCCCGAATTTATTAACTACATATTTATAGTCGAGTTCATAATACCAGGCACTATTAGTCGTACCATAGAATGAATTTACACGCATTTCGAAGGCTTCATCATTTACTTCACATTCAACCTTACGAATAGACTCATGCGGTAAATGCATAAAGTATTTTTTTCTATAATCCTCTAAAATATACATATCGTTATCGATTGGTGCTCTCCAAAAATTCATTTCAGGCCCTTTTTCGATAACCTCTTCATTATGATAATACGCTTGTAATAGCTTCCCTTTAATTTTATCAAATCGAACACTAAACTGTTCGCCCACTACTGTAACGAAGGCTGTATCTTCATCAATTGTTAACTTACTGGCTTGATTATCGGTCACAGCCGGTTGGCGGTTTTCTTTGCGCCAAGTAAACACACTTCTAGTTACTTCAAAGCCTTGTTGCGCCCACATTTTTTCATCGTTTAATTGGTATACAAAATGAACTGTATACATAGCGCCTGCTTTAAAATCGATTGCTGGATAATTAATTCTTATCATCGCTGTTCCTCTTGCCGGCGTTTCAGGTATATCTGCTTGTCTTTCTTCAATCAGCTGGTCGTCTTCATAAAAGCGTATCATTAATTGATAGTCCGCTAAGCTATTAAAATCCAGTCTGTTGGTCAATTTATATAAACCAGCTGCTTTATCTATACTTTTTGTTTCAATTGGCTCAATAACTTTTTTGTATTCTATCAAACTCGTAGATGGCGTCCGATCCGGCATTAACATTCCATCAATACAGAAATTCCCGTTGTTAGGATCGTCTCCAAAATCTCCACCATATTTGTAATACGTTTCACCATCTTCGGTCACGGTTTCTATCCCATGATCGAACCACTCCCAGATGAACCCACCTTGAATATGATCGTATTTATAGAAAATATCTTGGTATTCTTTCAAGTTTCCTGGTCCATTCCCCATTGCATGAGCGTACTCACAAAGGATATGTGGTTTTTTCGTGTTCGTAATGACTTTATCCATCGTCAACTTGTCATCTGTTCTTTCTAACCACGTATACATAGTTGTGTACACGTCACTTACTTCCGCTTCAAAATCTCCTTCGTAGTGAACTAATCTGGTTGGGTCTGTTTCTTTAGCGTACTCCGCCATTTTTCTAAAGTTATGTCCAAATGCCGATTCATTCCCAAGTGACCACATTATGATACACGGATGGTTTTTATCTCTTTGGATGGTGCGTTTAATTCTGTTTACATGCGCTTCTTCCCACTCTGGATTATCAGAAATCCATTTATAGTCCTCGGTTAATTCAAAGCCATGACATTCTAGATCTGTTTCATCAATCACATACATTCCGTATGTATCGCATAAATCATAAAAATAGGGTGAATTAGGGTAATGCGCTGTTCGAATAGCGTTAATATTATGTTGTTTCATCAAAACAATGTCATTTTCAATACTTTCTCTGGACGTTACTCTTCCTTCTGTCGGGCTATAATCATGGCGATTCATCCCTTTTAATTTAATCGCTACGCCGTTAACCAAGAAACAGTTGCCTTGCACTTCAATCTGCCTGAATCCGACTTTTTGAGTGACGACTTCAATAACTTGTCCGTCTTTTTCAACAGTCATTAGCAGTTCGTATAAATATGGCTGTTCAGCCGACCATTTTTGTGGCTCTTCAACTGTTTTGACGAAACTTTCTTCGCCCGTTACTGCTTCTTTAAAAAGTCTATTTCCATCACAATCCATTAATTCATACGTAATCGTTTGATATGATTGCTGAGTGAATGTCAGATTTACAGTTAGCGTAGCTGATTCAAAATTTTGGTCAAAATTAGTGCGGATCACAAAATCATACAGCCCTTCTTTTGGCCGAGTCGTAATGTCAACATCGCGGAATATTCCACTTAGCCACCACATATCCTGATCTTCCAAGTAAGTGCCATCCGACCATTGGAAGACTCTTACAGTCAGCATATTGACCCCTTCAATTAAATAGTCGGTTAAGTCGAATTCGCTTTGGATTCTAGCGCCTTTACTGTAACCAATTGATTGGTCATTTAAGTACACTTCAAAAGCGGAATCAACGCCTTGAAACCGTAAGATATACTGTTGCTCTGCTTGAATAGAATGCACTTTAAATGTTTTCCGATAAATACCTGTAGGGTTTTCAGTTGGAACATAGGGCGGGATAATGGGGAAGTTATACCACAAATCTGAGTAGTGCATCTTTCCATACCCTTGTCTTTGCCAATTTCCAGGGACTTGTATTTTATCCCACTGAGAAACATCGCAAGCGGTTTTATAAAAATCTTCCGGGCTATATTCTGGTGCATCTAAAAACAAGAAGTCCCATTCCCCATTTAAATTTTCATAATATCTTCCTGTTTTTGTTTTGGTTTCATATTCACTTCTGCCTACATAACTTTTATAATCTGCTCTTGCTTCCATTCTATTTATACTGTCTACTTTATTATTTTCCCACTTCTTTAGTGTCCGCATCTAAAGCACCGCCTAATTTTTTTTCGTAATTCATATAACAAACATACGCAAACCCTACAAAAATAATGACTCCTAAAGCATTGTACAGTAATGTGAAGATTGGGTTAGCAGCGCCTTCAGCTATAAACCCTGTTTTGAAGTAAGCCATCAATGCATATGGAGAAGGTAAGATTGAAACGACAAATGCGAATATAAAAAATATTAAAAGCATAATGCCGACCATGATACCTGTTTTTTGATTTCCCATTTTAAACGATCTTGGTAGGTCATCTTTCTTAATACGCATTGTAATATATGCCCACAATAAGAAGAGGACTGGAATCAACGACGTTGCTGCCGTCATATTAATAAGCGTTTTCAAGAATGTATCAATGGATCCCACTCCTAGAGCTGGTATAATCATCAACACTGTGACAATACCCGCTTGCGCCAATAGTGCGTTTATTGGGTTGCCTTCATTATTTGTTTTAGAAATCCATTTGCCAAATATACCTTCTGGAATTTCAGAAAATAAAATTTTAGCTGGAGCTGCAGTCCAAAGCACCAGCGAACCAACTGAACTGAGAAGCATAATAAAGCCGACAGTACGAGTAACTCCAGCTGTTATTCCGTAATGATTTCCTAATATAGCAAAGGCATCGAATAAAGCGTTGGAATAATTTCCTTGCAGGGTTTCGCTAGGTAAAATCATACCTACAGCAACAGCACCCAATGCATAGATTACGCCTATCGATAAAGCTGCCATAACAATTGTCTTCATGAAGGATTTATTCCCACCTTTGATATCCTTCACGTACACTCCAACTGCTTCAGCTCCACCAACCGCTTGTAAAATCCAAGCTACTGTTGTTAAATAATTCCAGTTCATATTCATCGTTACAGATTCACTAGTTAGCTGTTGGGCAGGTGCTTCGCCAAAGATAAAGACGACTCCTAAAGCTAAGATAATAAAACCTATTCCCATCAGTATTCTTGCAATTCCTGATAAGCCTGTGACTTTAGAAATCCAAGACACCCCTTTGATTGATACATATGTTGCTAACCAGAAGAGGATAATAGATAGTACAGAAATAAGGATAGTTGCATTTATTCCTCCAAATATGTTATATCCTAAAAATGTATAGGAAGCATAAATGAGTGTCTGAGGAAGCAAAGAGACAAAGAAAAACAAGTTAACAAAAAAATAAGACCACGAACCCAGAAATGCCCATTTTTCTCCAAGCGATGTCCGTATCCAACTGTACACGCCTGATTCAGAATCGGTATTTGCTGAAGCAAATTCCCCAATCATTAATGTAAAAGGGAAAAAGTAAAAAATTGTTGCAAATAAAAAGGTTGGAACGGCTAGCAATCCAATGCTTGCACTTGCATTAATAATGGTTCCGAATGAAAATACCGCTGTGAATGTCATTAGTAAAAATGAAATCGGTGTTATCTTGTCTCGTGTTTCCTTCATAAAAAACCCTCCTTGTGCGTTTTGTTTAGCTAATTAGTAATCCTAAATTTGTTAAAATTAATTAACTCCTCTACTTGACTACGCTTTCATCTTACTGTTTAGTTTGGTATTATGGAATCAATGAATGTTGCATATGTTTGACATTATGTTGTTTACGGAGGGAAGAAATGTTTAATGCTGTGGGAACGTTCTCAACCAATGAAAAGCTGAATAACGAATTTTTTGTTTTTGAGTGTGGGTATGAAGACGTTAAATTAAGAGAACCTTATCAATACGAACCGATCGATTATTACTTGATTCATTTTATTTTAGAAGGAGAAGGACATTTTTATATTAATGATGAGCATATTATTTTAAAAGAAAATCAAGGATTTATTATTCCTCCAAACACAAAGAATAATTATTACCCTTCAACTGAAGATCCTTGGAGCTACCGCTGGATTGGTTTTAAAGGATCGGGTTGTCAAAAAGTGTTCCAGGACTGCGGATTGTTACTCTCAGATTCCGAAGATTCTATTTCTAATTATGTTTACAAATTTACAGATGCCTATCAAATGAATCATCATTTCAAAAACGTTTTTGACTTTTCTGAAGAAAATAAACCCTATTCTGCTCTAGGCGAGGCTTACCAAGTGATCGATTTGCTTTCTTCTCAATACCAAGAAGAAATGATTCATAGTTTAAGCGAAGCGGCAAGGTACGTTGAAAAATCCATTAGTTTAATTCAGCAGGATTATGCTAATCCTGAATTTAATATCGAATATTTAGCCGCTACTGTAAAAATTGAAAGAACGTATTTATTTAGATTATTTAAAAAATTTAAAAACGTTAGTCCAAAAACCTATTTGATTCAATATCGCTTAAATAAGTCTGCTGAATTACTTAAAAAAACTAGTTATTCCATCGAAGAGATAGCCTATCTTGTTGGGTTTAACTATTCTACTCATTTTTCGAGACAATTTTCGCTTTATAAAGGTATCTCCCCTTCCAAATTTCGTTCCCAATTTTACTCGTAATACTTTGAGTTGCACCCAACTTCACATTCACATAGCGAGGAGAGCTTCCTACGAACACCGGCAGATCCTCAGGTTCATTGAGTAGGCACGCGATGTCAATGAAAAGATGAACTGGACCAAGAATACAGGAGCAACAAAATTATGGTAGTCCTTATCTAGCAAGTTATATTTACGTAAGCGAGCCAAGTGGTTATCTAACGCCTTGGACTGGAACGCTACCATTAGTAAACAGCTATACGGTTGAATTTTCAGGCGGTACTATGTATTACTCAGTCTATAGTGGAACTGTTTATGCATCAATAAGATAACAACTCACTAAGATATTAAAGATCCTTGGGTCGCGTTTGCACCCAAGGATCTTTAATATCTATTACGTCTTTGGAGAGGTAATCCTGTTTGTTTATTTCCCTACGATTTACGAGTCCACTAAAGGAAATCACAAAATCCAATTTCAGTTTGCAGATTACATCGAAGGCTCACCTTACTCTGCAATCTGAGGCAACAGGTCTTTTGTATCGCCTGGAGATAGGTTTCCATTCCCTCGATAACCATCGCTTCTTCGTTGTTCTGTTTCAATGCGTCGATGTTTTGCTGAATCGCTTCCACATTTTCCGCTTTTATCCTCTCGGCATAGGTATCGCTCATGGTAAGCGTATATTCCTTGCTGCTTCCGTTATCCTCAACTTGGCTCTCTGCAATATCCGCTTCCACTAGGTCATTCTCAAAGAGCGATCTCAAAAGGTCTTGCAAAGCAAATCCGGTTGATGGAACCTCCACCCATTGCGTTTCCGCTTGCCCAGGCACACTGATTTTCTGATACTGCTTTCCGCCTATCTGAGCTATTTCCGTAGTATTTGCTTCCTCAAAGGAAGTATTCTGATACCAGTCATAATCAGACTCCGCTTTTTTCACGAAAGTCCCCACCGAGCTTTGGTCGAGTGGCTCAGCGGCACCCTCCATGTATAAGAGCATCTCAAACCGGGCATTGTCCAGTTCCGCGTTCTTCTGAGCCGCATTCCCGATTGACTCCACGACACTCGTTGTGGAAGTGGAACCGTCACTTCCACCCAATACTAGAAGACTTGAAAGGAAAAATAGGGTTGTTACTAATGTTTTATTCATTTTTTTCGGTAAGGAGTCCTCCACTTCTACATAAAGCGTAGTTGGAGAATGTATTACCGCCCTATTGAAAAATGGACGCTTTCTCCTTGCCTACCTCCTTTTTTCTTATATTTTGAATTCATACAGCAACAAAAAATTGATTCAATGAAAAAGGTGACTGTCACTGGTTTTAATTTAAACTAATCAGTTCGTTAATAGTAATAATGTTAATAATAGGGAACAAAAAAATCGTACTGAAGAAAACCTTGCCTGTAGGATCTGATTAAAAAATTCAAAGTTTCTTCGAAAACACCCCAAATCGGAACCATATTCGGTATAATACAGGAGTATACGGCATGTAACGATGCACAGAATCCGATGTTTAAGGGAGATAAAATGAGAAATATAAAAATGACGATCGAGTATGATGGCGGCAGATACCTGGGCTGGCAAAGGCTTGGGGATTCGGACAAAACTATTCAAGGTAAAATAGAGAATATCCTGTCGGCAATGACGGGGACAGAGATTGAAATCATCGGATCCGGCCGGACAGATGCAGGGACCCACGCACGGGGGCAAGTCGCCAATTTCAAGACGACATCCAAAATGGATTTGACAGCGATGCAGGACCATCTGATCCGTTATCTTCCGCGCGACATTGTCGTCAAACAGCTGGAAGAGGTTCCGGAAAGGTTCCATGCCCGCTATCATGCAGCCGGAAAGACATACAGCTATCATGTCTGGAATAATGTCGTGCCTTCCGCATTTGAGCGCCACTACAGCTACCATTACCCTGGACACCTTGATATCGACAGAATGAACGAGGCCTGCAGCAAGCTTGTCGGAGCCCATGACTTCCTCGGGTTCTCTTCACTTAAGAAGTCGAAAAAATCAACGATCAGGACAATCAATGACATTACGATCCAGCAAGAAGGCAATCTGCTGCACTTCGCGTTCACAGGGGAAGGCTTCCTCTACAACATGGTCCGTATCATGATGGGGACGATCTTGGAAATCGGGGCCGGGACGATGGAGCCGGAATATATTGACGCCATCATCAAGAGCGGGATCAGAAGTGAAGCTGGGATGACGGTGCCTTCTCACGGACTGTTCCTGGACGCAGTTTACTACGATTGACAACAAGCCAGAAACATAAAAAGTAGACGAATACGCTGCGGTTTTTCGCAAGTATCCGGCTATTTTTTATTGATTGTCACCTGTCCGCCTAGATGTTTTTCGACCAGGTAAGGAACAAAATATATTTGGATTAAGGAAGTGTCCACATGCGTATTAATAAATTTATAAGTGAAGCAGGCCAAGCCTCCAGACGAGGCGCCGACAAGCTGATTACTGAGGGGCGTGTAACGATCAATGGAAAGCGGGCAACAATCGGCAGCCAAGTCGAGCCTGGGGATGATGTCCGCGTAAACGGCAACCAGCTTTTCGTAGCCCGTAACAATGTCTACATTGCCTTGAACAAACCAGTCGGTATCACGAGCACGACCGAAAAAGGCGTCAAGGGAAATATTATCGATTTGGTCAACCATCCCTTTCGGGTTTTCCATATTGGGCGCCTCGATAAAGATTCCGAGGGCTTGATCCTACTCACGAATGACGGCGATATCGTCAATGAAATCTTGCGTTCTGAGAACCAGCATGAGAAGGAATACGTTGTTTCTGTAGACCGTCCGATCACTCCTGAATTCTTGAAGCAGATGTCAGAAGGGGTAAAAATATTGGATACGGTCACCCTGCCTTGCAAAGTGGAGCAGCTATCAAAATATGATTTTAAAATCATCTTAACCCAAGGACTAAACCGTCAAATCCGCCGCATGTGTGAGGAATTGGGATACAACGTTTACCGATTGCAAAGAATCCGCATCATGAATATCCAGTTGGACAATCTTCCAGTGGGACAATGGCGCTACCTGTCCAAGAAGGAGAAGGCTCAGTTATTCCAAGAGTTAAACTACGAGCCTAAAGAATGGTAAAACTAGAGGATGAGAGTGGCTTCTACCACGCCCCTGATTTGACAGGAGTTATCGCAGCTCAAGCGAATCTAACATAAGTGACAAATAATCAGTTATATACTGCAACACGAATAACCCTGCTACAATATGGATATCATATCGTAGTAGGGTTATTCGTGTTGCAGTTTGCTAGGACCGCTGGATTCCGTTAATCTCTTTAAGTTCAGTTTCCTGAATTTTGTTCAATCGCCGATGTCTACCTTGAGAATGTCGAGGGATCGATGGGTCAATGCTACTATCCCACCTTTCCGATAAGAAGCGACATAGCCACCAATTGTTTTGCGAGTATGTCCAATACTCTGAGTCATTTCCTTCATCTGATACCCACTTAAGTGAAGGTAGACCACTTGATAACCTGGATTCCCGCTAACACATACCTAGGAACAAGCGAAGAGCCTAGCAAATCAACGTTTGGATAGTATTTCTAGGTTCCTGTACCTAGAACACAATGATATCCAGGATTTCCCCGTCCTTATTATAAATTTGGGGCTTAAAATATTTTTTAAAATTTGTAACGAATTCAATACTCGTTAGTCTTATCTATGAAAGTGAGGTGGTGACATGCCAGAGTTTGAGAAGATCTATTCCGAATATTTCGATGATGTATATAAATACGTTTATTCCTTATGTCGAAATTCATTAGTGGCTGAGGAAGTCACACAGGATACTTTTTTCAAAGCGCTAAAAAGTATTGATTCCTATAAAGGAGAATGTAAGCTACGTGTGTGGCTCTGCCAGATTGCAAAAAATACTTACTTTACATTTTACAGTAAGCAACAGCGATTAGTGACCGGCAATTCCATTGAACAGGAGCAAACCTGTGATTTTGAGAACGGATTTATTAATCGAGAAGAAGCCTTCGAAATTCATAAAGCACTGCACAATTTGGAAGAGCCCTATAAAGAAGTTTTCTCATTGCGAATTTTCGGAGAACTGTCATTTCGGAAAATAGGCGAGCTTTTTGGAAAAACCGAAGGTTGGGCACGCGTCACCTATTACCGTGCAAAAATAAAATTGAAGGAGGATTTATTATGAAAATATCATGTGATATCATTAAAGATTTGCTGCCACTTTACCATGACAATGTATGTAGCACGGATAGCCGCAAATTGATTGAAGAACACCTAGAAAATTGCGAAGAATGTAAATCTGAGTTAAAAAAATATGATACAGAGATAAAAGGAGTAAATAACATGGAAGAAGCAAAATTATTGGGGAAAATCGCTAAAAAATGGAAAAATGACAAAAAGACAGCTTTTTTAAAAGGCACAGCTTTGGTTTCCATTATTGGTTGCATTCTCTGCGTTATTGCATATAATGTCAATGGAAGCTATATAGATAAGGACGGTTATTTGGTGGAATCATTCGGCTTTATCCCATTAGGATTTCTGTTTGCATTTATCGCTTTAGTTTCAGTAATCATCTTAGCATCTATCGCAATTATTAGACGCTACAAAAGACGTTAAAATATTTTAAAATAATGTACCTGCTCAAAGTAGAGCCATAAACTTTAGTGGTGTAACTTCCAATGTAACAAATAAAAAAGTACGGCGCCTACAATCTAATTTCGGAGGATGTCGTTAAAGTGAATGTTTATTGAACAAGCATGGAAAACTTTAAAATTTTCGAAAAAAAGAAAGGCCAAGATCCGTTTATGGGATTTTGGCCTTCTTACTTGTCCGATGCTTCATGGATAAAATCTATATTTGAAATCAGTTGTATTTCCAGCGTCTCTTTTTGCCATCTATTGGGCACAATAACTTCTTCACCAGGACTGCATGAATCAAATTCTAAATTGCTTTTTATCCAGCTAACAGTTTCTACTTCCAAGCCTACATTGGATTTCACTCTCGTTGCTACTCCCCAATATAGTCATCATTCGTATTACTGTTCGGTTCACTCTCGGAGTTGTCGTCACCATCTTTGGAGGAAACTTGGGAAGTGATTTCCTTTTCCGCAGCCGGTTCTGTTTCAGCCCCACTGCCTTTTTTCTTGGATGTTTTTTTCCCTTTGAAGGTGAACAACAGAAGAAGTCCAATAGCCACTGCTGCCATAACATCATAGCTTATGAAGGCAGTCTTATAATTTGACCAGAGTGTCTTGCTCTCGGAACTTTTCTTCTGTGAATTTTCTATGAGCTTGTCGATTTCAGAATGTTCAGGAAAAAGCCTCTTGACCGCCTCAAATTTCGACAGGGCATCTTTGTAGTACCCGCCCCAATACAAATTGAGCCCCTCTTTGTAAAGTTTATCTACTGCTCCTTCTTCATTGGAACCGCCAGATTGGGAAACGAATTCCTTTATGGTGTTTGAAGGGACAATGAAATTGAATCCTTGAACTTCCTGACCGTTGACGGTGTCACCCCCGAATGTTGAAATCCCGATAACACCGCCATTTTCTTTGACGATGGGCCCGCCGCTGCTGCCGTGGGTGATGGCTGCATCCATTTGTAGAATAGGTGCGCCTTGCGTCGAACGTTTGTCCACAGCCGAAATATTCCCGGAAGTCACAGAAACAACCAAAGCAGCATCAGGAGAAAGCGCACTCGATTCCGCAGCGGCCGGGAAACCGAACGCCCATACGCTATCTTGAAGCTGAACTTCATCCGAATTCGCAAGGCTCAAGGTTGGAAGATTATCCGCCTCAATCTTGACTATGGCGACATCTTTCCCTTCTCCTGTAGGTGCGCCGTAGCTCTTGATTTCGCCATTGAACATGATTTTACTGTCTATCTGTTGGACATCAGTAACCTCGCTGCCCGGAAGGACCACTATAAGACTCCTATCAACATTGGTCCATGCCATGTAGCTCCACAGGAAATCATAGGCGTTGTCATAGGTTTCTGAAATGCCAATAGAGGTCAGATAAGAACTGAATTGGTCGGCATAGTAGGTTAAAGACATATCCGCCAAGTCCTGATCATCCAATTTGGAATATTCAACAACATGAGCGTTTGTGACGATATATCCATTTTCGTTTATGATAAACCCGGATCCTTGAGCGCCAAATTGATCCACAGTGCCGATCCCCTGGAAGAAATTGTAAAGCAGATCATCATAATAAGAATCACCGGTTCCGTAATATGTCCATTCAACACTCACGCCATCATATAGATACACAACTGCTGGATCGGTGTAATCCGCTACTTTTTTTGCGGTGCTGACTTGGGATGTGTCCGGCTTTATGTTAATCAGTAAAATACTTGCGACGATGGACGCAATAAGAATAACGATAACCGGGACAGTAATAAGTAGCCTCTTTTTCATTTTCGATATCCTCTTTCCTCATCTATAGTTAATTTGCCTGGAACAGTTTCTCTTTTCTGTAAAGTCCTTCTATATGTTGGCTTTTTTGCAAACTACCAAACACCCATTATAGCGCTCACATACGTAGGCGAAAAAAAGCGAAAATCCTGTCACACAATAGGCTTTCCGCTTTATCGATTCGATTCTCTTTTTCAAGTCATTTCTGCTGCAAAAAGCTCAGTGTCCACGGCGCAGCTGAATGCATGATTAAAACCAGCATTGTTACCTTAATTATTTCCCCCCCGAAAAAGTGTTCCTATTCCAAAGATTGTAAAGTGTAGGTTGTTCTTACCCTAGGGTGGTTCTCAAGAACGAACCGCTTTAATCTGCCTATTTCAGATTTTAACTCATTCTGTTAGAACCCTTGGGAACCGACATTGACTATGATATTCATCTTCTGGACCATTATTTCCCGTCGTTTTTAGGCGTTTGTGCAAAGATTCCGACTAAAGCACCTACTGATGCTGATCCAATAGCAACTAACGCTTCAGGAATCTTGCTCGCCCCAGTTGGGTCTATAATGAGCACTATTACCCCCGCAAATGCAGCAGTTAAAGCCAAAATGCCTAGAATAACGATAGAATATTTATAAACAAAAGGTATCCCGGTATATCCCACTATATCTTCCACTTTCTTTTGTATTTCGGCATCTTGTGCATCCGGATTCTCTCTTACGACTTTTATTGTTTCTTCAATCAACTTTCTGTCCATCAATTTGATCGCCCCCTATCAAATTTCTAAATCCATATATAATAGGCGCCTCGTTAAATCGTGTATAGAACTCTGATTCCTCACTATTGAATAGCGTGATTGCGGTTTCCATCTAAAAAAGAATTATCATCTTGAATATTTCAACGTTATTGAATCCTTGTACCCTAATTAATTTTTTACGCCAAAAGGATACAGTGGCTCAATCAAACTAAACTATTCTTCACCTCGCTTTGATGAATTTCTGTTAATATTCGTTGTTCAGATCGTTTTTCACCCCCGTCACGGAATTTCCGAATGCTATTTCCCGTATATCATTTCCGGTTTTGTATAGCTCTTCTGTAATCTGAGCTACTTTCACAAAATGGACTTCTACTATTTAGTTTGTTTTCAGACTCACAATTTGTTCAATATATCACACTTTAATTGTACACCTCTGCTTCTCCAATGTACAAAAATGAACACCATAGATATCCAGTTTTTTTATTATGTAATATGACGTTCAGTTGAGCCCATCAACGGGTAAAAACAAGTGGCTAACTTAAACTCGAAATTTTGGCAGATAATTATTCTTGAGAAGCATTTTCTGGTATTATATTCTTATGACATTTCAATGGAGGATAATCAATCATGTTGCAATTTAAACAAAATATACGGGGAAATGTAGCCCTTGGTGTAAACCCGCTTGGATGCAAGCAGGAAGTATTGAATGAAATCGACTTTGTCAAAAACAAAGGGACTTTTCAAGGCCCGAAAAAGGTACTGATCATTGGTGCATCATCAAGCTACGGTTTAGCCACCCGGATCAATCTGGCTTTCGGCGCGGGCGCGGACACGATCGGCGTTTCTTTTGAAAAGGGACCGAAGAACGAAAGGAATCTCGGCACAGCCGGTTGGTACAACAATATCGCTTTCCGTGAAGCCGCTGAAAAAGAAGGCCTGATCGCCAAAAATTTTGTGCAGGACGCCTTCAGCCACGAAAGCAAGAAAGAAGTCATTGAGTACATCAAGAACGAGTTTGGCGGCAAAGTAGACCTGGTCGTTTATAGCCTGGCAAGCGGCAGAAGGACTGATCCCGATACCGGAGAGACGTACACTTCCGCAATCAAAGCCCTTGGGGAGCCAGTGGTTGGCCCTAATATCAATATGCAGAATCAGGATTTCTATACGGAAACGCTGGAACCCGCGAATGACCAAGAAATCGCTGGCACGCTCAAAGTTATGGGTGGAGAAGACTGGCAATTATGGATGGAAGCACTGAAAGAAGCCGATGTGTTGGCTGAAGGAGTTCTGACGACCAATTATTCTTATTTAGGAACAGAGCTGAACCATCCTTATTACGGTGGCGGTACCCTTGGTCTTGCTAAAGCAGACTGTGATGAAAAGGCGCAGACCATCAATACGTTATTGGCTGACATCCACGGAAAAGCCCAGATTGTGGTTGCAACTGCTGTGACCACTAAAGCAAGCTCGGTTATTCCATTTTTCCCTGTTTACTGCATCGCGCTTTACAAAGTAATGACGGAAAAAGGCACGCATGAAACACCAATCATGCACATCGACCGCATTTATCGCGATATGATTTTTGGCGACAAAGCCGAGTATGATGAAGTTGGCCGCCTGAGACCGGATAGCTGGGAACTTGACAGCGACACGCAAGCTAAAACGAAGGCACTGATCCAACAATTGAACAAAGAAAATTTCAATACCGATATAGCAGCGTATGACATCCTTTATAAAGAGTTTTCAATTTTAAGTGGGTTCATGGTTGATGGCTATGTTGAGCAAGAAGTTACGATTGAAGATTTGAAGGCATTGGAATATTAAATCATTTCGGTGACACCAACCAACCTTTATCCGCAACAATGAATGAAAAGTCTTGGCTCTGAGAGTCAAGACTTTTCTGCTTCTACGGATAGCAACATAAGCGTTCCTCTTCAATTGCTTTATCAGTACCCGTCTAGATATTGGGAGCAAATCAAAATAGTGCTATAATAATAGACAATGATACAGCGAAATTGAATAAGCCTTTATTGATCAGAAACAACTATTGATTCTGTAAAAGAAAGAAGGAAAACGAATATGTTTAAAGTAAGAAATTTTGAAGATAACAATGATGTGAAGATTGTTGAAGAGCTGGGAGCTTTTAAAGTAGTGGAATATTTAAAAGATTTGAGTGTCGATCATTTAACAGCTCAAGCTGCCTACTACGCTTCTGAAATGAACGTCAGAAGAAGACAGCTGGTGTGCGATGTCAGTCGTTCCGACATTACCGTTCAGTCAGGAGCTATGCAGTGGATGGTGGGTGATGTCAGTGCTACAACAGGAATTAAAGGCGTGGGCGATTTTTTTGGAAAAGCTCTTCGAGGAAAGGTCACTAATGAATCCGCAATTAAACCTGAGTACACCGGAACCGGCAAACTGGTACTAGAACCAACCTATAAACATATTTTGCTTATTGATGTCGATGACTGGAATGGCTCAATCGTGATCGAAGATGGGTTGTTTTTAGCTTGTGATTCAGAATTGAACCATAAAGCCGTTATGAAGTCCAACCTTTCTTCTATTGCAATGGGCGGAGAAGGTCTTTTCAACCTGGGTCTTTCTGGTGGGGGAATTGTCGCGCTTGAATCGTATGTACCCAGAGAAGAACTGATAGAAATAGAGTTGGAAAATGATGAACTAAAGATTGATGGAAACATGGCGATTGCTTGGTCCGGCAGCCTGGAATTTACAGTGGAACGATCTGGCAAGACACTTATGGGTTCAGCCGCATCCGGCGAAGGTTTGGTTAACGTTTATCGCGGAACAGGCAAAGTTTTGATGGCGCCCGTTCTTCGATAAAAGAAAGTCGCTTACGAATCCAGCATTACTTGAGTTCATACAAAAAAAGGATCGGAACGAAGTGTTTTTGATACACTTTGTTCCGATCCTTTTTCTTATCTGCCTGGATTGATTCCAAGAGAAATGCGGCCGTAGCGGGTGATGCGATCCAACACCCAGGCCGGACTCCACACGATTGTAATTTCGACTTCATTGATGAATGCCAGCGGTTCAAGCTGTTCATGGACTCCCTTTAAAATATGCTCTGAACAAGAACAGCCGGCGCCCGTAAACGTTAATCGGACAGTACAAACCCCGGCAGCATCCAGGTTGATGCCATAAATCAATCCGAGATTGACGATATCGAGGCCGATTTCCGTATCCATGACGTTCATCAGTTTTTCTTCCAGTTCTTCCTTATGCTGGTCAGCCAGACCAGTGTACGTGATGCCCTTTTCCACTATGCGGCACCCTCCTTTATTTTTCCTTAAATGGATTGCGGTTGAAAAAGTCGGTAACGGCGCCTTTCGATGCGGATGAAACGATATGTGCATATTTTCCCAGGACACCCCGTGTATGCAAAGGCGGCAACACCAGTTTTTCGCGTCGTTTGGCCAACGCTTCATCAGATACTTGCATCGTCAACTCACGCGTATCCTGGTCAATGATGATCGTATCATTCGTTTCCAGCAAGGCAATCGGGCCGCCGTCTTGTGCTTCCGGTGCGACATGCCCAACCACGAATCCGTGTGAACCGCCTGAAAAACGGCCATCTGTGATCAGACACACTTTGATGCCCTTGCCGGAAATGATGCTTGATAAGGACAACATTTCTGGCATACCCGGCCCACCTTTAGGACCGACAAAGCGGACAACCACCACATCACCTTCAATAATCTCTCCGTTCAGCGTCGCTTCGATCGCCGCTTCTTCGGTGTCGAAAACCTTCGCCGGCCCTTCATGGCGTCGTTCCTTCAGCCCGGAAACTTTTACGACGGCGCCATCAGGAGCAAGATTGCCTTTCAAGACAATCAACGGGCCATCTTTGCGTTTCGGATTCTCAAGCGTCATAACCACGTCCTGGCCTTCTGCTAAAGGTGCAACGTTTTCCAAGTTTTCCGCCAACGTCTTTCCGGTTACGGTCAAACAGTCTCCGTGCAACAAGCCGTTATCAAACAAGTATTTCTGAACGGCGGGCACCCCTCCGACATTGTATAGATCTTGGAAGACATATTTTCCTGAAGGTTTCAGATTTGCCAAATGCGGTACCCGTTTTTGGATATCATTGAAGTCCTCAATCGCAAACTCCACCTCAGCGGCATGGGCAATCGCCAATATATGCAAGATCGCATTAGTCGATCCGCCCAATGCCATCGTGATCACCACGGCATTTTCCAAAGATTTGCGCGTGATGATGTCGCGCGGACGGATATTTTTTTCGATCAAACCGATGATTGCTTCACCTGCCTCGAAGACATCCTTCAATTTATCACCCGTTGCCGCAGGGTTTGACGATGAGCCCGGCAAACTCAGCCCCATCGTTTCGATTGCCGATGCCATTGTGTTGGCCGTGTACATTCCGCCGCAAGCCCCTGGTCCAGGACAGGCGTTGCACTCGATCGCCCGTACTTCTTCTTCCGTCATTTCGCCGTTGTTCCACTTTCCGATGGCTTCAAAAACGGATACGAGATCGATGTCGTTGCCATCCTCATCTTGCCCCGGCGCAATCGTACCCCCATAAACAAAAATGGAGGGAATGTTCGCATTTGCCATCGCAATGACAGAGCCCGGCATGTTTTTGTCACAGCCGCCGATGCTGATGAATGCGTCCAAATTTTGGCCACCAACAGCAATTTCGATCGAGTCCGCAATCAGATCGCGCGAAGGCAACGAATAGCTCATTCCCGGCGTGCCCATGGCGATGCCGTCCGAAACGGTCACTGTCGTAAACTGGATTGGCCAACCGCGCTGCTTTTTAATGCCGTCTTTTGCGATTGCAGCCAAGTCGTTCAAGTGTATATTGCAAGGTGTGTTCTCAGCCCACGTGCTGATCACTCCTACCATAGGCTTTTTAAAGTCTTCGTCATGCATGCCTGTCGCGCGTAGCATCGCACGATTCGGCGACTTCACAACCCCATCGTAAACGAAGCTGTTGATGCGTAAATCTTTTTTATTTTTTTCGTTATCCATTTCCAAAGCCCTCCCGTATTTTAATGCACAAACACTTACTATTAATCGAATTTTAACATTTTTGTACATAAAAGACTATCGGGGTCTCTCCGTAATTTAGGACCTGTCGGATAATGATCTAAATTTCCGAGGCGAAAGTTGCTTCCTCAATTAATAATTTCGCCTTTATTATTGGCCAACTTTTCACGCCATACCCGAAGTTCCTCAGGCGTCTGTCGCAACCAATCTGTTGCTTCGCCAACAATTTTTAAAGGTGCTTGTGAACGATAAGAACGCGTCAGGTTCCCTGGAAATTTCTTGTCAGTAACATTTGGGTCATTTTCAAATTCCCCTGTCGGTTCTACGATATAAACGCGTTCACTTCCATCTCCTTTTGCTAATCCGGCTGCAAGTCCCGCACCACTAACCAAGGCTGTGAAATAAATGTGGTTCATTTTGAGTTCGGGTCTATAATTCGATTCCTCCATTGCTGTCAGCAGATCACCAACCTGCAAATCTGCTTTTGTCCCATGAAAAAAGGGGCCTGGGTCAGAAGGCGTTCCCCTATACGAATTTGATAGATCGTAATTCTCTTTCGCCTTTTCAGAATCGGATAACGCCTTATAGCATTTCGCGATGTTCAAATATAACGATGTAAAAGCGCTCTCAACCGCCTCATCATTCAGTTTTAACGCAAACTGCAAAGATGTTTCGAACCATTTCAATTTGTCTGAACTATTTTTTTGATCTCGGGCCACATAATAAGCTGCAATGAATTTTTCGAAATCGTCTGTCGCTTCACTCCAGGCTTTAAGAAATAGTAAGTTTGCCGCTTCAGGTTTGCCGCTGTCTTCCATGCCCATACCCCGAAGAAGTAGTTGAATGATCTTGTTGTTCGGATTAAATTGATTATCCATCTGATTTCACCTCTTAATTATTGAACCGCAAACTGAACTATACTGATGCCCTGCTCCTCAAAAAAATCACTTCTTTTTGCAGCGTATAAATATAGATTACAAAAGCTACGAAAGTGAGAATGCTGACTCTTACTCACTTTTTCTTCTCTCTTTTCATTGCCTCCTGCTTCATTGGCTTTGGCATTTTTTCAATAGCATACCTTAATGCAGTTCTTGGCATTGTGTCCCGCTTGCTTAACACATACTGGTATACCTCATCTTCATACTTGGTGCATAAGGACTTCAGCATCCAGCCATACCCTTTTTGCACCAAATCATCAGTATCCAATAATAAACTGTCGGCAATTTCAAAAATATCGTCTTTAAATAGACCTTTTTTGGCTGGTATGATAAGCGATACAGCTGATGCCCGCCTAACCCATCTATTTTGGGATTTCGTCCAATCTTTTAATTTTTCTATATGCAACGGATACATTTCCAAGAATGTTCCAACAGTGTGGTTACATAAAGTATCACAAGCTGCCCAGTTGGTCACGTATTCATTTACCCATTTTTCAAACAGAGGAAAATCATCTTCAGTGTACTGTTTATTGATCGCATATGCCCAATTGCAGGCAATGAAAGATTCCTCCATCATTCCGGAAACCCACAGCTGTTCGCATAAATCAAATATTTCTTTTTTGGAAAGCTTCTTGACGCTTTTAAATGCCTCTTTGGAAATTTTCGAGACTGTCATCGTTTTTACGCCATAGAACCTTACTTCTTCTTTAAAAAATCTTTTGCCGCTTTCCTTTGTCGTTTCGTCTGAATTATTGATTAGTTCCTGCCTTACCTGTTCGATTATGTTAGACATAGCCCACCACCCTCTCAAACTTTTACCCATTCTTATTTCTCGGTACGTTAAAGTAAGTTCATTTCGCTTCATTATCTCAACACCGGTGAATTTAATCAACTTGTTGTGATCATCCTTTGTTGTAAAAGTACCCTGTCAAAGAACCGAATAATAAATAAAAAACTCAATTATTTATGACATGCATGTGCGGATTATTTTAGAAGGATATCTTTTATTGCTTCTTTTTTATCATACTCTTCTTGTGTGATACATCCATATCTATATAAGTTGCACCGAATTATTTCATCTCATCCTACCCTCGCAGTAAATGACCTTAAAGAGGCCGATTCGCGAAGGCGCGGAGAAAAATGAAGGCTATACACCAATATGATGTTCCTACTTTGTTTACGTTGATGAAGAATACACACGACAAATTTATGTACCAACGCTATCAAGCTGTGTATCTTTACTTGCAAGATTATCCTGATACATTAAGAAAAGACATACTCTAATTTTTGGATTCTGATTAATACCCTGAATAGATAATAAAAATCAGAGGAGGAAATAAAATGAAGAAAATCTTTTTTCTGGGGTTATCTGCTGTACTTCTATTAGCGGGTTGCTCATCGCTAAAACAATCGCCATCATCGAATAACTCTGAAGTAAGCAATCAGCATAGTAAGGGACCTGTGGAGTTAGCTGGAAATTTAAAAGTGCCTTGGTCAATTCAGAAGCATAAAGATGTTTTTTATATTAGTGAAAGACCGGGAAATATTGTAAGAATTAAAGGAAATGAGTTAGAACGGCAAACAGTTCATTTAAGTGAAAACTTATCTGGTGGATCAGAGGCGGGATTACTTGGTTTTATCTTAGACCCAAATTTTGAAGAAAATAATGAAGCTTTTGCCTATTATACTTATATAAACGCAAAAGGAACATTTAATAAAATCGTCAAATTGCGTTTGGAAAATAATGAATGGGTAGAAGTTTAGATAGTACTCAATCAACTTCCAGGAGGTAACTATCATGACGGTGGTCGATTAGCCATCGGACCAGATAATAAATTGTATGTAACCGTAGGAGATGCCTATAACCTCAATGAAGTTCAAGAATTAGATTCATTGAATGGGAAAATTTTGAGATTAAATCTCGATGGGACAATACCTGAAGACAATCCGTTTGAAAATAGCTATATTTTTAGCTATGGACACCGAAATCCACAAGGGCTTGTTTGGACTCCTGATGGGACAATGTACGCAAGTGAACATGGAAATAGTGCCAACGATGAAATTAATATAATCGAAGCAGGAAAAAATTATGGCTGGCCACTGATTGAAGGTACAGAAGAACAGGAGGGCATGGAAGGTCCGTTATTTACCTCTGGTTCTGATAAGACTTGGGCTCCTTCTGGCATGGATGAGTGGAACAATCACTTATACGTATCTGCATTGAGAGGGATTGCTATTCTTGAGTTTGATTTTCTAAATCAAACTGTTCATTCCTTTATTGAAGACTATGGAAGAATAAGGGACGTTTTAATTGTTGGCGATGACCTATTTTTTATAACAAATAACCTTGATGGTAGAGGTGATTGATCTTCCGATGATGATAAATTATATCAAGTAGAATTAAACTAAATATGAATAGGTGGTGGATTTGTTCGGCTAGCGCGAGGCGCATCAGTTTATGTGGATAGGTCAGCCGTTCAGAGGTTGGGGATGTAGTGCCAATCGCATCACTAATTGAATTTTATCAAAACGTTAATCATTTCGGCTTTGTATCTAGAATGTTTTTTAATAATTTTTGAAGCACGTCCACAATAGCAGTTATGATACTTGTTGCTAAAATACCCATTAAACTTAATGATATAGGACCTGCCGGATCATCTCCTGAGACTTTAGCAATTATCCTTAAGGTTACTATCCCTAATACAATGAAGAAGATGGTTGTAAAACCACATTTCTTTATGACCTTCAAAGATTTAAATGAGAACTCGGTGAAAGCATTGTTCGTTTCAATATAGGTTAGTAGTTTGAAAGCTTGATACAATGCAACAGAAAATGCAATACAGCATCCATACGCATATACCAATAGGGGATAAAGTGAGAAGACCCCTGGATGTGCTTTTGGTTCTCTAATGGCTATCACAGGTAACCAAAAGAAACACAATGCAAGCATTGCAATTTCAAGCAGAAAAATAATTACCTTTAAAAAAGTGGTTGACCCTTGTTTAACCTTCATTCTAAAGCACCTCACTAATTTAGATAAAATGATCATATCACAAAATTTATTGTAAAACGATAAATTAATATCGTTACTAATCAAATTATTGTTACTTTTATTATTATCCCTTTAAATTTTGACAAAAATAAATAGCATTTCTCATTACATAGGTGTTACACCATTGATGATCCGGAAGCCAAAAACAAAACGGAAAGCCCGTAAAAACAATAGGCTTCCCGCTTTTTTCGATTCTATTCTCTTTTTTTAGTCATTTCTGCAGCAGGCGTAGGAATGCCGTCCACTTCTTTGGACTTGGCTAACTTGATCAGTCCCAACTTAGATACCTGCAGCTTGTTTCCCACTATGGCGTTGTTACCTTTGGTCTGTCGCGTCGTATAGGAGATTGGATCGGGTTTCATTTGCTCTTGAAGAATCGGTCATAGGCATCGCTAAGGTTCCTCATGGCGGACTGCTGGGCGATGCTATCCACCTCCTTATATCCGTCTTCCCGAATTACTGTAACAAGAATGGTTGTAATGCTTGATGGCATTGGATTCTCATCTCATTATAACTTTCCGGGAATACAGGTTTAAAGAGATTTTTTATTATCAATATATTTTAGTATTACCGTATATAAAATAGCAATAACAGCCACAATTGCAGATAATACTACGTATATATTACTATATTTAGTTCCATCTGCTGAAATATGTAAAGGATTTAGGCTTACACTTGAACTGCTGCTAAGTGCTTTTCCTATAAACGTACCAGAAATTGAGCTTGCAACGAAATTGACTAACATGAACAATCCCATTCCAATACCAATCTGTTCTTTCGATAAGGTATTAGACAAGGTATTTGCCATAGCAATTTGCCATTGGCTTTGGGCAACGTATCCTAAAATTAATATGAACATTACAAGATATGCAGAAGTGCCTGCAACGAACGAAAGTGATGCAAAACAGATAAAAAATAACACAATTGTAATATAGGCAAGAGTTGAATTCCCTTTGGTATCTGCAATTTTACCACCTGTTTTGGCAAGCAATACAGCAATAAATGCCCCAGGAAACATAAAGAGACCACTTGAAAATGGTGAAAGATGGTTAACATTAACAAACATAAGTGGGGTGAGGTACGGCATAGAGAACGCTACCCCTGTTCCTAAAGCTGACGTTAAAAGTGTTAACGTGTAAGCTTTATTGTTAAATAGAGCGAGATGTATAAACGGATTTGTTGCCGTCTTAATTCTCCAAATAAACATAATCAGAAAAATAATAAAGGCTATAAAGAGTAATAAACTTGATTGTGAAACAGCCAACATAAACGATACTATTGTTGCAATAAGTAAAAATGCACCGATAAAGTCAATTTTACTCTGTATTCCTGTTTCATCACCAAGGTATTTTCGAAATGCCGGTATACATATAAACATTAAAAGTGGAATTATAAATAAATATTCCCAGTT
Source organism: Trichococcus sp. (assembly GCF_049684335.1). Taxonomy (GTDB): domain Bacteria; phylum Bacillota; class Bacilli; order Lactobacillales; family Aerococcaceae; genus Trichococcus. The sequence continues at coordinate 308,430 of NZ_JBAVFV010000012.1, forward strand.
AAATGATATTAAAATTAGTCCGGCGATAATAGGACCTATTGCAATTCCGAACGTTAAACCAGCTGATGTCATTCCAATTGCACGACCACGTGTTTCAGGAGTAAAATGACGTGTTGGAATGATCATTGCTGATGCAGGTAACACCGATGCACCCGCTGCTTGAATTACCCTTGCGATAACTAACGAAGGATAGTTTAATGCAAAAAAACCTATGAGAGAGCCTAAAGCCATTAAAATAATCCCTATAGTTATCAGATTTTTTAGTTTATACTGATCTGCTAATTTCCCATAAATAACAGCCCCAACTGCATAAATAATTAAATAACTGGTTACAATCCATCCTGTTTGTGAGGGTGCTAAAGAAAATTGTTCGCCAATCGTCGGTAATGCAACATTAAACATAGTTGTGTTCATTGCTGAAATGACTAACACAAATGTTAAAACAGTCATAAGCTTGCCGCGTCGGCTTTGAGATACTTGTGATGATACTTCCATTATTTATTCCTCTATTCCAAATTTGTTGTGTATGTATATAATTGTAGGTTCTATGAATTTATATATCTTATTACTTATCAGAAATACGAGTTTGGAAAATAGGATATCCAGGATGGTAATCATTCTTGGACTTATGCTCACTTTCACGTTGCAGTACGCGTTGAAGACCGCCTTCGATATATTCCAATATTTCTTGATGCGTCTTCACTCTTTCATGTACCGTGGTAACCTTCTCTACTTCAATTCCATAATGAGAAATGTTATCCATATAGCTACCTGGCCATAGTTGCCAATCGTATGCTGCTGTCGCAACGTCACTGTCCATAAAAATTTTCTGTTCAGGCATATGCGCAAACAGAGCATCTGCCATATGGTTATTGGATACTACTCGATAAAGATCTACTGTAGCTTTACTATCACTGAGTCTGAGATGTTCATCCACAGGAACAAATTCAAAGTTTCTGTTGGTCTCAGGTCCAATCACATCTTCAAAGTGTGGTGTTGGACGCTCGGCCATCTCACGCAGTACAGCTTCATTTGCTCTGTTACTGTACACCGTAAGTCCGGCAGCAACTGCAGCACGGAATCCGCCTGTGTGATCAAAGTGATAATGTGAAATAATCAGTTTCGTCACCTTTTTGTTAGGCACCAGTTTATTCGCCATCTCTATGATGGCCACTGCTTCAGCTTGACTCCAGTAGAGTTCAAAAACAGCAAGATGATCTTCAAATTCAATAACCGTTGTCCCCCCTACACCTGCTATATGCCAAACACCTTCTTCAACCACTTGAAGTTCCAGGGAAGGTTCTGCCACTTGTGGTTCTTTAGCTTCTACTACTTCAATTGGCGCTTTTATACCCTCAACCTTCTCATCGATCTTATATCCGTCAACATACATTTTCAGATATACGGTTTCTCTAAAATCCATTTTTGTATTATAGCCCATAGGCAACTGAATTCCCTCAAAAGGCATATACCCCGTAAACGTTGTGGTGAATGCTATTTCACCCAGATTTGTTTGTGCTGTGTACCACTGAACATATTGAGGAACTTTAGAATCCTTGTGGATAGCCAAAACCAGAGTTACATTTGAATCAACGGTTACGTCAATAAGATCAAGTTCTTTTTCTGTCCGCAGATTACTTACTTGAGCTTTATTGTTTAATATGGCGTTAAGCACGGATACCGGGTTCGTCAGTGACCATAACTTACGAATGCGTCTGCCATCGACAGTGATAGGATCCTGGTTAAATTCACCAACACGAATGGCTTTGCCATCTGGCAAGTTGTTATAAGCAATTGCACCATCCAGAATCTGATTGCGTGGGAAGAATGCATGTCCAAACTTAGCGGCAAATGGAAACAGCATATTCCAGCGTTCTTTCATCTGGAATCCATCATGATTAAAATCCCAAATCCGCTGTAAATCGTTTGCAGCAATCAATTTTTGTGGCGCATCCGGGGATGCGGTAATATTCCCACCACCCCACATGTATGCATACTGGGCATAACCATAAAGCTTAAGCGTACGCAGATTACGAATTCGTTCCACTCCACCTAATGCTTCTGCAGCTTGCTCTATGATTTCCATAATTCCTACGTTTTCTTTCATTTTTTGTGATACTTCCATTTTTTATTCCTCCATTTTAAAATTAGTTGCATATGCACATATCTGGAAAAATATTGGAACGTATAATAAAAAATCATTGGATTTTCTTTATTATACGTTCCAATACAGAAGAAAATATTTCTACCTCATGCTCAGAAATGTCTTCAACTAAAGTATCAAAAAATGCTTGTACTTGCTCAGTAGCAAGATTATCAAGAATCTCCTTGCCTTCTTTCGTTAGGAAAACATTGTAGGTTCTCTTGTCATCCACATCAGTTGTCCGTCGAAGCATATTTTTCTTAATTAAATTGTTAACTATTTTGGAGACTGTCGTGTAATCTTTTTCTACAATTTCAGCTAATTGATTTTGTGAGATTCCTTCTTGGTAATTAAGAGCAGTCATAATTTTCCACTGCTCGAATGTAAGTGGACAATTAAGCTCTCTAAATCTTTTATTCAAACCAAATCCAATCAATCGGGAAAGTGTTACTACTTTAAGCCCTATTGATTTATTGTAATCATATCCCTTCATAATTCACCTGCCCTTCTCTTCATACAAAATATGTGCAAATACATGTACTTAATTAGAGTATCACAAACTATGTGCATATGCAACTATATTAAAGCTGGAATAAGTAGAAATGGGACCTTATTGAACTTGCAGGTGCTTTGGTTTAACCACACATGTAAGAAAGTCCACCACAGGCTTTCCTTTTTCTCTATTTCGTTGGCACTTTATCACTTAGCTTTAACCTTACAATTCCTTCAGCAGTTGTCTAATAGCTATCTAGCCGCCTTGATTTAAGATTTCTTTTTCTCGTCTTGCTTTATACTACAGCCTTAAATGATCCGAAAGGTAAAAAACGGAAAGCCCGTCATCATAGGCTTTCCGCTCAAACGATTCTATTCTCTTTTTTTAGTCATTTCGGTAGACACTACAGGAATACCGCTGAAAACACCAACATTCTCCTAAATAAAATAACCTCTCAAACGTGTTCTGATTCACAGAATGTTCCGCCTAAGCTGACAATCCCACACGGCCAAGAATAGGCCGTTTAGTGATTGTCCTCTTAGTGCTCACCTTCTAAACGCGAATCATCACACTCTCTCATTTATGATATGCATGTGCGTAACATATTAAAAGGTTATTAATGTACTTTGAGTACTAATTCTCATAGTCGTTTAAAGGAACTCAATTTGCGAGTATCAATCTTCATTTTCACAATTTAAGCAAAATCCTGTTCCTGCCATATACTGCATTGGAATCCTGCGCCCACATCTTGGGCAAATTTCTCCTTCAGAACTATTGGACAAACAACGGTCGCATAATGGATTACCGTAACAATCAGAACCGACCGCTTCATTTCGTTCACATTCTGAACAATATTCAAATGAATGTCCATCCTCTTCACTTAATTGACCATCAACGATAATTAACTCATCAAAGTTGTTTCTATCTATGGCGTCCTCCCAAAATGAATCAATTTCTCTACTAATTTTTATGTGTACTTCTCCACTTAGTTCATGAAAAAATGGGTTTCCATATTGCGATTCATTTGTGTCTTCATCTTTTCCATAATAAGTTTGACTGATCGCCTCTATTCTGAAACTACAAATCAAATCATATTTTGCAAATCCATCTGAAATCCCAGCAAACGAGTGCTTTTCTATTTCAAAATCTGAAATGCTATTTTCATTGAATTCAAAGAAGCTACCATCATATCCTCCAGATAAAGTGCTCTCCTCAACAAAATCAGTACCAGAATATAATAATTCCTCCAAAATTTGACTTGTTAAATCGTCTTCTTCTATTGATGATATATATTGGTCTACATTATTTCCTGCAATCCACTCCGTTAATGCAGGAACTTGAATATTTTTCAATTTTGATATGGCTACAGCAAACTCGTGTAGAGGTACCCCGACCATATTTTTTTGTGTAATTTCATGGAATTCTTCAGCTAGTTCCAATCTGAATTGTAATGGCGAACTATTCCCTTGCGTGTACCAATCTTCTTTGACATCATCTGTAACAAAAATTAAATCTAATTTATTTTCGAGGCAGTATACTATTGCTTCTTTCCAGATGAACAAATCCCCATAGGCTTCAACTCCATTTTTATCTTTAGCATCTTTATACCCTGGTGGAATTTGTTTTTTATACCTTTTTTCACCTTCTTTACAGTATTCATAGATTTCATCTATGCTTAAGTCTTCAAGTAAATTTCCTTTCCTGCATATGTCATTTATTAAACTATAAATGTAGTCAGACTCTAAGTAAGTCGTAATCAACTGATTTAAGCCTTCATGATTTTCAATATAGCCCTCTATTTCAACCTCCATTTGCTCGACATGAGAAAATATCGATGTTCTCAGCTCCTGGATATCAGTGACTCTAAGCTCATCTAATATCCCAAACTGTACTTCAAATTTACTTTTAAGAACATCTAAAGGAGTCTTTATTCTTTGAGCCATATTTTTAAACTTGTTTCTTTGTCTATTCAAAGAAGTAATATGGTTTCTTTGAAACTCTCTATATACTGTACTTGTAATAACTATATTCTTAATATCAGACTCTGTAATTTTTATAAAAAAATCCGTAACCTCTGGCGAATATTCATAAAAGTTCAGAAAAATATTAGTATCATACACAATACAGTAATTCTGCTTATTTAATAATTCTTCGAGTGATTCATTAACTAATATTTCTTCCATCTTTGATCCTCCATTTAAAAAAACTTAAAAAAAACCGACTACTCCTTTATTCCTCACGAGTAAAACTATAGAAACATCTGTTGCATGAAAACTTTTTTCTGTTCTTTGAACAACTCTACTCCCTTTTTTACACTTTCAACTTTCTTGTCTAATAAAGTAAAAAATTCAGCAATTTTTTGTTGTTCTTCTTTACAGGGTACTGGCACTCTGATTTTTCTTAAGCTTTCATTATTGAGAGAAATACCTTGAGAAGCATTATTACCATATGTACTAATGTCTTGTGAAGATAAGTAAGCATACATATATTCATTATTCGTAATATCATTTTTCCATTTAAAATTAGCAATTGCTTCATTGGACATACATTTTATTTTAGTAATTGCCAATACACCTACACTTAATTTGAAACTCATTATAAGTGTATCTGCCTCTATCCATTTCGCTTCTCGTACATCTTTTTCAGATAAATATTCTTTAGTATCATAAATATACTTAGTTTTCATATCCGCAACTGAAATCCAAATGATATCACCACCAAAGTTATTTTTATCTTTTCTTGGAGGAGTATACCCTGTTCTAATCTTTGCAATTTCCCCCATTTTTTTCTCATCCCAGTCTGGATAATCATTACCATCTTGATCTTTGAAACGGAGTTCTTGGTTGAAGATTTTTTGCAGCATGGCTTTCTTTAATTCTTTGTAGTTATCCAGTTGCCGCTGATGAAGAGCGATAGCAGTGTCCAGCTGTTTGAAGAAATCCCCTAAAGTAACTTGCTCTTCTCTTGTAGGTACCAGAATAGAGAAATTTGCATACTCTTGAGCATTCACCCCGGGCTGCCCAGAGCGTTGCGATGTTATTTTAATAAAGTTTTTATACCTTTCAGTCAATGTATTTTGAAAGATAAAACTCGTATCAAATTCTGATTTAATTCTTGCTCTTATTAGGAATCCAGCATAATAAACTTTGCCATCTAAACGTTCATACTGATATGTTTTACCAACGCTTGCACCCGTTCTTGCAAATAAAATATCTCCTTCTTTAAGTAAATAATCGTCTGCATTCGACAACTCGGCATTCGGAGTAGTTAAACCACTTTGTATGAATTTGTGACTTTTATCATCAATATCCGTAATGCGAATATATTTATTCTCACCATCAAATTCAATGGCACTGGCATTTAGTCCATAGTTAAAACTTTCAGCCAAATCTCTCAACTTACGCTGTTCCCAATTGTCAGTAAAACCTTTAAAGCGAATGGCAGGAGTTTTGTATTTTTTGCTACTCATCCCCATCACCAACATTCATCAATTTCGCTAGTGCATTCTGCAATTCTCGATCTATCTCTTCATTCGTTCCATGCAATTCTCCAAACAGTGCAAACAGTTCTTTCTCTGCCTGCATGATTTCTTTTTGAGTCTGTTGAATTGTGGTTGCGACTTCCTCTAGGGAAATTTGTTCTTCTTCTTCAAACGTATCCACGTAACGAGGGATGTTCAGATTGTAATCATTCTCCTTGATTTCATCTAAAGTTGCTACGTAGCTGTATTTGTCGATAGTTTCTCTCTTCTCGTAGGCAGAAACAATCTTCTTAACGTGTTTGTCGGTCAGGTTGTTTTGGTTTTTCGCCTTTTCGAAGTCATTGGAAGCATCGATGAAGAGAACTGTGTTGTCGTCTTGGCGACATTTCTTGAAGACCAAGATACATGTTGGAATAGTGGTTCCATAGAAAACATTGGCCGGTAACCCGATGACGGCATCCAGAAAGTTCTTTTCTTCAATCAGGTACTGGCGGATGGTTCCTTCTGCTGCTCCACGGAATAGGACTCCATGCGGTAAGACAACCGCCATCGTGCCATTGTCATCCAAGTGATAGATCATATGTTGTACAAAGGCAAAATCCGCCTTCGATTTCGGAGCTATTCTACCATAGCTGCTGAATCGCTCATCATCCAGAAACTTCGCATCGGCACTCCAGTTCGCACTGTAAGGTGGATTTGCAACGACGGCTTCAAAACGCATCTCATCAAAATGAGGATGCTCCAACGTATCACCTAATTCGATATTAAAATCTTGGAAGGATACTTCATGCAGCAACATGTTCATGCGGGCTAAGTTGTAGGTGGTACTGTTTAACTCTTGTCCATAGTAGTGGCGAACTTTTGCTTCATCCCCTATTCGAAGCAACAACGAACCGGAGCCGCACGTTGGGTCAAAAACATTTTTCAAGTCGGTTTTATTGAGTGTTACGATTTTTGCTAGAATTTTGGATACTTGTTGGGGCGTATAGAATTCACCCGCTTTTTTGCCTGCATTGGCCGCAAACTGTCCGATCAGGTATTCATAGGCATCCCCCAGTACATCGATTTCCGCATCTTCATGCATAAAGTCGATACCATTCAGGTTGATGATGACCTTTGCGATGAGTGCTGAACGGGCTTTAACCGAATTACCCAGTCTAGATGAGGACAAATCCATGTCGTCAAACAGGTGATTGAAGTCCTCTTGGCTGTCATGGCCCAAAGTGGATTCTTCGATTTTACTGATGGCTTTCTCCAATACTTCCACGTCAAAATTCCCTTGTTCGCCTTTTTCGATCTGTGCCACCATGGCAGAGAACAGGTCTTGCGGTTCGATGACATAGCCGATTTGTTCTAGCAATTCATCCTTTAGATCTTTTTGATAGTCGGTATTTGCCCATGCTTCTTGATAGGAAAGGTTGTCTTCTTCCAACAGTTTGGCTGCCCGTTGCTCCGTTTTCTCGGACAGGTAACGGTAGAAGATGAGTCCTAGAATATAGTTGCGGAATTCGCTGGCATCCATCGTGCCACGTAGATCGTTGGCGATGGACCATAGTTTCTTATGTAGTTCTGCTTGTTGTACTTTTTGCTTTTCAGTAATGCTCATGTGAGTCTCCCTTTTTCGTTTTTCTCTCTTATACTGACATAAATTTACGTGTGTTTTCTAAGACAAAATCAAAAACACGATCGATTTTCCTACGCTTTTTGATGAGCCCTCCGCTGATTTGGTTGGATACCCGTTCCCGGTTCAAACTGCCGCTGTATTCGTATTCCGCCAGAAATTCATTCACGACCGCGGGTTGAAGTTCCACGTCTTGGGCAAAATCATTGATTTCCCCTTCACGTTCCTCTTCTTCGAATGCGTTGTAAGCTTCATCAACGTTGCTGTCCTTTTCAAGCGCTGGCACCACCGTATCCAGGAACTTGCGGATTAGATCCGCTTTCAGGCGCAGGTCTTCATTGTCTGCCTGGTTCAACAGACGATGAATAGTTGCCACGTTTTTGTCACGCTCTTCATCGTCCTCCAAATTGATGTTGCGGATGAGGTTCAGGATATAGCTGACATTGATGGTGTCTGTTTGGATGACTTCTATCGAAAAGTCGATGTTGTCGAGGATAGAAACTTCTTCCCCCTTTGTTTTCTTTTTCACCTTTTCGTAGATGGCAAAATATTTGCTCTTGAAGTCTTGGTAGTTCTGTTCCACTATCCCAAGGGTGTCTTCCGAAAACTCAAATTCATCGAACGTCCGCATCTTCAAAAGTAGTTTTGACAGTTCCCTAAAGAGTACCACAAATTGATACTGATCCTCTTCGGATTCCAGTTGATCGACCGATTCGGGTGTTGGGGAAAGCTGCAGTAAGGACGCCAACGCGGTACGGAATTCGGCTAAGTATTCCCCATAGCTCGCCATCAGGACGGTATCGGTGTCATTCGTCTGTGAGTAAAGTTTGATGGATTCATCGGTTTGGTACTTCAGGTTGCGGTAGCACACGATATTCCCGTAGGGTTTGGTTTCCTTTTCGATCCGATTCGTCCGTGAGTAAGCTTGCAACAAGGTGTGGTATTTCAGATTCCGGTCCACGTACAAGGTGTTGAGCGGTTTACTGTCGAAGCCCGTCAGGAACATGTCCACCACGATGAGGATGTCCAGTTTTTCGCCTGAAACGCCTTTCTTGATGCGTTTGGACACATCCGCAAAGTAGCCGCTGAAATTATCCGTAGCGAAATTTGTGTTGAAAGTTTCATTGTAGTCTTTCATGATCCGTTCCAGGCTGTCCCTTGAGTGCTCCGTTGTGATGTCTTCATTGCCGGGCTCGTTCGCGCCATAGGTGAAGATGCTGGCCACGGTAATGCCTTCCGCATATTGCTTGAACATGTCATAGTATTTGATCGCCATCTTGATGCTTTGGACGGTGAAGATGGCGGTGTATTGTTGGTCTTTGGTCTTCTTGCGGTGATTTTTCAGGATATGCTGGGTGATGTCCTCCAGCCGTTTATCTGCCATCCATACTTCATTTTTGTTGATTCCCGCAACACGTTCTTGATCCTCTTCATCGAACTGGCCGCGGAAAGTGCTGATGTATTCCACTGAGAAGCCCAACACGTTTTCATCCCGGATGGCATCCTTGATGAGGTAATTGTGAAGAGGTTTCTGGAAAATGTCTGCAGTCACCCGGCCGTCTTGACTAGGGTTCTCCGGAAAACGAGGGGTCCCCGTGAAGCCGAAATACTGGGCATTCTTGAAGTGCTTATGAATCAGCTTGTGCATCTCGCCAAATTGGGTCCGGTGGCATTCGTCAATGATGAAGACAACACGGTCTTCCCTGTAGCTATCGATTACCTTGCGGCCAGATTTAATGGCATTAGCCATCTTTTGGATGGTGGTCAGAATCAACGGTTTAGTCTTGTCCCCCATCTGCTTCAACAGTGTGTAGGTATTGTCGGTCATGTCTACCGAATCCGCTTCAAATTTGTTGAACTCCGCCAACGTTTGGGAATCTAAATCCCTTCTGTCCACTAGGAAGAACACTTTTTCGATGCCTTCCTCCTGTGCGATGATCTGGCTGGCCTTGAATGAGGTCAGTGTCTTTCCGCTACCTGTCGTATGCCAGATGTAGCCGTTGTTCCGTGTTTCCAATGCTTGCCGAACCAATGCTTCCACTGCATAGACTTGATAGGGACGCATCACCATGAGGATTTTGTCCGTTTCGTTCAGTACCATGTAGCGGGCCAGCATCTTCGCCAAATGGCATTTCTCCATGAAACTGTCCGCAAATTCATTCAATAGATTGATCCGGTTGTTGTCCACATCGGACCAGTAGAACATCTGACTCTTCAGGATTTCCCCGTCACTGTTGGAGAAGTAGCGGGTTTCCTGACTGTTGCTGATGACGAAAACTTGGATGTAGCGGAAAAGTCCGGTGTAAGTATGTTTCCGGTAGCGCATGATTTGGTTGAATGCTTCCGTCATGTCTACGCCGCTTCGTTTCAGTTCTACTTGCACGAGCGGCAGACCGTTGATCAGGATAGTCACATCGTAGCGGTTGGCGTATTTCCCCTCCATGCTGATTTGATTGGTGATCTGGAAAGTGTTCTTGCACCATTCCTTCGTGTTGAAGAGCTCCAGGTAGAGGTTCTTGCCGTTGTCGCGCTTGAGAAGTACTTTGTCCCGCAGGATTTTGGCACTGTCGAAGATGCTTTTGCCGTTGATTTGTGTCATTAGACGGTCGAATTCTTTATCAGTCAGGGGTTCATCCCCTATGTTGGCGCTGTTTCGTGTTTCTAGAATGGTGCGGAAGTTCGCAATCATCGTTGCTTCGCTTTTCACTTCCGGAACCCATTGGTAGCCCTTCGAGACTAGTTGTTCGATTAGTTTATTTTCTAATGCTGATTCACTCTGATAGCCCATTCTATCCCTTCTCCTCCGGTACGCAATGTCGCCTGATTGTCTTTTTTTCATTATCTCAATATTCCGTCAGTTATTCAATGTAATTCTTGCCCCAAGGCGTGTTCTGATGCCGAATCTACTGGAACAAAAAAAAATAGGACCCTTCCGGTGGTTTGATTCCTTTGTATTTCGAAATCAACTGCCCTTTTCCGTCCCCTGTGCCCGGTCTCCTAGCCCGCACGCTTTCCTTATCTATAGCGAATTCCCCGTTTTCCCGTTAATTTTAGCGGTTAGAGCTGCTCTTTTCATTTGCCTTGGCGGTATGCTCTTTTGTAAAACTAACATTAATTTTATGGGAAAACGGGATTATTATAGTTTATATGTGTTAGTTACTTATCTTTATTGAATCTTGTCATCCCCGTTTGCTTCCCGCACGCTTGGGGGCGGCTGGGAAGCTAAGGGATTTCCTCATTCAGGAGAGGCTGAAGAGCTAGGGTTTCCTCACCACCATCTGGGTATCACCTGCGACTAAGTCAAGTGGGAAAGCAAAGTCCTACGGCCAGCCAGATCGGAAAGACTGGACATTCAGCAACTCCCGATTGTCGTAGGTTCTCCATGCCTTCACAGTATCAGACAAAACTCCTGAGCCAAAACAAAAGAGCCATCACCTTCGGAAGGCGATGACTCTTTTTCAGTGGCGTGATTCAGTTTTCTGACGAAGTCCTGGCTAAACACCAGATGGAGCGTCACTTCTTTACTATTCTTATCGAACGTAATCTTTTCGATGAACACTTTGTAGATTTCTTTCAGTTCTTTGTTTTGTTTGCCGTCAATGCTTCTACCGAGGTGCTCAAGTGTTCTTTTCGCTTCTTCCAAGGAGACACTTTGGGCATCCCTACTTAGCTCCCTGTGCAGTTGCCGTTCCTTTTGCACAAGTGTCTGCTTCTCTTGTTCCAGTTGTTTGATCCGCTTATTCAGATCCGTCGCTATTTCAGGCGCTTCAAGCATCAAATCCAAAAGCTTCTCGGTACTACTTCCTTTTTGTGCGATTTCCACCTTGATCCGGTCCAATTCCGTTTTTACAGGTTTTTCTCGATCCTTCAGCTGTTGGTTCATTCGTTCCACTACTTTTTTCAAGACTTCGGGTTGTGCCACAACTTCCTTTAGCTTTTCGGCGACCTTTCTTTCGGCTAGCTCAGCTTGGATGCTATTAGCATGGCACACAGAGGCTCCTTTGTTGCGGAACTGGCTGCAGCTGTAGTATCGGATCTTTTTCTTTGTTCCATCCTTCAACTTGTTGTAGACATTGTTTATCACCATCGAAGAGCCGCATTCAGGACATCGAATCAGCCCTGTCAGAACACTGGTGCCAGTTTTGTTCCAAGAGGGATGCTTACTGCTGGCCTTCAACTTCAGCTGAACCTTTTGCCACAGCGCCTCATCCACAATGGCTTCATGCTGTCCCTCGACAACGAAAGCATTCTCACTGAGCCCCTTCCTACGTTTGTCCGCCCACTTTTCGTATTTATTGTATTGGATTTTGCCTATGTAGGTCTGGTTGTAAAGAATGTCTTTGACCGCAATCGTACTAAACGGGTTCCCTTGTTTGGTCTTGTACCCTGACCGATTGAAGCTGTTTGCTATTGCCCGGTACCCCTTTCCAGTAGCCGCCTCTTGAAAAATCAAGCGGATCAGGTTAGCCTCTTCCTTGTTAACTTGAAGAACTTTTTTGCCGTTTTCGTTTTCTACGTTATCGTACCCCAAGATTCGGCCACCATTCCAACCGCCATCGAAAGCCCTTTTGGTCATGCCGAGCTTCACGTTCTCCGCAATCTGGTTGCGTTCCAATTCGTTCACGGATGCCATTATCTGCAACATGAAGCGTCCAGTGGTCGTATCCACCTGAAACTTCTCGCTTATGCTGTAAAAAGCAATGTCTTGTTTCTGTAAGACGTTCACGATTTCCAACAGATTCATCAGGTTTCGGGCAACTCGGCTTATCTTCCACACGACCACGGCCTCGAAGTCTCCATTCTCGGCATCTTGAAGAAGTTGCTGCATCTCCGGACGCCCTTTAATGTTCTTCCCACTCTTGCCTCGATCGACATACACTCCAACGCATTCCATGTTCTCTCGTTGGCAGTACTCTTGAATCGTTTGGATTTGTGCATCAATGGAGTAGCCTTCTTCCGCTTGCTCCTGCGTACTAACACGCGCGTACCCTACACAGCGCTTCTTCCGGAACGTTTGCGAAGGTGTACTGTTCATCAGTAGTTGTTCCATGCCCTCACTCCTTTTTCTTACAAAATGTTTGTCTTCCATCCTTTTAGGTAAATGCCAAGTACTCTCTTTTGGTTGTCTATTTCAATCCGATCAATGACTTCCTGAAAAAACTGGTATTGTTGCACAGTCGGCATCTGTTGTACAATTCCCAAGTTCACTATTCGTTCGGTCAACTCTTTTAAGTGGACCGTATCAGGAACCTCATCTTTCGGCTGGACAGCTTCATCCTCTGATTTGTACTGGTTTAACCGCTTCAACTCATCCGCTAGTTGTTTAGCTGAAAACGTGCCTCTTTCAAAAGCCTCCAATGCTGTCTGTTTTCGGCTCTCGATACTTCCTAATTTTTTGGCGTGTTTTTCTTTTTTTTCTGCGAATTTTTGTTGTAGCTTACTTTGAATCCGCTCTAATCGTTCTTTATCGTTTAAAAAGGCCGCTACTGCAGTCACTACCTGTAGTTCTGTCTTCTCAGCTCTCAGATGGATTCCCTCACAGCCAACTTTTCCGTTTGAGCTATTTGAGGAGCAGCCGTAGTAGTACAACTTTTTGTATCTCCTACTTTTTTGGTTGGGGCTCACGATGTGGATGGAAAGGTTGTTACCGCAATAGGGGCATTTAATTTTCTTTTGCAGCAGATTCCGCCGAAAATCTTTCTTCACCACACGCCTAGATTTCTGAATTTGTTGAACAGCATCCTGCATCTCCGATGTTACAATCGGGGGATGGCTTCCCTGCACTCGACCAAATTCATTTTCGATGTAACCAGAGTAGAACGGATTCGTGAGGATATTCCTTACATTGTGCACCTTGAATGGGTTACCACGAGACAATACTCCTTTTGAAGAGAGCCGGGAGCAAATTTTTTTATAGCCGTTGCCATTTATGTACAGATCGTAGACCGTTCTAACCGTTTCAGCTTCATCATCTAGGATCATTATCTTATCCTTCGTATAGTATCGGTAGCCAAAAGGAACACGCGCTGACAAATGGAAACCCATTTCATGTTTTTTTCGGAGCCCAATTCGCTGATTCTCCGAAATCAGTTCCCTTTGGAGTTGCGCGACACTGCCCACCACAGAAATCTGAAATCTGGCCATGGAATCACCTGTTGCAGTGATCGGATCGGAAATGCTGATGATGGTTACATTGTACTGGATGCAGAAATCGTACAGGTCCAGCAAATCAGAAACGTTTCGACTGATTCGGTCTAGACGCCACACGTACAAAAAATCAACCGCTTTGGTTGCAATGCATTCTTTCATTAAAGAAAAGCCCATACGCTCACTATTCCCCCCGCTCGCCTTATCGTAAAAAATGCGTTCCAATCGGTGGCTTCGTTTGTCGGCTTCACTGCGGATGATGTCTTCCTGCCAAGCAAGACTAGCTTGTTTCGTGGTTGATTGCCTTACATATCCGATTGCTTTACTTTTCATAGTATAAGATGCCCTCGCTACTTACTAGCGGGGCATCCATCACTCTCCTTCAATTGAAATCAAACCATTAGCTGCTACATCTTCATTTCTTCTACATGGTCCAAATGATGCCAAAGAGCAAGTAATTGCTCCGCTACGACATCAACAAACACATCCACGTCTTCAGTCATTGTCCTCTTCTCCTTCATTACGTATTTATTCGATCTCATCGGCGGGATTGCCTACACAGTGTTCTTCCTCGGAAAAATCATCTGGCCTAAAGGAGTAAGATATTCCCGTCGATGGAAGCATCAGAGATGGGGTATCTACGAAAAGATGATGGTACTCTCGAGGAACGACTATGCTGTACAGCGGGGTTTTCTTCCTGCCGTTCCCTTCAACATCCAGATTTTTTCTCACCGTTTGCCTTCCTGACTCGGTAACGAGCAGACCCTTTTTTGCCCAATCTTTCAGAATTACTTTAGCATCCTGGTATTTAAGCTCTGTCATCATGGGCTCGAAGTGTGATTTCAGTATGGAAACAACGATTTCAGTTTCAAAATTAGCTGATCGCTTCGTCGAAATTAGCCCTATCACTTCGTAAGGTATACGTCCCTGATTATCCCGGACAAGTTTCGCCTGATGCTCAACCAAATATTGCAACACATCATCGAAAGCTTTTGTACCATGATCGCGATCATCGAAATTGTCCTTGTCGTTATCAAGCAACATCACTCGGAGAGCATCGACATTGATTTCAATTCCAGTATGAGCTACTAACAACGCTGCAGTAGCCATTATAGCTGCAAGTTTTATTGAAACCCGACGCGTCGTATCTGAAGCAGGCATTTGTTCGAGCAACAATTTCCGTTGACGTTCAAACTCTTCATCAATTGAATGAAGCCCTACTTCGAACAGGCGAGTAACAAAATGGGGCAGTAGATTCCCGTAATGGCTTGAAATAGCGCTTTTGATGTTCTCCGATTGTGCTGCATCTCTGGTCCATTGAACGTGGGAGAACTCTAAGATCCTTACTCGGAGTCCGAGGTTATTTGCCAGCCTATTGAAGATCGACAACTCGCCTGTTGATAGAATGACCGTTGACCAATGTGCACTTTCGCGTAAACCACCATCTTTTGTGGACCGATCCTTCTGCTTGCCTTCTGCTAAAGAATACAACAACGCCGTTAAGTCAACAGTCCGCGACTGAGAAAGCTCGTCGAAGCAGATCGGGATGCCGTTTACGCCATCCAAAGCGCTCATCATGGAGTTGATGGTCGCATTCCAAGATTTGAGCAACCCCTTATTCGTGGAGCTCGGTGCACCCGCAACACTTAATGCCAACATGGCCGCCGTCGTTTTTCCGCTTGAGGATTGTCCGTTTAAAGCAATGAAAAGGGTCTTTAAGTCAGTATGTTTCGACTCGAGATATGCGACAATGGGGGCTGTACACCCAAGCACAACTGCCAATTCCAATGGAATGTGTCCTTGAATATGTGTGCGGTACATGTTCAGCCACGCTTTCAGAGACCCTTTTGGAAATACATTTAACTTTGCACTTTCTGACAAAGCGTATCCTCTTTCTGGGATTGCTTTGGCATGGAAGAAAACCGG
This sequence comes from Trichococcus sp., assembly GCF_049684335.1. Taxonomy (GTDB): domain Bacteria; phylum Bacillota; class Bacilli; order Lactobacillales; family Aerococcaceae; genus Trichococcus. Next base: position 324,241 of record NZ_JBAVFV010000012.1, read on the forward strand.
CTCGTCGCCAGTTCTCCCCCACCCAAACTGATTAAAAACGTTTTCCACCTGAGCATGCGCTCTACTTGCCAACAGAGCTTCCGTAACTTGACGCTTATTGGCCATTGTTATATCGAGACCATACTGTATAAGTTGTTCGCTTCTCTGGCTTGTTAGCTGATCACTAGAAATCCACTGCGTTTCAGTTTTCTGCGTACTAACTCTTCGGTATTCCAGCTCGAGGGATTCAACCCCAGTAGTTCGGTCAACCCGAATGCTTTTTACCCGTGCAAAATCGGCTATTTTCATGTATTTATCGGTTTCTTTACCGCGAACCAAGATTCCTTCTTCTCTGTCGATGCAAAATCGTCCGAACAACAGCCTTGAAGAATTATGCGTAGGTGTAGGCGTCAACTCATCTCTATCCATTAAAAGATTCCCCATACCCCATATCCGGCAGCTCAAATTCTTCGCGTTCAGTGTGTGGCTCTAAGTGGTATAAGGACTCATCAAAATTAACGCCACCATCAGAAGATGGCCAAGAATATGGATCATCTTGCACCGGATATTCAATTAGATTCCACAAATTTTTGAATGTGTAATCACCATTGGGAGATGTTTGCTCCACTATCGTAATGATAAACGTTCTGCCGATTATTTGACGGAGATCGATAGAGCCATCATTCGCAATGCGAATTCCATCACCCAGCGATTCAATTAATCGATCATAGTTGTATGGCGTTCTCGCTACAGATGTTATACCAGGGAAGTATGCTTGGTATAGTGAATCCAGACCTGAAATCACGTATGATGACAATCGTTCTTCAATTTGGAAGGTGATGATCAGATTTTGGTTAGCGTTGTCCGACTCTTTTACTTCCAATACTTTAGCGATAGCGTGCATCCGAGCGTTGCCGCCTGTAAGTTGTTTAATATTAATTGTTGTCATAGTTGTTTTCCTCCTGCTTATGTGCCTAAAGTGACGGTTTCTACTAAGCTCACACTGGCCAGCGGTTTAGCTTGCCTTAATAATATTTGATTTCTAGGATTTAGTATTCACCGTAACAACTTTAAATGTTATAAGTTATAAGGAAAAAATAGACAAAACAAAAAAGCGCAAAGAAGCGTGCTACCTGTAGCAAGCTTCTTTGCGATCTGTAGAAGGTAATATCCACAAAAGAACTAAATATAGTTACAAACAAAAAAATAAAAATTCTTTTTTTTCTTCATTATATAGAAAAATCGACAAACGGTTTTGGTTTCATATTGAATTCGTTCACTTTACAAACGATAAATATTACGAAAAAGAACTGAATTATTTTTGCTCTTTTAATAATTTTATTTTTTTACGAATACAACCATTTTATGTAAGGATCGTAAAGGTGATTATATTTTATCTCCAAAAAGTCTCAGCAATGAATTCAGCTAAACTTTTATCACTTTTATTGCCTCCAGCTACTATATGCATATAATTTGAAATATTCTTGAGAGGATTCAATTCCTTATCAAGTCTATCTTTATCTAGATCTGGAATAAAACTAGATAAATTAATCATTTCATTCTTCAGTTCCATTTCCAATGTCGGACTTGCATTGAATCGAAAAAGTTCATTGAAAACACCCTCTATTTTTTCAAGATCTTCTAAAGTTAGATCTCTAAGTAATTGGCTGAGCATTTCATACCTTTTTTTCCTAGTCTTCTTCCAATCTGTCCCTTCGAAGTTGTGGCTCTCTATATCATCTAGAAAATTAGATAGTAATAGAGAGCTTTCAATTTCAAAATGGCCCACAAAATTTAAATGATACACTTTGATATTGCCCACCAAATTATTGATTAATGCACCGAAATTTTCTTTTCCAGCACTTTCTCTTAAACACTTCAAAGTGTTTTGTAACACACAAAAAAATAGAAAGTCTGATAATACTTGCAGTGGAGTTTGGTTGATGACAGCTACTTTATCATGATTTGCCACATTAACTTGCTTATCTCGTCCAAGTATTTTCAGTAAATCGCTCAACAAACTTGTATATGTAAGTTTCTCCTTATTAGCATTGTTTTTTTGATAGGCATACATCGGATGATATGACATAAGAATCAGTATAGCAATAGCTAGTGGTCTGGAATGAATTGCCCTATGCCGATAATCAGAAAACACCTTATCGTCAAAACCTGCACTTCGGTATGAATTTCCATCTTCCATCTGCCTAATCCATATCGGTCCTAATGATCGCCATATATAATCTTCTTCCTCATCTATCATACTTTTCCCTGTAGGAGTACAAGAGACGAGCGTTACAGCATCCAGTAGTAATCTGTGCATATATTTTACATTATTTTCTCTCATTTCAGAACCCAAACGTAACATTCGCTTATTTTCTCCAGGTTCATTCTTAGGTCTTAAATACAGTGAAAAATCATACAAATCAATTATCTTCATTTTAAACCCACATCCTTGCACAATAATATAAACTTATTATACAAGGATTTTGCAGTTAGTACATCGATTCTTCCTTAATTAATGATTTACACTCGATTTACTTACTTGTATTGGGTATCCTTAATTTATTGGGAATATGTTCCACGATTTCCTGACATTCGGAGACAACGGATGGCACATTTTCCCAACGTCTTCATCCCCTATGTAAACGCACATCGCGGGAGACTGATCTAATTTAGAAATCAGTCTCTCCACACGTTGCTTCACAACCTTATTTTTATCCGGCAAGCTTCCCCATCCGAAGATTACCGTTTTGCTTTTCCCTACACAATCCAAAATAGTGTCATCGTTCGTTTTATTGGTTGCATTCGCAAATGCTTTCATCCCTCTAGCTGAGATACCCACCTTCGAAAATAGGTTGACAGAGTAAAAAGATCCGTATCCCATTTTATACAAATGATTCGTGATTAACATTTGTGTTGTATCAGTAATCACAAGTTCAGCTGAACCGGGATATAGAGTTATTATGGTACACGTTGGTTTATCCTTGTCCCATTCCTTGTAAAGGACATAGCGATGTTTAGCATCATCTGATTCAGTCACCTCTACTTTTATTGCAGCCGAAATCTGCTTAACCATCAAACCACCTTCTTTCCTTTTATTACTTCTTCTATGACAATTATTGAAACTGAAACAACAATTCTAAAAAGCAATCCCATCTTTTCAGTCCTTTCCGCTATCAGCCTTGAGTAGATTGGCGATGACTTTTAACCCTTCCAATACTACGAGCAGCAAATCGCTATCCACGCTGCTTCTCCTCCTTTAAACAAACGCTTTATGAAAAGTAAGCTTATTATCTTTGAGCACACCCAGCAGCTTCCATTCTCCGTTAGTTGCATCAGTAATGATGTACACAATATATTCGTCGACGGCGTAGTAATGTACAAGAACTTCCTTTTCGGTATTGATTTCATCGAAAAAATCCGGCAAAAGATTCGTATCAAGTTCATCGCTGAACAGCAGAACGCTCTCAGCAGCGTAATCAACGCTGTTTGTGGAACAACCAAAATCCCTGTGCATCAGATCCATTACATACTGTAGTTTGTCCATGACTTATCTCCCCTTTCACTTACCGTCAGACACGCAGTCCTCAAGCAAGGCTCACAATGTCTTTGCAAAAATAAGAATGTTTCTATCGGAATTTTTCATCACCGACCATATTTACATGTACCCGCCAGTTTTCAACGATACGAAATCATCATCGCCCAATATGATGTGGTCCAGCACATCTATACCCAACAGCTCCCCTGCATCAGTTAGTCTTGCTGTCATTACAAGATCGGCTTCAGATGGTTCCGGATTCCCGCTTGGATGCGTGTGACCTACCATGATGCGGGCTGAATTGGAGAGTATAGCCGTCTTAAATATTTCGCGTGGATGCGCAATGGATGAGTTGATACTACCGATATGACAGCAATTTATGTTTGTAGGCTCGTTTTTAGTATTCAAACACAGCACAATCAGGTATTCACGATCTACATCCCCCAAAAACTGGCGCATCAATTGGTAGGCATCGTTCGGGCAGCTGATGGCACGGTACTTGTACAGTAAGGATTTGTCTTTCACCATCTGGATTTTCACGATATCCACCCGTTTGGCTGCTGTAAGGGCTAGTTCTTCAATCGTGTGTGGTTTCGTTTGGTTAGTGTATTCATTTTTCATTTTGAATTCCCCTTTTCTGATTAGTAGTCTTCTGGAAAGAGCATTGTTTGGTAATCATAGCTGTCGATTACCCAGATGGTTTTAGTGATGCAGCATTCACTCGGAATCGCCATTATTGTTATTTGACTCCACTGCGGAACCTCTTGACTATGCAGTATCTCCTGACCTGCTTCGATTGCCTTCAACTCAAATTTTTGAAAATAGTCCAATGTATTTCCTTTCTGTACTTGCTCGTCTATTAAGGATCACAGAAAAAATTGTATTTCTATTGGTACTGAATCATTCACACTTCTGGTTACGTAGCGATTATTTTTTGATTCAAACATAGTTCATTCCTCTTCCCTTTTAATTTCAGACAAAAAGAAAAGACCAAGATCCGCATAGGGAATCTTGGCCTTCTTAATTGTCTGATGGTTCATGGATATAATATATATTTATAAAGCGGTTTATTAATAACTTAGCGCTAAATTTTTTACTGGAAAGTTATTAAAGTTATTTTCCTAATTTTCTTACTTCTTTAATTATATTCATAAGTTGTCCACCTTCAGGAGATCCGTTTCTGAGTAATTTTGCTACAATAGGAGATATTTTATCCGCAAGAGCATTTGCACCTTGAACCAAACCAATAGCACGACCGATAGTAAAACCTTCAGCAAAATCTTTCTTCTTAAGTGCATTTTCCAAAAGCTTATCAATTCCAAGATTCTTTAATGCTTTCATTTTTACTCCCCTCTTCCGAAACTCTTTGCTTAGTACCTGCCATTAATCCAGTTCTTATATGCCAGTTGACTCATAATAGAAACGAACACTGCTTCACACGTTCATTATACAGCGCGCATTTTATGGTGTAAAAAAATCCCCCTCTACAAACATTACATACGTGTTACAGCCTTAGATGATCCGGAAAGCAAAAATTAAGCGGAAAGCCCGTCGTCATAGGCTTTCCGCTTTTTCGGTTCTATTCTCTTTTTTTAGCCATTTCTGTAGCTCACTCAGGAATGCCGTCAAACCGCCATTTCCTTCAAAAAAATGACCTCATTTATGGTACGCATGCCCATGGATAATCCGGAAAGCGCGGTAGATCTGTTCGACAAGCACGAGGCGCATGAGTTGGTGCGGGTAGGTCAGTTTGCCGAAGGAGATGTGTTGGTTGGCGCGGGACAGGACGGCTTGGCTGAGGCCGAGCGAGCCGCCGATGATGAAGACGATGTCGCTTTTGCCTGAGGTGCCGAGTTTGTCGATTTCGTTGGCGAATTCCACCGAATCGTATTGTTTTCCTTGGATCGCCATCGCGAAAACGTAGCTCTGTTCCGGGATTTTGGCGAGGATCTTTTCGCCCTCTTTATCCTTGATCATTTCCATCTCTTTATCGCTCAGGTTTTCGGGCGCTTTTTCGTCTCCGACCTCTATGATCTGCAGCTTGCAATAGCTGCCCAGCCGCTTCGTATATTCTGCGATGCCCTCCTTCAGATACTTCTCCTTCAGTTTTCCGACCGTGATGATTTTTATGTTCATTGCTTTTCGCTCCTTTTTGTTCTCATCTACTATCCTATGGGAACAAGTGCGATTTCGCAACCGTCTTTTTTTTGACAGTTTTTTGATAAAAACATGTCTATGATTTTGCGTTTGTCTTTTTATTAACCAACATGGTTGTACAGTCTTATTATAATATGAAGGAAAGTGCAATTTTCGTCTGAAAAAGGCGTGAAAACCAGTTGCTTTTTTCTGTAAATGATTTAAGATACTCTTATGCTTTTGAGTTGCTTAATCATGCAGTAGCATTATAATGAAGTTACAAATCCTATTCGCATGCTATTTGAGAGGAGAATTGGAACCATTGTGTTAAAGAAATTTTCGGGTTGGTCTATTTCGCAAAAGATCGCAACGAGCTTCGCCTTTGTCATCTTTACGGGCTCTCTGTTATTGACATTGCCTATCAGCCAATTACCCACATCAAATGCGACTTATCTTGATAACCTATTCACGGCAGTTTCTATGGTATGCGTGACCGGGCTATTCACCGAATCAGTCCATGATTCCTATACCATCTTCGGCCAGATTGTTGGGATGGTCCTGATGCAGATCGGAGGCTTGGGATTAATGACCCTGATTGCTTCCGTCATCACGCGTCTGAGAGGAAGGATGGGCCTGCGGAACCGCTTGGCCGTCCAAGAAGGTATCAATCGTGGCGATGCGCGTGGATTCAGGGAATATCTTTCAGATATCCTGAAATATACCGCCGTCATCGAAGGGACCGGTTTCCTTCTGCTTTCTATCCGCTTTGTGCCGGAACTGGGCTGGCCATCCGGATTGTTCACTTCCCTGTTCTTGACAATTTCCGCATTCTGTAATGCCGGATTCGATACGTTGGGAAACGTCAGTCTGGTTGCTTACGTCCATGATCCGCTGGTGAATTTTGCCATCACCTCGCTCATCATTTTGGGCGGTATCGGTTTCTCGGTCTGGTTCGATGTATCAAAAAGCGTGAAATGCTACATGGGCAAAAAATGCAGACCTAGTCTGAAAGTATTTTTCCGCGGTCTGTCCTTGCACAGCCGCTTGGCCATTGGTGTCACTCTGATCGTCATTTTTGTCGGGATCGTATTTTTCGTCGCTATTGAATACAATAACCCGAACTCGATTGGGACGTTCACTTTCCCTCAGAAACTCTTGGCTGGTTATTTCCAGACCGTCACCATGCGTACTGCTGGATTCGCGACTATCGACTACACAACCGTTTATCCATTTACACTCTTCTGGTTTGTAATTACTATGTTTGTAGGTGGTTCTCCAGGGGGTACCGCGGGCGGTCTGAAAACTACGACATTCGCAATCATCTTCCTTACGCTCTACAATGAGTTGCGCGGGCAGAGCAATGTGAATATCGCGAACCACACGATCAGTCGCCAACAAGTCCGTCAGGCTTTCGCAATCTTTCTGGCACTTTTGGGAACATTGATTCTCGGTACTAGCCTGTTGAGTATCCTGAATCCTGAGGTGGATTTCATTTACATTCTTTTTGAAGCCATTTCAGCGCTTGCGACAGTTGGAGTCAGCGCAAACCTGACGCCTACATTAGGTCGCCTGAGTCAAGCGGTCCTTATGTTTTTGATGTTCGCCGGTCGTATTGGCCCGATCACGCTGTTGGACAGTTTGGCAAAACGTACGCAAAAGGTTCAAGATGTTGAATATTCTAAAGGAAATATCCTGATTGGATAATAGCAAAGAGGAGCGTATATTAATATGAGTAAATTGGTTGGAATTTTGGGTCTTGGTATTTTCGGATCGACAATCGCAAAAACACTGAGCGAATTCGATGCGGATGTTATCGCCGTCGATAAGGATCCTGAGAACGTAAACCGTTTGGAACCATTCATCACAAAAGGAATCATCGGAGACGTAACGGATTTGGCCTTGTTGGAATCGATCGGACTCTCCGACTGCGATGTAGTTGTGATCGCTACCGGTACAGTATTGGAAGCAAGTGTGCTGGCCGTCATGAACTGCAAAAAGCTTGGCATCAAGCATATCATCGCAAAGGCCAAAAATAAAAATTATCGTGAAGTTTTGGAGGCGATCGGCGCCGACACGGTCATCCTGCCTGAAAAGGAAACCGGGATGCGCGTCGCTAAAAATATCCTGCGCACAAACATTGAAGACGTGGTGAACTTGGACGAACAGACCTCCATCATCGAATTCTACCCTCCAGCAAAATGGGTGGGCAGAACACTGGGTGATTTGGATCTGCGCAACAAATACGATATCAATATCATCGGACTTCGCCAACACCGTGGAGAGCATCTGAACGTATCCTTCTCGGGCGATTATATTGTGGATAAAGACATCGTGCTTGTAGGTATCACCGAATCCGACGTCTTCGAACGTTATGACTACTTGAACCAACTGACTTGATTTGCTGCAGCATCCCATTTTCGCAATGTCATTAACTTAAGGGTATTGACAAATAAGAGACAGTGGAAATGAGAGGATTTATCTCCCATTTCCACTGTCTCTTTCTTTTCTGACAATCGAAAGCACGACGAAGCAAGGCAACTCCATGAAGAAAGTTGCCCTAATAACTTCATTCCCGGATTATTATAACGCGGTTAAACAGGAAAACATTGATTTATCAAGCTTTAAATGATCCCCGTTGTAATTTTATAGGGAATCCAAGTTAATATGTGTAACGATAAGATCGTCTGGATTTGTTCACCGGGGTCTTCCTTCTGGCCGCCCTATGTGGGCGGACGGGGACAAGGTGCTTGGTAAGCAGCGCACTCATTTGTTCAAAACTTTCTCTCCGTTGTTCGTGTGTTTCACTCATGAACGATCGTATGAAATAGGTTTTCACGATTCCGATAGCGATGCTGAGATTTTGCTTCATTTCATATTTATAACGCTCTTGGGGGATTGTTCTTGTTTCGCTCACTTCGATTAAATGAAGCATTGTCAGGTTGTACAACCAAACACTACAATAAATGTCCTGAAGAATCAGCCGTTCCCGAATGCCACTGAACTCCTCTAACTTCATCCGGTTTTTCAGTACGTTGTAGGCAGTTTCGATTCCCCATCTCAATCGGTACACTTCATTCAAGTCGTCGGATGAAAATTCTGCGGGTGTTAGATTCGTCAAAAGGACTTCGTCCTCTATCTTCTCGCTATCCTGCTTGTGAAGTGGAATTTTTATAAACCGCAAGGGATAAACCGTGCTCATCAAGGTCGCCCGGAAAATTCGGTCATTCCGGTAGTCGTCTGTCTGGGATCTGTCAAAGGTGACTTCAAAGGTTTTATCTTGCCCGACAGACAGCTGACTGGAATAGCGTTTTAATTTCTGGTGATCCATTCTCATCACAAATTTCTGCCCGTCCTGAATCAGTTGATGGACCAGACGCAACGAAAAATAGCCGCGATCAAACACGGTAATGGTCGGCTGCCGCAGCGTTTCTTTCAATACGTGAAGATGTTGCGAAGCCGAATCGCGCTCGCTGCTCTTGTACGGACCGACAAACGTGTCAATCACCAATTTGTTGATACAATCATAAAGCAGGGAGACGGAGGCCATCACCGGATTGGCAGATGCCTTGGGGTTAGGAGCCACACCATATTTCTTGGCGTTTTCCTCCGTGGAGGGCAGGATGATGTCAGAGCCGTCTATCGCGGTCACAATGTAGCCGTTCAGCTTGACCAATTGGTCATCGTTTTCTTCATAAATCATGGACATGTAGTCAGTCATCATCAACCGGATAGCTTTGGGGTTATATTTCATTCGGGCCTTATAAAAAGCGACGGTCGAAATGTCGAGCGGTTTCCTCCGATTATCGTAGAAATTTAAGAGTTCACAAAATTGGGAGTTCCCCTTTTGCGCAAACATTTGAAGCATCAAAGTGAGCGGGGTCGTTTTCCTTTTTCGGGTAAAAGCTTGTGGGTTCCCTTCGCGGATATCTTCCAGATAAATAGTTTGGGCTTCTTCAATAAATTCCTGAAATACCGTCAGTTGGACCGTCATTTTTGAACCCTCCTTTTGATACATGAATCATCCTCTTTACATTAAGTATAACGGGAAATAGAAAGAGGAGGAATGGAAATCATCATCTCATCATAAAAAAAAGCGAGGATGCATAATTTGAATGCATTCTCGCTTTTTTTATAGTTGTCAAGTTGCTTAAGTTAATGACATTGG